>CALXTV010000036.1 GCA_944391505.1 uncultured Alphaproteobacteria bacterium | reverse complement strand
AAGACTTTTCCTTTTATAAAAGTTAAAACAGTTCCTAAATGCACGATTTTGAAAAAAAACATTGCCAAAAACCGAACCTTAGAATCCAATTTCTTTCGTCTTACGCAAAAAAAAAGCATAACTTCAGAAAAATGAACAAAAATTTGTAAAATAAATTGACTTTTATTTTATTAGATGTAGATTGTATTTAAATGTTCCTTTATTTTCAATCTATTGGCTAAAGTCTAGAATATAATCCTTTAAGATTTTTCACTTTAAAGGATTAGCAATGATTTACGCTTACATTCGTACAAGTACGGAAAAACAAAATAATGAAAATCAACATTTTGAAATAGAAAATTTCGCCGCGGAAAATAATATCCGCATCGATAAATGGATTGAAGAAACCATATCTTCCCGAAAAGACCTCAAAGAAAGAAAACTCGGCAAGCTGCTTAAAAGCCTGAAACATGATGATATCGTCATCGCCTCGGAACTTTCGCGCCTGGGCAGAAACCTACTGCAGGTAATGAGTATTCTGCATGACTGCATGAACATAGGCTGTAAGGTCTGGACCATAAAAGACAATTACCGGCTCGGTTCGGATATACAAAGCAAAGTTCTGGCTTTTGCTTTCGGACTTTCGGCCGAAATAGAAAGAAACCTGATTTCGCAAAGAACCAAAAACAGCCTTGACAAATTACGGGCAGCAGGAAAACACATCGGCAGAAAAAAAGGCAGCAAAAACAAGTCTACCAAACTTTCCGGCAAAGAAGAACTCATCCGGAAATTATTATCGCAAAACATAAAAAAGACCAGAATTGCCAAAATGTTGAACGTTGACTATTCAACCTTTTACAAATACCTAAAACAGCAAAAAAACAACTCTTATAAAGAAGCTCTGCCCCGCGAAAACAAGCTCCGCGACGTTTGAGCGGTTCTCCGCCTATAAGGAGAGGCAGTGCATTTCTGCACTGCCTTTTATATGAAAAAAATTTTTACTGCTTAAAAG
This sequence comes from uncultured Alphaproteobacteria bacterium, assembly GCA_944391505.1. Taxonomy (GTDB): domain Bacteria; phylum Pseudomonadota; class Alphaproteobacteria; order RF32; family CAG-239; genus Scatacola_A. The sequence goes on along the minus strand of CALXTV010000036.1, from coordinate 3,296 downwards.
GTTTTACTTCACCTGAGTAAAACCGGTAACCGTTCCTTTATATCCTTCAACCTTCGCATTCAACTCTTTATAAACGAAAAAGTCGTTTGTAACGGAGGTCTTATAGGTCGGAGCAATAATTACATCGGCCTACACAGATAATGTTACGTTCAAACCATAAAAATTCCACTCCAATACCTGAATCGCTTTTTCATATCGGCCCCAGAAAACCTTTTTTTTTACCGAATATGCTGCCCCCTTGCCGCAACGGCAGCCGACTGCAGTTGCGATGCAGCCCTGTCATACCGTCCAGACGCCTCTTCGTGTCTCGGTGCTTCCTTTACCGTGCACTGCTCTTCGGCAACGTTTTCATTTTCCCGGCTCTTGCTCCGATTAGGCTTCAGCGGCGTAAAACGAACGCTGAAAACCTTGCTGCCATCGCTCATTTCGTGATCAACATTGAGCGTGTCCATCTTGACCATCCCACGCAGTTGCATTGTCTTCATATAACGGTAGGTCGTCTTGTCACGTAGCTCTGCCGTCCATTCACCGCCAATTTTGCGAATTTCCTTCTGCGCTTCCAAAAACAGCTTAGCCGACGATGCATTTTTGTCTTTACGATATTCTGGCAGCACCGCCATATCATAGACCGATTTTTCCTGCTCGTCCCACAGACAATAGCCGACCACACCTTTGTTCTTATCCACCAGCACTTTGCCCGCTAGGTTTTCCGGCTGTTGCAGCCGTCCGTCACTCTCCGGAAAACAGCTCGCGGAAATTTTGTCCATTGCTGTCTCGTCCAAAAAACACACATCGCGGATAAAGCGCTGGCTCTCTTTGCTTTTGTCCAGCGGCTTAGCCTCTGGATTATGCTTAAGCACCACCTGCAAAAGCGCATCACTGTATCCGTTATCATATTGTTTCGGCCGCGGTATCGGCTTTTCTGCCGGCTGATAGGCGCTGGTATCAGCGTCTTGATACCCCCGCCCGATAGTAACATAGCGGCATTCCGCCTCTTTAACCAGATAATCGCCCACCTTTTCATAAATTTTGTTGATCACCGGGTGGTTGGCATATTCGCCGATGGCCTCAATATTATCAAAACAAACATCGCGATATTTACCGTCAGTGTTTTCCCACACCCACGACCCGGCAATAATCCGCCCCTCGTTATTTTCTATCACAAACAACTGCGAATACGGGTCTTTGACCGAAGAAACCGCACAGGTGTCACCCACCCCACCATAATGCTGGCAGCAGTCGGTATAGTTGCCAAAAAAGCCAACCCGCGGATCATCACGTGGCAAAAAACGCCCCACATATGCCGTTCCGCCCTCAGAAGTAAACTCAAAACGCTTACCGCTGTCAAACGGCTCCGGCACGTTAAGCCCCGCCTGATAAATTTGTTCCATATTGTAGTAATCTTCTTCACAATAACCGAATTTCGCAGCCTCTACGGCAAAATTATCATATTTATGATTGTCATATTTTTTAGATAGGCAGACCGCCAGCACGTCTCTATAACGCATTTTTTCCTGCTCCGGCGTCAACGCTTCCCAATTGCGGGCAATAACGCTGAGTTGATCAAGCGGACGGGCGTGTTCCTTGCCGTCGTTCGTGGAATATAAAATATTATTGCGGATAAACTGACTGAAACTCTCATTTTTGGCTTTGCCCATGTCTTCCGGCAGCCAATAGACTGCATCGTGCGTGGAAAGCCCCGCCTTCTGCGCCTTTTTCAGATAATTCGGAAACCAGCAGCCGAACACATCCGCCGCCTTAAAGCTCGCCGGCACCAGCCAGTCACTGTTGTTGGCAAACATTTCCTCCACCTCTGCATTTTTGCTTTTGCGGAATCTTTTCAGTTCTTCGGGCGGTAGATTGTTCTCCTTGCCGAGCTCGGAAACCAGTACGTTCATCGTCCGTTGCTGCGCCGAAAAACTGTATTCGCTTATTTTTTTCACACTCCAGCTATGGACAAAATCAATTTCCTTTTCCGTTGAAAAACGCAAATTCGTCAGCGCCTTAGATACGGTGTTCCATTTCGGCGGCAGATTGACAAAAATATCTGACCGCGCCTTTTTTTGAAACTGCATTAAAATTGCCAGTGCACCCGGATTCTCAGAATTTCCCTCCTTAATAAAAGTCTCCGCCATTTTCGGCACTGCACCGGGAACCTGCACCAGCTTATTCATCAGCTCTAAACGGGGAGTCTCTTCATCGCATATTGCATCAAACTTATCCACATAAAACAGCTTAAAAACATCTCTTGCCAAATCGGCACTGACACTTTCCAACCTTTTCTGTTCGGAAGACTTCCGTTCTTCTCCCCATTTCCGTTTTGTCTCTTCATATCCCCGTATCACATTCTCCTTTTCTTGTCTCGCCGCTGCCAATTCGTCTTCAGTCTCATCTTCTTCCTCATCGGAAAAATAAGCGGCATATTTTCTGGGATCAAGTACTTCTTCATCATAGTTTGAGACTTTTTCTGTCAACAGCTCATTCATATAATTGTATTTGCCTGACACCTGTTCATCTTTCATAGATTTCGGCAATAAGTTGAATACTATTTTAACAGCATCACCCGTCAGCTCCGGATGCTCATTCGTTATATTGTGTATAAGCTTATATGCCGCACTTAAGGAATCTTCGTCATTCCTATCGTTCTGCACCGCCTTTTCAACCACCTGCAAAACTTTATCTGCCAACTCCGGCTGCGCCTTAGCTATATCACCTAAGGTTCCAAAACCGGAATCCACATCAAACTGCACGCCTGCGCTCTCTGCCAGCTTTGCCAGTTCTTCTCTCCACTCCTCAGCCATAATCGTAACTTCCTTAAATTAATACATTTGAACACAGTATATCATTAATTTGATAAAAATTAAAGTATTTTCACCGTGTTATATTTTTTGTCAAAAATACATTTCTCCACTTTCTTCTTTTAGTTGTTATCAATTTTGACCGGGAAATCCATGTTTTCACAGTAACTAAAGATAAAAAAAAGCCCGTCATCTCAACGGGCTTCTTACAACTGGCAGAGAGAGTTGCTAAGCAAAAATGACCTTAAATGTCATTTTTGTCTGCAAAACCAATGATGTCTTGGCGGTAAGGCGGCGACAGCCGGCGAACAAGCCCTAGACGAATTGAAAGCTCTGCCCCGCGAAAACAAGCTCCGCGACGTTTGAGCGGTTCTCCGCCTATAAAAAAAGCCCGTCATTCCAACGGGCTTTAAATTTGGCGGAGAGAGTTGCTAAGCAAAAATGACCTTAAATGTCATTTTTGTCTGCAAAACCAATGATGTCTTGGCGGTAAGGCGG
>CALXTV010000035.1 GCA_944391505.1 uncultured Alphaproteobacteria bacterium | reverse complement strand
GACGGCGAATGGAGCTGGGAAGAAGTCCCCGAAGACGAAACGCCGGCCAATGAGGTCACAACCGAAGACAATTCAGCACCCGTAACGGAAGAGGCCGAGGACGGCGAATGGAGCTGGGAAGAAGTCCCCGAAGACGAAACGTCGGCCAATGAGGTCACAACCGAAGACAATTCAGCACCCGTAACGGAAGAAACCGAGGCTGAAGATGGTAGTGACTGGGAATGGGAATATGAAGAGGTTCCCGAAGATGAAACGGAGGAGACCGTACCCGAGCAGTCTGCGGCGACGAAAGCAAATGCTGAAGAAGACGGCGACTGGGAATGGGAATATGAAGAAGTCCCCGAAGACGAAACGGAGGGAATCGTACCCGAGCAATCCACGGCGTCGGAAGCAAATGCTGAAGAAGACGGCGACTGGGAATGGGAATACGAAGAAGTCCCCGAAGACGAAAAAACGGAAGAGCCGACAATCGCAGCGGCCGAAAATATCGCAGAAGATCCTTATGCTCCCGATAATGATACAGAGGCGGACAACCCGCTTAACGGCGGCGACCTGGTCTTTCGCGACGATTTGTATAAAGAAGCGGCCAACGCTTCGCCGATGCCGGTTAATGACTTTAATCTGGGCATTGCCGACATCAGTGATGAAAAAGAGAATAAAGAGCCCTATATTCCCAAAGATGATATAGTTGGGTAAAGCTCATAGAAAATAATTTACAAACAAGCTCAGCTAAACTAGATTAAGATGTGAGGAGCTGGACATGGAACAAAACATACCGCCTGCAGGTGCCAGTAAGGAGAGCCTCTGGTATCTGGACAATTATATTTTGCTTAAAGACTATTACGACCGAACAATTTCCCGGATTGCGGCGCGGTGTATCCGTATGGGCAATATTGCCATGGAAGAATACAAATATTACGGATATATTCTGGACGTTCTGGAAGAAATCAGCGAAACCGGCGATTATATTCTGGAACATAAGGAATTGTATCCTTATGTGGAAAAGAAAATAGCCGGCGGCATGGAAACTTTTAAGAAAAACCTGGCCGAATATCAGCAGGAACTGCAAAATAATTCTTCGCCGGACATGATTAAGGAAGATGCTCACGAAGTTGAGAAGATGAAAGAAGTTCTGGGTGAATTTGATAAGACGGTCGATCCGACGGTCGGTGCCGGTATGAATATGGACCAACTGATGGAAAAACTGATGGCACAAAACAACATAACCGGTACGGAAACGCAAGAACAGTCGATATCGCCGGCTCCCCGTCCCGCACCGACACAACAGGACGCACCTGTTCAGCAGCCGCAGCAGGCTGTGTCTCAGCCCCGGCCGGCCATGCAGCATGAAGTTAAGAAAATTATTAAAATCAAGAAGCCGGTCAGTCCCGATGCCCAACAGGCAGTGCCGGCCAAAAATGAGGTTAAGTAGCCGGAAATGAGACGTTTTTTGTTTCACAGCGTGTTTAAATTCTTTTGCATAGCGGCGTTATTCTCCGTGTTGTCGGCCTGCAGCAAACCCGAAAAACCTTTGCCGCTTCCACCGCTTAACGAACGGCTGAATGCCGATGTGGTTTATCCGCAAAACCCAAAGATGATTCGTACGCCTAAAGGCGCCAATGAGCTTGATCTGGAATCTCCGTTGCGCTGCAGCGTCAACTGGGATACACAGCAAATGATTCTGACCCTGCCGTATAATATGTCGGCTTTCCGGTTGGAAAAAAACGGCGTTAACGATCCGTTGCCACGTTTTGAGGTTACAGGTTTTTCCTTTGAAAAGATGCCTGCGGAAAAAGCTCTTTACAAGCTGACCAAAGAGGCAGGCATTAAATTGGTTGCCAAAGACGCTCCTTATGCAAGCATTTCGGCGGAAAATCTGCGCGGCGAATTTTCGGAAGTTGTTAATATGATTACAGATGCCGGCGAAATTTATTATTCATATAAAGCTCCGGAAAAGACCATGCGTATCAGCCGGAAAGGCAATTTTACGCTTTATGTTCCGAAATCCCGTCCGATTTTGCTCGGATTGCTTGACGTTCTGCGCGGCTCCGGAATTACGGACATGACAACCGACTGGGCAGATTATTCGGTAACGTTTGACGCCGATTTTGAGCTGAAAAACAAAATTATGGATTTAATCAAATATTTTGAAAGCAATCCGACCCTTATTGCCTATGACGTCAGTGTTTTCCGAATTTATCCGTATGACAAAAACAAAGACGTCGAATGGAAAGAACTGCTTAACGCTTTTTATTTCGGCACGGTAACAACAGCAAAGACCGGCGTTATCGGCCGGGTTCTGACAACAACCAACGAACTCAACATCAGCACGCTGCGACAGTTCTTGGGACAGCAGGCCATGGTTATGCCGGTTGCCGAAGGAAAATTCGTGGTTCCGAATCTGTGGTTTTCACGGTTTGATGTCGGCAAATGCGGCCGTCGGGATTCCATAGAGGCCGACTTATCTATTCTGGCCAAGGCTTCGCTTGAAAAAGGAAACCGGATTTTTTCAGACATTACGCTGGAGGCAACCGGTGGAGAAATTACGCATTTTGACGTTCGCAGCCGGTTAGGCGAAAACTTCCTGATTATCGGCATACCCAATCAGATCTTTAGCGCAAAATCGCCAAAATCTGAGACTGTGGTCTTTATGGTTCCGCGTATTATTCGTACGTTAAAAACGACAAAACCGATTTTAGATAATTTAATTTAGAGGATTTAAGGAATGGCAGAAGATTTCAACAACAATAACAATCGTCCGACGCCGACAGGGGGCGGTATGCCGGCAGATCCCAATCGACCAAGGTTAAAAAAAGTCAAACGCCCCATCAAGAGAATTGTTAATGCGCCCAATGCAGGGGGTGCCCCGGCTGCTATGCCGCCGAAAGCAGAACCAGCTTATCGTCCGCAACCCCAGCAACAACCCGCTCCGGCAGACGACTTTGATCTGGACGCCATTTTAGACGGTGGCGAAAATCTGCCTGCTTTGAATAACACACAAGACGTTTCCAACGATTTTCAGCCGCAATTTATTGATGAAAGCGATATTACACCGCCGAAAACACCTCTGGCCGAGCAATTTATGGTCGATAATATGTTTACGAAAAAAGCATTGTTTTTCGGCGCCTTGTTTGCGTTTATTCTCGGTTTTGTCATTGCCAAATTCTTTTTTGCGCAGGAAACGGTCGTCCGCGACGGCTTGCAAGGTGTGGTTATTAACCCGGAAGTACCGAGAGGACGCGCGCGCTGCGGCGTTGCGGAACGAACTCAGGGCTGCGTCTTGTATATTATGAATCCGCAGCGGCAGGAACTGACCGCCAGAGACTTTTATGATCTGGCGTCGCAGCTGACCGGCAGACAGAGATTTGTTATCGAAACCGGAAACATGCGTTATTCAAACGTTAAAATACGGCCCGGCAGCATTGCCCAGTTGAACATTCCGCCACTGCAATAAAAAAGTCCCTCATCAGAGGGACTTTTTTTTACCTTTTGCCGGCTGTTATGTAACTTCGGTAATGGCACGGAGGTTGCCGTCGCGATTGATTTGGACGACGCGCAGCTTATGGTGCATTTCTTCAATCGTTTTATTTCGATCAATCGTCGGATAAGTGTGTAGAATACGATCCGTAAATGCCTTGTACGCTGCTTCTGAACTTTCAGCGTGAATTGTGGCCAGGCAGTTGTCATGACCTGAACCCATCAATTCCCAAATAGCTCCGGCATTGCTGGTGGAAATCTCACCGCCGATGATGGCGTCAGGTGTAAAACGGACAACCAGGTCAATAATTTTGGCATAGTCCATTTCGTTGGTTTGTTCGGTACGCGACAAAACCAGGTGAACACGGTTTGGGTGCGGAACAAGCAGTTCGCGCGTATCTTCAATGGTAACAATGCGTTTGTGAATATCCAATATTTTCAACAGGTTATTTAAAAACGTCGTTTTACCTGTTGAAGTTGCACCAGAAACCAAAATATGATCGCCACGCTTGATACTCAACAACAGACGCTCGTATGGATCTTCCGGGTCTTTAATGTCTTTCAGCGGATTTATTTTATGCAGGGCATGTCCCTGGCTCAGACCATAGTCAGACAAACCGAAAGCAACGTCCTCACTGTGCACACGAATGGTCAGAGCAACACCGCCCGTGAGGTCGTCCTGGTCATACATGACGTTGCGGCCGGCAATCGCCGAAAAACGGTGTTCGCCCGGTATGGTCGCATAGACAACCGGAGAACCTTCAACCGGGTCAAACGGAAGTTCATAAGTATTGGCCACAATATAAAGCAAATCGACCAGATATTCTTTACTGAGCTTTTCATCCTTGTACATTACCCACGGATAAGCCCTTTTTCCACGCAGACGCAGCCATATTTGTCCGGAACGGTTAACGGCCACTTCCTCAATATTGTCCTGATTGTACCAATATGACAGCGGACGTAAAACTGATTCCAAAACCTTAAAGCTCATATTTTTCTCCTATCAGAACAACTGCGGAACACTATTATCCGTTTTTGCGGCGGAAGAAGATGAAGAGGACGAAGTCGGCGAGGACGCCGCACCGCTGCTAAACGACGGTGGCGGAGGCGGCGTCGAACCGCCGGCAGGAACCGTCGGCATTAAGGCAGGGGAACCTGTCTTTGAGGCCGCTTTCTTCTTGCTAACCTTGCTGTCGTCAATCAGACGCGGCGCAGAAACAGCCTCCGCATCGGTTTCTTCGGCTTCATAAACAACCGAATTTGCGGCGGCCGCTCTGTCTGCATCGGTCATACCCATTCTTCTGCGGTTTTTCGTATTGATACGATCCTGCTCAAGTTTGTTATCGTCAATAAGCAAGTCGCGTTTGGAAAGATTTTTGGCTACTTCGGTCTCATCTCTTTCCGGCGTTCTCAGCCATAAATCTATGTTCGGATAAACAATAATTCTAGTGCCGGCAGGAACATAAGTCAGCGGTTTGATATTGGTTTTGTCCGCCAAAATCTGTTCAAAAACGCGGTTCATATCCTGCAAAAAGTTTTGCCGCGCATCGTTGGCCGCCTGTTGGCGCGACGTTTCCGTCGTTTCGGAAGTCGAATCGTCGTCTGTGGCCATCAGATATGATGTATAACTGGTCAATGCCGTGGTCATAATCGGCAGTGTATATTTCTTGAACAACTGCTCATCAAGGTATCCCAAAGCACCACCGCGTCCCTGGGCATCGCCGGTAATTCCCTGGAAGACGAAGAGCGAGCCGTCCGGACGAATGAGACGTTCCCAGGTAATCTGGACTTTGGCCGAATCTGACGTGGTTTCCGAGCCTGCCGTCAAACCACCCAAAGTTCCCATCAGGCGGCTGCCTGCCGGAATTACCACATTTCGACCTTCTTCGGCATAAACATTGCGTTCAACAAATGCCGTTACCGGCGTCGGATTGTTGCTGTCAATAGAACGGGCAATAACTGCCGGTATGGGTTTATCGGCAAAAATCATTTCACTCAGGTTAACACGCCAGGAAGAAACAGCTTTTGAAATTCCCTGTTCATCCCAGTTTTTCTGATATCCATCAAAAGCCTCCGGTCTGATATTTGAGCTGATTCTACCGACTGACATAGCCTGACGCCGCTGATTTTGCGCTGCAGCCAAAGCGGCGGCTCGTTGCGGGTCGTATCTTTCGCCAGGACCAAAGCCGCCGCCGGGGCCAAGATTGCCGCCGGGACCCATACCGGTTCCGTATGCGCCGCCGGGGCCAAACGTGCCGGCAGGAACAAACATTCCTGAAGAATCAGGCTTTTCAACCTCTTCTATGCCGATTAGTGTTCCGTCATCGTCAATAATCAGGCCGTCCGGCATTTTTTTGCCGACAACATTTCCCTTTTTATCTATGACCGTACCGTCTTCCATGATATCGCCGAGATATTCGCCATCAGGGGTCAAAGCAATGCCTAACGATTTGCGGTATTTTTTCAGTTCCGCCTCATCAACGACACCAATGTTAGGCATCGCTCCGATTTGAAACGGTTTGCTGTACCAGCTTGTGCCAGGACGGCGGCCAATAACTTCTCCCTTTACTTTTCCGTCAAGACCAACGAACTCACCGTTTTCGTTAATGCGGCCGATGACGTTGCCATTCATGTCAACAACCGTACCGTCCGGCATTACACGGCCGATAATATTACCATTGGCGTCGCGGAGATAACCATCATCGCCGACAATATAACCGTCCTTGGCGACTTTTCCCTTTACCTTACCGTCCAGGCCGACAAATTCCCCGTTTTCATTAATACGGCCGATGACGTTGCCATTCATGTCTACAACCGTGCCGTCCGGCATTACACGGCCGATAATATTACCATTGGCGTCGCGGAGATAACCATCATCGCCGACAATATAACCGTC
>CALXTV010000034.1 GCA_944391505.1 uncultured Alphaproteobacteria bacterium | reverse complement strand
TCGGGAGCAGCCGGAGAAACAGAAATCGGCAGAAAGAAAAACCAAGCTGTCGAAAGAAAAAGAAAGTTTCGCATGACGCGTCTCCCGAAAACATAAATTGAAGCCCATATCTGTATTTTAGAATAACGTATTTTCGAAAAGAAGTCAACATATAATGAAGACGGATTTATTTTTGTCGTAAAAGACCGCAGGGGAAAATATTATCCGGTTTATGCACACCGAAGTCTGGGCAGTTGCAAAATTAGGCGTTAGTCCGTATAACTTAAGGAAAGCAAGGAGAATTTATGATGTTCTTTTCGAAGTTTGAACGGCTGGTGGCCAGACGGTATCTGAAAGCCAAGCGCCGGGAAGGGTTTATTTCGGTGATTACCGGTTTTGCTTTTACCGGCATTGCGCTCGGCGTGGCGACGCTGATTATCGTGATGTCGGTAATGAACGGCTTCCGTCATGAGTTGTTGTCGCGTATTTTGGGCATTAATGGTCATATCGGCATCATGGCAGTGGCAGGTGTGCCTTTTAACAATTATCCGGAAGCGGTTCGGGAAATCGGCACGTTTGAACATGTGCGGACGGTGATTCCGATGATTGAACGCCAACTGCTGGTTTCTTCGGGAACGACCGCCGAGGGCGCGATGGTGCGCGGCATCAGCAAAGACGACCTTTTGAAAAAGAATATTTTAAAAGACGGTCTGCTTCATGTGAATATTGATGATTTTGAGGGCAACAACGTGATTGTCGGTTCGCGTCTGGCTCAGAAAATGGGTTTGATTCCCGGCGACGAAATTACGCTGATTTCGCCGAACGGAAAAGTGACGGCTTTCGGCACCGTGCCGCGGATGAAGTCCTACCGGATTATCGGCACTTTTGAAGTCGGCATGTATGAATATGACTCGAATTTTATTTTTATGCCGCTTGAGGCAGCGCAGACCTATTTCGGCATGAAGGGAGCGGTCAGCAATATTGACGTGACGCTGGACAACGACGCGTATTTGCGGGAGGTGCGCAAGGCGATTGAAGAAAGCGTCGGAGCCGGAGCGTATGTCTATGACTGGAAGCAGACCAATTCGGCTTTCTTTAATGCGATTGCGGTCGAACGCAACGTGATGTTTATTATCCTGACGCTGATAATTCTGGTGGCGGCGTTTAATATTATTACCGGGTTGATTATGCTGGTTAAGGACAAGGGGCGCGATATTGCCGTGCTGCGGACGATGGGCGCGACCAAGGGAATGATTATGCGCATCTTTTTTATGGACGGTGCGTTTATCGGTGTGGTCGGCACGACAATCGGTCTGGTGCTGGGCGTGCTGTTTTGCGACAATATTGAGGCAATACGGCAGTTTTTGCAGAATATTTCGGGACGGGAGCTGTTTTCGGCCGAAATTTATTTTCTGTCGCAGCTGCCGGCCGAGATAGATTATGTTGAGGTTGCGGTCGTGGTGGTAATTTCGCTGCTGCTTTCGTTCCTGGCGACGATTTATCCGGCGTACAGGGCGGCCAAGTTTGATCCGGTGGAGGCTTTGCGTTATGAATAATGTTAAACCGACTTTGTGTCTGAAAAAAATCAGCAAAAGCTTTAAGCAGGGAAGTCAGAATCTGGAAGTGCTGAAGGGCGTTGACCTGGAGGTTATGCCGGGCGAAATCGTGGCGCTGATCGGTCCGTCGGGTTCGGGAAAGTCGACGCTGCTGCAAATTGCCGGGCTGCTGGACCGGCCGAGCAAAGGCGAAATCCTGCTGGACGACATGAAATGCGGCAAGCTCGGCGACGGTATGCGGACGGCGCTGCGCCGCGATTATCTCGGCTTTGTTTATCAATATCATAATCTGCTGGCTGATTTTGACGCGACCGAAAACGTGATGCTGCCGCAGCTGATTGCCGGCATTAATGCCCGGACGGCGCGGGAAAAGTCACGCTGGTTGTTGGAGCGTCTGGGGTTGGGCAAACGTTTGAAACATCGTCCGGCAGAGCTTTCCGGCGGCGAGCAGCAGCGGGTGGCTATTGCCCGGGCTCTGGCCAATGCGCCGAAACTGCTGCTGGCGGATGAGCCGACCGGAAACCTGGATCCGAAAACTTCGGAAAGCGTTTTTCTGGAACTGCTGTCGATTGTCAAGGAAACAGGATTGTCGGCGCTGATTGCCACGCATAACTTCGAACTGGCCGACAAAATGGATCGCAAGGTAAAGCTGCAGGACGGCAAGCTGGTTGATTTGCGGGCGCAGGTTTTTGCACCGGGCGAAAATTTTTATTAAATACCGGAGGAAACGGAAAATGAAAAAGTTTTTGGCTTTGTTTGTTTTGCTGGCAGCGGTCGGAACCGCAGAAGCCAAATATAACGCGCCGGAGGGAATCGTTTCCCGTTCGGACAAAATTGCCAACTGGCAGATGAACGAACTTGACGGCGACGGCGACGGCAAACTCTCGCCGGACGAGTTCAAGCGCAAAACGGCCAATTACGGCAGAGACGAGCGCCGCAACGTGCGCCGTGCCAAAAAAGAGGGAATCTATATGTCGCCGGAACAGCAGTTTAAGGCTGCGGACACCGATGAAGACGGTTTTCTTTCCGATGCCGAACTGGCCGATTTTATCCGCAAACAGCGCGACGAACACGAAGGACTGTATTATTGAGCCTTAAAGCGCGGATTGTTGAAAAAAATCCTTGCAAAATGAGAATCTTGAGTGTATAAAGCTTTTGTTTTGAGCATTTCAGAGCTGATACGGCATGCCTGAATGCTTGTAAAGCATCCAAACAATAAATTTTTAGAAAGGAAGCAAAATGCCTAAGTTGAAAACCAAGAGTTCCGTGAAAAAACGCTTCAGCGTTACCGGAACCGGCAAGTTGAAAAGAAACTTTGCAAAAAAGAGACACTGCCTCTTCTGCAAAACCCAGAAAATGAAAAGACAAGCCCGCGGTACCACTCTGTTGTCCGAGTCCGATACCAAGATTGTTAAACAGTTTTTACCTTATTTGTAGGAGGATCGTTGAATGTCTCGCGTTAAAAGAGGCGTCATTGCTCATGCACGCCACAAAAAAATTCTGAATATGGCCAAAGGTTACAGAGGCCGTAACAAAAACGTTTTCAGAGTTGCCGTTGAAAAAGTCGAAAAAGCACTGCAATATGCTTATCGCGACAGAAGAGCAAAGAAAAGAAACTTCCGCTCTCTGTGGATTCAGCGTATCAACGCCGCAACACGTCTGCACGATATGACTTACTCTCGATTTATCAGCGGGCTTAACAAAGCCGGCATTGAACTCGACCGAAAAGTCCTTGCTGATATTGCTTTGAAAGAGCCCGCTAACTTTGCCAAGCTGGTTGAGGCTGCCAAAGGCGCTTTAAGCAAGTAATCGTTTGTTAAAGCAAAAACAAAAAAAGAGTTGACCTCGTTGTTCGGGTTGACTCTTTTGCATTTTAAATTCAGGCGGGCAGCCTGAGAAGTTAAAGTTTAGGTTTAATATTTAGGTGGAAAAATGGAAAACATTGATGATTTGAAAAAGGAACTTCTGGCGGCGGTGGCTGCCGCGGCGGACATGAAGTCCCTTGAAGAAGTCAGAGTGTCCGTTCTGGGCAAAAAAGGCCGGATTACCGAGCTGATGAAAGGTCTCGGCAGTCTTTCCGTCGAAGAGAAAAAAGAAAAAGGCCGGAGCCTTAATATTTTGAAATCGGAAGTCGAAGAGGCTCTGGAGAACAAAAAAGAAGAGCTGGCGGCCAAAGAGCTTGACGCAAAACTTGCTTCCGAAAGAATCGACGTGACGCTGCCGGTCAGGCCGGAGCAGCAGGGACGTATTCATCCGGTCAGCAAGATTTATGAAGAAGTTGTCGCCATCTTCGGCGAGATGGGGTTTGAAGTTGCCGAGGGGCCGGATATCGAAGACCAGTTTCACAATTTTAACGCCTTGAATATGCCGGCCAACCATCCGGCACGCCAGATGCAGGATACGTTTTATATTCCGAATCCCGACAGCGCGGACAAAGATGACAGCTTTGTCGTCAGAACGCATACGTCGCCGGTGCAGATACGCACGATGGAAACGCATCCGCTGCCGATACGCATTATTGCGCCGGGAAGAACCTATCGTTCCGATTATGACGCGACGCATACGCCGATGTTTCATCAGGTTGAGGGGCTGGTTATCGACAAGACGACGACCATGGCGCATCTTAAGGGCTGCCTGTATGATTTCGTGAAAGCTTTTTTTGAGCTGGACGAGATTCCGGTTCGTTATCGTCCGTCGTATTTTCCGTTTACTGAGCCGTCGGCGGAAATGGATATCGGTTGTCTGAAAACCAAAAACGAGCTGAAAATCGGCGCCGGTACCGACTGGCTGGAAATTCTCGGCTGCGGTATGGTTCATCCGAGTGTGCTGCGCGCCGGCGGCATTGATCCGGACGAGTATCAGGGCTTTGCTTTCGGCATGGGGCTGGATCGTCTGGCCATGCTGAAGTACGGCATACCGGATTTGCGCACTTTCTTTGAGTCGGACGTGCGCTGGCTGAAGCATTACGGATTTCTGCCACTTGACGAATCGTCAATGACCGGTGGGTTAAGCAATAACGGAGGATTGGCTCGATGAAATTTTCTATTTCGTGGTTAAAAGAACATCTGGATACGACGGCCTCGGTTGATGAGATTGCCGAGACGCTGACGAAAATCGGCTTGGAGGTTGAAGAAGTTTTTAATCCGGCCAGCAAGTTGGACGGTTTTGTTACAGCAGAAGTTGAAACTTATGAACGTCATCCGGATTCAGATCATCTGGGGCTTCTGACGGTTAATACCGGCAAGGAAAAATTACAGGTCGTCTGCGGCGCGCCAAACTGCCGGCAGGGGCTGAAAGGAATTTTTGCACCGGTCGGTACGGTTATTCCGTGTTACAACGAGGTGTTGAAAGTCGGTAAAATCCGCGGTGTGGAAAGCTTCGGCATGATGTGTTCCGAAAAGGAGCTCGGCGTCGGCGAAGACCACAACGGCATTATCGAACTGCCGGCTGATACGCCGATCGGGCGTCCGGCTGCGGAGGTGCTTCATATTGATCCGGTGATTGAAATCAACATTACGCCGAACCGGGCCGAATGTTTGGGCGTGCGCGGCGTGGCGCGTGATTTGGCCGCCGCCGGGCTGGGAAAGCTCAAACCGTTGAAAATTGTCAAGACTGACGGCAGGTTCAAAAGCCCGATTGATGTAAAAGTTGAAGATTTTGCTGCCTGTCCGGTATATGTCGGGCGTTATATCAGAAACGTCAACAACAAAGCCAAAACGCCGAAGTGGATGAAAGACCGTCTGACGGCAATCGGGCTGCGTCCGATTTCGCCGCTGGTGGACATTACCAACTACATCAATTATGACATGGCGCGGCCGCTGCACGTGTTTGACGCCGACAAGCTGAAGGGCGACATTACGGTCAGAATGGCGAAAGACGGCGAAAAGTTTGTTTCGCTGGAAGACAAGGAATATGCACTGGACGACAAGTCGCTCGGCATTTGCGACGAAGAGGGCGTGCAGTGTCTGGGCGGCATTATGGGCGGTGCGGCAAAAGGCTGCAGCGACGAAACCCAAAACGTTTTTCTGGAATGCGCCCTGTTTACGCCGGAGTGCATTGCCCGCACCGGGCGAAAGTTCGGCATTGATTCCGACTCCCGTTATCGTTATGAGCGCTGGGTAGATCCGAAGTCGAATATTCTCGGTTCCGACTATGCAACGCAGATGATTTTGGATATTTGCGGCGGCGAGGCGTCGGAGGTCGTTATTGCTGGAAGCGAGCCGGAGGACGAGCGGGTTGCCTATATTCGTCCGAGCCGGATTAAAGATTTAATCGGGATTGAGGTAAGCAAGGAAAAAATTGTCGAGATTCTGAATAATCTCGGTTTTAAAACCAGTGAAGAAAACGGCAAAATCAAAGCGGTTTCGCCGACATGGCGCGGAGACATTGAAGGCGAGCATGATTTGGTTGAAGAAGTCGTCCGCATGATCGGGCTGGATTCAATTCCGGCCGAATCCCTGCCGCACGGAAAGTTTCCGAAACAGGTTCTGTCGCCGGCACAGCGCCGCGCGGTAACGCTTAAACATGAGCTTGCCTCCCGCGGAATGTATGAAACGGTGACCTGGAGCTTTACGGATTCAAATCTGGCCAAGGATTTTCGCAAAGGCAAAGAGCCGGTTTTGCTGTTTAATCCGATTGCTGCCGATTTGGATGAGATGCGTCCGTCGGTTTTGCCGAATTTGCTGCTGGCGGTTAAGAATAATACGGCGCGCGGATATGGCAATGTTGCGTTGTTTGAGGTCGGACCGGAATTTTACGGACGCAAGCCGGGCGAACAGAATCAGGTTGCCGCCGGCGTCCGCTGCGGCATGACGGCAAAAAAGGATTGGAACGGTTCGGCACGCGCTTATGACGTGTTTGACGCCAAGGCCGATGCGCTGGCGGCGATTGCCGCGGCCAACGGGCCGTTTGAAAACGCGCAGATTACGCTTGACGCGCCGGCTTATTATCATCCCGGCCGTTCGGGAACGCTGCGCTTGGGCAAGAACGTACTGGCTTATTTTGGCGAAATACATCCCGGCGTGCTGAAAAAATTCGGCATTAAGCAGCGCGTCATGGCTTTTGAGGTTATTTTGAGCAATATTCCACTGCCGCGGTCAAGCAATGACAAGGCCAGAAAGAAACTTGAACTGTCGGCTTTCCAGCCGGTGGACAAAGATTTGGCTTTTGTGGTCGACAAGACGGTGCCGGCGATTAATCTGATGACGGCCGCCAAAACCGCAGATCGGGAGTTTATTGCCGATGTCCGCGTCTTTGACGTTTATGAGGGCGAAAACCTTCCCGAAGGCAAGAAGTCGATTGCGCTGGCTCTGACGTTTCAGCCGAAAGAGAAAACCTTTACCGATCAGGATATTGAAAACCTGATGAATAAGGTTATTCAGGAAATGAAGAAAAAGTGCAATGCCGAACTCCGGCAGTAGTTTTTCGGTTCAAACAAAGCCCTCTCGAGAGAGAGGGCTTTGCTGTCCGATTTAGAACGCCGCAGCACAGAAATAGGATAAGTTGGATGTTGGTGTTTGATTGCTACCAAAATTAGAGCATAATTCAGTAATTGCTTTAAAGCTCTGATT
>CALXTV010000033.1 GCA_944391505.1 uncultured Alphaproteobacteria bacterium | reverse complement strand
GTCAAGGCGCCGACCTGCGAAGAACTCGGCTATGACAAAGTTGCTTCCGACTGCGGCGAACTCGCCAAGCTCCGCTGTCCCTTCGACCCCGACAAATATTTCTGCACCGCTTATACGGATTTGGAAGGCAATATGCCGATTGCCGTCGGCGATGTCGTTTATTCGGACGGCACCTACGGCTCGCCGGCCATCAAACAACCGAACAAAATCCCGATCGGTGTTGTTTTCAGCACAACCGGAAACAAATTCGTTGCGCTGGAAACTCATGGATACTTTAGTTGGCTTGATAAAATTTCTTGTTCTGGATATGAGGCCGGCGGCTTTACCAACTGGAGCTCTCCGACAGAAACGGAATTAAAGACCATGTTTAAAAACAAAGAAACCATCAATGCAACCCTGGCCAGCTTGTCCGAAACAGCTCTCGGGTGCCATGCTTATACAACAGGTGATGATTATATTAGCTGTATTGATATGTCTAATGGCTCTGTATACAATAGTAGATATGGCCACAATTCAACACGCTGTGTAAACAGCATTGGTAATATTACTTCGGAAAAACCTGAGCCCTCGGTAAGCTATAAGGTCGGCGATACTTATGTTAAAGACGGTGAGCCGATTGGTACGGTTATAGAAGTCGACGGCACCGGAAAACACGGCATTATCTTAAACCGACAGTCTCGTATTGGCACTTTGGAGCAGGCGGTTGAATACTGCGACGGTCTCAACGCCTCCACCGGCCTTGTCTGGGGTCTGCCGTCATACGAGCAAATGAAAGTTGCTTGTAATGAAAAAATCTCCGGTTACAGTACTGCGCACGTAAGATATTTAACAGGTTCAAATAATATACAATATTATGACTTTAGCTGCTCCAACTCAGAAGATATTGATGCAAGTACATCATATTCCTACTTCTGTGCGGCGGCGTTCTAAGCCGGAAAGCAAAGCCCTCTCTTCCGAGAGGGCTATGCTTATATTTCGGCTTCTTTTTTGTGGAAGTGCATAAATACCACCGGTTTGATGCCGGTTCGGTTATAAATGCGTTTGCGGATTTTGGCGCTGATATATTCCTTAACCGCGCTTTCGCGATGATTAAGTTTGATGACCTCTTCGGGTATTGCCTTAAGCATATCGGCGCGAATTTCCTCCGCCAGTGTTGTCCAAGCCTCTTCCTCCAAAATATCTATTGAAGAAATGTCCAGATATTCCGGTTTCCAATCAGCATCCAGCACCGCGGTAATAAAGACGCTGCCGTTATAGGCAATACGTTTGCGGTTTTTGACCAACTGGGCGTTAATTGAGGTTATCTGATTGCGGTCAACACCCAGAATATCAGTCGGAACCTCGCCGACAGTTTCGATTTTGTCGCCGTTTAAAAGCAGGACATCGCCGTTGCGGGGCATCAGGACATGATTGATGCCGCAGCTTTTGGCAAAACGGCAATGTTCGCGGATAACCCGTCTTTCGCCATGTACGGTTATCAGCACACGCGGTTTGAGAATTTCGTACATCTGGCGGGTTTCCTTTTTGCCGCCATGGCCGGAGCAATGCACCAGATATTCTTCCTTACTGATGACTTCGACGCCCTGATCGCGCAGTTTTTCCTGCATTCGTTCGATTTTTTTCTCGTTGCCGGGAATAATTTTGGAAGAAAAAATTACCGCATCGCCGGGACAAAGAATCATGTCTTTGTTTTCGCGGTTGACAATGCGGGTCAGGCCGCTGCGGTAGTTGCCCTGCGAACCGGCGCAGATATACATGATTTCGTCATTGGGAATTTCCGCCGCGTCTTTATCTTTGGCATTGACATAAGGCGGCAGATTCTGCAAATAGCCGCAATCTTTGGCCATTTTGAGATTCTGATTCAGGCTCATGCCGGCGACGACCGGCGTACGTCCGGCCGCATGTGCCGCCAATATCAGGCTCTCCAGACGAACGATGTTGGAGGCAAAACACGTGGCAACCAGCTTGTTCTTAAAAGTCGGTACCAGTTTCATCAGACTGTCGCGCACCTGCATTTCGGTCGGCTGCTCTTCGGTATCGAGCAGATTGGTCGAATCGCAGACAAAAGCCTCTACGCCCTCGGCGGCAAAATCTTTGAAAGACTGATAATCAAAAGGAAGCATCGGACTGCTGCCGTCGTCAAAACGCCAGTCGGTGGCATGAACAACATTGCCGTAACGGGTTTTAATCAGCAGCGCCGAGTTTTCCAGGGTTGAATGTACCAAAGAGGCAAATTTGACTTCAAAGTTCTGCAACTTTACGGTCTCGCCGTCTTTGACGATGTTAATCTGCGGTTCGTTCTCGAGCTTGTAATCCTTAAGCCGGGAAACGACATGCGCCGCCGCAAAGGGCGTGGCATAAACCGGGCATCTGAGCTTTGGCCAGATATGCGCCACGGCGCCGAAATGATCTTCATGCGAATGGGTGATAAACAGCCCTTCAATATTTTCGATTTCGTTTTCCAGCGCTTCCGGCGAAGCGAAGCCGAGCTCCATTCCCGGAAAATCATCATTAAAAAATCCGTATCCGCAATCGACGACAATCAATTTGCCGTCAACGGCATAAACATACATATTATAACCGACTTCTTCGGCACCGCCCAAGGCGATAAAATACAATCCTTCTTTATTAAAACTACTCATTTATCTTCTTTTTCCTTCAAATAAAAAACATCTCCGGCATAAATTTTTTCAATGCCGGACGGGGTTTTCAACAGCAGCACGCCGTTTTCGTCGACCCCGGCAAATTTTCCGTTTTTCTGTTCTCTTTCCATATTAACAACAATTCCGGCGCCCAGATTTTTGGCATGTTTCAGCCAGTTTTCCCGAATCGGTGCAAAGCCTTCCCGCTCAAAACGTTCCAGATTGCGGTCGAAAGACCGGACAAACACCTGCAGAAACGTCATTCTGTCCGTTCTGATACCGGCCTCACGCAATGAAATGACCGGATACAGTATATTGTCGTTCTGCGGCGCGGCGACAATATTTACGCCGACACCGATAACCAGATAATCACCTGCGGCTTTTTCCAGCAGGATTCCCGAGACTTTCCGGTCATTCAGTAATACGTCGTTCGGCCATTTTAACCGCACATCTGCCTGCGGTGCAACCTCCAACACGGCCTCCAGCAGACTTAAGCCGATAATAAACGTCATTCGTCCCCAGTCGGCCGGAACGACCTCAAGCCCGAAAGAAACAAACAGATTGCCTTCCAGACTGACCCAGCTTCTGCCCCTGCGTCCCCGCCCGGCGTTCTGCCTTGCGGCCGTCACGACAAATCTTTTGCCGGTCGGCGACGTGGCGCACAGCTTTTTTACTTCGTCATTGGTGCTGGAAGTTTCTTCCAAATCCGTCCACTGCCAATTTGCAAATTCCGTCATTTTTTCTTCCTAAAAAATCGTTACCAGCATGGCCTCAACATCATTCATCAGATATTTGGGGTTCAAAATGGAAATAAGCACCAAAATCAGATTGACGGTCAGACATATATACACCCCTTTGTCGACGCGGTCAAAGGTATTTATGCGCGCGTCAAAATACAGCGCCTTGATAACGTTCAGATAGGCATAAACCAGCATCAGCACCGCAAGCAAAATAAACAGCATGACCGTATACTCCCCCTGAATGACTAAGTTGTTGACGACAGAGAGTTTGCCCAGGAACCCCAGCAGCGGCGGCGTCGAAATCAGCGAAATAAGAAAGACCAGAAAACCGGCGGCAATATACGGCCGCACGGCGGAAAGCCCGGAAACGCTTTCAAGCTCACTCAAATAGACGCCCTTGCTCCGCATGCCCAGAAACGACGTATAAATGCCCGACATGGCCAGAACGTAAACCAGCATATACACAAAGCCGCTTAAAATTGAGTTATCGTCAAACGCAGCCAAAGAAAGAACGATAACGCCCAGGTGATACAGCGTGCTGAAGCCGAACAGCCGGCGCATATTGGTTTCGGAATTGGCGCCGACAACCCCAAAACCGACCGAGAGCAGGCCAAAGACTATCAGCACCGGTTTGAACACGGGCCAGACAGGAAAAAACGCGTTCAAAACAATGTCCGCCAGGCAGGCAACGTATGCAAACAACGGCACAATCGTCAGGAAACCGCCGACCGGCAAAACGGCCACGCCGATGACGTCAATATACCAGAAATGGAACGGAACCAGTCCCAGCATGAACAACAAAGGCAGAATCATCATTGCCGCCGCGGTATAATCGACCGGCATCAGTTTTGACACATGGCTGAAATGCTTATAAACCGCCTCATAGTCCAAACTCCCCGCGCGTGCTAAAAGCAAGACGGCGCCGGCAGCGGACAAAGCGGCAAAAAGCAAGGCGAAACACAGAAAACGTCTTGACGCACCGAGTTTTTTCTTTTCTTCATCATCGCCCAAGCGAATCAGGCACCAGTTGAGCAGAAAAGCGCCCTGCAAAGCAATGACGAGGACGACAAAATTTAATGACGACACGGCCAGAGACAAAAGCAGGACTTCCAGCAGCATCAGGCTGTAAAAAGACCAACTCGGATAATTTTTATTCAAAAACCATTTGCAGGACAAATAAGCCCAGGTCAGCGTGAAAATGCAGATAATTATTTTAAACAGGCTGGTATACGGATTGTTTTCCAAGAACTGCGGCAACCAGCTTCTGTTGTAGAAAAGAACGGTTGTCAGCAGCGAAAATGCCAGAAAAAACTTGCTCAGAGTATAAAAGGTTTTCGGCGTGTTGGTTTTGCGGAAAAGGTTGACCAGCGCCATGACAATCAGTCCGATTATCAGGGAAGCCTCGGGAAGCGCCGCAATATATTTATGTATCATAACTTTCCTCCCCTTACCACAAACCACAGAGGATTAACAAAAGTGAGAAGCAGAAAACCACAGATGAGCAGCAAAACACCATAGGCCCGGGCAGAGATGTCGGCAGCACACGGCTTTTCGGGAAGCACGCAGGTGTTGTCTTTCAGGCGGTAAAGTTCCTGCAGCAGTGCCGCGGCGATGACAATCAGCGAAAAGACGACCAGACTGCCCATTTTGACGTTTTTATCCAGCAGATCGGCCACCAATACAAAATTGTTCAAAAACATTGACGACAGGGGCATTCCGATTGCCGCCAGCACAAAAAAGGAAAAAATCAGCGACGCCCGCGGCAAAGCGCAGAGGATTCCGGCCGAGCTTATTTCCATGCACTCCTGCTGCTTTTCCAGATAATTGGAAAGGACCTCCAATCCGGCAGCAATAATCAGAAAAGAAAACAGCGAATAGCCGATGTTTTGCAAGACCATGTCTGTCGGCAGAAACGCCGCCAACAGATATATGATATAGCCGACGGTCATGAACGAAAATATCTTATACTGGATATCTTTGTTTATCAACCCGATTAAGGCAATGAAGACCATGGAGATGACGCAGATGATTTCCAGAATTATCATAAAATAAGACAGAACGCCGGGAACTGTCTTCGGCCAAAAGCGGACAAAGCCGTATACGCCGGTCAGCGGAATGATGTTAGTAATGATAAAGACCAGCGGATTGCGCAGCCCGGTGCTAATGGAGGAAATCCAATAGTGAAACGGCCAAATCGGAATCCGCGACAGGAAAGATATGAAAATGGCCGCCCAGACAAATATTTCCTGCCTGATATTCAGGTCAACCCGGCTGACCTCATTCAGCGCAATATTGGCGCTCTGATAGTTATACAAGACTACCGTGGCAAAAAACAGAAAAATGGCACCCAACAAATTGTAGATAAAAAAGCGTGCCAGAACGCCCTGTTTTCTGATGCCGCCGAACATGCCGATAATCATGAACAACGGCAACAGCATTGCTTCGAAAAAGATGTAAAAAGAAAAGATATCCGCTGCAGCAAAAAAACCGGTAATCATGCCGACGAACATCAGCGAAAAAACCATCAGCGACTTGCCGTCTTCCTTATTGTGCCGGGCTCCGAACATGCCGATTAAGACAGCCGCATGAACAGCCAAAATCAGCAGCAGGGAAAAGACATCCATTCCCAAAACAATGCTTATTTTCGGATTTTCGAGCCATTCGTAGCGTTCGACCATCTGCAGCCCGGGTTTTGAAACGTCCAACAAGGCAAACATGCGCCAAATTACAAAAAGATTGGTAATCAGCGCAAAAATACTGACATTAAAAACATTGCGGTCACGCGTTTTTTCATCGTCTTTGGCCGCAAGCGCAAACAACAGGCCGATAAAAGGAACGGCAATAATCGTCGATACAAAATTAAACGAAGACGTCATCAGCCCCTCACCTTCATATAAACCACCGCGGCCGTAATCATCAGCCCGGCCGAGACATACAACAGACTTCCGGTCCAGGTGCCGGTGTGCATTTTTTCCAAAAGGCGAACCAAAAGCGTTGTGGCGCCGCTCAATGATGAGACAATCGTTCGCTCGATAATCAGAAAATCAATGGTCAGCCACAAAATACGGCCGAGAATCTTAACCGGCGCGACCAGCAGCGTTTCATAAATATCATCAAACCAATCGGCTTCCTGCAGGGTTTCCGCCTCATACAGCCGGCCGAGAGAACGCAGCGGCCCCAAGAACAAAACAACAAGAAACAGCGCATAAATGCCGCCGACCATCCAATCGTAACAATCGTTTTTCCAGATAACGAAGGCCGCAGCTGCGGCATACGGCAGCAGGTAAAGCAACGGCGGATTTTTAAGAAAGGCCCAGACATGCTCATCGGCATTGGTTTTTCCCAAAAATATCTGATACAAAATATGGGCACAGGCCATCAGAATTATGGCTCCGAAGGCATAAATCCAAATTTCGGCCAAAGGTGCCGACTTCCACAAAAACTGTATCAATCCCAAAATCAGCAACAGCGCCAGGGAAAAGACGGCTTTCAGCGGCCGGGCAAAAGATCCCATATTGGAAACGAATATCTCGTTTGAGGCTGAAACCGCAACCATCATCCATAAAAGATTCAGCATATATCCCAAAATCAGGAGTTCCGGCAAAATCTGCATAATCGGTTTCAGCCCCAAAGACAACAGGCCGATCATTAAGGCATAAAACATCAGGTTGAAATAAAGCGCCTTATCTTTCAGATTGTCAATGACAACGGCACCGAAAAATCCCCAAAGCAGAGTCAGCGCGCCAAAAAGCTGCAATGTCGCGGAGGCATAAGAGACGCCGGCAAGCAACGGATATGTCTTTATAAGCAGGAGAATCCCTACCAAAGGCGTTGCGCCATAAGAAATAGAAAAGATGCGGTTGAAGCTTAAACCGGACAGGCTTAAGAAGCCGCCCTGAAACAGAAACATTCCCGATTTGATAAAAGCACAGAACAAAATCAGGCAGACCGAGAGCTCCGGATATTGCCCCAGCCGCCGATAACCGGACAAGGCCGCCAGATCAACGCTGCCGGTTTGTTTCCAAATCAGAGCAAACAAGGTAAACAACCCCATATCCGCCAGCAGATTATAAAAAATATAGCGGCGTTTGCCCTCAATATCGTTAATCATAAACAAGCAAAGGACATCGGCAATGCAGACCGCCGTCAGCAGTTGCATAAAGTTTTGGGCGCAAATGAGCAGGATTAAGGCAGCCAGATTCAGGAGCAACAGGCCGTTAAGGCGCAGCTTTTCCGTTTCCGCCGGATAAAAAGTATTATAAAATACGGATATACCCGCGAGCAGAAACAAAGGCGCGGTCAAACGATATGTATCCGTATTTGACGCCAGATTAATATTGACCTGCATCAGAGACGCGTCAATCCAGTGAAATGCAAAATTTCCGGTAATCCCCTGCTGCCAGTTTTCCCAAAAATAAAAGCCTGAAAAGGCCAAAAACGCAAGCAGCAGAAACGACCACAACCTTTCGTAACGGCTCCTTGCGGCAGCTCCGGCCACAAAACCGGACGCAATCAGACAAAAAAACAGGTTTGCAATCATTAAAACTTCCATTCAACGCTTAATTGCTGCCAATATAACAAAAAATAAGGGCATTTAAAGCCCTTATTTTAGAGATGTTGTGTATAAGTGAAACATTATGCGCTTTTAGATGCGCTCAAAGCCTCCAAATCACGAACAATTCGCACCGGAACTTTATATTCGCGGGCAACATCGTCATCTTCTATTTCGACCATCAGCACTTCATCAACCGATTTCAGAGGCTGGCGGGCGGCCATATTAATAGAATCAAGCAAAACTGCGCTTTCTCTGCTGCGATAAAGCAACGCCTGCGCGCCACCGTCGTATACCAGGCGAGGATTCTCCGGCCCTCCTTCACGATATTTTATGATAATAAGAATTTCGCCGGCGCCGTTTTGTAAGATATCGTATCTGCCTTCTTGCTCTGAATTAATATCCTTAACCATTTTTACCTCTAAGTTCGCGGTTATTATTAAAATTTAGAGGAATGCTAACATATAATTATTAACAAATAAACTACATTTTGAGTTTTTTTAACTTTTTTTATTTTTTTTGTTGACTATAAAATTTTTATAGACTATGTATACTTCCGTTATTGAGACCCAGGGTGCGTAGCTCAGTTGGTAGAGCATTTGACTTTTAATCAAAGGGTCTCGGGTTCGAATCCCGACGCGCTCACCACTTAATAAAGGCTTCTATAAAGTAGAAGTCTTTTTTTTATTTGATGTCGGGCTTCGAACCCGAGGGTTCGGTCAATTCCGACTTTGACTTTTGTTCGCGGCGCTCCGCTGGCTCCAAAAGTCTAGTCTCATTGCGTCTCCTCGAAAAATCAGCAGCGCAGATTTTTCTTCGGCCGTCCGACGCGCTCACCATTTTATAAAGGCTTCTATAAAGTAGAAGTCTTTTTTTTATTTGATGTCGGGCTTCGAACCCGAGGGTTCGGTCAATTCCGACTTTGACTTTTGTTCGC
>CALXTV010000032.1 GCA_944391505.1 uncultured Alphaproteobacteria bacterium | reverse complement strand
CAGTTGAGGTACATGAAAATTGTTTTGTTCACGAAATCTGTATTAGATAACCGCTCTTTTACAAAAACCTGTTTGGCAAGTCAGATAATAAGATTTAAGAAAAAATAATTTTCCAGCGTACAGTTGAGGTACATGAAAATTGTTTTGTTCACGAAATCTGTATTAGATAACCGCTCTTTTACAAAAACCTGTTTGGCGAGTCAGATAATAAGATTTAAGAAAAAATAATTTTCCAGCGTACAGTTGAGGTACGTGAAAATTATTTTGTTCGCAAAATCTGTATTAGATGACCGTCAAACAGGTTTTTAGCCCGTCAACGGCGGACGACACTATACCCCCTGCATATCCGGCACCTTCGCCACAGGGATAAAGGCCTTTGATATTTGACTCAAAATGCTCGTCACGCAATATGCGTATCGGCGAGGAACTGCGGGTCTCCACACCGGTCAGCACCGCATCATAAGCGGCAAAACCATGCAGTTTTTTATCCATTTCAACAATGGCGCTGCGCATTGTCTGCACAACATAATTCGGCAGTATCGCGGAAAAATCGGTATAGCGGACGCCGGGCCGATAAGAGGGTACCACTTCTCCGCCTGCTGAAGACGGCCGGTTCTTCAGAAAATCACCAACCAGTTGCGCGGGGGCTTTATAATCCCCGCCGCCGGCTTTAAAGGCCGCCTCCTCCAACCGGCGCTGAAAATACATTCCGGCCAGCGGATGTGCACTGCCGAAATCGCGGGGTTCGACACCAACCAGCAAAGCCGCATTGGCGTTTTCTCCGTCACGGGCAAAATTACTCATGCCGTTCGTTACCACCCGCCCCGGTTCGGAAGCCGCAGCCACCACGGTTCCGCCCGGACACATGCAAAAAGTATAAGCCGAACGACCGTTATTAAGATGCACAGCCAGCTTATAGTCGGCGGCACCCAGAGCCGAATGCTCCGCAAACCGGCCATATTGCGCCCGGTTTATCAGTTTCTGCCGATGCTCGATTCTTGCGCCGACCGAAAACGGCTTTTGCTCAATGAACACCCCGTTTTTATGCAGCATTTCAAAAGTGTCGCGCGCACTGTGGCCTATGGCCAAAATCAGTTTGTCCGCCGCCTGCTCGTAAATGCGCCCGTCGGCAGCGGAAATTTTCAAACCAACCAATCTGCCGTCTCGGACAATCAAATCGTCCAGACGGTTTTCAAAACGATACTCGCCGCCCAGAGAAACAATTTTTTCCCTGATCCGGCGCACCGCCACGGCCAGTTTATCGGTACCGATATGCGGTTTGGCCAGATACAAAATCTCCTCCGGTGCGCCGGCCGCCGCCAGTTCCTGCAAAACTCTGGCGGTAAAAACATCCTTTTTAATCCCGGTCATCAACTTGCCATCCGAAAAAGTTCCGGCGCCGCCTTCGCCGAACTGCACGTTGGATTCGGGATTCAACCGCCCGGTCTGCCAAAAGGTCTCCACGTCTTTCTGCCTCTCGGATACCGCCTTGCCCCGTTCCAGCAAAATCGGACACAATCCCGCTTCCGCCAGCGCCAAACCGGCAAACATTCCTGCCGGCCCCGTTCCGACGACAACCGGCCGCAAGCCGCCGGCCGTTGCCTTGGAAACAAAAGACAAAGGCGCGGCCTCCTTAATCTGCGCCGCGTCTTTCCAGGCCAAAATCGAGGCAATATAATCCTCGTCGCCGAAAACCTCCATATCCAGCGCATACACAAACTGTACATTGCTTTTGTTTCGGGCATCGACCGATTTCTTGGCAATTTTCAGGCTTTTAATGCGTTCCGGCTCGAGCCCCGTTTTCATCGAAACAATCTCTTTCAGCCCGTCCATATCTACGTCTAAATCAGCCTTAATATTGTTAATCCGGATCATTTTCTCTGCTCATTGATTGGTTAATTTTCTTGCCAATATACACAAATTGCGCTAAAAGTTAAGTTTAAATTAAACCGGAAAACAATATGACGACGGACTTGCAGCTCTTTATACTTTGGAACAACGGCCGGAAGCTCGAAGAAAAAATTCTTTCCGACCTTTCCAAACATTATGAAATTATCGGCAAATGCGAAGTATTCTGGCCGCAAAAACATTTCGCCCGCAATCTGGCACGTTTTTACGGCAAAAACCTGCGCAAAGGCGCAAAAAAAATCAGAGAATGCGGAACCGGCCCTTTTCTGCTGATTGTCATCAGAGATCCCGCCCCAAAATATTTTGAAGAAAAAAACGTCAATATGAGCACCAGCAAACACCAATACCGCGGCTTATTCGGCGGCGGCTACATGGTTCATGCCAGCGACAGTCAGGCCGAGGCCTTTGAAAACTTTTTGCTGCTTACCGGACGGGACATCGCCGAATTTGCGGCCGCCCGACACAAAAACATGCAAACTATAGGTGATCTTATCGGCGCTGTCTCCTGGAACAATAAAACCGAAATTCAGACAATCCTTCAGAAAATTCCCGGCTGCCGTCTGGAATGCTCCGAAAACGTCTGGCTTCTGCAAACGCCCGATCCGGGTTTTGCCGCACGTCTGCTCAATGCAAAAAAATGCTGGTTCGGCAAAGACCTCTTCCAGTTGAAAATCAGCGGCAAAAAACAAAAAATCAGAATAGTCCCTTCTTTTTAGGCTGAGGTGTTTCCCCGCTTTTTTCTTCCGTATCTGCGGAAGAAAAAAAGATACGGAAAATCGGCCCGCGATACATCCACAGGTTTATCACACCCAAAACCACCGACAGCGAACCAAACAAATACAAAAGATAATACCAGTTCAGTTCATTGGCGCTCATCATCACATCCTGACCGGAAATACGGATAAACGCAATGGCCACCGCGGTTACGGCAAAACAAACCACAAAGGCCAGCGACCAGATACGGTTCAAAACATGCGGTTTGACCATAAAAGCCGTTAATATATATATCAAAAACATCGCCAGAAACAAATATATTTCCATAACCTTTTCCTTTCCCGAAACATTGTTACCGAAAATATAATCAGGAGCCGACATATTTCAATTCGGCCAAACAAAAAAGGACTTTGACATAAAGTCAAAATCCTTTTCCGTTATTTTTTCAGCTTCAGAACCATTTAACCAGATAAATGATTACTCCGACAACGAAGCCGATAAAGAAGCCCATTACACCTGCGGAGAAAATAATGCTGGCAATTAACCAACAAATTGCTCCGCCGACAAGACCAAAGATACCTCCTAAAAGAAGAAAGCCTATGATCTTACCGATAAAATCCATTATTGAACCGCCAAACAATGCACACAGTACAAGGACGGAGATAATCGTAATAATTGCTTCCATACAATATATTTTTTTATTTTTTATTATTATTTTTTTAATTCTCTCAACCGCACGATAATCAACACAATTCTTATTTTTACAATAAGAATTATAGCACAAAAAACCGCCTTTGACAACAATTCCCGTCCCTCGGAATTTTTAAACTTTTATGACAGAACGAGCCGTCCGTCAGACGAACTTTTGCAGAATAAATTTCTGTATTAGTTACCCGTTATACGAGGTTTTCAAAAACCTCGGAGAGTGAGTCATATAGTAAGAAACGAGGGGAAAATTTTTTGAGCAATGGCTAAGTAAAAAAGCAACCAGTGTTGCTTTTTTATCTGCAACATCTCAGAAAACCTTACGCGAGCCAGGAAGCAACAGCGACCACAGCGAGCTTAGGTTCCTGAGTCAAAAAAGTACGTGACTAAAAATTTTACCCCGATGCTTCTGTACTAGATGACCGCTATACGAGGTTTTAAAGAGTCGGCCAGCGGGAATGTATCAACTCCTCAAGACTTCCGCTCGGTTGTCCGAAACGGGCGTTATATATCCAGAAATTGGCTAACACCCGTTCAATATAAATCCGTGTCTGACGCGAAGGTATTGCCTCAATAAACATCAGCGGATCATTGCCGTATTTAACCCTCTTCTGCCATTTGTAAAGATTTCCCGGCCCTGCATTATACGCCGCCGTCAGAAAGAAAAGATTGTTGCCGATAAAATCTTTTTCCATCAGATAATTGACATAACGCTGTCCCGTTTCCAGATTGTACTCGGTCTCAAACAAAGGACTGGTGTCCTGCCGCAGCCGCCGGTCTTTGGTAACGTAAATTGCCGTACTGGACATCAGTTGCATAAGCCCCTTTGCGCCGGCACCGCTTTGCGCCTTGGCATTAAAGCCGGATTCCTGACGCACCAAAGCCCAAACCAAAGCCCGATCAACTTTCCAACCGCTTTTCGGCTGCCAGTCCGGATCCGGATAAGCAACATTGTCATAATAGATTTCCCGGTCATTGTCCTTTATCCGGTTGGAAATGGCAATTCCCAGCGCGTGCATATTATACTGCTGGGCAATAAACAGAGCCGCCTCGCGCTGCCGCTCGTTCATTGCTTCCAAATCGCCGCGCAGTTCCTTCTCGGCCAGAGCCGGCTGCTTGGCATGAATCAGAATAACCGCCCGACGGATAGCCGGTGACGCCACCAGCTCGCTGACATAGTTGTAATTGCTGAAATCATTAAGATAAGCCAGACTGTCCCAGTTGTATTTAAGCGGGTTTCCCAGTTGATAATTGGCCAGAATTCCATAAAACGTACGACGATATTTGGAAGCCATGTTCAGATATTTTTTAGCCTGTACGTCATCGCCGATTTTATCATAAGCCCGATACGCCCAATAGGCGCCGGCCGAAACCAGCCACTCGTCATTATCACTTTTGGCGCCGAGTTTTCCGAAGTTAATGCCGGCCTCTTTATATTTCCCGAGCCGCCAGAAAGTCAACCCGCGAAACCATAAGCCGGTCGCATCTTGACTGCGGCGCGCCGGTTTGGTCGACCACTTAAGCGCCAACTTGTCTTCCCCGTCCAAAAAATAAAGCGTCGTCAGAGTGGAAGCCATCGCATCCCATTCCCGGTCGGGAATGGCCATCCGAAAAGCCTTATTTTCCAGTATCCTGCGTGCTCTTAACGTTTTTCCGCGGTTAATGTATTTCAAAAAAGCGTTAACGTTGCGTCGCACAAGCTGTCTTTTTGCCGGCGGCAGATTTTCATAATCGTTGTTATACCAGCTATATGGCGTACGGTTAACTTTGGAAAGGCTGTCCGGCCGCAGCAGTTGTTCTTTCGGCCCCTTGCGCGATGCCAGCATATATATGCGCGCCGCCTGCGGATGATCGCTGTATTTTTCCAGCCAGTCTTTAAGTTCGGCATAATCCGATTTATAAGTTCTCGACAAATATTTTTCGGCCAGCACATGCCCCATCAAAATCGGATTTTCAACATCTTCGCTCAGCTCTTCGGCCTTTTCGATATCCTCGGCCTCAATCGCCCGGAAAATTTTTTTGTAAAGGACAATATCATCGGGATCTATCGTCAGATTATCCAAAATCTGATTGTAGCAAACCCTGTCAATAACCGCAAACGGCGCCGCCGAAACCGAAACGCTTTTCAATAAAGACAGGGCTAAAAAACCCGCAAACAGAATTTTCCTTACCAATTTTCAGCCCCGAAAGATACAAGACGAAACTATTTTGTCAGCCACCGGATTTTATTGGCACAAGCACTCTGAGACAGCCCCTTGACACGACAGCGGTTAACGATAACGTTCGGAATCTTGTCCATTGAATAGCATCCGTCACCGACCAAAGTATAATCAAAATAAGTTTCCGTATTCGGCATAACCTCATTGTAGCTCAAGGTCGTTTCCATCGCCGGCCACTTAAGACGGAAGCTCAGATTGTTGATTTTATTTTCCAGCGTGTGCAAAACAATAAACCGAACGTCGCACATGACCATACCGCCCATGGTACGACTGATTTTAAAATCTTTATAAAAGAGAAAAATAAGACTTTCATCTTCGGCGGAAGGCTGTTCGCCTTTGGCATATACCCTGCGGATGGCACTGGTACCGCGCTTTCCGGCCAGCGACCGGTTAAGTTCTTCAGCCGCTTTTTTACGTGCGTCCTGAGCCGCCTGAGCACCGGTCTTGTCGACACTCAAATCCGGCATTTCGGCCTCTTTTTTCTGTGCCTGAACCGCCGGGGTTCGACGCGGATTAGCCCAGCTGTTATTAAAACCGGAACCTGCCGGCCGCTTGTTTTGCGTCGTTTGGGCTGCCTCATCGGCAAACATCTGAGCCGCAACAGGAGAAGCACAGACCGACACAAAGAACAGCGCCGTTGCAAATCCCTTAAGCCACAGAGTTCCCGTCATTTTTCGCCCCCGTCTTTGCCTACTTTATTTCCGCCAATATCTGCGTCAGAGCATCCATGCTTTGTACGGCCTTTTTATACTGCTCTTCCATTTCCTTTTCTTGGCTGGCTCTCTCTCTTATGTCTGCAGTTTTCTGAGTCGTATAGGAAACCGGTTTAAAATCGGTATAATATTCCGGACTTTCCTGCGAAACGAAACGAAACAGACCGTTACAAGTATTGTTTGCCCCCAAAGACGAAGAACTTCCCGTTTGTTTAACGGCACACGACTTAACGTTAATCGACAAATTATCAAGCAAAATATAGCAACGATCGGTTTTTATCGACTGGCGAACCGTAATCTGCTTAAACGATTTAATCGCCGGCATATTGACCGATGCCGTCAACTGCACGGGATTGGTTTGCTGCGTATAAGAAAAATCAGCGGCAACGTTTTCACCGTTTTTATTCTTTTCAGCACTTTTCTCTTTTTCGTCATCAATAATATCAAGCAACGAATCATCTTCCCAGATTAAATCTAACTGGGCACCATTTATATCCTTGTTGGAACGGTTATAAAAAGTAACATAAAAATCACAGGCGTTAACTTCATCTTTGGAGTTCTTAACGGGTTTAATGTCATGAACCTTAAACAAAATAGCCTCGTCCTCTTCTTCAGCAAGCTGCGGAGCTTCGGCTTCCGTCGTTTGGGCACAGGCAGCCCCTGCAGTCAGCATCAAACCGGCAACTCCCGATAAAAACATATTTTGAACGCTCATTGTCTTTTCCTCAGTTGTTTACGCGTATAAACTGTAATCTGTCTAAAAATAATAATCTACTTTATTTTAACTTACCAACAATTTATGAACAAAAGGATAATATCACGGCATAATTTTTTGCCGCATCCGCAAAAGATCGGCCCAGGCCTTGCCTTTTTGAGCCGCGTTTCGCAACAGATATGCCGGATGGAAGCTGGCCAGAACCGGAATGGTTTTTCCGTCGTTTTTCCGATATTCGAGCCACTTTCCGCGCAGCCGCGAAATAGGCTCCTCGTTGTCCAGCAGGGCATTTGCGGCACTGCCGCCCAAAACGATGATAACCTCCGGATTAATCAGCTCAATCTGCCGCTTCAGAAACGGCAGGCAAACGGCAATTTCGCCGTCCGTCGGCGTCCGGTTTCCCGGCGGCCGCCAAGGCAAAACATTGGTAATATAGCAGGTCGTCCGGTCAATATCGACCGCTTTCAGCATCTTGTCCAAAAGCTGCCCGCTCCGTCCGACGAAAGGCAGGCCGATTCTGTCTTCGTCCGCACCCGGCGCTTCGCCGACAAGCATAATTTTTGAATCCGGATTGCCGCCACCGAAAACAGTTTTGTTTGCCGTCAGCTTCAAGGCGCAGCCGTCAAAATCTTCCACCATCTTCCGCAGCTCGTCCAACGTCTGCGCTTCAGCGCACAGTTCACGAGCGCTTTTGCAGGCGGAAACCGTTGCCTGCGCCAAATCTGTCGTTGCCGCCCGCGGAGAAACACTGTCCTCGGCACGCGTTGTCAGCACCGGCTTGGGCGCGGCATCAACCTTGGGCTTCGACGCTTCAAGTCCGAACGGCACCTCGCCGAACGTTTCGTCGACGCCGGCCGTAACATACCACTCCAGAATTTCCCTTATGCTTAAATTATTCTCCATATTCGGTTAACTTAAAACAAATCAAAATATTTTCAAGAATAATCCTTGCTTTATGATATAAATTATTTATTTACACACTATATGTATAATAACTCAAATTGTTATTGTATGATTTTAAAACTTATATAAAATATCTTAAGGTTCTCGGCAGATTCCTGCCGGCAGACGGGAAACATTCGGTTATGGCAAAATTCGGCTACATATTCGCCTTTATCATCGGCATCGTTATTTTCAACTCCTGCACCCAACAGGCGGAGTTCACGTCGCACCAGTCCGAAAACTTTGTCGTCAACAAATCTCCTCTGAAAAAATCCTACGGCGCCTATCTGGCCGGACGCGTTGCCCATCTGCGTAAAAATTTTAACGTTGCCGCCGATTATTATATGGAAGCCCTCAACGAAGACCCTGAAAACAAAGAACTTCTCGGCCGCGTTTACGTCATTCTCGCTTCCAAGGGACGCATTTCCGAAGCCGCCAAATATGCGGCCATTTCTCTCAAAAAAGGCGACAAAAACAATTTTACCTACATCATCATGGCCGTCGACGAAATGAAAAAAGGCAGCTATGAACAGGTTAACGAAACCATCAGCCATCTTGACGGCCCCGTTTACAAGGAATTTATTATCCCGCTCATGTCCGCCTGGGCCTATGCCGGTCTCGGTCAACAGGAAAAAGCTCTCAAAACCCTGGTCATATTGGATAAGGAGCCGAGTTTCCGCGCATTGTACCATTTTCACGCCGGCATGATTAACGATTATTTTGACAACGTCGACGAAGCCCGGCGCCATTACGAAAAAATCGTCTATGACGAAAACATGGAAATGTCTTTCCGCTCGCTGCAGGTTATCACCAATTTTTATATCCGCCACGGCGAAAAGGAAAAAGCCGTGCGGCTGTCCGCACACTACACCGACGAAAAACTACTTGCCGATATGCTAAACAAACTGGCG
Organism: uncultured Alphaproteobacteria bacterium; assembly: GCA_944391505.1. Taxonomy (GTDB): domain Bacteria; phylum Pseudomonadota; class Alphaproteobacteria; order RF32; family CAG-239; genus Scatacola_A. Next base: position 1,182 of record CALXTV010000032.1, on the reverse strand, counting down.
CGCAATGTCCGCCGGGCTGATCCCGAAAAGACCGTCAAAATCGTCGACAATCCGAACATCGGCATGTCCGAAGCGCTGTTCAGCATAGCCGCCACGCTCCGCCAGGGAACCGCCGGCATCGATTTGGCGCACATATTTATCAGCCTGTCAATTTATGCCAACCCGAAATATGATCTGGCAAAACTTCTTCTGGCCGACATTCTCGAAAGCCGTGAGATGTATGCCGAAGCCAATGCTTTGTACGATGAAATCGACGAAGATTCCGAAGCCTATTATTCGGCACAAGTCAAAAAAGCCGGCAATCTGGTTATTTTGCAGGACTACGCCGCCGCCGAACTTCTGCTGAAGTCCCTGACGCTCGAAAACCCGCATAACTACCAGCTTTTGCTTGACCTCGGCGATGTTCTGCGTATTCGCAACAAACAGGACGAAGCCATCACTTATTACAAGGAAGCGATAGAGGCTCTGCCGAAAATCGAAAGTCAGCACTGGGTTTTGTTCTACGCTCTGGGAATTTCTTACGAAAGCCAAAACGAATGGAAAGCCGCGGAAAAGAACTTCCGCAAAGCGCTGGCCTTAAGCCAAAACCATTACCTGGTTCTCAATTTTCTGGGCTACAGTCTGCTGAAACAGGGACGCAACGCCGATGAAGCTTTCGGCATGATTGTCGACGCCTACAATCAGCTTCCCAATGACGGCCATATTACCGACAGCCTTGGCTGGGCCTTTTACCGTCTCGGTCAATATGACAAAGCAATCGAATATCTCGAAAAAGCGGCCGAGCTTGAACCCTCCAACGCTCTCATCAGCGATCATTTAGGCGATGCTTACTGGTTTGGCGGCCGGAAGAACGAAGCCGTCTTCCAGTGGAACCATGCGCTGATTCTGGAAGATGATTCGGGCGAACTCGACAAAAGCAAGGTCAGAGAAAAACTGGCCTCCCGCAGCCTCAACAACAAAGTGTTAAAATACACGCCGGAAGTCATTACCGAAAAAACGGCTCAAATAACCAAAGAATAACTCTCTGATTTATATCAGCCAACAGATTTTTCCCCAGCCTGTTTTTTCCATTGTCATGGGCACAAGCCCGGTAATATTTCCAAAGATACGACAAAAATAATCTTTGTTTCATTCTGTGTTGACACTATTCCGAATTTAATATATATTAAAGGGAGTGGTGTA
>CALXTV010000031.1 GCA_944391505.1 uncultured Alphaproteobacteria bacterium | reverse complement strand
TTCCTGAGTCACAGAAGTACGTGACTAAAAATTTTACCCCGATGCTTCTGTACTAGATGACCACTATACGAGGTTTTACTGCATTATCGCTTTTCTTATTTTCCTAATCGAGTTCAGCTCAATCTGCCGAACACGCTCTTTGGAAATGCAGTAGGCTTTGCTGAGGTCGTCAAGCGTCACTGCCTTGTCGGCCAAACGCCGCTTGAACAAAATATCTTTTTCGCGCTTGTTCAGACAACCGAGCGCCTCGTTGAAAAGACGACGACGGTATTGCATGGTCTCACTGTAGGCAAGCACCTCTTCCTGATTGGGTTTTGAGTCGGAAATAAAATCTATCCATTCGGTGCCGTTTTCCGATGAAGTATCCAAAACCGCATTCAGCGAACCGTCATGAGATTTTAGACGCATATTCATGTCCGTAACGTCCTGAACCGTGACATCGAGCGACGAGGCTATATTGCCAAGAATCTCGTGCGAAAGTTCGCGATCATCCATCAGATTAAGCTTGTTCTTGATTTTGCGCAGATTGAAAAAGAGCTTTTTCTGTGCGGCGGTCGTGCCGATTTTAACCAGCGACCACGAGTTAAGGATATATTTCTGAATAGAAGCTTTAATCCACCACAAGGCATAGGTAGAAAAACGAAATCCCTTGGAAGGCTCGAATTTGTCAACGGCATAAAGCAGGCCGATGTTGCCTTCCGAAATCATCTCGCCGAGCGGCAGACCGTATCCGCGGTATTTTGAAACGACCTTCACCACCAAACGAAGGTGTGAGGTCACGAGTTTGTAAGCGATTTTTTCGTCTTTGGTTTCTTTATATCTGGTAGCCAGTTCAAATTCTTCCTCCGGCTCCAAAATCGGAAATTTGCGAATACTTTGCAGATAACGTGCCATGTTAATTTCTGGCGAGAAGTCAAGTCCATTAAGAGCGATTGTACTATCCATATGGATTCTCCTCTTTAAATGTTGACCGTTCAAATTTAGAAAAATCGCTTTTAAAAAGCAACCTAGACTTTAGTTTTAGGCGCAGCTGCGGCGCAGTTTGTCAAGCAAAAGCCGGAAATCGGCCGGGAACCCGCAGGAAAACTCAAGTTTTTCGCCGCTGCGCGGATGAACAAAACCCAATGAGGCCGCATGCAGCGCCTGCCTCGGAAAAGCGTTGACAAAGGCTTTCGTTTCCTCGTCCAGCCCCCTGACCGAAGTTTTTTTGCTTTTTACATAAAGCTGATCACCGACCAGATTGCAGCCGATTGACGCCATGTGCACACGTATCTGATGCGTCCGTCCCGTTTCCAGGTTGCATTGCACCAAAGCAGCCGCTCCGTTAAAGTTTTCAAGGGTTTTATAATTTGTTGCCGCCGTTTTGCCGCCGATATCCGTTACGGCCATTTTTTTGCGGTCGAAGCGGCTGCGGCCGATATTGGCCTCAATCCGGCCGTTAAGCGGGTTCGGCAGGCCATAAACCACCGCATAATAAGTCCGCTCGATACTATGCTCAAAAAACTGTGCACAAAGTCCCTGATGTGCCAAATCATTTTTTGCCACGACCAGCAACCCGCTCGTATCTTTATCGATTCGGTGAACGATTCCCGGCCGCTTGACACCGCCGATGCCCGACAGATTTCCTCTGCAGTGCCAAAGCAGTGCGTTGACCAGCGTCCCGTTGCGGGCACCGGGTGCCGGATGCACGGTCATACCGGCCGGTTTGTTCACCACCAACAAATCGTCGTCTTCATAAAAAATTTCCAGCGGAATATCTTCCGCCTCCGGTTCGGCATCGGCCGCTTCCGGCACATACAACTGATAAACGTCGCCCGGACGCACCTTAAACGAGTTGTCCGCAACCGTATCGTCATCACAGGTCAGACAACCGTCCGTAATCAGCTTCTGCAGCCGCGAGCGCGAGATTTCCGGAAAAGCGCGCGCCAAAAACTTGTCCAGCCGGGTTCCCTTGTCTTCGGGCAACACCGGCGAGCTGAAAAAAATATTGTCGGAAGCCTCTTTCATCTTTGCGCTGCAAAAAATTTACGATATAGTTACGAATAGCTGTTAACATATATAAAATGAGATAAATTGGCAAGGGCAGATTCGCATGGATAAATTAAAACTGGTCAAAACCATCGTGTTCATACTCACCTTTCTGCTGGTTTTCGGCAGCCTCGTCCTGCTTGGCAGTCTGTTCAAAGGTTCTCGGACACGTCTGCCGGAAGAAATCAGCCTCGGCGAGCCCGCCGGCAGCACACTGCAAAAGATTGAAATCAGAGACAATCTGCTTTATATCGGCATTTCTGACGGCGGCAAAAGCGACCGCATTATCATCATCGACACGGCTTCCGGCCGCAAAATTTCCACCATTCGCATTGATTAAGGGATAAAAGATGAGCAACAACGGCATGAAAAAAATAAAGGTTTTTAAGAAGAAACCGCAAAACGCTCCGGTCAGTCCTGCTGTCGAAGCTCCCGAAGAAGACATTGTTTTGCCGGCCGAAACCAAGCCGTACAATGATGAAGTTGCCGAAGATGACGAGTTTGAGCGGCTCTTAAATCAGTTTATCAGCTCCGAACTGGAAGACATCGACACCGGACTGGATACAAACGACCGGGTTCGCGCCCCCGACACGCCACCCGCCCCGGCTCCCGCCGCCGAAGCACCGGCTGCCTCTCCGGCACCCGGACAAACGGGACCGGAACTGGACGAAGGCGAAAAAGCTTTGCTTGAAGCGTATAAAAATTTCAGCAACTCCATCGTCATGATGGCCGGCATGAACGATCTGGAAGCTCCGGACTTCCGTATTGACGCATCTCTGCTCTCACCGCATTACAAATACAGCACGGGCAACCTGATTGCCACAGACGCGGTCAGCGGATGGGAAATTATGTTCAAAGTACACGGCGATATCCTGACCGGCCTCAATCCTCAGGCCTCCGACGAAGAACTGCTGGATTTTGCCGAACGTTGCGAAGACGAAATTCTGCAGCTTGCCGTCATTTCTTACGTTGAAATTCTGATTGAAATGGAAGGTTGCGAAATTGCTCTTGAAGAACGCCGCCTGAAAGCCAAGCGCCGTAAAATCGAACGGGAAATATACGAAGAACATCAGCGGCGCGTCGAACGCAAGCAGCGCTATGTTGAAGCCATTCAAAAGAAAAAATTTCCCATTGACGCCGAACGCCTCGTCAACAACTATTTCCGAACGGCTCAAAAAGACCCTGACGGCGCCTATAATGTTCTGATAAACAATCCGGCCGTCTATGCGCCGATTGACACGTCAAAGCTCAAACCGCGCTTTTTCGGACTGATTAAACCAACCCCTCAGGACGGCATCCGCATCAATCGGGAGCTCGGGCAATTTCTGAAAAAATTAAAAGCTTAAACATTTAGCGAAAATATAATAAATATAGACAAAAAAGATTTTTAATGCTAAAATAGAAACAATTAAAAAGACTGATAGGACAAAAACGATGGCAGAAAATCAGAACAACAATCAAACGACACCGCAGCAACCGACGGCAAGGCCGTCTCAACCACAGCCCGCGGCGCCGAGAACATCTTCTGAAACGCAACGTCCGGCCGCAGCCACGACGCCGGACAGGTCTTCTGCTCAGGCGGCGGACAGACCCGTACGGCCGACCACGACACAAACAGCCGGTCAGGCCGGCAACCAAACGCCCAATCAACCTCAATCGGTCAACCGGACAGTAAATCAGGAAACAAACCGGCCGCAAACCGCGACGCAGCCTCAAACTCAACCGCAGATCAATCCTGAACCGGAACAAAAGCCGGCTCCGTCACTTGACGAATCCGGCAACGAGGCCATTGTTTCCGAACTCACCGCCGCACAGGAAAACGAAAACACCGAAGAACTTGAAAGAACCGCGGAAATCAATGAAAATACCGGCGCGGAAGCGGAAGTCAACGAAACTCCAAATTTCAATGATCTGTCCGTCAGCGAACAACAGGACTATCTGAATATCCTGGAAGAAAAAAATAAACAAGGTATACTCTCGGTTACCGAAAAAGCCCTTCTTGACCAAGCCGAAGAAAACAAAAACAAGAGCAACGAAAAAACCGGCGATCTCGGCCGCCGCAACGGCGACGAGAACGAAGAGCCCGATGCTGACAAAAAAGGCCCCTTCAAGGAAAAAGACGTCATTCAGTATATGTATGAAGATTGGCTGCTTGAGGGCGCCAACTGGTGTTGGGAACAATGTGCCAAAAAGATTGACAAGGGCTTTTATGCCGCAGAACGCAGGCTTAGAAACTGGGCAGATGAAAAAAAACTTGAAAAAAATAAAACATACGAGACCGAAACCCGCCATAAGCTGATGGAGGACCATGCTCTCTCCTCCGGTCAGGGCTGGCAAGACCTTTTGGACAAAAAGGAAGAAGCCCAGTTGAAAAACCTGCAACTGCTCAAAGAAGGAAAATATAATCAGGCAAACGTTTCCCCGACCACCAAGGTCCTTTTTGCCAACATGGACGAGAAAGAAAAGAAAGATTTCTTCAAAGTCGCGGATCAGGGCATCAAGAATTATTATTCCAACATTGCAGCCATTGAACAGATTGCCAACAATTACGTCCGCGCCGGCATGACTCTCGACCTGGCACAAAACAAAGATTATTATCAGGGGCAAAACATAAACAAAGAATTTGACAATCAAAAACTGCATGCCATGAAACTGATAGCCCGTCGCCTGGATTATGAAATAAAAAGCGGCGGCAATCCGCAAAAACTTATGGGAAAACTGCTAAATGAATCTCAATCGGCTTCCAAACTGGCAAACAAAACCATAGACAAACGCAAATTTATGGAACGGAACAAGAAGCCTAAAAGTGGTCTTTCATCAAGCGTTTTGCTTATCAGCGACACGATGAAAGAAGTCAATACGCCTGAAATGGAGCAGCAACGAGGATTTTATGAAACCGCAATGATGAGCCAAAATTTCGACCAAGGAATGGAACGAAGTCAAGAACAGCTTAACCGAGCTTTTGCAGCAAATTTGGTCCAAAAGGATCAAAATAATGACCGCCGCGATCGCGTTGCCCTGTTCAAGCAAAAACTCGGCCTGACCAACGAAAACATTGATACCATGTCAAAACTCGCTAACCAAACCCGGCAACAGGCAAATAATGCCGAGCGAAACCAGAACCTGACCAATAATCTGGCCGGCATGACAATTTTGGGACGCATGGGAGCTGACCGGTAATGATAAAAAAAATATTCAAAATTCTTAAGGTTCTCCTTGTCGGCACCGTCTGGAGCTTTGTCTACGTCTATACGGCCAGAACCGTCATGATTGCCGCCTGGAACTTTGATATTTTGAATCTCCGCGACTGGCAGGTCATCAACACTTTTTGGGAAAGCGGCGGCAAAATCAAAACCGGCAAAGACTACCTTTTTGTCGGCATGCTTCTGGCGCTCATTCCGCTTTGGTTCTGGGGCTGGCGCCTTTTCTGCCGCGTCAGCTATATAAAAATTTTGCTTTTTCCGCTCACCTGGTACAACAACCGCATGATAAAAAAATACGGTGAAAATACCCCGCATATTACGCTGAAAAACATGGGAATGACCCAAAGCAAACCCAATATGGAAGAAATTATTGAACAGCGACTGAAAGAAACGGCCAAACCCCGTGAAAAGGAAACCGGAAAAATCCGCCGCTCAATTCAGGAGAAAATATCCGCTTCCGAAAAGAAATAGCGGCAAAACAAAACGCTGCGTTAACATTTTACTAAACACTTCTTAACCAATTTCGGAATATACTCCGATATAAAGGTGAAGAATTCGGCTCCGGCCGAAAAAAGGAAATTTGGAGAACAGTTTGAAACCCTTACTCATCTTAGCAAGAATCATTTTTGTCGGATGCTTCTGGAGTATCTTCTTTCTGGAAGGCATAAGGGTTATTATGCTTCGCAACTGGCGCTTTGACATTTTTAACGCCGCACATTGGAACTATGCCTGGGACAAATGGAACGAAGGCTGGATTATCGACGACCCCAAAGAATGGGCTTTTGTTCTCATCATTCTTACTTTTATTCCGCTGTGGCTCACAAGCTGGGCCGCATTAAGCCTGATTCCCTGGGGAAAAATATTCTTAAACATTGTCCTTTTCCCGATACGCGCTTTCCGCAACCTTTTCTACAAACCGGTAAAAATCATCGCTAAAAATGCCGGCGTGCCGGTTGTCAAAAAGAAAAAATCCTATAAGGAAATCCGTCCCCGCGGAACCCGGGCGCCTATTGTCGATTATGCCGACCCGGTTCGCCCGAATGTTCTCAGCACACCGGTTAAGACCGCAGCACCAATCAAACATCCGATTACAGAAAAAGAAGAAGCTGCCCCGGCACCGGCTCCCGCCTTTGAACACTCACTGTTCAAATTTGACGAAGATACCGACGATGATTTTGACTTTGACTTCGATTCTTTCGATAAAAAATTCAGCGACGCCAAACCGGCAGAACCGGTCAAAGAAGAAATAAAAGAAACACCCAAACCGGCACCGGCTAAAAACAAAAACAGAAAAAACAATTCCGCAAAAAATGATGCTTCCGCACCTCAGGAAAAACCCCGTTCGGCGGGAAACTCAACCCTTGATGTCCTAAGGCAAAAAGGCTATGAAGTCATCACGGCCGCCACTATCAAAAACAGCGTCATTGACTTTATCGGCGTCTCCGACAGACAGATAAACCTCTGCCTGCTTGACAAAGAACCCGGAGACTGGCTGGCAGACGAAGAACGTTTCAATGACGAAGAACCATTGTGGTTTTCGGAGAGCAGCCATCGCATTTCACCGGTACGCAAAGTCGATTTGGCTCGCAAAATATTGACGGATAAACTGGCTGAAGCGGATATGGATTTTGAAATCAAGGCCTTTGTCATCGTCCAAATCGGCAATATTATCAACGCCGAAGATATGTTTGAAATCTGGGACGAGATGAATATCTCCGTTACCAGGATTGACAGAGGCACCCCAAAAGAATTAAAATTATTCTCCAAGACACTGGAAGAAGCCGACAATCGAATTGATAAAGAAAAATTTGAAAAGCTGAAAAAACTTGTTCGCAGCATCGCATAACAATAAAGCAGGTGTAAAAAATGGCGCTGAAATCAAGAGGTGAAGAATGGGAAGAATATGATCATGCCGTCCAATGGATGGTAATGACCGTTGTAATTACCCTTGTCGTAACCACCATACTCGCGATTGTTTCCATGCCGCTCGGCTACCTCATTGGTTCGGGTATTTCCAAAGATTCGCTAAGCGATGTCAGCAGATTCATATCCACCGTTTTTGATAACCCCTCATACCTGTTTTCCCGTTATTGGAACTGGTTCCGTCAGCTTTCTGCTTATCACGGCAGCTTTTCGGTCAGCCTCTGGCTCCCGATTCTGCCGATTATTGCACTGCCCTCAGGTTTAATTATCGGCGCCGTTACCAATCCCTACCGTTTTCAGTCCAACATTCACGGTTCGGCGCGCATTGCCGAATACAAAGACATCAAGAAAATGGGACTGTTTGACGGCTTCTGCATGGTTGTCGGCAAATACAAGGGACGACTGCTGATGCTCAAGGAAACCCTTTCCACTCTGTGCTGTGCACCTCCGGGAACAGGTAAAACCGTCGGCGTCGTTATTCCGACCATTTTCAATTCACACGGCTTAAGCATCGTCGTCAACGATCCCAAGCCGGAGCTGTGTTATTCCACCACTGGCGCCCGCGCCAAGGACGGCCCCGTATTTGTCATCAACTGGGGTGCCGAAGACAACCCGGCCGAGGGAATCTACTACCCGAGCTGGAACCCGCTGTCACCGAACGCTTTGCCGGCACCCGGCCCAGATCGTGATATGTATGTCGACTCCATGTGCAACATTTTGGTTGAAGACCCCAAAGGCGGTGCCGACCCGCACTGGTCAAAGACCGGCCGTGCCGCATTGACCGGCTTTATCCATTTTATTGCTTCAAAATGCGAACGTGCCCGCGCCAACGACTATTTTATCGGTCGCATTTATGAAGGCAAGCTTGATGAAGAAGACAAACGCGTCCTTGAAGGGTATTATCTCGACATGCGTGACCCGATGTCGGCACGCGCCATTCAGAACCTGCGCAACAACAGCATTACCATTGACAACTATCTGCCCATCGGAACCTGGCAGTTGCTGCCGGAAAAATGGATAGGACACGAATCCTGCCTGGCCATGATTCTGGAATGGATTACCGAAGCACAGATTAAACAGGCGCAGGACATCAAACGCCGCATTGAAGAAGGCGACCAGATGGCTGCCATGTCCGACCCGATGCGCACCATGTTGGAAGAAGCCGTCGACGAGGCACGCCGCTTCGGCTATTCGCCCCGCTGCATTACGGAATTAAGCCAACTCGCTTCCATGCCTGACAAGGAACGCGGTTCGGTGCTGTCCACCGGTTTCGCGGGCATCGGCATTTTCAAAAACTCGGCCGTGGTTTCCCGAACCAGTTTTTCTGACCTTCAGTTTAAAGATTTGCGCGGTATGAACGACCCGATTACCGGTGAGTGGAAACCGATTTCGGTATACCTCTCCGTCAACCAGGTCGATGCGCGCGCTCTGGGTGTCATCAGCGGTACGTTCATCGAATTAATGTCTTCCTACCTGATTGCCAACCCGCCGAAATTCGTCAACAAGACCGACGGTCAGATGGGGCCGTTCCCCTGCCTGTTCGTCCTCGACGAGTTTCCACAAATGCCGAAACTGAAAGCCATTATCGACGGACCGGCGGTCGGCCGCGGACAAAAAGTTTCCTACCTGCTTATCGGCCAGGATCTCGGTCAGATCTCCGGTAAATACGGCAAAGATGACCTGGAAACAGTAATTTCGACAACCGCCTGTAAAATCATTTTGTCACAAAACAACGAACAAACGGCTCAGCGTTTTTCCAAAATGATCGGCAACAAAACCGTCCAAACCACCTCTTTTTCCAAAAACGAAGGCGGTCTCGGCAAAGGCACCAATCCTTTTGCTAAAAACGTGTCTTACCAGCTTCAGGGAACCTCGGTAATCAGCACGACCCAGTTGCTGAGTCTGCCGATGCTGAAACAGGTTGTCCTCATGCAGGGCTTCATCGACCGTCCGATTATGGCCGACGCCCCCCGTTGGTACCTTGATTCAACCATGAAAAAACTTGCAGCGCTTCCGCCATCGCCTTACGTCCCGGATTGGATTGTCGCCCAACGCGAAGACATCAACGAAGACATGTTGTCCAAACTCGGCATCGATTACGACCCCGAAACCGATGACGGCGACGACGAATTTGACGACGAAGACGAAGAAGAAGATCGGAATTAAGCCAATCAAAAGTGGAAAACAGAGCAATGTGGGAGTGGACGAACCGGATAATCAAGAAAAAAACGCCGGAAAAACCGACGCCGGATACAAGTTCGCTGCTTACCGCATACAATGACCTCATCGGCAGCGGCTATTCGCTTTACCACAGCCGTATTCGCAATATGCAAATTGCCGAAAACCCAAACGATGAAAAAATAAGCGCTCCGGAACCGGAAAGCGTGTTCACTGCCGTTCAACAAAAAATAAGCGAGTTTGAGCTGCCGGCAATGACAAGGATTGTCGAAAAAGAATATGTTCCGCAGTCATGGCAGGAAATGAACAACTCTTTCGACCGGTATTACAAACTGCGCGGACGTTTTTTCAAGTTGCTCGGTTATTCCGACACCGACGAATGTCGCCGTGCGGGATTAAGCGAACAGGACATCGACTGCCTGCGCCGGGGTTTTGCGCCGGAAAATTATAACATTCATCTCAAAATACCGGCAGATTTCGGCGGCAGTCTCAATTTTGACAATTTCAGCCTGATTCGAACCCGCCCGCACCACTCCTGCATCCACCGGATTATCGATATGCAGATAGAAAACAATTTCCTGCGCGTTTACAAAAAGATTTTTCTGCCCTGGTTTGAGGGGAAGTTCTATTATGATTGAGCACTACCTGAAATATTTTCAACGGCTGCCCGGGAGCGTCGTCTTTGAACCGGCGCTGGAGGCTAACCTGGTTAAAATAGACAATGAGCTTACTGAGAGAAAATTTTCGGCCATTCCGAAAGAATACAGAAATTTTTTACAAAGCAACGACGGCCTGATTTTCAACGGCATCGAATTTTACGGTTCGGTACCGCATTATCGCGAAGAAAAAAATTATACCTTCCCCAATCTGATAACCGTTAACGAGTATTATCTAAATTACGACTATTTCATTCGCAAACTGGTCATCGGCCGCATTTCGGAAAACATTCTGGTTTATGACGGCGCCGAAAACACTTATGCGATTACCGACCGCATCAACCTCCGCCCCGTCATCGAAACCGAAAACCTCGCCGCATTTCTCAAAATATTTTATAATCACGCGGCCGCCGCTGCCAAACGCTGAATCATTGACAAGAAAAACAATATCTTATATTTTGCGGTTTAGTTCTGAAATTAATTTTTTGGATAATAAAGATGTCGGAAACCATACAGCAGACAAACGGACGCGAACAACTTCACGATCACGGCGAAAACATAGAACAGCTCCTGGAGCATATGCCGGACGAAGAAGCTTTTTACAAAGCGTCCGACATCTTTCAGCAGCTCTGTGATCCGACACGCCTGCGCATATTGTGGCTTTTGGCACATTGCGAAGCCTGCGTTTTGAATATTTCGGTTGCCGTCGGCATGAGCACTTCCGCCGTTTCACATCATTTGCGCATTTTGCGGCAAACCGGTCTCATCATCAACCGCCGCGCAGGAAAAGAAGTTTATTACAAACTCGCGGATACCCGCACCGCCCGGCTGATTCATAAAATGATTGATGACGTTTTCGAAATGAATTGCCCGCAAAACAAATTATAAAATTTAAGAAAAAGAACTGACTCGACATATATTGAAGCATACGCGTTTTTCGAGACTGCACCGAATTGCTTTAGAAAAACCGTTTTCATCCCTGCTAAAGTCTGGATAACGGAATTTATAAAGTGATTTGGAAGGCGAGAAAAATTCCAGTG
>CALXTV010000030.1 GCA_944391505.1 uncultured Alphaproteobacteria bacterium | reverse complement strand
TGTACCTAAAGCTCAAAACCGATGACTTCTTTCAAAACATCATCTCTCGAATACACCACTCCCTTAATATATCTTAAATCTCTAAAAGTGTCAACATATAATGAGCCGGACTTTATTTTTCGATAAAAAAATTATTCTGTTTTCCGAACCCCATTTTTACAAACGGCAGCCGGCTTTGGTATCGCTACAAAACGACCAAGAACCTGATATTGAAAATATTGGTGCTTCTAAATTCACTTTAACTTAACCATATTTTCAACATTGTCATTTAAACTAAAATACATTCCAATCTTGGGAGCATTAAAGATGAAAAGATTTATCTTCATATTGGCATTAGAAATGCTGTTCAGTTTTAATGTTCATGCCGAAATATATCACGGAATTGATATAGATAAAGCTTATACTCAAAGCGATTGGAGCAGCAAAGATAAAATAAAAGAAATTATCGATGATTATTCATTATTGCTCCAATTCAAAAAAGATTTAAATCAATGTAATAAAAACAGCAATCAATTTGATTGCATGGATAGCATTACACAAAATATTATGCAGCATTTTTATAGCCATAACTATGAAAATAATATAAATGATTATCAAAGTTACATTAAATCAACTTTGGCTGTTTATGGTGTTGCTTATTGTTTAAATAAATACAATATTCCAACAGGTACTGTTTGCGAACAGGAAAAAAATGCTCAAGTTAGTAAAGTTATAAAACAATATATTGAGACACTGTTATCACAGATTGAGAAACAAATTAGCATATTTAGTTTTATCAAAGATTATAAATAAAGAAAAGGGGAAAGTACATTCCCCTTCTTCAATATACTTTTTAATATGAAATATGATATCCTTCAGTTCTTGCATCCCATCCTTTACCAAATTTTCCATATCCACTTCTTTTTTTATCTTGTTCTCGTACAAGTTCTTTATATCTTTGAAGAAATTCATTGTAATTTGTTTTTTCCAACTTTCCTAATGTGTTTTTTCCTATGATGTCACCAACAGGGTCAATACCTAAAGCCCGATGAGTTGTTTCTATTGCATTTTGAGGACTTGTCCTAATTCCATGATCAAATACAAATCCCTTAATTTCAGGAGGAAGTGTATTAATACCATTCCAATTCCATATTTCTTTATAAAGAAAGGCATTAGCTCGTTCTCTGGTAAGGTTTTTAATATCTTCATTGGGATGATATCTTTTGGCAATTCCCATATTGGTTTCTCCTCCTGGATCCTGAGGATCATTCACATATCCACCTTCGTTCGGAATTGCATATTCTTTTAAAGCTCTTTGATATTCTTTATCATTAGTCATTTTATCTATAAATTCTTTACTAAATCCATCTCCATAAAGAGAATAATTAACATTGTTTGCTTTTGTATCATTTGTCATATTGTCTCTAGAATTCTGAAAAACTTTATATGAATCAGCATTATTCCCAATTGATTTCTGAGATAAAACAGTACTAATTTCAGAGTTTTCTTCTGATTCACTTTTAGCGATTGATTGAGGTAAATACGAGCCTTGAAAAGAAGATTTTTCGTCAGATTTAATATTATCATCCATAAAAGGATCTTTTTCTTTATTTTTTGAAGATTTATTTGATATTAGAAATTTAAAACTGTTTTCCAATAAATTTTTAGAACTGAACTTATAGCCTTTATATTTATCTTCTTGTTTCTGAACAGGAGACCATATTGGGTATTTTGTACAATCTAATTTGTTCTTTTTCATTTGGTTTTCAGGGTCTTCTTGAATGATGTAATGTATAAGGTTACTCATGCTTTTCTCCTTTCTCAATAAATTTATATTTTAAAATAAAAAAATCCGAAGAACTTAATATTCGGATTTTAGGCACACTTACACCAAGTGATGAATATCTTATAACAAAATCAAACACAATTTTCAAGACACAAAAAAACATATCAACAATCTTTAAGAGAACTCTCTCTACAGTCTATTGGAAAATAAAACATATGGCTGGAGACAGGAAAAAGCTCCGGCGAAGCTTTTTCCAACGACAGACGAAGTTTTGTCAGATACCAAAGCCTGCGGCAGCCGGCTTTGGTGTCGCTACAAAACGAGTGACCGCAGCGAGTTGGCATTGCGACAAAACGCAATGCTTACGAGCCAGAAGAACTCCCGAGGGAGTTCGGACCTCACACCCTTTAAAGCGCAAAAAAAACCGCCTCTCGGCGGTTTTTTTTAATTGGTGGGAGTTGAGAGGTTCGAACTCCCGACCCTCTCGGTGTAAACGAGATGCTCTTCCAGCTGAGCTAAACTCCCACAAAGATTACGAATGAGTTTATATACGCATAAAAAAAATTAATCAAGTAAAAAATTATCTTTTTAAATAAAAAAATAAGGGAGTTTTGTCTCCCCTATTCTTTTGCGGACAAAGCCTCAAATTCCGCGGATAATGTCCTGCTTCGGATAATAAAACATCCACTTTTCGTGCCAAAAGCGGTTGTTACTTTCTTCTCCCGAACGACACAATGCGCTTCCGTCAGAAATTTCTTCCGTTGTTCGGATACTTACCAGACCATCGTTTTCATCGGCATACGAAACATTAACAAAAGAAGAGCCGATAATAACGGGACGTCCGTCGTCAGTCACATAACACAACGCTTTATGCCGGTTAAAATTCAACTGTAGAATACACCCGGCACATTCAACACTCCAGCTTTTGCACATTTCGGACAATATGCGGTAAAAACCATCGTCCTTACGAACATAAAAATGTGTCAAACCTCCATTTTCGTCTGACAAAACCAACAGATTGCATTCCTTTTCAGAAATCTCGGTCAACGAAATAAAATCTTTCGCACCGTCTGCCGTCATCACAAAAAACGAATTCAAATTTTTCATAGCTGCAAAATTATAAATTAATAAATTCATATATTTAAATATCTTACTTACAGCTTAACCCAATGATTTTTCCGCGTCAAACATTCCCTCAAGTTATGCAACAAAAACACATCTCTTCCTTTTTAAACACAGAAAAAGGCGAAACACCCGTTTCGCCTTTAATCTTCATATAAACCAAGGATCGGCAAAAACCGACCCTTATGATAATTAGTTTACAGAATCCTGAAGAGCTTTACCAGCTTTGAACTTAGCCTGCTTGCGGGCAGGAATTTTGATGGTAGCGCCGGTGCGCGGATTGCGGCCGGTGGTAGCAGAACGCTTGGAAACGGCAAAAGTACCGAAACCAACCAGACGAACTTCATCGCCGGATTTCAGAGCTTTGGTAACAGAAGCAACAAATGCATCTACAGCCTTAGCAGAATCAGTTTTGGTAAGGCCGGTTTCGCTAGCAATGCTAGAAATAAGTTCATTTTTATTCACGGTGAGGACTCCCTCTAATTATTAAGTTATAAACCAAATGACAACAAATCTTGTCATCACACGAAAATTTAAGCGCTTAAAAATCAATGAGTCAAACAAAATCAACGGTTTTATCCCGAATTTTCTTATTTTTCCGCTCATTTAACGCCAAATTGGGGTTTTAAACCGAGTTATTCACAGCCAAATCTTTATCCAGCCTGAATTTTAAGCGATTCTTGCACGATTCCCGACGCCGATTCACATATCAGAAAAAAGCGCCGACCAGCGGCGCTTTTTTCTCATGTTATCAATTAGGAACCGAAACCTGTTCACAAGGCTTCGGAACCGGCTCACAACGACAAATTTCCTCCAGCGGTTTGACTTCGCCGTTAAGCGCAATCTTGATAACCTCCTTCACATCGGAAACCGGAATAATTTTCATGCCGGTTTTGACATTTTCGGGAATTTCCTCCAGATCTTTCTCATTTTCTTTCGGAATAATCACCGTTTTGATGCCGCCGCGCAGTGCCGAAAGCAGCTTTTCTTTCAGCCCGCCGATTGGCAGAACCCTTCCCTGCAGCGTAATTTCACCGGTCATCGCCACGTCTTTTCTGACCGGAATCTTGGTCAACACCGAAACCAGCGTCGTATACATGGCAATACCCGCCGACGGACCGTCTTTCGGCGTTGCACCCTCGGGAACATGAACATGAATGTCAGTCTTCTCAAAAACTTCCGGATTAATGCCGAGTTCTTTGGAGTGAGCCCGAACCACCGAATAAGCCGTCTCGATGGATTCTTTCATCACGTCGCCCAGCTTGCCGGTTTGGGTAATTTTGCCTTTTCCCGGCATATCCACGGCTTCGATGAAAAGAATATCGCCGCCGACCTCCGTCCAGGCCAGACCGGTCGTCACGCCGACATGATCCTGTTCCTCGGCTTCTCCGTAACGGTATTTAATCACACCGAGATATTTGTTGAGATTGCCGGCGTCAACCCGAACATGCTCGTCTTTGCCTCTGGAAAGCAGAATATCCTTGACGGCCTTGCGGGCAATCGTCGCCAACTCCCGCTCCAGATTTCGCACACCGGCTTCGCGGGTATAATAGCGGATAACGTCGCGAATGGCATCATCGGTAATTTCCAGTTCCTGAGGCAACACGGCATTCTCTTTAAATATCTTCGGAATCAAATGCCGCTTGGCAATTTCAACTTTTTCGTCCTCGGTATAACCGGACAGGCGGATAACCTCCATACGATCCAGCAGCGGCCGCGGCATATCCAGCGAATTGGCGGTTGTCACAAACATAACGTCCGACAAGTCATAGTCGACTTCCAGATAATGGTCGTTAAATGCCGCGTTTTGCTCGGGGTCAAGAACCTCCAGAAGCGCCGAACTCGGATCACCGCGCCAGTCGTTGCCCAGCTTGTCAATTTCATCAAGCAGAAACAGCGGATTGGAAGTTCCCGCTTTTTTCATGCCCTTGATAATTTTGCCCGGCATGGAACCGATATACGTTCTGCGATGTCCGCGGATTTCCGCCTCATCGCGCATACCGCCCAGCGATGCGCGGACAAAAGCGCGTCCGGTGGCTCTGGCAATTGATTTGCCGAGCGAAGTTTTGCCGACTCCCGGAGGGCCAACCAAACACAAAATCGGACCTTTAACCTTGTCCGCCCGGGACTGCACGGCCAGATACTCCAAAATTCTTTCTTTGACTTTTTCCAGCCCGTAATGATCCTGCTCCAAAACCTCCATTGCCTTGTTCAGGTCTTTGTTGACCTTTGAGCGTTTTTTCCATGGAATATCGAGCATCCAGTCCAGATAATTGCGCACCACCGTTGCTTCCGAAGACATCGAACTCATGTTTTTGAGTTTTTTGACTTCGGCCAGAGCTTTCTCCTTCGCTTCTTTCGATAAGCGCGTCTTTTCGATTTTTTTCATATATTCCGAAATTTCGGCATCGTCGTCGCCATCGCCGAGCTCTTTCTGAATCGCTTTCATCTGCTCGTTCAGATAATACTCTTTCTGGCTTCTTTCCATCTGTTTTTTTACCCTGGTTTTGATTTTGTTCTCAACTTCCAGCAGGGTAATTTCGGCGTCCATAAAGCCGAGAATTTTCTCAAAGCGGCTTTTAAGCGACACGGCTTCCAGCAAAGCCTGCTTGTCGGCAATTTTCAGCGGCAGATGAGAAGCGATCGTATCGGCCAGCTTGCCGTAATCGGCAATTTGATTAACCGAAACCAGAACGTCCGGCGGAGTCTTTTTGGAAAGTTTTACATATTCCTCAAACTGCGACAAAACGGCGCGCACCAAAGCCTCGACTTCGGTGCCGGCATCTTCTTTTTCGACAACGACCGAAGCCGTAACTTCCATAAACGCGTCATTATCTTCAAACTTTTCGATTTTAACGCGCTCCAACCCCTCAATCAGAACCTTGACCGTTCCGTCGGGAAGCTTCAGCAGTTGAAGAATTGTGCCCAGCGTTCCGACATGATAAACATCGTCGGCAACCGGCTCCTCGACTGCGGCGTCTTTCTGGGTCGCCAGGACAATGTTCTTGTCGCTGTCCACAACCTCCTGCAAAGCGCGAATGGATTTTTCGCGGCCGACAAAAAGCGGCACGATCATCTTCGGATAAACGACGATGTCGCGAAGCGGAAGTACCGGATATTTTTCTTTTTTAGATGCCATTTCCTCTGTCCTGTTCATTAAAATGCTGTTTCTGATAATATAGGAAAATATTATGCAAACTACAATAGCCGCCCTAAAGTTTTTGGCATAAATCATTCACGTCGGCAACGGCAAAACCGTTTAATCCACAACGCCTTCCGAAACAATATGATAAGTTAATAATTTCGTTTGTTATTTTCCGCAAATGATATATACACTATATGTATAATATTCATACCTGACCGGAAAACATGCCGGAAACAACAAATATGGAAAAATTAGGGTAAAATTTTTATGGTTGCAAAAAGAGATAACAACAGCGGCGAAATCACCGTCGACATTTCGGTAACTCTGGGAACCGCCGACCTGCGCGTCAACCAGTTGCTCAAACTCGGCCGCGGCGCCGTTGTGGAACTTGACCGCGATGTCAATGATTATGTAGACGTCTATGCCAACAACGTTTTAATCGGCCACGGCGAAGTCGTCATTACCGAAAACGAGACCATCGGCATTGCCATCACCGACACCGTCAAAAAAACGCATCGTTAACGCCGCAACCCGAAACCGAAACCATGGCTCAAACCAAAATACTAAAAAAAGCTTTCAAAAAAATCCTTAAATCCGGTATTGTAACCGGCATCATCGGAACGCTCGTATATTACTACACCCGCTTTGTCGGTAAGACTACCCGCTGGAACATCAAAGGCATCGAAAAATTTTACCAATACTGGCAAAAAGAAGGCAGCATCATTCTCATCGGCTGGCACGGCCGCGCCATGCTGTATCCTTACTTCTGGAACAAAGAGCGGCCGCTCAATGCTCTGGTTTCCCTGCATCAGGACGGCCGGCTGATTGCCGGTTTTCTGGAAAAATGCGGTTTCGGAACCATCGGCGGTTCCAGCAACGGCAATGCCGTCGGCTCGGCGCGCGACTTATTGGAATCCCTGCAAAAAGACACCGCCATCTGCATCATTCCCGACGGCCCCAAAGGCCCGAGCATGAAACTCGGCAAAAGCCCCGTTTACTTTGCCCAAAAAAGCGGCAAACCGATTTTCGGCATCACCTGCAGCATCAGGGGCTCCAAAATCGTCCGCCGCGCCTGGGATCAGATGATGATCCCGATTCCTTTCTCTGAGGGCATCTGCGAGCTGGTCGGCCCCTACTATGCTCCTTCCGGCGCAAATGAGGAAGAACTGGAAAAAATCCGCCTTCGGATTGAAACCGAGCTCAATGCGGCCTGTTTTGCCGCAGACAAGGCCATGGGCATTGAAAAAGTTGTTCCGGGAACCACTGCCAGACAAAAAAAATACCACAAATAATATTTAAGGAACTTTTATGTTCATTCGCATATACAACATTCTCATCCGCATTCTCTACCCGCTGGTCATCAGGCGTTACATCAACAAACGCAAACAAAACGGCAAAGAAGACCTTAAGCGTTTCAACGAACGTATCGGACGTCCGGTTCGCAAGCGCCCGGAAGGAAAGCTCATCTGGCTTCACGGCGCCTCGGTAGGAGAGTCGCTGTCCATGCTGCCGCTAATTAACCGGCTGCTTGAACTTTATCCCGAAGCCTCCGTTATGGTGACCACCGGCACTGTCACTTCTGCCGAACTGATGGGCAAAAGACTGCCGCCGGAAAGAGCTTTCCACCAATATATTCCCATTGACAATCCGGCCTTTACTTCCCGCTTTTTGCGCCATTGGCGGCCAGACCTGGTTCTGTGGTTTGAATCCGACCTCTGGCCGGCCATGCTTTCCGGCATCAAGCGTCGGAACATTCCGCTGATTTTGGTCAACGGGCGCATTTCCAACAAATCATTTAAAAGGTGGCAGCAGTTTGATTACATCAGCAAAGAATTGCTTGGCTGTTTCACGTTTTGCCTCGGGCAGTCGGAAGAAGACGCCTACCGGCTGAAAGTTTTGGGCGCTCGCGAGTCGGCATGCCTCGGCAATTTGAAATACGCAGGCCTCCAACCACCTGTCGATCCGGCCAAACGCAACGAAATCGCCGCCCGGATCGGCAGCCGTCCGCTCTGGAATGTCAGTTCCACCCATTATGACGAAGAGGTCAAAATCGGCGGATTCTTAAAACGCCTTCAGGAAAAAGTTCCCGGTCTGCTGACCATTATGGCGCCCAGACACCCCAACCGCGGCGCCGAAATTCAGGAAGACCTCAATAAACTCGGACTGAAAACGGCCTTACGCTCCAAAGGCGAACCAATAACCGAACAAACCGATGTCTACATTGCCGACACCATCGGCGAAGTCGGAATATGGTATGATCTGGCACCGCTGGTTTTCATCGGCGGTTCGCTGATACCGCACGGCGGACAAAACTTTATGGAACCTTCCCGCATGCGCGACGCGGTTATCGTCGGGCCGCACATGTTCAACTTTACCGATGCCATGAACCGTGCCAAAAAAGCCGACGCCGTTATTCAGGTCAATGACGTTCAGGAACTTGAAGATGCCGTTTTGCAGCTGCTGACCAATCCGGAGCTGCTCGAGGCCAAGCAATCGCTGGCTTATAATTGGGCACACGGCGAAGCCAAGGTTCTAGATGGCATATTGGAAAAAATCAAAGGATACATTCAGGAATGAAAACACCCGCTTTCTGGTCAAAACATGGCTTAACGGCAAAATTATTAAAACCGCTGGGCTGCGTCTATGCTTTTGCTTCCGGACTGCGCCTGCGGCTTGTCAAACCGTTCAGAGTCGGACGTCCGGTTATCTGCATCGGCAACCTGACTGCGGGCGGTTCCGGCAAAACCCCGGTTGCCGTATCCATTGCCGGACTTTTGCAGAAAGCCGGAAAAAATCCGTTCTTTGTCTCCAGAGGTTATGGCGGAAACCTAAAAAACGTTATGGTAGACAAAGAAAAGCACACTGCGGCGGAAGTCGGCGACGAACCGTTGTTGTTGGCACGCCGTGCTCCTGTCATAATCAATCCCGACCGCGTTGCCGCCGCGCAAAAAGCGCTCAAATCCGGCGCCGAAATCATCATTATGGACGACGGTTTTCAAAATCCCGGCCTGTATAAGAATTTGTCTTTTCTGGTTTTTGACGGCGGGTTCGGCATCGGCAACGGCTTGTCTGTCCCGGCGGGGCCTCTCCGTGAAAATTTCGCTTCTGGCCTCAAACGGGCACAGGCCGCAATTATCCTTGGCGAAGACAAACATAATTTAAGCGCCCAAATTGCCGAAATTCCGATTTTCCGCGGTTCGGTTGTTCCGGTCCGGCCGGAAGTATCCAACACTGACGCCATTGCTTTTGCCGGCATCGGCAGACCCGAAAAATTTTACGCTTCCATGCGCGAACTCGGTTTCAATCTCATCGAAACCGTTGATTTTCCGGATCATCACCGCTATACGGTAGCCGAATTGCGCCGGCTTGTCGACAAAGCCCGCGACAAAAATGCTCTGCTTTTTACCACAAGCAAAGACTTTGTTAAAATTCCGCCGGAAATGCAAAAATATTTTCGGGTTCTTGAAATTGAAATCAAATGGGAGGACGAAGAAGCACTCACCCGTTTTATTCTCGACCACCTGAAATAATGCCCCGCACATCATCAAACGACAAGCTCCGGCTTAAAGATTCCGTAACAAAAGTTTACCTTTTTTACATACCCCTCAGACAATAAAGGTGCTTGCAAAAAACAAAAAGTTATACTAATGTTTATAGTATATTGGATAAAACCTCAGTCAAATCCAATACTTTATATATCAGCAATTCTGATATGTGACTATTCTTTAAACTAACAAAAGGATATGAACTATATGAAGAAAACATTACTCCTCGCCGGTGTTGCCAGCTTATTTGCCGTAAATGCCGCCAATGCAGAAGTCCTGCCCTATGTCGGTTTGGACTACAACTATTCCAGCTATGGCATGGATAACTATGTAAGAGATTATCTGGAAGACGACTATCACAGCCTGTCGCTCATCGCCGGTGCCAAACTGCACGAAAACTTTGGTCTGGAAGCTTTTTATCAGAGATCTCTGAATGAAAAGAATTCTTATGACGGAGACAAATATTCCTCACGCATTCAGAGCTACGGCGTCGATGCTCTGGGCTATCTGCCGCTCGGCTGCGATAAGGAAGTTGAACTGATTGCCGGTCTTGGTCTCGGACAGTATCAGACAAAATACAGAGAACAGGGCTACAGCTCCAGCAAAGAAGAAGCTTTGGGCATTCGGGCCAACGTCGGTGCACAGTACAACATTGACGAAAACTGGTCCGTTCGCGGCATGTATCGCCATGTATACCTGCAGAAAAGCGTTTTGAATGACATCAACGAATTTTCTGCCGGTGTCAGATATAACTTCTAATCGGATTTGACTGAGAAAAAATACTGTCGGAACTTTCCGGCAGTATTTTTTTGTGAACAGGCCGGACGTCCACAGACACAAGGCACGGCCTCACGATATACACGCAGAAAGCAACGCGCTTCAACAAAGATTCTCAAAGCAGCCATTAATGCGGTCAAGCTGGCAACAGCTTGAGCAACGCGCTTCAACAAAGATTCTCAAAGCAGCCAGTGAACGCTCAAGGGCGTCCCCTTGTCAAGCGGACAACAGCTTGTCATTGCCGTTCTCCCCCCCTGTCATTGCCGTGCTTGACACGGCAATCTCCGCCTTATATTATTGCAGTCGCAAACAAGGAGCCGGACATGGAACAAATCACCAAATACTTCAAAATCTTTTTTACTAAACTTCCGCATTATGTCGAAAGCGCAAACAACCTCAAATATGCCACGCCGGACGCTGCTTGTTTTGACATCTGCGCTGCGATTTCCGAACCGCACACCATTCTGCCGCAACAGCGTTTCATGTGCCCTACGGGTCTGAAATTTGCTCCGGAGAATCCGTTTTGGCTGCGCGTCAACGGCCGCAGCGGATTAGCGGCCAAACACGGCATTATTCCCATCGGAGGCATTATTGACACGGACTACCGCGGCGAACCGATAATAATTCTGCTCAATACGGGCAACGAGCCCTACACCGTAAACAGCGGGGATAAAATCGCCCAGATTGAATGTCCGTTTCCTTACAAGGCCGAATTTGCGGAAGTCGACAACAAAACGTTTGAAAACCTGTACCAAACCGACCGCGGCACCGACGGCTTCGGTTCCAGCGGCCGCAAATAACCCTCCTAAAACTCGAGCACCGGGCGAACGTAGACATTACCGCTGTAGCTCTTAGCGTAGTTGGTGCCCAAACCGTAATTGTAGTTAAGGCCCGATAGCCACGCGCTGGAGCCGCTATACTCCGACGAAGACCACGTACAGCAACTCGGATAGGAAACTCCTCCTACTTTCGAAATTGCTGTTTGGATGGCATCTTGACTATTATAGATATTGGTCATAATACCGGCCGCCGGCAGGCACCATTTACCTGCCGTCTCTGTGGTCGGCGCATATTTCCGTGCCGCCCAGGCGGCCGGATAAGTGCTGGCATTACCCTGCGCTACAATCTTATCTGTATTCCCGCAACTGTCATAATCCTTCATTACCATTTCTCGAGATGTATAATTCGGCAGACTTGAAATATCCGTGCCATAACCACCCCAGATCATTTTCGTTGAGTTACTGCTGGTTTTATTTCCGTTTTCATCAATCGGCCACGGTGCCATAATCTGGCCATGTTGTCCACCGTCCGTCACATAAACCACAATGCCCAGCACCGTTTTGCTGGTTGTATAAGC
>CALXTV010000029.1 GCA_944391505.1 uncultured Alphaproteobacteria bacterium | reverse complement strand
ATCATATCTACTTTCGCAGATACCCGCCGTCTGCATATCCTCTCTTCTTCTTTACTCTATCTTATAACCGCTCCCCTCCGGAAGCCGCCTCAAGGCTCAGCATCTCTCCTCGCCCCGTCAGCGAACTGGTTTATATGACAGTCATCGCCATATGTCAACCCAAAAAATCAAAAAAATTTTATTTTTTTTCATTTTTTTTATAATTCACTGAATATACATGAAAAAATATTCTGTATTTGAGGATGTGGAAATAAACCGGATTATTTCCATTTTTTTAACCTTATGTGCGCTACAATGAGTACAATACAAGAACCATGAACTTGAGGCAAGGTAGCAATTATGTTAAAAAACAACATCTTAGTTATAGCTTTAGTATTAATCCTTTCGGCGTGCGCGTCGGAAAAACCGGTTCTGACCGGGGTCGACGGCTCGGCGATTCCTCCTGCTTTTGCCCATTTTCCGGACGTTCCGTTTCCTGATCAGTCTTATATAGACTTGGAAGAAACGAAAGCTCTGGGCACCGGCGACAACTGGATCGGCAGTTTGGTCTTTACGACTCCTTACAATGCCAGCAGCGTTTTTGACTTTTATATGTCGGAGATGCCTAAGCTCAAGTGGAAAGAGATTGCAACGGTTCGGGCGGAGATCAGCCATATGACTTATGTACGGGAGAATCGAGCCGTGCAGATTTTGATTCTTTCCGACGGGTCTGACAAAGCAAAAGTAACGATTACGGCAATTCCGAATCCGAATGCTTCGCGTTATTAAAAAATATAAGGGAGCTTCAAATGCGGTTTGAGTTTTTCACGATGGGCGGCAGCCAGTTTTGGGAAGACGTCTTTTTTTATCAAAAATGGCGAATCCAGAGAAACTTCCGCACAAAAAAATACAGGCTTCTTGATCCGTGGGACATTCAACGGCACAGCGGCGGTTTTGAAAGCTGCCGAAAAGCTTTTGTGGACTACATTGAAATTTATGAAATATCGCGGCAGCGCGGACATATGGTGATCATGCTGCACGGGTTGGGCGACAGCAAAAATATTTTCAAACCCCTGTGGCGTGCCGTATTAAAAGAAGGGATGATGGCGGCGGCCATTAATTATCCGTCAACAAGAAAAAGAATCGACTCACATGTGCGGCAGTTGGAGTTTCTGCTCAACAACCTCGAAGACGTTCAGGAGGTTTCCTTTGTTACCAAAGGTGCAGGCGGAATCGTTTTGCGCAAGCTCATGGCTCTCGAATCGCCCTGGAAGAAAAAACTCAAAATCCGACGTATTGTTCAGGTTTGTCCGCCCAACGAAGGCAGCCGCTTTTTTGCCCTGCTTGAAAAATATGCTTTTTTCCGGTGGCTGCTCGGGCCAATGCTGAAAGACATTTCGCCGGAAAACATGATTTTTGTGCCCAATTTTCCGAAAGGAACCGAATTTGGTATTATTGCGGCGGATTTTCCGGGCAAGGGGTTGACAAACATGCTTTCGGATTCTTTTCGAAAAGCTTTGCCAACGCCTAGCGAATCGGATATGGAGGGCGCAAAAGAGATAATCCATATCCGCAATGTCAATTACAACGTCTTTAACAACCCGAAAATCGTTAAAGCCTGTGTGAAATTTCTGACCAAAGGAAAATTTGTTTAACGATAAAAAATCAAAAAACTGTAACAAAATATTTTACTTTTATATGCTACAATCGAAATAGCATGGGGTAGCTTTAAAATGAGGAACCGATGAAAGCCATACTGATTAATATAGGAATACTCTTGGCAATTGCCATAGCCTATTATATTGATTTTTTCGGCTGGTTCACCACAAAGTATGCTTTCTGGGGTTCTTTCGTTTTGGTAATTGCAGTTTTGCTGGCTGCTTTTAAGGTACTTGGCAATCCTTGGCATAAGGAAGACGACGATGACAAAATGTAAGTGGAAATTTAAATTTCTTTTTATGGCAGGGATTTTTGCATTCTCTTTTTTCTTCAGCAGTTCTGTTGTTTATGCTGCTATAACTTCATCCAACTCTGAAGTTGCCAAGGAATTAAAAGATTTTAAGAAAAAAACACTGGCAACGGATCAAGAAAAAGCCCAGCTTAAAAAAGAATATGATGAAGCTAAAGAGGAATGCGGATTTTCACTAAAAAATGCAGGAATTTGGACCTTAACCAAAGCTTTTCAAGGAATAGTCGTACAAACTTATGCCGCTCTTGCAGAGACTAACTCTTTTCGTACTTTTCTGGATGCAGGCTCAAATCTCTCTCGTTTAGGCAATATGTTAGACTCTGCTTGGGAAAATACTGAAAGTATATTCCATGGCTATCTTAATACTTTGGATGATATCGGGAGACAAATTGAGTATTATCATAACGACGCCCTTAAAAATGCCAAAACAGATGAAGAACGCCAAAATGCTGACGCAAAATATAACTTCGTAAAAAATTTGTATGACGAACTTCTAAGCGCAACTTCTGATGTAAGAGCAGCCTGTGAGACTCTTAACTCTTATGATCCAGATCTTGTAGACAGCATTGACGGTAAGCTTCACAAGTATATATATTGTCCGGGAAGCATAGATTATCAGAAAGAACCGGATAAATGTTCTGTTACTTATTTTATATATGAAGGTGAAGGTGATAATACGGCAAAAACCGTTCGGGGCAATATGCGGGGCTGTATTCCTCTTCCTGCAAAGTTGAATGAAGGAAAAAGCTGTATTTTCTGTCCGCTGTTTTTGAAAATTTTTAATGCGGCCAACACCATGGCAACACAATCTTACGGCATTTTGGCAATTTCTCTGGCAAACGTTATGTTGATCGGTTTTGCCATTTGGATTGCTTTTTCGGTTCTCGGCAAGGTTTCATCATTTACCAAAATGGATGCTCCCAAATATATCACTGAGCTTCTGACACAGGTTTTTAAAGTTTTATTGGCCTATCTTCTGCTTCGCGATGCCAACGCGATTTATACCTATGCGCTCGGGCCACTGCTCAAAGCCGGTATGGAATTTGGCATGACTCTTCTGTCCGGGTCAAACAGATACTTGGACGCATGTAAGTCTCTGGGAATAGAGGAGATGCCGCTTGACGGTTTGCTGCCTTCTTATTTATATGTACAACTGGAATGTTTTATTCAGGCTGTTCAGGCTGAACTTGCCGTTTCGCAGGCTGTTGGGTCTTCTCTGATGTGCGTTGCACGAAATGCGGGCAAAGTTGATGACATCTTATCTGTTCCTATTCCTGATTTTTCCATGCTCCTTGAAGGACTGATTATCTGGGTTTTTGCATGGCTTTTGGCTTTGGCTTTTGCATTTTTTCTGGTTGACGCAACGGTGCGTTTGGGTATTGTCGGTGCGTTGATGCCGTTTCTGATTGCCTGCTGGCCGTTTAAGATTACGTCAAAATATACCACTCAGGGCTTTACAATGTTCATGAACACGTTTTTTACCTATGCTTTTATGGGGCTGGTAGTCAGTATTAATATCCAGTTAATAAGCGCTTCCATGGCGGGTGTTCCGGGAGGTATGAATACTGTTATGGTAGCGCTAAACGGTAACAATGTTAAAGAGCTGCAAGACTTATTAGATATCGGTTTTTCCGGCTTTCTGATTCTAATCGCCTGCAGTATCTTCGGATTTAAGTTGTGCATGCAGGTTGCAGAATTAGCCGGAAGCATGGCCGGCGGCGGAGGAGGTTCGCCGATTGCACCAAAGATTGGCACTCTGGGTTATCAGGCTGCCTCCAATTTGGCGCTCGGCACGGCCAAAAAAGTCGACCAAGGCGCAAAATTGGCCGGATCCTTTGTCGGTACGGCTACCGGCATAACAGAAAAAGTGCGCAAAGGCAGAGACAAAGTTGTCGGCAAAATGCAAAACTTCTTCAGCTTCGGAAGATCCGGCGGCGGCTCTTCTGCACCGACCTCCAGGGTTCGCGGCGGTTCCGGCTCTCCGACGCCACAGGGAGCTCCTTCGGCATCGGATAATAATACACCGATAAGCGCGGATCAGAGGCAGCAGGCTGATAATGTCAGCAATGCCGAGCCGCGGTCTGCTCTGGGACAGCGCGCGGATAATGCCGGCCGGCAAAATGCAAATGCCCAACAGCGGCAGCAGAGCAACAATATGCAAGGTCAGCAGCCGCATGGCGCTTCCGGACAACAGCATAGCGGCAATGCACAAGACCAGCAGCACGGAAGCAATTCTCAACAGCAGGCTCGGCAAACGCAGGATCAGAATGAAGCCGACAGGCAGCGGAGAATTGACGAACATAACCGGACGATGGCAGCAACGGCTGATGTTGCAGCATCGGCGGCCGGAAAAGAAATTCAGACCAGGCGCGATGAAGCGGCACAAAAATCCAGAGCCGCGGCAGAAAGGGCTCGTGTTTTTGAAAGCAACGCCAAAGCAGAGCTTGAGGCGGCAGCTGAGTTGCGCAAAAAAGCCCAAGCGGCGGCCACCGAGACGGAAAGGAACGATTTGTCCCGGCAGGCGCAGCAGGCTGAGGACAGAGCCCAACACAATACACAGGCGGCGCAATCCGAGCGGCGTACCGAAAAAGAACAGGACGTAAGGAGCAAAGCGGCGCAGACTGAATTTGACCAGTTGGTTGAAGAAAGAAAAGAAACAATTTCGCCGGAAGAAGTTGATCAACGCTGCACGGAGATGTACGGCGAAGGGTACAGAGAAGAACAAAATCGGACATTTAAGTAAGCGGCCATAAGGACTAAGACAATGTTTAAAGGCGTGAACATAAAACAATTTTTGAAAGTGGCAATGGTCATTTGCTTTGCCGTGTTCATGCTTACAGGCTGTGGGGATGATAAAGATTCCCAACAAAACGGAGCTTTTGCCGACGATTCAAGCACGGTTGCGGACAGCCATCGTGAATGCTGGCAAAGCGGCATGATTGACCTGCTTTATGAGAATATGGGCAAGGTTGCGATGGGTATGTATACCCGCATTACGGACGGCGCATTGCCGTTGATGATGATAGCCTTTGCTTTGTGGACGGTTTTCCGCCTGTTGAAATTCGTCGGCTCTTTTACCGAGGATTCGCCGGCGGAAATCTGGAATGAAATTGTCCGAAAACTGTTTGTCTGCCTCATCTGCGGGTTGATTGCCTCGTCGACGACCCAGTTGCTGTGGCTGCTGAACACCATCGTTTTTCCGATTTATTACGCCTTTTTGGAACTCGGCGCCGCAATTCTGACCAGTGCCAACGGAGAAGAGGCTTTTAAAACCGGCAAAACGGCTATTGGAGTTTTCGGGGAAAGCATCAATAACAGTAGGCCGCTTATGTGCTCGGCTCCGGCAGTCGGCAAAGCTTCAATAGAAAATCTGTCTTTTCCGGACGGCCCGCGAACCATGATGGACTGCATGATATGCGCCGTTAACGAACGTTTGACTTTGGGGTATAAACTTTCTTTTGAGTCCATGAAGCTTCCCGGATTTATGCCAATTCTTATAGGCTTATTTCTTCTGATCTGTTTTACCTTTGTCAAACTCGGCTTTGTTTTTTATCTGGTTGACAGCATTTTCCGTTTTACGATGATGGTAACCATTCTGCCGGTTCTGGTCATGTCTTATGCTTTCAAGCAAACTGAAAGCTGGGCAAAGACCGGATTTAAAACCATTATTAATTCCGCGGCACTGATGATGTTCATTGCGGTAATGATAGCCATGGCTTTGCTGGCGATGGAACAAATATTAAGCGATAATTCGGGTATTTTCAACAATGGTATGTCTTTTACAGAATTAAGCGTGCCGTTTATGTGTCTTATTCTGGTTGGCTTTCTGATTCTCTCTAGTATTAAACTGGCACAGCAAGTTACGAACAGTCTGGTCGGCGGCAACTCGGATTCCGCCTTTGCAAGACGAGCCGCCACATTGGCCGCAACCATAGCCAAAGGCGCCTTTAAAGGCGCATGGGGGCTGATTTCGCGTAAAAAAGGTTAAACAGGAATAAAAAAATGAAGCGGCTGTTGGACATACATAGGATATATAAATTGATAGAAGTTTTCACTTTTGTCATGTTATTTTTTGTCTCATTTCCAAAAATTACGCTTGCATTAGATGAATCTAAACTTCCAACTTGTAGTAAATCAATAAATAATAATGAACGTATTATGCCGTATGATAGAAGTGATGATAGTGAAAAAATTGCGGAAGCTAAAAAATCCCTTGATGAAGCTATGGATGAGCTTTATACAATATGTGATGAAATAGAAAAAAAATTCAATGCAAATTTTAGTAGAAAATATCTTGGATTAGAATCTCCTGATAGCTACAGAAACCGCACTGAAAAAATTATTTCCCAAGATTCAGAACTGGCAAAAAAGTATAAAGAAGCTCAGCAAAAATATGCCCAAACTTATAGTGCTTATCGTACAGAAACAGCTTTGTATGTGGATCAACTGAACAAAAAAGATAAAGAAGAAGGAAAATTACTGGCAAATGGACCTATAAGTACAACGCCAGGTGCTGCATATACATCTTATGCCAGCAAGGAAACCGCTGAAACATACAAAAACACGAAAATTCAAGATACATATACAGAAGAAGATCAACAAAAACTTGCTCAGGCAGGTTTGTATGATTCCGAGAATACTTTTAAAGGTGGCTGCAATATCCAATCTATGCGCGAGCGATATCAGTCCAAATGTTATTCCTGCGTTGTCATCAAGACTTTGATGGAAACATTCCTGAACGCCTGCAGCAAAGCTTATGACGTCACGTCCGAGGCCGGGGTAAAATTATTGGTTTTGGGCGCGTTGATCTGGATGGCTTTCTTTGTGATGAAAAACGTTTCTTCTTTATCGAGCATTGAACCCGGCGCCATGATGAACACGCTGGCCGTTTTTCTGTTCAAAGTAATGGTGGCTTATATTCTAATTACCTCCGGCCTGGGTGTTTTGATTAAGTATACAATTAATCCGCTGCTGACAGCCGGTGCAGATATGGGAATCGCATTCACCGATACCGTAAGCAATATATCCAAGGCAGAAGAAATGCTTAAAGACAGAGAGAAAGCTCCCGAAGTGAAAGTACCGACCGTTACTGTCGGCAATGCCTCTACAGAGATTGTCCCGGCGGAAGTTTTAAACAAAGTTATGCTTTTTGCGGAAAGACTGGATAAAAACGTTTCAACCAATCTGGTTATCGGCCATGCCGTTACCTGCTGGTCAATGAAAGGTGGCGCTTGGACTTTTAATATATTTGGTGTTAGCTCTCAATGGACGACGATAAAAGTTATAAACTTATGGTTGTGGTTTTGTGGTGCTTTAATCTGGTTTGTCGGATTTATGCTGACGCTGGGTATCGGTTATTATCTGCTTGACATTTCATTTAAGCTCGGTTTTTCAATCATGGCGCTGCCGGTTGCTATCGGCTTGTGGCCGTTCAATATAACCAAAGGAACCGTTACGAAAGTTATCAGCATTATGCTCAAAGCTGCGGGAACTTTTGTTTTCCTCGGGCTGACGACTTCTTATGCTCTGGCGATGATTAGTTTCGCCTTGCGCGATGTTAATGTTCTGTTTGATAATGTTGAAAAAGGAAATGCACAATGGATTTCGGAAACTTTTGAGCTAACCGGACCATACTTCTTGATAATCTTGTTTGCGTTTTTGTACTCCATGAAACTTATTTCATCGACCATTTCAGATTATGTAAACAAATTCTTTGCCGACAGCGTTTTCGGCGATGCCGACCCAATGCACAAAAAGCTGACGCAGGCAACTGACTTTGCCAAACAGCAGTTGATGAAACCGGTAAAAAAAGCTGTAGGTAAGATATCAAACGAAGTCGGCGAACAAGCTAAAGAAGGCGCCGTAAGAGCCGGAAAATTTGTTCGTGGCCTGTTTAAGGGTAAGGCAAATGGTGACGTAAAATCAACCAATCGTTTTCGCAGCGGCGGAGGCGGCAATAATCCCATGTCCAATGCCGGAAAAGCGGCAAAAGCTGCCGGAGCCACAGCCGAACAGACAGGCAAAGGCGTTCAGGCTGCCGGCAAAGGAGCAGAAGTAGGCGGGAAAGCTGCCCAAGCCGGCGGTAAGGGTATAATGTCCGGTGGCAAGAGCATGATATCTTCCGGGGCCACAATGTGTGGTACAGGCGCCGGTGCCATTGTCGGTGTTCCGATGATGATTGCCGGTGCGGCCGTAATGGCAGGCGGTGCAGCAACTTATGCTGCCGGCAAATGCGCCGAAGTAGCCGGTAAAGCAGCTCAAAAAGCCGGTAAAGCGATACAAAAAGGCGGTAAAGCAATGAAAAAAGCCGGCGAAAAAATGGAAAAGGCCGGTGCGAAGATGGAAAAACTCGGCAATAAATTGAAATTCGGCGATGAAAAGGCACCTAAGCCGGAAAGCGAAGGCAAGCTGGACGAAAACAACGAAAAACCGGTAGAACAAGAAGAAAAGCCGAACAAAGAAAATCAGACGGACGATAAAAAAGCAGCAGGTGGCAAAAATGAAAAATAGTGTGTTAACATATCTGAAAAGAATCGGTTTTCTGGCCATTGTCAGTTTGCTGCCGTTTTTTGCCGCTATTCAAATTGCAATCGCTTCCGGCAACGATATATGTAAAATATCACAAGACAGTTCGGGGCGAAATTTGAAAAAAAGTCAAACCGTTTCCGCACAGTGTCTGAAAAATCAGGCCAGTACCGATGATTGTCTTAATGTTATACCTGCAGATCACGTAAAGAGCGTATCTAGTGATATTCATTTCCGTAGTGTACACCCGGTTTCAGGAAAAGCTCAAAACCATAATGGCATTGACTACTCTGCCGATGAAGGAACTATTGTACGCGCTGCAGCAACTGGTACTATTGCTTATGTTGGTGTCAATCCCGGAGGATATGGTAATTATATTGTTATAAGACATGAAAGGAAAGATAAACCGGGTGAGTATTATACGACATTATACGCACACTTATCAAAAATGTATTTTTCTTCTGTCAGTGTTGGAACCACCGTATCCAAAGACACAGAAATCGGCGAGGTAGGAAATACCGGCTCCTCTTCCGGTGCTCACTTGCACTTTGAAATGAGAGAGGGAAGTTTATGGGGCAAACAAGGCGGTGCTGTCATAAATCCTATTTGTTCTGAGATTCAGGCTTTGTGCGGTGGCAACACAAAAACCGATCCTATGGAATGTACAGAATGTAAGGAGCATCCTGAATCTGAGGCCTGTAAAAACGTTGATGATATTTCATCGACACCCTATAATGCCCGGCCGAGCACTTCCGGAACAAGCTTTACGCCGACAAATGTCGGCAATGCTCCGGTTGTTCAATCGTCCGGAGGATCTACGACTGGTGGAAAATGTGATATTAATTCCTATCGAAGTTCTTTCAACTCCTGCATTTTCTGCGATTTGTTCCGGATATTGTTTGACACAGCCAGCATTTTGGCAAAGAAAGCTTATACTTCTCTTTCTGATGCCATGATCAATCTGGTTATTATCGGTATGGCCCTGTGGCTGGCAATCACAATTTTGAAATTTGTTTCGGCTTTCGACGTTAAAGAGCCACGAATATTGATTAAAACAATTCTTAATCAGGCCTTTGTCGTTTTTGTTGTCGTAACCATTCTGAGATATGACATTCAGGAATTCATTGATCTGATTGTTGAGCCGATTTTCAATACCGGTATGGCTTTGGCACAAATGGTAACTTCCGGGCAGGATGGACAAACATGCACAGGTTTTACGCAGGTCACGACTGAGGGGGGAATCCCCGCCTCTATCGGCAATAATATTCTTTGTACGATTCAAAGCATTCAGGGCAAACTGCTTGATATTATGACGCTCGGATCCTCCTCGCTTTGTATTGCTTTTCGGATAGAATCATACAAAGAGCTCTGGATTTTCCCTCACCCCGGATATTTGATAACCGGTCTGTTGCTGTGGCTGTCGGCCATTCTGCTGATGTTTATCTATCCCTGGCTGCTGATTGATTCGATTTTGCAACTGAGCATCGCTTCGGCGCTGATTCCGGTGGCCATTGCCGCCTACGCTTTTCCGATTACGCGAAAAAAATACGTTACAAAAGTTTGGGAAACTTTCATGACGGCTATGTTCACGTTCCTGTTCCTGTCTCTGGTCATCTTCATTATAACTACCGGCATGGAACAGACCGTTAGCAGCATAATGACTGATCAGTTGAAAAATGCAGGCGTTAAGGGAAATAACTACAATATTATTCTTGACGTCGTCAACGGGATAGCCTGGTGGTCGGTTAAAACTCTGGAGCTTGTTTTCTGGATGCTGCTCGGCTGGGCCGTGCTGGATCAGGCCAAAGAATTTGCCGGCAACTTCTCCAAGGGCGGTTTCAACATCAAATCAATCGGTACCCCGTTCGGCGGCATGGCCAACAACGTGGCAAAAGCGGCGGCTCTCGGCACCGGCAGAAAAGTTTTGGGCGGCGCCAAATGGGCCGGCAAACAAATGGGGGCGGGTCTCCATGACATGGCTCATTCGGCAAAAGTCAACCGGATGGCCAACAGAGCCCTCAACAGCAGCAACGCCCAAACAAACGAAGACGGCAGCGTAACGGCAACCGTCAGAAACTGGTACGGCCGAAAAACAACGCGTACTGTCACACGCGACGCTTCCGGAAACCTGTCGGTTCAGAATCAGCGCTCGAGAATCAAAGGACTTGGTTTCTTAAGTCATGACCGGACAACGATTACGGACAAATATATGACGGTTAAGAACCAATATGACAAGCACGGAAATCTGCTGAAACAGAAATTTAAGATGGACTCGGCCGCCTGCCGTACAATGACCAACCGTGACGGGTCTCTTAACACGGTTGCCGTAAATCTGCTTCAACAGAATTCGACCTTGGATAAAGACACGGTCAATACGGCCATTTTGAATCAGGTGTTAAAAGAGCGGATGCCCAATTCGGCTCTGGCCGACATGGAAACAAACTTTGCCGCAAGGGAAGTTGTTTATGGCGATGACGGTTCCTTTACAATCAAACAAACCAACACCGACGGTTCGACAACCAATTTCAGCATGAAAATCGACGGCGGCAACATTATGACATCGGTTGAACAAATAAAGAAAAACGGCACAGCCGTAAAATACAGCTCCGACGGCATTATTCACAAACGTTCGACGTATACTTATGTTGACGGAAAAATTAATGCTTCGAGCGTTAGAAACAAATATGCTTTTGCTGACTATTATACAAAATATGACAGCAGGCCGATAGACTCCAACGGTCGTTTTTCCAATGCCTTTCCGAAAGACAGGGTTATGTTCGGGCAGGACGATCTGGATCTGTTGACCGAGCAGATAGCTCTTTACGGTCAGCCGAAAGCCATGTCCGAATTTTCTAAATAATCCTGAAAAATTCGTCCGTTAAGAAAGCAAAGGGAATCTCAAATGAGGGATTCCTTTTGCGCATATTTGTACACAAATTGTCTTTTTTTGTACTAATTTTCTTGATTAATGCGTCTCTTGATTTTATTATCTGTTTAGAATAAATCTTGTTCTTTACAGCAAAAGGATAAACATACTATGGAAGAAATTATTTTCCCGAACCAAATAAGAATGTTTAGAAGACTGCGCGGCCGCTCCATGCAGGAACTGGCCGATCATTTAGGAGTCAGCCTTTCTGCCATCTCGAAGATTGAAAAAGGTTATCGCCGCGTTGACCAGGAACAACTGGTTCGCGTTGCCGAATTTTTGGATTGTCCGCTTCAGGAACTGTTTGTCAACGAACAGAACTCTCAGCAGGAAATTGTTCAGTCCTGGCGCCGCGAACAGGAAAGAAGAAACAAGATTAATGAAAAAAGCGGCCTGAAAACACTGGGTGCCGGTTTGCGGCAAATCAGAAACGAAAAAAATCTGACTTTGATTGAAGTGGCAGAAAGCGCTGACATGACTTTGTCGGTTTATCATCGTATTGAGATGGGACAAAGAGAAGTTTCCGACAAAGAATTTAAAAACATCGCCAAAGCTCTTGAAATGACTTCCGAAGAACTGAAAGAGGAGATTAAAACTTTGGAAGACAAAGGCTTGCTGGAAGAAATCATCCAGCGCAACGATGCAAAGTATAAACTGTTGTCTACTCCCCGGGGAGCAATTTCTGCCTTTACCAATGCCGTCAACAACAGTCAGGACAACATCAAGATTTCTGTTTACGGTACGGCCGGCAAAGACGGTAATGTCATTATCGATTTTGACGAAGAGACCAAAAAGGTTCAGCGTCCGGTAAAGCTTTTCAACAAAAAAGACGCTTATGCCGTCAATTTGTGTACCAGACGTCTCGGTACGCTACTGCCGACCCGTTCAATTCTGTTTGTTGATCCGCAAGATGTTGTCAGTGTCGGAGATATTGCTTTGTTTTTCGTTGATGAAAAAGA
Source organism: uncultured Alphaproteobacteria bacterium (assembly GCA_944391505.1). Classification (GTDB taxonomy): domain Bacteria; phylum Pseudomonadota; class Alphaproteobacteria; order RF32; family CAG-239; genus Scatacola_A. The sequence goes on along the minus strand of CALXTV010000029.1, from coordinate 2,147 downwards.
AGCCAAAATTTTAAGCATTCGGGAAGATGAGAACGGACAGTTGTACGGGCTGCGTTGGAATCCTGACGAAAGAATAGAAATCGGCAATGACGATTTGAGTAAAATTCATAAAGTTGTCGCTATTGAACTTTAGCTTTGAACTCCGCCAAACGGCGGAGTTTTTTTTATCCGCATCTCTTTTGTTAACCTGAAATTTACGACATAGAGCCTAAAATCGGTAATATGGATAAATTTTAAATTAATTGCTGCAAGAGTCGGATTAAACAAGTGGTTGACACTTATTCAAAAAGCGCGGAAAACCGCAAACTGCATAAAAAGAGTTATGGCGATGGTGAAGATCCCATAATCATTGCGCAGCGCTTTTTAAATATTTTTCGCCAACTGCATATTTTCAGCGCAGAAAGAAAAGAAGCTTTTAACAAAATGATTCTGGAACAGCCGCCTGAAATCCGCGGTATGTTCGGTTCTTTACCGGGAGGTTCGCTACTGCAGGAATATGTTGACGAACTGGAACAAAACGCTGGTATTTTACGCGATCACTCGGGAGAATTTCAAACGACGGGAGCAGGTACGACACCTGAATTAAGCGATGAAATATCCAGAGCAAAAATTCTGGCAACAGCTTTGGCCGAAGCGCAAATTCAGGCAAATGCAAAGCTGCAGGCAAACATCCCTCCGGTACAGCCGACGGCAGGCACAGCTCCGCAGCCAAGTGCACCCATATATGGAGGAACTTCAAAAATAGTTGCCGATGCTTCCTTTGCCAAAGAAATCAGCGCGGCATTTTCTCAGGCTTTGAAGTTCAGCGAAGAAAGGACTCAGACCGGCAACAAACAACTGGCTGCCGCCGTTATCGCCTCGCAGGAAAAAATGGCTAAAATGTTCATTGAAAAAAGCAGCAACAACGAACTGACTTCCGCATTGATTGCCACGCAGGAAAAGATGGCGCAGGCTCTGGCCGAAAACGCTGCTGCGATAAAAAACATGCCGGTCAGATCCCTCGGTTCAGGAAAAGAAACATCTTTTTCGTCTTCAGACAGCAGCCGGGAGATTTTAGACGCCATCAGGGAATCTCAGGACAAGATGGCGCAGATGTTTATGCAGCACAATACCATGGCAGCAAGCAACAGCAGCAACACCAATGCAAATAATATTCAGATCAATACGGCGCCGATGCCACCGATGGAAGATATTGTCAAAGGCATTGTTAAGGCACAATCGGAACTTTTCCGGGAGATGTCGGAAACTCAGACAAAAGAGCTTTCGGCGATTATTTCCGTGGCTTTGAAAGAGAGTCAACAACTTTCCTCTCAAACAATAATCGAAGCCATGGAGCGGATGCAGAAAGAAAATCAGAAATTCTTTGAACTGCAGGCAAAAAACGCACCAAAAACGGTTTTTCAACCGGTATATCTTCAGCAAGAGGCGCCCCAGAAGACTGCACGACCGATCCACGTTAATCCGGAAACAAAAGAAAACTTTCAAATTCCGGAAGTTAATCCGACGGTTGACAATGATGAACTGACGGAACTTTTTTCCGACGAAATACCTTTGAGTGATGAAGAAAATCAACCGAAGAAAAAAAAGAAAAAGAAGAAAAAAAAGAATAAAAACAAAGAAGAGGAGCCTGATGCTTCTTCTTTACTTGATGATAGCGTGCAAGCCGCAATAAAAATTAAGGACGGCATTAAGGACGGCCTGTCGACACTGACATCGACGCTTTTCAAAAAAGATGTAAAAGACGGTGATCTTCCGCCAAAAGAAACCGATACCTCATTACCTTCGGTAGCAGAAGACGTCTTTTCCGAAACACCCCTTTCAGAGCCGGAAGAAAACGCCCCGATTTTTGAGGAAGAAAAAGAGGTCAAAATTCCGTCCGAAGACAATGCCGTACCCGTAACGGAAGAAGCTGGTGACGGCGAATGGAGCTGGGAGGAAGTCCCCGAGGACGAAACGCCGGCCAATGAGGTCACAACCGAAGACAATTCAGCGCCCGTAACGGAAGAGGCCGAGGACGGCGAATGGAGCTGGGAGGAAGTCCCCGAAGACGAAACGCCGGCCAATGAGGTCACAACCGAAGACAATTCAGCACCCGTAACGGAAGAGGCCGAGGACGGCGAATGGAGCTGGGAAGAAGTCCCCGAAGA
>CALXTV010000028.1 GCA_944391505.1 uncultured Alphaproteobacteria bacterium | reverse complement strand
ATCTAAGCTCTCTGCGGTTGCTCCGCTGCCCTTGCTCGCTAAGATTTTCAAAGATCTTACAGACAAAAATAACAAGTTTTTGTTATTTTTGCTTAGCGATACCAGGCTGAACTACGTCCCGTTATATTTTCAAAGTTTCAACACCAATAATACTTTTTTCATGCGCTTGCATTCCATGCAAGCTCTTTGGAATCTAAGCTCTCTGCGGTTGCTCCGCTGCCCTTGCTCGCTAAGATTTTCAAAGATCTTACAGACAAAAATAACAAGTCTTTGTTATTTTTGCTTAGCGATACCAGGCTGAACTACGTTCCCTTTTTCGTTATCTTTTTTAACTCAATTCAGAATAATTGCAAGCAAATTTTTTTATTTTATTTTTCAATCTTTGCCAATGAACGGGACATTTCCTCCCTAACCTCTTTGAGTTCTCCCATCAAAGAAATCAGCAGCTCCCGGCAATGGCTGTCCAGCTCCGGAATCTCCGTTTCCGCCTCAAAGAAATCTTTCTGGATTTCTTCGCCTAGCAGATTTTTGACCCCTTTTTCTTTTAATACCTTTTGAACGCCCTCAATCGTGTATCGTTTTTCATACAAATAATCACGGATTATGCTGACCAGCTTTACGTCATCGGGACGATAATAACGACGGCCGCCGCTGCGTTTCATCGGCTTAATCTGAGGAAACTTTGTTTCCCAAAAACGCAGGACATGCGTTGCCACACCAAGCTCTTCGGCTACTTCGGCAATGGTTCTGAATGCGGCTTTGGACTTATTGACGACCATCTGTATCCGTTCCCGAATCTGTGTCAGGCGTTGATTATTTTTCTCATTGTCTGCGAGGGCTTAAAGGAAATGACCCGACGCGGTGAAATTTCGGCTTCGACGCCGGTCTTCGGATTGCGGCCGGCACGGGCTTTCTTGTTGCGCAGGGCAAAGGTTCCGAAAGAAGATAATTTTACGTCCTTTCCGGCAGAAAGCTCCTGAACAATCTCATCCAGAATCATATCCAGAATGTCATTTGAATCTTTGCGGGACAAACCGATTTCTTCATAAATGGTTTCTGCAACATCTGCACGGGTAATCGTTTTCATTTCTTTTTCCTTAATTTACACATAACAAATTACTGTTACACAGAACTATATCATCTTAATCACAATGACAAGAGGCTCGTCACAGTTATTAAACAGATATTTTTTTAATTTCTTAGATTCGAACCAGAGCGCCGCCCCAGGTAAAGCCGGCTCCCATGGCATTGAAAATAACCAAATCGCCTTTTTTGATTTTGCCGCTTTCCAAACATTCGGAAAGAGCCAGCGGGATAGAAGCCGCAGACGTATTGGCCTGATGGTCAATGGTTACAATTACCTTGCTTTCCGGAAGTTCAAGCTTTTTACCGACGCCTTCAATAATGCGAATATTGGCTTGATGCGGGAGCAGCCAGTCAATATCGGTAACTTTAATTCCGGCTTGTCCGGCAACGGCTTCGGCAGCCTGTGTCAGACAACCGATGGCGCTTTTGAAAACCTCTTTACCGTTCATAAAGGTAAAGCCTGCCGTCCGGGTGCTGGATACGCCGCCATTACAATACAGATTACCATACTGAGCACCGTCAGAAAAGATCTTTGTGCTCAAAACGCCGCGGTCAGAAGTGTCTCCCTTGCCTTCACAGGCGCGGATTACAACCGCACCGGCACCATCACCGAACAAGACGCAGGTATTGCGATCAGTCCAATCCGTTACACGGGACAAGGTTTCGGCACCGATAACCAAAGCCGTTTTGGCCTGTCCCAGACGCAGCATATTATCAGCCATAGTCAGAGAATAGACGAATCCAGAACAGGCGGCGGAAAGATCGAAAGCCGGAATACCGTGGCGGCAACCGAGTCTGGCCGCAACTTTTACGGCCGTCGCCGGAAAAGTATTGTCCGGCGTTACGGTGCCGAGAATAATCAAATCCAGCTCATCGGCGCTTATGCCGGCAGTTTTCAGCGCCATTTCGGCAGCATGGAAAGCCAGATCAGACGTCAATTCATCGTCCGCGGCTATATGGCGCGATTTGATGCCGGTGCGTTCGGTAATCCATTCGTCACTGGTTTCAACGATTTTTGCCATATCGTCATTGGTCAAAACTTTGGCAGGCTGATAATGGCCGTGGCCGATAATTTCCGATCTAATACAAGTCATAAATTGCTTCCTGTGATAATTCATCCAAATCTAATTTTTCAATTTCGCAGCGAATGGTCGAAACAAAGTTTTGCCGAACCAGATTGGCCGCGTTGGAAACGGCTACCGAAAAGCCCAGGGCATCGGTACCGCCGTGGCTTTTGACGGAAAGACCGTTGAGGCCGACAAACATGGCGCCGTTATAAAGTCTGGGGTCCATCGTTTTTTTAATTCTGAGAACGACTCCCATCATAAAGGGCAGTCCGATTTTGGCCAGAAAAGATTTTTTTACCGCACGCTTAATCATGCGGATAACCAGCCGAGCCGTTCCCTCAATGGATTTAAGCGCGATATTGCCGGTAAAGCCGTCCGCCACGATGACGTCGGCCTTGTCTTCGGGAATTTCGTGCGGCTCAATATAGCCGATGAAGTCAATATTCATGTGCGAATTGCGAATCATCTGGGCGGCCTTATGAATTTCTTCCTTGCCCTTCATTTCTTCGGCACCGATATTCAGCAAAGCGACACGGGGTCTGCGAATGCCCAGCGCATAACGCGCCAGAATGTCGCCCATCATGGCAAACTCGGCCAGGTTGATGGCGCTGCATTCGGTGTTGGCCCCCAGATCAAGCATAACGTATTTGCCGTTAATATGCGGCATGACGCTGACAATGGCCGGCCGATGGATTTTCTGAATGGTTTTCAGCACCAGCTTAGAGATGGACATCAACGCACCGGTATTGCCGGCAGAAACGACAGCTTGCGCTTCGCCTTTGCGTACGGCGTCAATCGCCATATACATACTGGTATTTTTGTTGCGGATGACGGAAGACGGTTTGTCTTCGTTGCGAACAACTTCGTCGGCGTGACGGATTTCACAAACCTTCTGAAGCTGCGGATAGTTGCTGAGGGAAGCTCTGATTTTCGCTTCGTCTCCGAACAACAGGAATCTGACGTCCGGATTTTTTCTGGCGGCGATTGCCAGTCCCTCTATTACGACTCGGGGGGAATTATCTCCCCCCATTGCGTCGATTGAAATAACCAGATTATTTTCAGACAAAACCGGCTCCAATCATATGGTAAGTTTTAATTATTCGTTCGTTGCCTTCTGTGCAACAACTTCACGATTGTCATATTGTCCGCATTTCGGGCAGACATTATGAGGTCTCTTCAGCTCGCCGCAGTTCGGGCATTCCATATAGGAATTTGTACCCAGAGCATCGTGAGAGCGACGCATATTGCGGCGGGATTTAGATGTTTTCTTCTTTGGTGTAGCCATTTTCTTATACTCTAGTTTACGGTTATTTTAATTTCCAGACGTCCTTAATAAACCAATTGATTTTTAAAATCAACCGGTATTTTGACATAAGGAAAGCTTTAGTGCCCTTTTATCCAATATTTTATAAATTTGCAAGCATAATTTTTATTTTTTGAGTTTTGCCAAGACATTGAACGGATTTTGCGCTCTGGTCGTTTCTTCGTCAAACTCGGAAACAAACTCGAAAACTTCGCCTTCTCTGCGCGGATAATCTTCCATAACCAAAGCAACCTGTTCGACAGCAATCTGCGCCAAATCAATTTTTCCGTTTTCGACAATGTCGGGGACATCGGCGGATATGTCCTCGTCAATCAGCTCTTTTTGCTCCCGATAGCTCATCAGGGTATCAAAGACCATTTCAAATTCTGGTTCATAAACCCGGTAAAAATTCTCCAAACTGATTACGCTTTGCAGTTCCAGCTCGGCTCTGACCTTTCCCCAGACGTCCAGCCGATGTTCTTTGCGGTTCATTTTGAGCATAATTTCGGCCTCAAAGCTTTTGACCGACGGCACTTTCAGCACTTCGGCCAGATAAGCCCGCTCTTTTTCCGAGGCCGTCAGCGTATATTTTTTTTCAAAACGGGAAAGCTCGTCTACAACGATGGGATAAGAAAAAAAATTTTGCATAAATACTTTCCTTATGCTATATAAATGACCATGTTTATTTGTATATAGTGATAAGGAAGACCAAATGTCAATAAACAAAGTGTTTTTATCCGGCCTGCTGATTTGCGCGCTTTCCGCCTGCAGCCGCGATTTGTTTATTTCGCATAACGGCAATATGCCGACCAACGAAAGAATCGAACAGGTTAAAGTCGGGCAGTCAAAAAATCAGGTCAGATCCATTCTCGGCAGTCCCTCCTCCGTCGTTTCGTTTGACAAAAACACATGGATTTATATGTCTTCCGACATCGAACGAATTGCCTTTCTGGCGCCGAAAGAGGTCAGCCGTGACGTTCTTACCATCAAATTTGACGAACAAAACAACGTTATTGACATTGACCGTATGAGCGAAAAAGACGGCAAAAAAATTGCCATTAACGAAGACAAAACCGAAACCAAAGGTCAGAAACAGGGCTTCTTCCGCAGATTTTTCGGCGGGGTCGGCAATTATATGCCGTTCCCGGGCGGCAGCCAAGGCCAAAATCTTTAAGATTTGAAATAACTAATTCCCTCTTTGGCAAACCAACGAGGGATTTTTTTTATCGAAAAATAATCTTTGTTTCATTCTGTGTTGACACTATTCCGAATTTAATATATATTAAAGGGAGTGGTGTATTCAGTGATGATGTCTTCAGCGAAGAAAATCATGTTTGATTTTCGGGCTTTCTCCGGGTGCACCCATATAAATGCAGGCTTTGGATTTTCAACTGTTCGAGGTGCGCCATGTCAGATTATCGTGTTTTCTTTCTGCCGGTTTTACTGGCTTCTGTTTTTGCCGGTTCAACCACGGCGATGGATTTGACAGTTTCCGCTCCGAACAGTCAGACACATATATACACACACATACACACACCTATCCCGGAGCCTGCACCTCTTTTTGCAGAATTAGAAAAAAGTTATCAAACCGCGGGGGTATGTTTTCTCGGCTTCGGTAACTGTGGTGATGACGGACGTTTCAGCTCCGGTTCGTCTTCTTCCGGTTCCGGCACAACCGGCGACGACGATTTTACCATCGACACCGTGGCCCAATGCAAAAACGAGGGCTTTACCATTACTTCATGTTCCGCCGGCTCTGCCGCTTCCGGCGCCTGCCCTTATGACGACCGCTATTTTAACTCCTGCGTTTCTTATGACGAACTCTGCAAACAGAACAACTATTACAAATCATGTTCCGGCAACCTCGTCTTAGACCCGAGCCAGTCCTGCGATTATGATTCCTCTTATCAGAAATGTGTTTCCGCCGAAGAAAAATGCGAAGAAGAAGGTTATTTCAATCACTGTGAAGACGGCAAAATCCTGGACCCCGGACAGGTTTGTTCTTACAGCCCATCTTATCAGAAATGCGAATGCAATCCCTGTGACGGTTATGACTATACTCTGGAAGAAGCGCAAAGCGAAGGTTGGCGCGTTTTAGGCACGGCTTGTAACAGTTGCGGCGAAAAAAGGTATATGCGCGAAGCAAATCCCTGTACCGGCTTTTATACCTGTGACAACGGCGGCGAAGTCGGCGCCGAAGTTTGCATGAGCGGTGAAGTAAAAATGTTTTCTTCATGTAAAGAACCTGCGGCAGATTGCCCGGACGGAATGGTCGACATGGATAATTACTGGTGTGACGGCGCTCTGAAATGCTGGTGGCCAGGTTCTTCATCAGGCAGCTGTACACAGACAAAATGTTTTGAATATCCGTATTCTTCCGTAACCTGCAAAACCGGCATGGTTAAGGAATCCTGCACGGACAGCTGCGTCGGTACAAGATACAGATGTGTCAATGCAACCGGTTGCAACGGATATCCGCTGACAAACACGGAAAGTTGTATCTACGGCTATGAAACCTGTACGGATAATGCCGGACAAAAACATTATAAGTGTATGGCCTGCCAACCGACGAACAGTTGTTCCGGCTATAACCTGACATCGCAAAGCGGTTGTTCATACGGATACGAAAGCTGTGACGACGGCTGCGGAAATGTCAAGTATAAGTGTAGTTCATGCACGCCGACCAACAGCTGTTCCGGCTATAACCTGACATCGCAAAGCGGTTGTTCATACGGATACGAAAGCTGTGACGACGGCTGCGGAAATGTCAAGTATAAGTGTAGTTCATGCACGCCGACCAACAGCTGTTCCGGCTATAACCTGACATCGCAAAGCGGTTGTTCATACGGATACGAAAGCTGTGACGACGGCTGCGGAAATGTCAAGTATAAGTGCAGCAACGAGTGTCCGGCAAATATATCGACGCTGGAAGAACTGAACATGGTCTTAAGCGGAACATGTTCCAACCGCGACAGCCAAACCGTTTATACCATTGCCAACAACATTTCGGGAAGCTTCAGTTCCTGTTCATCCGACTGCAACTATAGTTTTACGCTTAATCTGGGCGGAAATACGCTGGGAGGAAGTCTGAACTTTGCCAATATGAGCGGCGGCGTAACCCTGAACTCCGGAATAGTTACCGGTTCAATTACGGGATCGAATTCCGCATCTTTGACATTGAGCGGCATTACAGCCAAAAGCAGCGTCAGCGCCAAGAATCTTAATATGACCAACTGCACGGTCAGCGGCAGAGTAACATCAAAATCAACCGGTTCCATTACCGGCTCAAGCATCAGCGTCAGCGGTTGTACGGCACTGGTCGTATCCGGACAAATAAACATTACCAATTCACATCTGACCTCTTCTTACGGAAATTACTGCAGTTACGGCAATGGCCTGATTAATCCCAGTTCCAAATCGGTTATTTATATGTCCGGTGGCACCTTAAACTGCAAGAAGAGCGGCAACCATGTGTTTAATACCACATATATCGGCCACAGTTCGGGGATTACCGTCAGCATTTATGCTAACAATCTGACTGTCGATAAATATGAAGATGATACGTTAACCGTGGCTTGTCCATAAAAAACAGGAGAACAAAAATGACAAATAACGCAAAAAGAATATATATGAGCGGGCTGTTTGGGCTAACCGTCCTGCTGGCGGCAAGTACGGCTTCGGCACAAACCTGTGTTAAAGCCCCCAATTGCGCGGAAATCGGCTTTACCAAAACAGCGGCGGACTGTGAGGGAAAAACAATTCTTAAATGCCCGTTTGATACCAATCAGGTCTATTGTCCGGGATACGAAGAAAGCACAAAAACCTACAAAGTCGGAGATACTTATTATAAGGACGGCATTACTGCCGGGGTTGTGGCCGTTGTTACCGACGGCGGTTTGCATGGGATTATTGTATCTCAAAATACGGTACCGGGAACAAGCGTCGCCGAAGTTCAACGTTCTTGCAGCTCAAAGACCACCGGCGGTTTGGAATGGGGTATAGCTAGTTGTAGAAACTATATAGCCGTAAAAAATGTTATTCAATCTACTTTACAAAACTTATTTGTGACTGAAGGATGTACCTATTCGGTAGGTAGCAGCAGTTGTAATGTTGATGCTCATACTTCAGATTCTCTTTATGGCTGCAAAGAAGCCGGTGGCTATTGCCAGGCTTCTTTTTAAGTCTAGAAGCTGTTAATCATATACATTAAAAGCATCTGCCTTGCGGCAGATGCTTCGGCTTAACAGAAAGTGTTTCTGTTCACACACATACACACACCACACCTATTCTGTTTTTATACACCATTATTAGTATAGCTCCAAAATGCTTTGAAGGCAACTTTTTTATCCGGTGCAATCAGGTCGGCGGTTAAAATCCGACGTCCGGTTCCAAACCGTATTCGCGCAGCGTTTGCAGGAGTTCGGCCAGATAAAGACGTTCGTTATACAATACGGCTCCGTCGGCCGCACTGACCTTAAAAGCGTCAACGGCCAGCGCCGAGGCTTCCGCCGGTGTTTTGTTTTTCAGATTATTCAACGACGCGTAAAAATCCTCTTCTCCCGGATTAAGGCTTTTCAGATACGTGCTTATATACTGTTCGCTCAAAGTTTGAGACTGCGGACGGACACGGGTAATATAATCACGAATGGCTTTGGTTTTGATTTCGGTAAAATTCGAGTTGCATTTGGCAAGAAAGAGCAAAATTATCAAATCATCGCGGACGCTTTCAAGCTGTTTGACGTCAATAACAACCGGCTCCGGTTTGTTCCCCTCTTCCGCCTGACGTCCGGCAAGACGCCGCGACTGCAAAAAATCCTGATAAAAATTATGTGCCGAATAGTAATATTTTTCGGTATTAAGATCATACAAATCGCGCACCAGAGCGGCGTCTATCAGCTTGCCCTTTCCGGCGCGGTAAAAATACAAGTCAAAAAACAACGTGCCGTTTTTTTCCCAGGCGTTTTTGACAGCCACATTTTCTTCCGCGACCCGGTTTTTGAAAACAATATGCACCAGCATATTATAAAAATCGAGGCTGCAGCTGTTTTCGCTCATCTAAACTCCTTTAACCATGTCGACCAGTTTGCCGACATAGGTCTTAATTGTTTCGATCCGGACGGCATAGCTTTGCAAATCACGCTCAATAAAAAGTTTTTGATCCGGGCGGATTTTGACAACGCCAAACTGTCTGGCCGCCCAGTTAATCAGCGTGTCCGGCGCTTTGAAAACATTGTTATGAAACGTTATCAGAATACCTTTGGCGCCGGCATCGATTTTTTCAATATTGGCTTCGCGGCAAAGCTGTTTGATTTCAACGGTTTTGAGCAGATTATCCACTTCTTCGGGAAGTTTGCCGAAACGATCGGTCAGTTCTTCGCGCATATCCAAAATACCGGCCTTGTCCTTAATTTCGCCAATTCGTTTATACAGCCCGAGCCGCACGCCCAAATCGCGGACATAGGTTTCGGGAATCATAATCGGAATACCGGTGGTTATCTGCGGTGCCCAATCGGCCGTTTCATTTTCTTTCCGCTGTTGTTCGCCGCTCTTCTGCCGCATGATTTCTTCTTCCAGCATGTGCTGATACAAGGCAATGCCGACTTCTTTGATATGCCCGGACTGCTCCTCGCCGAGAATATTACCCGAACCCCGGATATCCATATCGTGGCTGGCCAGTGAAAAACCGGCGCCCAGCGTATCCAGCGCCTGCAAGATATTCAGCCGGCGGGCGGCAACCGGTTTGAGTTCTTTTTGTTTCGGCACCGTAAAATAGCAATAACCGCGAACCTTCGAACGCCCTACCCGGCCCTTGAGCTGATACAACTGCGCCAGTCCGAACATGTCGGAACGATGGACAATCATGGTATTGACCGTCGGCATATCAATTCCGGATTCAATAATCGTGGTTGAAAGCAGCATATCGGCCTTGCCGTCGGCAAAGTCGTTCATCACGTCTTCCAGCTGCTTGACCGGCATTTGTCCGTGCGCAACCAAAATTTTGATATCCGGCACCAGCGCGCGCAGCTCCTTTTCCATGCCGAAGATGTCGGAAACGCGCGGGCAGACAAAAAAGACCTGGCCGTTGCGGAATTTTTCACGATAAATGGCTTCTTTTATCATTACCTTGTCAAACGGCATGACAAAGGTTCTGGCCGCCAGACGGTCGACCGGCGGCGTAGCGATAATACTCAGCTGCTTGACCCCGGTCAGCGACATTTGCAGCGTGCGCGGTATCGGCGTGGCCGTGAGCGTCAGGACATGAACATTTGACTTCAAAGCCTTGAGCTTTTCCTTATGGGCAACGCCGAAATGCTGCTCTTCGTCAATAATCAGCAAGCCGAGATTGCAGAATTTAATATCCTTGGACAACAGCGCGTGCGTACCGATGACGATTTCGACCGAACCATCTTCCAAACCCTTTTTGGTTTCGGCGGCCTCTTTGGGCGTAACCAGACGAGAAAGCATTCTGACTCGTACCGGAAAACCTTCCATACGTTTTTTGAAACTGTAATAATGCTGCCTAGCAAGCAGCGTGGTCGGCACAATCAGCGCCACCTGTGCGCCGGACATCGCCACGGCAAAAGCCGCGCGCAAGGCAACCTCGGTCTTGCCGAAACCGACGTCGCCGCATACCAGTCTGTCCATCGGCGAACCTTGATTAAGGTCTTTCAGAACATCGGTAATCGCATTAAGCTGGTCATCGGTTTCGTTATAAGGAAAACGGGCGCAGAACTCGTCATACAATCCCTGCGGCGGCACAAAACTGTCGGCAACTTTCAACTGACGTTCGGCGGCAATTTTAATCAGCTTTTCGGCAATGTCGCGGATTTTTTCCTTAACTTTGGCCTTTTTGGCCTGCCATGCCAGCCCGCCCAGCGTATCGAGCTGAATGTTGTCGTCTTCCATGCCGTAGCGCGAAATGACGTCGATGTTTTCGACCGGAACAAACAGCTTTGCGTCGTTGGCATACAAAATTTTCAGGCAGTCATGCGGCGCCCCGCCGGCGGTAATGTTTTCAAGGCCTAAAAATCTGCCGATACCGTGTTCAATGTGCACGACCAGTTCGCCGACCGAAAGCGACGAAACATCGGCAATAAAATCTTTGGAAGTAACTTTTTTGGCGCTTTTGCGGTTTTGGCGCTCGCCGAGAATATCCTGTTCCGAAATCAGGCACAGGCCGTCGCCGCGGAAACCATGCGGCAGGTTCATAACCAGCAGGGCAATCTTCTTATGCGCGGCTTTTTTCAGAGCTTCGTCCCAATTGTCGGCAAAGCTCATATCTCCGATGCCGTATTCGGTCATCAGCGCAAACAGACGTTCGCGCGAGCCCTCGGAATAGCAGCAGACAATGCGGGACAGTCTGGCATTTTCGGTCAGATAATCTTTAAGTTCGGCATAAACCTGCGCGGCATTGACATTTTTGGCATGCGAAAAATTGCGTCCGGGGATAACGCCGGCATTGACAACACCCTCGCTTTCGGGAAAGCTCATGGACGTAAACCGGACGGCATGACGGGCTTTGACTTTTGCGGAAAACTCGCGCGCGGTCAAAAACATCAGTTCCGGTTTAACCGGGCGATAAGTGTCAACCTCGCTGGCCGATTTTATGTCCAGCGCCTCCAGTCTGGCCTGATAATAATCCGCAATGCTCTCTTCCTTAGACAGAAGCGCGTCGTCAACGCTGCGGTCGAGCACCATGTGAGCGGCAGGCAGATAGTCGAACAGACAGGGCAGCGGTTCTTCATAGAAAAACGGCAGCCAGTTTTCCATGCCCATATATTTGCGGCCAGCCGAAACAGCCTCATAAAGTTCATCGCTCTGCGCGGCGGCACCGAAAGCTTCGCGATAGGCGGCACGGAAATTTTTGACGGTATTGTTATCAAGTACCACCTCGCCGACCACCTGAAAATCATAGCTTTTCAGTTCGCCGGTCGTGCGCTGGCTGAAAGCGTCGAAAGTGCGGATTTTTTCAACCTCATCGTCAAAAAGATCTATGCGCAGCGGCTCGGACGTGCCGACCGGAAAGATGTCGAGAATATCGCCGCGGACGGCATATTCGCCGGGTTCCATCACCTGCTCGACCCGGTTGTAGCCGTTGACGACGGCATAGTGTACAAAATCGTTGAAGTCGAGCTTGCCGCCGACGCTGATTTCGCGTATGGAGTTGCGGAAGATTTTGGCGGGCGGAAGCTTTTGCACCACGGCGCCGATGCTGGCAATGATTATCCGCTTTTTCTTCGGGTTCGGGTTTAAGGTCAAAGCGCCGAGCGTTGCAACCCTTTCGGCAACAATGCCGGCATTGGGCGAAACGCGGTCGTAAGGAACCGTATCCCAGGCAGGAAATTTGAGCACCTCAACTTCGGGCGCAATATTTTTCAAAAGACCGGCCGTGCGTTCCAAACTCAGCCCGTCGCTGACGATGTAAAGAATATCCTGTTTGGACGAGTGCAACAAATCACGGAGCAGAAAGGCGTCATACCCTTCGGCCACCGCAGAAAACGTATAATCCGCAAGTTGTTCAATGTCTGCGCGCATTTGAAAATCTTATTATTTGCTATTTGAGATAAAATATATACAATATGCGTATTATAGCAACATTTTTCTTGAGGAATAACAAAGAAACCATGCGGCCGCCGCTTTTATATCCGCTTTTTGCCGGAATTGAGACGCTTAACGGAATCGGCGAAAAAACCGCCAGGCTGGTGCGTCATCTGACCGGCGACAAAATCGTCGATCTGTTGTGGCATCTGCCCGCTTCAATCATCGACCGACGCTATTCGCCCCGGCTGGCAAACGCCCGCATTGGTTCCATTGTTACGGTCAAAGTCAGGATATTGGAACATATTGAACCAAAACTCAAAAAACTTCCGTATAAAATTGTCTGCACCGACGGCAGCGAAGAGATTACCCTGAGTTTTTTTCACGCCTATCCGGAAACGCTGAAACGCAATCTGCCCGAAGGCAGCGAAAGGGTCATCAGCGGCAAGCTGGAAAGCTTTAACGGCAGTTTGCAGATGAGTCATCCCGATTATGTCGGACGCCCGGAGGAGATGGATAAAATCAAGACCGTTGAAGCCGTTTATCCGCTGACCGGCGGCATTACCAACAAGATGATAAACAAATATATCCGGCAGGCTCTGACACGGGTTCCGAAAATGCCGGAATGGCTGGACGAACATTTCCGTCAGGCCGAAAATCTGCCCTCTTTCAACGAAGCCCTGTCCGCCGTGCACAACCCCCAATCGGAGGCAGACATTCTGCCCTCGGCACCAGCGCGGCGCCGGCTGGCTTATGACGAAATGCTGGCCAACCAACTGGCACTGGCTCTGGTTCGCGAAAAAGTCAAGAAGCAACAGGGGCGCGAAATTAAGGGCAACGGGCTTTTGCGTAAAAAAATTCTTGAGGAACTTCCGTTTGAACTGACCGAATCGCAAGAGAAAGTTCTAAAAGAAATTTTTGCCGACCAGGCCTCGCCGTATCGTATGCTCCGGCTGTTGCAGGGCGACGTTGGCAGCGGCAAAACCATCGTGGCGCTGATGACTATGCTGAACGCGGTCGAGTGCGGCACGCAGGCTGCGATTATGGCGCCGACCGAAATTCTGGCAAAACAGCATTTGGAAACCATGCAGCCCCTGTGCGAAAGCATCGGGCTTCGCGCCGAGCTGCTGACCGGACGCGTTAAAGGCAAAGCACGTGCCAGAATTCTGGAAGACCTCGAGGCCGGAAAAATCGACATTATTATCGGCACGCACGCATTGTTTGTCGAGGCGGTCACTTTTAAAGACCTGGCCTGTGTCGTGGTTGACGAGCAGCACCGTTTCGGCGTCCACCAGCGGCTGGCGCTTTCCGACAAGGGAAACAAGCCGGATATTCTGGTCATGACCGCAACGCCGATTCCGCGGACGCTGGTGCTGACGGCCTACGGCGATATGGAATATTCCAAAATCGATCAGCCGCCGAAAGGACGCAAACCCGTCGATACGAGGGTTTTGCCGGTTTCCCGCCTGCAGGAAGTGGCCGCGGCGCTCAAACGCAAAATCGAACAAGGCTGCCGCGCCTACTGGGTTTGTCCGCTGGTGGAAGAATCGGAAAAAGTTGACCTGGCCGCCGCCGTCGAACGTTATGAAGTGCTGCAAAAAATTTTCGGCAACGTCGTCGGTCTGGTACACGGCAAAATGAAAGAAAAGGAAAAAGACGCCGTTATGGAACGCTTTAAGGCCGGCGAGCTTAAACTTCTGGTCGCGACGACGGTCATTGAGGTCGGGGTCAACGTTCCGGAAGCCACGGTTATGGTCATTGAACATGCCGAGCGTTTCGGACTGGCGCAACTGCATCAGCTACGCGGACGCATCAAACGCGGGTTTCAGGCTTCAACCTGTATTCTGCTTTACTCTTATCCGCTGAGCGACACTTCCCGCGAGCGGCTGAATATCATGCGTGAAACAGAAGACGGTTTTCTGATTGCCGAAAAGGATCTGGAACTGCGCGGCGGCGGCGAAATTCTCGGTACCAGACAGTCGGGTTTCTGCGAATTTCGCATTGCCGACATGAACGAGCACAAGCATTTGCTTTATACCGCCAACAAAGATGCGCAGATGATTGTGGCGCAGGACGAAAAGCTTTCAACGCCGCGCGGCGAGGCTCTGCGTATTCTGCTTTATCTGTTCGAGCGCGATGAGGCGGTCAGAACCTATCAGCAGTAAAACCTTTTGACGGCAAGACTTAAATCTTTGGTCTATTGAACTTTTTCCGGAATATTTTTGCCCCTGATTTGCAGAAAAATCTTTTCGTCTGTAAGCCTTGATTTTTAAGGCCTTTTTTAGACATTTTTTTTTGTAGAGCCACGAGGGATTGACATCGCCTGCAGAATAGTATATATTCATTAATGTGGTGTATTCAATGTGTCTGAGTCTTTTTCTTTACGACTTTGTCATTTTTCGTGCACCCGTATTATTGCAGGCTTTGGCTTATAACTGATTCGAGGTGCCCTATGAAATATGCTCGTCTTATGTCAGTATCCGCATTATCGGCAGCGATAATGACGCTTTCATCATCGGTTCTGGCTATGGATTTGGTTCATAGCATTGCCCCGGATAGTTTTTACACACATACACACGCAACATACACACCTATCCCAGAGCCTGCACCTCTTTTTGCAGAATTAGAAAAAAGTTACCAAACCGCGGGGGTATGTTTTATCGGTTTCGGAGATTGCGGCGGCAACACCGACTTCGGCAGAAGCGATGAAGGCTT
>CALXTV010000027.1 GCA_944391505.1 uncultured Alphaproteobacteria bacterium | reverse complement strand
AAACGATATTCGGGTGGGTTATTTTGTTATACCCTAAATTACCCTCTGAATTTGTTTTTAAATTTGGAGGGATTTTTATCGTTGGACAGCCAAAACGAGAATTGTCGGACACAAAATGCGAATATTTCAATTTTGCGTTTAGTTAGGGGGAAATATTCTAATTTTGTGTGTCACACATTTTAAAAGTGAATGATAGAGATTTTAAAACTAACTGTCACAAATTTTTATGTAGATATTTTAAAAATTGTGTATATATGTGTTGAATTATGACAATTTATTGAGAAAAATAAAGTATATACCGCCTTTTCTTTCAGGTATTTGTAGAGGGTTGTATAATCCACGTTCAGCATTTTAGCAATCTTAACTTTTTTAATGTTTTGGGATAATAATTTTTTTATCAGTTCTTCTTTACCTGATAATTTGGTTGTTTTATTTTTACTTCCTTTTACTCTACCGATGTGCTTTCCCTCTGCTCGGAGTTTATCCAATGAATTTTTAGTGCGTTGGGAGATGAGGTTTCTCTCAATCTCTGATGATAATCCAAAAGCAAAAGCTAGTACCTTTGATTGAATATCACTTCCTAATCGGTAATTATCTTTAATAGTCCATACCTGACAGCCGATATTCATACAATAATGGAGAATAGACATTATTTGTAATAAATTTCTACCTAATCTTGAAATTTCAGAAGTAATTAAAATATCATCTGGTTTTAATTTCTTTAATAACTTACCTAATTTTCTTTCTTCTAACGGTTTTCTGGAAGAAATTGTTTCCATTATCCATTTGTTAATATGGATATTGTTTGCCATTGCAAAATTTTCTATCTCAAAATGCTGGTTTTCATTATTTTGTTTTTCTGTACTGGTGCGAATATAACCGTAAATCATCTTCAATCCTTTTAATATATTTATCAAAAGGATGAAGTTTAATATTTAGATAAGTGATTGAAAATAAAGGAACATTTGATTTCAATATACATTTAAAATGTTAAGAGTCAATTAAATTTCTTCTGTTGTTGTTCATATTCCTTAAAAACCTTGGATTGCAACAAGTTTAAAATCAAAAACAATATGACAAATAAAATATTGGATTCTGGCGTTCGGTTTTTGACAATATTTTTAAGCTGAACATTTTGATATATGTAATAACTTTTATAAAAGGAAATACTATGAACAAGACTTTATTATTGGCGGGCGTTGCTGCTTGCTTGTTTGCTGCAAATGCAAACGCTGTTGAATTTAATCAATATGTATCTGGTAAATTGACCTATTCTGATGCTTCTCACGATGCAAAATGGGATAGTGAAGATGGCGAAACTGGCAAACAGAAATTCAGTGACAATGTTTTCGGTGGCAGCTTGGCTTATGGTGTAAAAACTGGTGCAGTCAGAACTGAACTTGAATTGAACATCAAACAGGATGCTGAAAAGAAACTTACTGATGAATTTGGTTCCACTAAATTGTCAATGGAAAACAATTCCGTTATGCTGAACGCTTACTACGATATTGATACAGGTACGAAATTTACTCCGTATGTTGGTGCTGGTATTGGTATGGCTCGTCTGAAAGGCTCTCTTAAAGGCGATAATGTAAATGTAAGCAAAAGCAAAACAAATTTCGCTTGGCAGATCGGCGCTGGCGTTTCCTATGCTATGACTGACAATCTGGCTCTGGATGCTGGTTATAGATATACCGATGCTGATGAAGTTAATGTTAAAAACGATGGCAGCAACAATAAGTTTGAAGCTAAATCTCACGAGTTCCTGCTCGGTGCAAGATACAGCTTCTAAACTTACTTAAAGCAAGTAATAGTTTTTTTCATAAAGGCAAAGGCAGTACAGAAATGTGCTGCCTCTCCTTTTAATATAAATATCCATATAAAAAAGGATATTTTATGAATGAATCTGAATTATTACAACAAATAATGACTAATCAAAAAATCATCAATAACTTAAAAATGTTAACATATTTAAATAGTGGTTTCCAAAATCTCAAATTTTCCAAAATTGAAGAAAACTAATGCGTATCTTCTTTTATCCAGAGATTTAAAGCAAGCAACCTGATAACCATCATCACAAAATACGATAATTCCGTTGTTAATATAATTTCCTTTTGGATGTCGTTTCACTAACTCGTTAAAAAACATATTAGGGCTTATCATTCAACATCCTACTTTTGGTTTAATTGATTTAGTTTTAATTGATGATACTTCTTTTTTTCATCATCCATTCTGATATTTAATTGTTGGTTTTGTTTGGCTAATTCTTTTCTGAAAGTAGGGTTTTGATTATTTTTCATTGTATCTAAATTTCTTCTTTTCTGCTCTCTGTATTGTCTTAATTTGTCATCTAAATTCATTGTTAATCCTTATTTTTAATAAAATATTTGGCATCATAAATTGATGTGTTATTATTTTTGATGTCATATTTGATTGTTAAATTTTCATCATCAATAAGCTTGCAATAAGCGGTGGTCTCCTGATATTGAGATTGCAACAACCTAAAAAAATATCCGTATAATAACAAAAAATCATCTGGCATCATATTTCTTATAATTAGATGCAGATGATAATTGTTTTGTTTCTCAATATATAGGTCATAATCAAGATTAAGATATTTCATCCAGTTATTACCATACAGAAAATAACCATATTTGTTTTTGATAAAATTAAATGTATCTTTTAATCTATCTTCTGTTATTTCTGTATGGGGATTGAAAGAAAGATGATAATTTAGTTGTTTTTTGGGTAATTTAGTTAAAATTTCATCTCTTTTATTTTCAAAATTATATTTATAAATTGGATTTAGTTCCTTTAATTCATCAATAGATGCCGATGTTGTGTAAATGATTCTGTTAGGTAAGTTAATTTGTTGGTGAACTGATTTCTTTTGTTTTGATTTGTAATTTGATTTGTTGGAATTTAATCCTTGTTTTTGAATTATCTGATTAAATTTGAAGTTATCATATTTTGTTATTTCAATGTCATCACTCATTAGTAATCCTTTAATTTTGATAATAATTTTGCATAGGGGCATTTCTGCTCCTTTAATTTCATAAACAACACTCAATAGTATTACTTACATTTGTATTTATTATGATGTGATGAAGAAAACAGATTATTTTAAATTGATAATTTTATATACTATGAAACTCTAATCAAATTTTAGAAAATTGGGCTTATTATCTTTAATCTGTTGTAATGTTTTTTGAAGAAAGCTAAATTTTACCGTTTCAATAGCATCCTTCATATCTTTTACATCTATTTTTCCATAAACACTTTCACCTATATTGTGCCCTTCCCATCCACAGATGGCATTTTGAACTTCTGTTCTGATTTTGCTTTTCTCCATCATCTGTTTGAACAAATGCCTAAAAGAATGAAATGTTTTTTTAGGGTCTGTTATGCCTATGTCTCTGATATATTCACTATAAAAATTTTTAGGTTTTTGAGAATAGTTGGAATCTTCCCTGTATGTTAAATCTGTAAATAATCTTTCTGATTTTTGGGATTTCATATATTTTACAAATTCTAAAAATCCTTGTTCCAAAACAATGGAATGTATAGGAACTTTTCTTTTTGATTTTATGGTTTTCAATGACTTGGTTTCTTCCTCATCATTTAAATCATAATACCAAATATTCTTTTCTTTCTTAATATCGTTAATTCCTAATTGGCAAATTTCATTGATTCTTGCTCCTGTGGTCATCGCAATCAATGGAATATAGAATCTCCAAATTTTCTTTCTGTCTCGTATTTTTTTCAAAAACACATCGGGATTAAAAAATTTTAACAAATCTTTCTTATCAAAGGGAACCTTCTCAACAACACCTATTTTTTGAATAACCTTTTTAGTTGGAATAATAATGTTGGATGAATAATCATTAGATACATATCCTTCCCTGTAACACCATTCCATAAAATTTTTAAAAACTATTAAATAATTTGTTCTTGTCCTGATAGATAATTTTTCAGGATTCTTATTGTTTTTCGGCTTTTCTTCTAATTTTGAAGATAATCCTGAACAATCGCTTGCTGTAAATTCCGCCAAATTAGTTTTTCCGATTAACTGAAAACAAGTTTCAAGCTTTTGTTGATTTCGTTTTATAGTAGCATCCTTTACGGCATAATCAGCTTTTCTTCCTCTATTATACTTTTCAATAACATCTTTCCATTCCACAACAATAGAAGGTTTGCTCAATTCTTTCATTTCTTGTTCTTGAATTATTTTCAACCATTTACTGACAAAAGGATTCATTGTCCTATATTCCATATCGTTTATAAATGACTGGATATAATTTTTAGCATAATCCTCTATCAGAGACAAACCACTCATTAGACAATCAAGATGAGGATGTCTTTCTAATAATTCATCATCATTCATCTTATACAGAGGTTTATGCTCATAAATCTGTTTTAATTTATCTGATGTTGGGCATTTTTCCTTTTGGATGGTTTCCTTCAAATAATTTTCAAAACAGCGTTCTATTATTTCCTGTCCAAATAATATTTCATCTTCCTCTGTCTCTATTTGTATAGATGTTTCTTTTTCAAAATCCCGTTTGGCTGCATCATTCAACCAATTTATATCGTCCCAAGAAAAATTCCCCTGTTTTATCTCTGCAAAATTATTATCTATTGTTTGTTTTATTCTGTTTAATTCATAGATGAAGAATTTTTCATAGTCCTCTCTGCTTAAATGCACATCTGTTGCTTGTCCTTGTAAAGCACTATCTATCTTCATCAGTTTATTCCTTACTTTGTTAAATAAAATATCTAACATTACTGATATGATTCTTACCTTTTGGCAAGCATCATAGTAGTTTTTGGTGTTAAGAGAATACCTGACTTCATTTATCTTTACAATAAAAAACAAATCTCTGGGAACTGCGATTCTAACATAATAAGTATGTTTTCTCAAAAATAACCTGTTTTGTTTTTTTACCATCTGCTGTATCACCCTTATGTCACAGCAAGTTTCAAATGTAAAAATCGTGAAATTATACCATATAAATCAATAAGTTATTTTTGTTTTTGTACGGTTTTCTAACATCCGCCCGCTTTCCCAAAGCGGGTTTTGTTTTAACTGAAATTAAGGATGTTCTGAAATGAAAAAAATTGCGATAGCGGCCGCTTTAAGCGCAGCGCTTTCGGCCTGCACCTCATTAACCTACCAGGAAAGAAACACTTTACGCAGCCTTCACGCCGAAGGAATAACCATTGACAAGCCTCTCGGAGGCTGGGAAGCTCCGGCCAGCCCGGTAGGAGCGGGACTCCTAAACATTTTGCCGGGCTTCGGCAACTTTTATCTGGCTTCAGGCAACGGCGGCGACAGCAACCATTATCTTTATGGGTTTCTAAATCTGCTGACTTGGCCTCTTTCCGTCGTCTGGGGTATTCCGGAAGCTGCCGTAGATGCCGGTCGCATAAATGAACGCGAGCTCATTTATTACTACACATTTAACCCGGCCGGGCAGGAAGAGCTCCGGGCCAAAGGTTTCGAAATTACGGCCTCGGGACGTTTAGAAGCCGTACCGGTAACAGGAAAAAACAAATAAAATTAAAACCGGGCTTTGTCCCGGTTTTTTCATACGAACGCTCAGAGCGAGAAGACGATATAATTACCGCACAAAAAGATTTTGCTCGTTCTCAGCGGCCATATTTTTAGCAACAATTTGATTTTGCAAAAAAGTCTCAAACCGGACAACATTTTCTTTGGCTCAAAACCACAAATACGTCGCTGACATTACGAATACAAGCCGACATAAAATACGACGCCGGTCTTTATTAACTTTTGACAAAACAAACAACCCTTTGAAAAGCCAAAATAATGAGAGGGAACACGCCTCTTTACAAACAAACATTTGTCGCATAATCAATCTTATGTATAATAAATACAGTGTTTGAAGACAGCGTTTCGAACGCTCAGAACGAGCTGAATAAAATTATTCGATAAATTCTACGCCGCAAGCTTCAAAATTATCATTCATTCAATAAATATTGAAAATCTTCAGGAAAATCCTGGCTGACACCCGTAACGACTTTTTTCTGTTATGACCAATTTGTCAGTTGCTTCCATAACAAATCTTTCATCACGCTAACGTCACCGTCAGCACGCAGATAAAAATATGCGACCGTAACCGCAACCGCCAAAACCATCAACACAGGCCAACTCAGACGCAGCATATTTCCGTTTTCGCCGATTTCCGGAAGCTTCTGCTTATAATAAACACCTTTTCTACCGGCATGAACATAATTCCCGTTCGGCCCGGTTCCGACACGTAATCCTTTAACACCCAACGACAACCCGATGCCAGATTTTGAAAAATTAACCCGCAACGGTCCGAAATTAAACCCTTTTCTTACATAAAACCCCATTATAATATCCTTAAATCAAATAGAAGCGTTTATCAGCCGCCGGGTATATTCCTCCCGCGGATGCTCAAAAATCTGATCCCGATTTCCGATCTCCACGAATTTTCCGTCCTTCATAACCGCAATCCGGTCAGACATCACCCGAACAGCTTTCATATCATGCGAAATAAAAATATAACTGAGCATATTCTTTTGTTGAATTTTTTGCAGCAAATCAATAATTTGCGCCTGAATTGTTACATCAAGCGCCGAAGTCGGTTCATCAAGCACCAATATCTGCGGCTCCAGCACCAAAGCCCGTGCAATCGCAATCCTCTGTCTCTGCCCGCCCGAAAACTCATGCGGATACTTATTCAGAACTTCTGTCTCCAAACCGACTTCCGACAGCACTTTGACAACACGTTCTCTTTTTTCATTTGCCGACAGACGGGGACAATGCACTTCCAAACCTTCGGCAACAATTTGCTCAATATTCATTCGCGGATTTAACGAATTATACGGATCCTGAAAAACGATTTGCACAGTTTTTCTAAAACTTTTACTTTCTCTTTTAATGATATGATTTTCCTTATCTTTTACGAGAAATTTTCCGCCGGATTTTATCAGATTCACAACTGCCGTGCCCAAAGTCGTTTTTCCGGAACCGGACTCCCCGACAATTCCCAGCGTTTCACCCCGCCGCAATTCAAAACTTACCCCGTCAACGGCTCTGATTTCCTGTTTAATCCCACCCCAAAAACTCTTTTTAATCGGAAAACGAACCTCTGCATTTTCGACGGAGAGAACAACATCATCAGAAATATTATTATGCAATTTCAAATCAGAATGAGCATTAATTAATTTTTTAGTATAATCGGATTCAGGGTTTTCAAAAATTTTGGCGCGACTGCCCTGCTCCACAATCCGTCCATCTTTCATAACCGCAATCCGGTCGGCAATTTTGTGCACAAGACGCAAATCGTGACTGATAAAAATAATTGCCATATCCAGCTTTTTACGCAAATTCATAAGCAAATCAATAATTTGTGCCTGAATTGTCACATCAAGTGCCGTTGTTGGTTCGTCGGCAATCAAAATTTTCGGATGATTGGCAATGGCCATGGCAATCATTACCCTTTGCCTCTGCCCGCCCGAAAGCTCAAACGGATAAGCCTTCATTCTCTCCCGGGCATTTTTTATTCCGGTCATTTTTAATAATCGCAAAACTTCTTTTTTTGCTTCTTTTTCAGTAAGATGTCTATGCAAAGTTAATGTTTCGCCGATTTGTTTTTCAATCGTATGAAGCGGGTTTAAAGACGACATCGGCTCCTGAAAAATAAAAGCTATTTCATTGCCCCTGACCCGGCGCAATTCTTCTTCCGCCGCCCCAACCAGCTCCCTGCCCGCAAACCGTACGGAACTTTCCGGCGTATGAAACGCTTTCGGATACGGCAACAACCCCAAAATCGACAATGCCGTTACCGATTTTCCGGAACCTGACTCTCCGACCACACCCAGCACCTCACCGGCTTCCACGGCAAACGAAACATCGGCAACCGCCGTTTTGTCCTTTTCTCCGTCGGCACCATGAAAACCGACGCCGAGATGCTTAACTTCCAACAAAGCCATTATTTGTTTTTCCTTGCATCAAAAGCGTCGCGCACCCCCTCGCCGATAAAAATCAGCAAAGTCAGCAGACTGGACAACACGATAAAAATCGTTATGCCGATCCACGGCGCCTGCAGATTATCCTTTCCCTGCCGAACCAAATCGCCCAGGCTCGGATAATCCTGTGATAATCCAAGTCCCAGAAAATCAAGCGCCGTCAGCGCCACAATCGCTTCCGACAAAATAAAAGGCACAAACGTAACCGTTGTCACCACGGCATTGGGCAAAATATGCCGGAAGATAATCCGTCCGTTCCCTACTCCCAAAGCTTTGGCTGCTTTCACATATTCCAGATTTCTGGCACGCAGAAACTCCGCCCGCACCATTCCGGTCAGCGACGTCCAGGAAAAAAACATCAAAATAATCAGCAGACTCCAAAACGTCGGCACAAAAATACTGGCGACAATAATCAGAATAAACAGTTGCGGCAGAGATTCCCATATTTCCATAAAACGCTGCATAAAAATATCAACCTTTCCGCCGAAATACCCCTGCACGGCTCCGGCAGAAATGCCGATAAGCGAAGAAACCGCCGTCAGCAGAAAAGCAAAAACCACCGACAACCGGATCCCGTACAATATCCGCGCCAGAATATCTCGCCCTTCGTCATCGGTTCCCAGCCAGTGCCGACCGCTTGGCGGCGCCGGCGTCGGTGTTGTCAGGTCATAATCAACCGTATTAAACGAAAAAGGCACCGGCGGCATAATCATCCAGCCGTTCTTTTCAATATTCTGACGAATATAAGCGTCACGATAATCGGCAGGTGTCGGAAAATCGCCGCCGAATTCCTGCTCCGTGTATTCAAACAACACCGGAAAATAAAATTTTTCCTTATATTTCAACAGCAAAGGCTTGTCATTGGCAATCAACTCGGCAAACAACGTCAGTACAAACACGAACGCAAAAACAACCAGGGAAAACAAAGATCGCCGATTAGCTGCAAAAGCAGCTACCCGCCTTTGCGCCAAAGGAGAAAGACGTTGCATAAATCCGGATTTCCGCTCGCTTTTCAAATAAAACTATCCTTTATCCGGTTTTACCTCTGCCGGCGCCTTTGTCGGTGCCTCTTCTGCCACTTTCTCGTCCGCTTTTTCTGTTGAAACGGCCTCTTCAACGGCTGCTTCGCCGGCCTCGGACACAGTTTCGTTATCGCCGGCCACCGCGGCCGTTTCGGTCATTTTTTCCGACAAAGATTCGACGGCGGCTTCAGGACTATCCTCCACCGGAACCTCCATAACCGGCGCCTCGCCGACCTTGCGTTCGGAAACCTGCTCCTCAATCTCGGCTTCAGGTTTGTCTACATTTTTTTCCTCGACTTTCTCTTCAACCCTGTTTTCAACCGGCGCAGAAATATCTTTTGGAGCAGGAAGTGGCACGATTTTACCGGAACCTTTCGGCATTTTATTTATTTTTTCCCATTGCGCATACCAGTCCGTAAAATATTTAACCGCAGCCTCGGAGGTCTCTTGCGTCATATTAACCTTATTCAACTGTGCCCGAAGTTCTTTTTTGGCGCTGGAATGCAGAGCCAGTTTGTTCATCTCGACACACTTTTCGCGTTTAAACAGATAGTGGTTCAAAATATCTGTCGTCAGACAAACTTCCCGGCCGACGGCAAAACGTTTTTTCAACGGATCCCGGATAGCCATTGTTACCAGCCGTTTGTTTGTAAAATTCTGAAGGAACTGCCGTTCGGCAACGTTTTTCAAATCGTCGGCACCGCTCAGCCCCTGAATAACGATAACGGACTTGTCCAAAATACCCGATTTTTCCAAATCCCCGACAAACTGCTCGAGTTTTCCGAACAGGCAGGCCGTCTGGTCCAAATAAGCGCTCCTTTTATTATAAAGATTTTTGTTAACAATCCAGGGCAGACTCTCCATATCCAGCCACTGCGAAGTTGGCTTAATCTGGCAAAATTCATTATAAATAAACATATTAGACGGCAAATCCATCATAATAAAATAAGCATGGTTTCCCTTGTCTTTGACAATATCCCGGGCAGCTGTTTCCAGCGTTTCCGGAGAATCAACCACATACAAACTGTCAAACTTCAAACCGACCATCGGCAGGTTGTCCGGCCTTGTAACCGCTTTAAGCATGGTATAAACTGATTTCAGGTCATCAAAAACACCCATACTTCCCAGCCATTGAACAACCAGCAAATTTGTGCGTTCAAGCGTCGACAGCTTCATATTTTCAAAGCTGACCGGTATGTTAATCTTCTCCACGCATCTATCGGAATTGCGATTGCCGTTTTTGCCGCAAAGGTCAATTCCGCGTGATTTATAGGCCGAAATCTTATATTTTGCCTTTCTGAAAACATCAAAAAGTTGATTTTCATTCAAATAGACATATTCGTCATTGAGTTTTTTAAAACTCCAGTAGCCGTCAACGGCAACCGCCGTCGCCATAAACTTGTCTGCCTCATCGTCGGAAAGACTGTTAAGGCTTTTTATCATATTCTTAAACGGATCATCGTCGCCGACAAACGCATTCGGATACAACGTAAAACCGTTCTTGGCAAAGAAGCCGAGCATCATCTTCTGAACATTTTCAACCTTCTTGGCATCGGCATTTGTCTCTTTCATACTTTCCAGATAACTGATTGACGTTGCGTTCGGCAACATAATATACACAAACTTTTTGCCGCGTTCTGCTTTGGTAAAAGAATTGTCATAAAGTGTTTTGAATTCGTTATGATTCTCTCGGTTAAAATATTCATCGGCTACAATGCCCGCAAATACCACAATCAGCACACCGGTAAAATAGGCAATGTTTTTCTTGTCCGAAATAGCCAAAAAAACAAATGTAAGCACTGCCGTCGCAATAGCCGTGACAACATTTGAATTGGTCATAAAATTAGTTGCCATGTCATTGCCCAAATACGGTTCAAAAACATAATACAAAAAAGAAAACTTATCAAACAGGGCAAACTGACTAAGGCTTATGTAAACAAAAAAGCCGACAACCGCCGCCGTTACCACATTTTGCAAAAAAGATGAAAAAGAAATCAAAAACATCAGCACCAGCGAAATTCCGAAAATCGCCGCCAAAACGAACAAAACTTCAGAACTCACCGTAAAACCTGAAGAAAAGACAGAAAAATTTCCGGCACTGGCAAACAACAGGAAGTTAATTCCCAGCAGCAGAGCAATCATCAGCCCTTTTACCAGCCAGTCAAACAAATAAACCGTCAGATCACGTCCGGGACGAATACGGCGAAATTTTTTTTGTTTGCGGCTGCGAATGGACGTCGGCGCCGGCTCATCTACAATAATGTCTTCCATTTGTGCAATCCTTAAAAAACTTTATTCCAGATTTTATAGCCAATCTAAGCATATTTTTCCCGACATTTAAAGCACAAAAAACCCCGGACTTGCATAAGTCCGGGGTTCTGTCGTACAATTCCGATAAAAATTATCTCGAATAGTATTCGATAACCAGATTGGGTTCCATAACGGCGCCGTAAGGAACGTCGTCAAATTTCGGAACAAAAGTATATTTTGCAGTCAGCTTTTTGTTGTCGACTTCAATATAACCCGGAACGTCGCGAACCGTTGACTCAACGGCGGCAATAACAATCGGAAGCTGTTTTGACTTCTCACGAACTTCAATAACGTCGCCGGCCTTAACCATATAGGAAGGAATGTTGACCTTTTTGCCGTTAACCAGAACATGACCGTGGTTAACAAACTGACGGGCGGCAAAAATAGTCGGAACAAACTTTGACTTGTAAACCAAGTTGTCCAGACGGGATTCCAGAATACCGATCAGGTTTTCGGCAGAGTCGCCGCCTCTTCTGACAGCTTCAACATAATATTTGAAAAACTGCTTTTCAGAAACGTTTCCGTAATAGGTTTTCAGTTTCTGTTTGGCATACAGCTGTTCACCGTAGTCCGTCTGTTTTTTTCTTCTCTGACCATGCTGACCCGGAGCATATTCTCTTCTGTTCAGCGGGCTCTTCGGATCGCCCCAGATGTTGCCCAGATAACGGCGGGCAGGTTTTTTCTTTGCAGAAACAATACTTTTCATTAAAAAATTCCTTATATTTTGATTAACATTATTGTCCCGGTAGTTTTGGTTCTTAAACGCCAAACGGGGAATTATTACCCTCATTCCCGGAAGTAGGCGCAATTTATCGCAAAAAATCAAAAAATTCAAGCAAAATTTTGCAAATAAATATAGATTTTTTCAGATTCCGGAATACAATAGCCTCCACGGAACAGGAAGGGATTGCAAAAATGTCTTATGACTTGATGTTTCAGCAGGCGCTGACCCTGCACGAACAAGGACGGTTTGACGAAGCCGAAAGCCTGTACCGGCAGATTCTCGAAACTGCCCCCAAAAACCCCGATGTTCTTAACCTTCTCGGCCTGATAGCCCAAGCCAAAGGCATTCATAACGAAGCCGTCGAACTTTTTTACAGAGCCATAACGGAAGCGCCGGCACATGCGCCTTTTTACTTCAACCTTGCGCTTTCGCTCGATTTATGGGGAAAACCTCACGAAGCGCTGGATAACTATCATAAGGCGCTGCAAATAAACCCGAACATAAAAGAAGCATGGAACAACATCGGCACCATTTACCGGAAGCTCGGCCGGATTGCCGAGGCTGAAACGGCTTATCGGCGAGCCGCGAAAATTGATGAAAATTATGTCGAGCCGAGGGCAAATCTGGCCCGAATGCACAATGACACCGCCGAATTGGAGAAACTTTCGGCACATTTTCCCGACGATGCCCTGTGCCTTTATTTTCTGGCCGATGTCTGCTGTCAAAACAAAGACTTTTCCCGGGCAGCGGAATATATTGATAAAGCATCCTCCAAAGCGCCGACCGACGCTGAAATAAAAATTCTGGCTGGTCTTATCAATCTGGCACGCGGCCAAACCGCGGAAGCCCGCATGTGCTTTCAAAAAGCGCTGATATTCGACGTGCGCTCAATCCCGGCCATGATAAACCTTGCCAATCTGGAAACCGCTGCAGGCGAATACGAAAACGCGGAAAAACGTTATCGGCGGGCACTTGAACTGGACCCGCAAAATCTGGATGCGCACATAAATTATGCCGACCTGCTTTACCGGCAGAAACGTCTGCCGGAAGCGCTTGAAGAATATCGCGCTGCCGTCATCATCAACCCCGGCATACCGGAAATAAGCAACAATCTGGGCATTATTCTCAAGGACATCGGTGAATATGAAGAAGCGCTGGGGTTGTTTTTCAATGCTTTCAACCGCCGCCCGGAAACCGATGAATTTTCAGTCAATATCAGCGAAACCCTGACCCTTTTATACGCACAGAAGCCCGAAGAAGCCGTCAAAATTGCTGAAAACTGGCATACTCTGGCGCCAAACAACGCTTTTGCCGAACATACTTACGCCGCGCTGAAAGGAGAAACCGAAAGTGAAAATAATCAAATTTATATTGAGAAGCTTTTTGACAATTTCGCTGATAATTACGAGCTGGTTCTCCAAAAGCTTGATTACGGCGTTGTCCGAAGCCTTAGAAACTTTACGGGGCCTGTTAAAGGTACCGTTGTGGATCTTGGCTGCGGCACGGGGCTTGCTGGCCTGGCTTATCAAACCGCTGGCACCCGGCTTGTCGGCGTGGATATCTCCGAAAAAATGCTCGACAAAGCCCGCGAAAAAGGAATCTACGAAAAACTGATTAAAACGGATATTCTTTCCTGTCTGCAGAACAAACCCCAGGCTGACGTCTTTATCGCTGCCGATGTTTTTAACTACATCGGCAACCTGAAACCGGTCATCAGCGCCGCCGCACCGGTAAAGCTTGCCTTCTCGACCGAAGACTGCGATTCCGCCGCCGCGTACAAACTTCTGCCATCCGGCCGTTTTGCCCACAATCCGGAATATGTCGAAAAGCTTCTGCAAGAAGCGGGATATTGCCGGATTAAACGACAACCTGCCGTTCTCCGTACCGAAAACGGTCAGCCCGTGAAAGGTTCTCTATGGAAAACATGGTAACCGAACTCACCGCTGCCGATTACCCGGCCGTCCTCGAACTCTGGGAAGCCTCCGTCAGAGCCACCCACACTTTTCTCAAACCGGAAGAAATTGATTTTTATAAACCCTTTGTTCTGAAATACGCCCTGCCCGACTGCCGGCTTCACGGTATCAAAACGGATAAGGGAAGCCTGAAAGCCTTCATCGGCTTGTCCGAAGACAAAGTCGAGATGCTGTTTGTCCGTCCCGACTGCTTCCGAAACGGATGCGGCCGCCGTTTAATGACTTTTGCCGAACGGGAAAAAGGCATCAGAAAAGTCGATGTAAATGAGGAAAACCCGCAAGCGCTGGCCTTTTATCTCCGTATGGGGTTCAAAATTTCCGGACGCAGCGAACTAGACGGCAACGGCAAACCGCACCCGCTTCTCCTCCTGCAAAAGGACTAAAAACGCTCACCACCGCCCGGAAAGCCTTTTCAGACGTTCAAAAACCTTCGTTTCGCGCAAATGCGGATTCAGCGCGGCAAAATCAACTGCCCGATATCCGAATCTGGTTCGCAGCTGCGGATTGGCGCCCTTATCCAGCAACAGCCTCACCACCTCCGGATTAGGATTCAGTTTTGCGGCAAAAATCAGCGGCGTGGCATAATCGGCGTTACCGGCGTTAATACCGGCTCCGTAACGCAGCAAAAGAGCAATAATTTCCGGATTACGGTTGCTTCCCGCCGCCTCGTTCAGAATCGTATTATTGTTGTTTCCCCTTGTATGCACACTGGCCCCCGCCTCCAGAAGCAAACGACAGACGTCGGCATTTTCATTCAGACGCACGGCATAAAACAAGGCCGTACCGCCATGCGCGTCACGGGCATTGACATTGGCGCCATAAGCCAGCAGCAGACGTACGAACTCGGGATTGCGTTGTGTCGCAGCAAACATCAACGCCGTCCGCCGTCGGTTATCCGTAGCGCTCGGAGACACGCCCATAGACAACAGACGTTTAAGACAATACACATTTCCGTGCCGGTTGGAAGCGGCAAACATCAGCGGCGTCATTCCGCCATAAGTCTTAAAATTCGGATTTCCGCCTTTTGCCAGCAACGCATCAACAACCTCCCGGCCGTCTTCGTTAAAACAAGCCGAACTAAGCAGCGTCATATCGCCGGCAAACGGTTTGTTTATCTCAAACTCTCTGGTCGTAATCAGACGGTCGACCTCCCCGGCTGGCGCCATAGCCACCAGGTCCGGCGAAATCTGCGCGGCCGCGGAACGGATAAGACACCAGCAAAACACAAAGATTGTCAAAACAGCTCTTTTCATAATACCTCCGGATTTTATCTAATCATTTCCGGACATAAAAAAACCCCGTGATGTCAAAACATCACAGGGAAAAACAGACTTTTAGTCACCAAATTCCAAAGCAAATTCCTCTCGGGAAATCGTCTTTTTATATTCCAGCCCGATCATTCCCTTATCTTCATAAACCTGATAAGCAAGAATACAATCACCCAGCATAAGCTTATAAATTCTTATGTAACGGCTCCAAACTATCGGTACCGGATTTTTTGTGGCAAAATCAAGAAGCCGGGTATACTGCTGCACCAAAGCAATCATCTCCGGAATTGAAATATACGTCTTTTTTTCCGGATTACCTTTTTTGAACAGCACCCCGCCGACACATTCCCGTTTTTTGTCAAAAACCGGCATCAGCATCGTATCAACCGACACCTCTTCGGAAAAATCAATTTTTATAAAAGTCATAATACAAAGTTTTTTAAGTTAATAAATACATACTTATACATTCTCAGTCACTAAATTACCCCTGTTAAATTTATTGTCAAGGTTTTTGTCTATTTTTGTGTTGACCCGTTCAATAAATTATGATAATATTTCAGTCGATAACAGATATTATTAATTAAAAAAATACGATTATGGACTTAAAAGAAAAAAAACAAAAATTGGCCGAGATTAAAAAAGAATTTGAATACGGCATGTTCCAAAACGGAAAAGTAGAAAACATCGGCACCGTGTTTTTCCTATATTATCCCGGCGCCTCCGTCCTCCGCGACGTTGTATACTACCGCTCTCTCCATTACGGTCTTGACTTTGAAACCTTAAGTATGACCAGTTCATATTTTGTCGGTTCCAAAGACCATGCAGAAGCGCTGTATCAGGCTCTCGGCGGCAAAATGTATCCGACCGAATATTGCGGTTCGACAACAAAAGGCCGTGAACTGTATGCTTGGGAAGGCCCTAAGCGTCAGCAACAATGCGAAGAAGTCCACAGCTACGGATTTACCGAGCCGCTGGACATTGAAGAGATCAAAACGATTTTATTCTGATTTCCGTCTCACAAAGAAACGCTCCTTGTTAAGGAGCGTTTCTTTGTATCTGCTAGTTTGCCATATTCTTCAGGTTGGCAATAATCGTTTCCGCGGTCGATTGCGATTCCTCGCTTATTCCGGCCGCTTGCAGTGCCAGTTTCTTAAGACAGGTATTAACAATTTCATCTGCCGTTGCGCTGACGGTGTTGCTGAACAAAGTTCCTGCCCGAAACTTGCTGTTTGCTTCACTGACCATACAGGCACGCATTTTGGTTTTGGCCGAAGCGTCACTGTCAACCACGGTATATTTCGACAAATCGGTACAGCCCGACAAAACGACCAACATACCC
Source organism: uncultured Alphaproteobacteria bacterium (assembly GCA_944391505.1). GTDB lineage: Bacteria > Pseudomonadota > Alphaproteobacteria > RF32 > CAG-239 > Scatacola_A. Next base: position 167 of record CALXTV010000027.1, on the reverse strand, counting down.
AATAAAAAAAACTTTTTCATCTTAAGTCCCTCAATTTCGATTAAATTCATCTTCTTATATAAAACCAACCGATTAAAAAAGATTAAATAAAATACAAAAGCCGCCCTCTCGGGCGGCTTTTAGTGGCGGAGAGTACAGAATGGCTAAGCAAAAAGCTGACCGACGTC
>CALXTV010000026.1 GCA_944391505.1 uncultured Alphaproteobacteria bacterium | reverse complement strand
ACGGAATTTATAAAGTGATTTGGAAGGCGAGAAAAATTCCAGTGTACACAAAAGTACATGAATTTTTCGAGACCGCATCAAATCGCTTTAGAAAACCGTTTTCATCCCTGCTAAAGTCTGGATAACGGAATTTATAAAGTGATTTGGAAGGCGAGAAAAATTCCAGTGTACACAAAAGTACATGAATTTTTCGAGACCGCACCAAATCGCTTTAGAAAACCGTTAGACAGACTTTAGCGCGCGCATGGAATTGATAATGGCTATAACCGACACACCGACATCGGCAAAAACGGCGTCCCACATAGTGGCTAAACCTTCGGCCCCCATCAACAGAACCAAAAATTTTATTCCGAGAGCAAAAACAATGTTTTGCCGCACGATATTTAAAGTCTTTTTTGAAATTCTGATTGCCTGGGCTATTTTCGACGGTTCGTCCGTCATGATTACGATGTCTGCCGCCTCCACCGCCGCATCGGAACCAACGCCGCCCATGGCAATACCGATATCCGCCAAAGCCAGAACCGGCGCGTCATTAATGCCGTCGCCAGCAAAAACAAGCTTGCCGCTGGCGCTTTTTTCTTTCATAAGTTCTTCAACTTTTTCAACCTTCTGCTCCGGCAAAAGGTTAGCAAAAAACTTATCCAGACCGATTTTTTGCGCAACGCTTTCGGCTGCGGCATAATTATCCCCGGTCAGCATGACCGTCTCTTTAATTCCCGCTTTTTTCAAAGCCGCAATTGCTGAAGACGCATCGGCTTTAATCTCGTCCGCAATCAAAACAAAACCTTTGTAAACACCGTTTTCTGCGACATAGAGAATTGTTCCCGCCGCATTTTCCACTTCAAAAACAACACCGTATTCGTCCAGAAGCTTCTTATTGCCGAGCAAAACGGTTTTATCATCAACCATTGCCCTTACGCCACGACCGGGCAGCTCTTCAAAATCGGTTACACGCTTCAAATCAATCTCTTTGCCATAGGCCCTTCTGACTGACTGTGATGCCGGATGCGTCGAGCTGCTTCCCGCATAGGCCGCCGTTTCAAGAAGCATGGCTTCGCTGATGCCGACACCTTTTATCATGCTGACTTCAAAACAGCCTTTCGTCAATGTGCCGGTCTTATCGAAAACCGCAATTTCCGTCGCCGCCAGAGCCTCCAGATAATTGCTGCCCTTAACCAGAATACCATTGCGCGACGCCGCTCCGATTCCGCCGAAAAAACCGAGCGGAATTGAAATGACCAAAGCGCAGGGACAGGAAATAACCAGAAACGTCAGCGCCCGATAAACCCAGTCATTGAATTGCGCCCCGGCAACAAACAGCGGCGGCAAGACAGCAATTGCCAAGGCCAAAAAGACAACCGCCGGTGTATAATAACGGGCAAAGCGGGTAATAAAATTTTCAACGGAAGCCTTTTTGGAACTGGCATTTTCAACCAAATCCAGAATTCTGGCCACCGTCGACTGGCCGAAATCGCGGCTGACCTTTACTTTAAGCCGGCCGTTTAAGTTAATGCAGCCGCTAATAACCTCATCACCGGCAACCGCTTCACGGGGAACCGATTCGCCGGTAATTGCCGCCGTGTCAATCAACGCATACCCCTCAATGATAATCCCGTCCAGCGGAATTTTTTCTCCCGCCGTTACAACAATGTTGTCCCCCGGCCGAACCTCTTCCGGACTTACCTTAACGACATTGCCGTCCCTTTCGACATTTGCATAATCCGGACGAATATCCATCAACGCCGCTATCGACTTACGCGACTTGTTAACGGCATAAGACTGAAACAACTCGCCGACCTGATAAAACAACATAACCGCCACACCTTCGGAATATTCCCCCAAGGCAAAAGCGCCGATTGTGGCAACCGTCATCAGAAAATTCTCATCAAAAACCTGCCCATGTCCGATATTTTTCAAAGCCTTGCGCACAATCGGAAAACCGACAATAAGATATGCGGCAGACCAGACAGCCAAACGCCAGTAACCGGAAGCCGGCAACATAAAGGCTACCGCAAACAAAACGGCAGCGACAATAATTTTATAAAGCTGTCTTTTCTGCTTCATACCCGAACCTCCTGCTTATCGAACCAGAGTAACGTCACTGTCGACTTTGGCAATCAGCTTTTCCGCAGCATCAAGAATTTCTTCAAAACGTTCTTCTTCCGCTTCCAAAACCAGTTTACCGGTCATAAACGAAACCGATGCCGAAACAACGCCCTCAATTTCCCGAATGGCATTCTCTATTTTTGCCGCGCAGTTGGCGCAGTCCAAATCGTCCAATACAAAAGTCTTCTTCATTTCTTTCCTCCGGATTAAAATAATCAAACGATTGTTTAATTGTTTATATATAAAAATTAACATGACTTTGCCCGCCTGTCAACAGCCTTTTAAATCAATGAGAACAAATTATCTTTTTTTTGACAAAACAAATTGACTTTTTGTCAATATTGTGCAATAAATAAAGAACTAACATTATAATTAATCTATTATGGAAACTCTAAAAAAAATAAAAGCGCTGGTCAGATTGAATATCGGGCCCCGCAAATTAAATTCCGGTTTAATACCAACGAAACTGCCCCTGGTCTATTGCCGTAACAACACGCTGACAATCGAAAACGGGCTGAATTTAAACCGCAAAAACGAGTTGTGGGGCATCCGGCTGTTATCCGGCACAATGGTAGCCCTAAAATACGGCATGAAAAATTCTTTTGCCACATATAATAACGCAAAAGAACTTGCAGAAACAATGATCTTCGACGGTAAATCCGGTTCTTTGCCATCTAAAGATGCCTTAAAAAAACACTGGAGCAGCGAAGAAAAAAAGAAATTCAAGGCTACGGTTTCGGTTTTGAAAAAGAACGGTATCACCGCCGCCGGTTATTCCGGCTGTATCTGGTGCATTGAAAAATGCAACCCGCTCTATGATTACTGTTTCTATTTGGAACTCGGCGATTATGGCGGCGGTCCTAAAAATTTCATCAATACGTTCGGCCGTATCGCGGTTGCATTCAACTAACCGTCAAATTTTAACAGCGTTATCCTCAGATAACGCTGTTTTTTTCGGAGCAAACCAAGTGACCGACGCGCCGTTAGTCAGCTCCGGGCTGACTTACAAGCTAGATAGTCCCATGCCGGTTTGCCCTCAAAGGCAAACCGGAGTTCGCACAAAAAAGCACCTTTTGAAAGGTGCTTTTTTTAATCTGGGGCGAACTATGGGACTCGAACCCACGACAACCGGTACCACAAACCGGGGCTCTACCAACTGAGCTAAGTTCGCCATCGGACTTATGCGTTTTTACAAACAATCTCACTTAAAGTCAAGCCCCAAAGCACAAAAAAATTATTTATTCTAAAACTATTTATCAATGGCAAAAATTAACAATTTATTTTCTTTTTCTTTATAAAATTAATACAAATAACTCCAGAAAAAGAGAAAGAATAAAAATGAAAAGCAGTTTTCACGGGCAATTACGGCGCATTTTCGGGTATATTTCAATCATACTTGGCTTTTGTGCCTATTCCGCATCCGAAGCCGGAGCTTCCGTCTCTTCCATTACCATTGACGCGGCTACCGGCGAAGTTCTGTCCTCATCTGCGGCAGACACTTTGCGTTATCCCGCCTCACTGACCAAAGTTATGACGCTTTACATCACTTTCGATGCTCTGGAAAAAGGCATAATCAAACTTGATGACAAACTTCCCGTTTCCCGCCATGCGGCCAACCGCTCGCCATCCAAACTCGGACTTCGTCCCGGCTCAAGCATTGACGTCAAAACCTGCATCATGGCCGTTATCGTCAAATCGGCAAACGACTGTGCGGCAGTTCTGGCCGAAGGTCTCGGCTACAGTGAAGAAAACTTTGCCAAATCGATGACGCGCGTTGCCCGTGAACTCGGCATGAAAAACACCACTTTCAAAAACGCCTCCGGTCTGCCGAACAAACAGCAGAAAACCACAGCTCGCGACATGGCACTGCTGGCCGCGGCCATGTATCATCATTTTCCGCAATACTACAAATGGTTTTCGGCAAAGAAATTCACTTACAACGGAAAAACCATTTACACACATAACCATATTCTCAAAAATTTCGAAGGTGCCGACGGCCTGAAAACCGGATTTACCAACGCTTCCGGCTACAACATAATCACTTCGGCCGAACGTGACGGCCACCGCGTCATTGCCGTAACCATGGGACACAACACGGCTCGCGAACGCGACAAAAAAGTGGCTTCAATGATGAGCAAAGGACTCAGCAAGCTGGCCTTAAACGACAAAGTTCAGTCGGCCAATATGTATGCCGAAATAGAAGATCGTAAAATCGACACCGAACCGGAACAAAAAGTTGCCTCGCTGGAAAAAACCGCTCCACAGGCAAAACTCTGGGACATTCAGGTCGGCGCTTTTTCAAATTATACCAAGGCACGCAACTATGCGCTTGAAATAAAGAAAAAAGCATCTCGCAAGCTGGCCGGCAAACCGATTAGCATCGAACCCGTATCCACAGGCGCTGCCATCATCTATCGTTCCAAAATCTCCGGCTTTGCAAAAAAAGAAGCCGATGCCGCATGCAAAAGTTTGCAAAAATCAAACAAATCATGTATTGTTGTTGCGCAAAAAGAAAACAAAGAACTCCTTTTGGCGCATAACCGTTATCAGCAGCAGTATTAAAACATGAACGACCCTATCCAGAAAAAAGCCCATGTCATTGTCGTCAGCAACGAAAAAGGGGGCACCGGCAAATCTACCATTTCCATGCACCTGGCCATCAAACTGATGCAGGAAGGCTTCTCAGTCGCCACGGTCGACATGGACGGCCGTCAGGGAACTCTTTCCAAATATCTCGAAAACCGGGAAAACTTCTGCGCCCGGCATAAAATATCCCTGCCGATTCCCGTCCACTACAAATTTTCGCCGCAGGAAGACTACAGTCTGATTCCGGCAGACCGCGCCAATATCAGAACACAGATATCCAAACTTTTGGACAATTATGACGCCGTAATTATCGATACGCCCGGAACCAAAAACTATCTTTTTGAAGAGGCACATCGCTTTGCCGACACGCTGATTACACCGATTTCAGACAGTCTGATTGACTTAAACGTTCTCGCTGACATCGACTTCGAAAACGAAAAAATCGGTCAGCCCGGACACTACGCCAACTATATCTGGGAAGTAAAAAAATATCTGGCCTCGCTGGGCAAACCTTATTTAAACTGGATTGTCGTCGGCAACAAATTGTCGTCCTACAACTCCCGCAACAAACAAACCGTTTTCAGTTATCTTGAAAAAATGTCCAAGCTCTATGGCTTCCGTCTGGCCGAAATCATCAAAGACCGCGTCATTTACCGCGAGCTGTTTCTGGAAGGTCTCACGGTTTTGGACATGCAGCACCCCGATCTGCGTTTTAAGATGAGCGTTTCGCATATTGCCGCCAAACGTGAGATTCGCGCTCTGGCCGAATTTATCTGTCCCGAATAGGAGTCCCCGCATGAAGGAACTCAGCCTGCTGATGTTTATCGTGGCCTGCGGTTACGTCCTTGGACGTTTTTTTAACCGCTTTGCCGCCGACAGAATCCGCCAGCGCAACTTCTTTATTCCGTCGCAAACCGATTACAATCTTCTTTGGGGTTTTGCCTTTTACTTCGGTTTTGCCGCTCTGATGTTTCATTCGCACCACAAAATCTGGCCTCTGGCCGCAATCATCATCGTCTTTGTTTTTCTTTTTTATTACAAAGCGCTGCGCAAAAACCTTTCTGCTCCTTCTTCGGCCCTTATCCTTAAGGATCTGCACCGACGTCTGAATATACAGGAAGCAAACGACCGAAAGCTTAATCGTCCTTATACCCGTGACGATGCGCTCCGCCTGCTCGGACTGCATACCGGCATTGACGACAACGCACCCAAAATTGACGAACACCTGACCTTATTGGACAACTTCTCCGCCCGAAACCCGGATCTGCCTTATCTCCCCGAACTCATCGGCAAGCTGCGTACCGCACTCTCTCGAAAATAAGCATTTGATAACTATGTTTAGACTTGAGTTTAATCCTCATCGTGATAAACTCCGAACATAAAATTATTAAACGTATTAATAAGGAGAGAGTATGATAAAAACAGTTGCGACAACCCCTTACTCCGACCAGAAAATGGGTACCGGCGGCCTGCGCAAAAAGACCAAAGTCATGATGCAGCCCAACTATTTTGAAAACTTCATTCAAACCGTTTTCAACACCATCGGCGGCGTAGCGGGCAAAACCTACGTCGTAGGCGGTGACGGCCGTTATTATAACGACGTTGCCATTCAGAAATTTATCAAAATGGCGGCAGCCAACGGCGTTGCCAAGCTTATTATCGGTCAGAACGGCTTCATGTCCACGCCGGCCGGCTCCAATGTGCTGCTCAAAAACAAGACCAACGGCGCATTTATCTTCTCTGCTTCCCACAACCCGGGCGGCATCGACAACGACTTCGGCGTCAAATATTCCGACGAAACCGGCGGCCAGGTTCCGACCTCGATTACCGACGCCATTTACAAAAACTCTCAAACCATCAAAGAATACAAAATTCTCGAAGCTCCGGACATCAATCTGACCCAAATCGGTGTTCAGAAACTGGAGAACATGACCATTGAAGTCATTGACCCGATTAAGGACTATGTCGAAATGCTTGAAGGAATTTTCGACTTTGAAGCACTGAAAAAACTCTTCAAATCCGGTTTTACCATGAAGTTTGACGCCATGAACGCCGTAACCGGCCCCTATGGCAAACGCATTTTTGAAGAAATCCTCGGAGCCGCGCCGGGTTCGGTCATTAATGCCGTTCCAAAACCGGATTTCGGCGGTCTGCACCCCGATCCGAACATGGTCTACGCCAAAGAGCTCATCGGCATCATGTACGGCGATGACGCACCCGACTTCGGCTCGGCCAATGACGGTGACGGCGACCGCAACATGATTCTCGGCAGAAAATTTTTCGTTTCGCCTTCCGACAGCCTGTCTATTCTTACGGATAACTACAAGCTGATTCCGGCCTACAAAAACGGCATTTACGGCGTTGCCAAATCCGCCGCAACCTCAACCGCCGTTTGCCGTACGGCAAAAGCTTTGGGCATGGACTGCTACGAAGTGCCGACCGGCTGGAAATATTTTGTTAACCTGATGGATTCCAAACGCATTACTTTCTGCGGCGAAGAAAGTTTCGGCACAGGTTCCAGCCACATCCGCGAAAAAGACGGCATCTGGGCAATTCTGTTCTGGCTGAGTATTATCGCCGCCACCGGTAAATCGGTTGAAGAAATCACCGTTGACCATTGGAAAAAATATGGCCGCAGCTATTATATCCGTTTTGACTTTGAAGGCATTGACAAAGATGTCGCCGATAAACTGATGGCCGCTTTGGAAAACAAACTGCCGAGCTTAAACGGAAAAAAATTCGGCAGCTTTGAGGTTAGCGAAGCCGCACCGTTTGTCTACAACGATCCGGTTGACGGCTCTTCGACCAAAAACGGTTTGATTGTCAAATTCGCCGACGGTTCGCGCATTGTCTACCGCCTTTCGGGAACCGGCACCAGCGGCGCGACGCTCCGTGTTTACATGGAAAAATTCGAAAAAGACAAGCTTCGCGAAGATCCGCTGACAATGCTGAAAGACATTGCCGAAATTGCCGCGGACATAGCGGAAATTAAACCTCGTACAGGAAAACAAAAACCCGATGTCATTACGTAGACCGTTCATATTAACCGGCTTTATTACCGCACTTGCCTTTTCGGCAAGTGCGTATGCTGGTTTATACGGTTTTACGTCTGCCAATCCTTATACCTACGAAGAGCAGATTCTGGATATCCGGGTTGCTCCGAAAACCATTGTCAATTATCGCAAGGAAATGCGGGACAACATCATAGCGCTGGCCGAATATGCCAAGGCTCAAAACAAAAACTTCGAAATTATCGCCCATGAAGGTGAAGAACTCTTGCATAAAAGCCTTTGGGAATATCACCTTGACGGCTACAATGAAGCGCGCCGCAAAGGCATCAACGCCGATGACCCTGTCTTTTTGGCGCGTCTGAAACAAACGGAACCGGATTTCACCTATTCGTCAAAAACTGAAAAATACGGCAGCTACATCAGCGGCATTGCCGTCAACAACCGTTTTTGCGGCAAACGCAAACTCAGTCCGCATATCAACGCCCATAATTTAAAAATAATCTCCATCGACAGTTGCCCTTCGGAAGCGGCTCTTGACGAAGCCATTATGAATTCCGTAGGCCTGAACAGCTTGTTGTATGCCTTTGTCAAACCGGAAACCGCTTTTCGCAAAATCAAAAAACAGCCGATAATCAATGAAAACGCCCGCAATATTTTCAAAGTCGCCGACGCCGCCAACATCTCCTTTTTTATTGACGACAGCTTGTACAAAGATAAAGAGCGCTTTTTGCAGGACATCAGAGATTCTAACTACGACATTGTTGTCATTGAACCTTTTTTCCGCCACAAAACGCCTCTGAGCAAAGAAGATGTTGAAAGCTTAAAATTTAAGAAAAACGGCGCCAAACGGCTGATTTTTGCCAAGATGAACGTCAGCGAAGCCGACCGCGACGATTATTATTGGAAAGAAAATTGGCAGATTGATAAAACCCCGTGGCTTGCCCGCGCGTCTTTTACCGATTCGAACTCGGTAATTACCGAATATTGGAACGAAAACTGGAAAAAAATCAGCGGACTTTATTTCAAGGGTATTGTCGACAGCGGCTATGACGGCGCTTTTCTGACCGGCATCGAAAACCACGTTTATTTTGAAAAACAAACTCCGTTGGAATAGGCTGAAAAAAATGAATGAAGTTGAAGTTTTGGACATTTCCCGCGATGCGGTCTTTACCCTGATAAAAGTCGTCAGCCCTGTGTTGCTGGTTGCTCTGTTTATCGGTTTGATTATCGGTATTTTTCAGGCATTGACGCAAATTCAGGAAATGACGCTGGCATTCGTGCCGAAAATTATCGGCGTGTTTTTCACACTGGTTCTTCTCTTTCCTTTCATGCTCAATCAAATGCGGATGCTTTCCGATACCTTGTTTGATAAAATAGTCAGCGGCGGCTAAAAACAATGACCCAGCTTTTGAATCTGGAAATATATCAGTTTATGTTGGTCTTTCTGCGTATCGGCTCGGCAATTTTACTCATGCCGGGTTTTGCGGCATCTTATGTCACCGAACGCCAACGGCTGACCATTGCTCTGGCCGTTACGCTGGTTCTGGTACCGTTTCTGAGTTCTTACCTTCCACCGGCTCCGGCTGATTTTCTGGACTTTCTGAAGCTGGCTCTTTTCGAAATTACCTATGGCATTTTTATCGGCGTTTTTATGCAGATGCTCTATTCGGCGCTCAGTATGGTTGGTAATTTTGCCGGACAGGCAATCGGTTTTTCCAATGCCCAGATTTTTGACCCTACTTTTCAAACGCAAAGTATCGTTCTTGAAACTTTTTTAAGTATCATTGCCCTGACCGTCATTTTCATTACCGACTTGCATCACCTGATGCTTTCTGCCGTTGTTGACAGCTATCGACTGTTTCCCGTCGGCATGCCGCTGCCGTTCGGCGATTTTTCCGATTTTCTGAGCCGGACGGCCAACGAAAGTTTCATTATCGGTTTCAAAATTGCCTCGCCTTTTATTGCTTTTTCAATCGTTTTTTATGTCGGCATGGGTCTTATTTCGCGCTTAATGCCGCAGTTGAACATCTTTTTTCTCTCTCTGCCGCTGCAAATATATTTGGGTCTGGGGCTGTTGTTCATCACCACGCCGATGATGATTCTCTGGTTTGCCAAATTTTATGAAAACGGCCTGATGAAATTCGTTTCAGGGAGCTGAGCATGGTTGCTGAAGACGATGACGAAGCCTCGAAGACGGAAGAACCGTCGGAACGAAAAATAAGCAAAGCCAAAGAAGAAGGTGACATTGCCATCTCACAGGATGCCAAAAGCTTTATTATGCTCATCGGCATGCTGTTTATCATCTGGCTGGTGTTGCCGCTGATGTTCAAATGGTTTTACACTTATTCGCTCAAGTTTGTCGAAACCCCGGACACCATTCCCACCGACGGCCGCCATATCAGACTTCTGCTTTACGATACCGTCTTTGCCTTAATGAAGATTCTCGGTATCCCTTTTGCAATTCTCATGGTTTTGGGCATTTTTGCCAGCATAGCCCAAACCGGTTTTGTTTTTGCCCCGAAAAAACTGGAACCGAACTGGAACAAGCTGAACATTTTTGCCGCGCTTCCCCAGTTTATTAACATGAAAAAAATCGTCGAAAGCCTGAAAGGCATTATCAAAATAACGGTTATTGCCTTTATTGGCATTCTGGTCATTCGTCCTTACCTGGAGAAAGTCAACCTGATGCCGGGCATGGAAACCATGGCAATTTTATCTTTTATTCATAAAGTCGTGGTACTTTTGATTTTTACGGTGGTTATTGCCGTTTTGGTCATTGCCGTCGCGGACTTCGCCTACCAAAAATACCAGCATTTGAAAAAACTGCGTATGACCAAGCAGGAAGTCAAAGACGAATACAAGCAGATGGAGGGCGATCCGCTGGTCAAATCGCGCATCCGTCAAGTGCGCATGGAGCGCGCCCGCCACCGCATGATGGATGCCGTTCCCCGCGCCGACGTGGTTATTGTCAACCCGACGCATTACGCCGTAGCGCTGGAATACAAAATGGAAAAGATGGATGCGCCGGTCGTCGTTGCCAAAGGTTTGGACAATCTGGCGCTGCGCATCAGGGAAATAGCCGAAGAACACGACATTCCCATTGTCGAAAACCCGCCGCTGGCGCGTGCGCTCTTCGCTTCCGTAGAACTGGATCAATCGATTCCGACCGAACATTTCAAGGCCGTTGCCGAGGTAATTGGATATGTTATGCAGCTTAAAAACCCACAGACCAGATAAACTGCTGCAAAAAAGACTGTTGCAGCTGGCTTATGCGCTGATTGCCCTTTCGGCAGCAATAATCCTGTTTCTGTTTTATCCGGAATATTACCTGTATTTAATTCTGGCAATGCTGCTGTTGAGCATTTTCTGCCTCATTCTTTCCATCAAAACCATCAAGGCCGGCGAAGAAGCCATCAGCTATGGCGGTTTTGCCAACGAAATTATCAAAAACGACTTCAAGGCCCGCCGAATAGACAATGCCGACGGAGAACCCGTCATTGAGAACGATGTAGCCAAAGAGCTGCTGAAAAACGAACCGATTCTCGAATATTTGGAAAAACATCTCAGCGAAAACCGACTTAACAAAGCCGCGTTTTATCGTCTGCAAACCGCCTGCCGAAACTTGGCTGCGGAAAAAGTCACGCTGGCGTTGAACCTGCATCACGACAGGGACAAGATCTTTGCCGAAGAAGAATGGTTTGAAATTACCGTCAGACCCATATTCTTAAAAAAAACGGACATTTTCGAAGGTCCCTTCTCAATTAAGGCCATCAAAAAAGATACTTATCTGTATTGGAACTTTCAGGATATCACCGCAGCCAAAAACATGGAGCATGTTTTTCAGGAAGAACGCAAAAATCTTCACGATTTTCTGGATGATCTGCCGGTCGGTCTGTACACCTGCAGCCGGGATTTCAAAATTGAATACGCCAACCATGCTTTCGCCCGCATTGTCGGCGTCGCCCGCGAAGACTTAATCGGCACGGACTTTTGCAAATATATCGGCGAAAACACACCCCTCCCGCAAAATACGACCTGGTCCGGACGTTTATATTTTGTCAGCACCTCGCATGAAACAACCGAATGTTTCATTGCCCAGGAAAGTTTTCGCAGCAGCAAAGAATATAAAATCCGCGGCGTTGCCGTCGCCGGTATTCCTTCCGACCGCGACGTAAAAAAAGAACTCAGCGCGTCGCTGGACAAAATCAGTTGGCTGTTTAACTATGCGCCGGTAGGCATCGTCTTTATCAATCGCGACGGGCTGATTACCGATTGCAATACCAAAGTCCGGAACTTCCTCGGCACCGGCAAGGAAGCTATTTTGTTAAAAAGCATTTTTGACTATGTCAAACCGGAAGACACGGCCGAATTAAAAAAACAATTTGCCTCCATTTATGCTGCGGCCGGCTCATCTGCTTCTCTGGACGTTCATATCAGCGTCGGAAACGAAGAGCGCATCGTCCAGCTTTACATCAGCCCGATGCGCCGTTTTTATTCTTTCGACATCAGCGAAATCGACGGTCTGGTTTTGTACATGATTGACGCCACCAAACAAAAAACGCTGGAACTGCAGTTTGCTCAGGCTCAGAAAATGCAGGCCATGGGACAGTTGGCCGGCGGCGTTGCCCACGATTTCAACAATCTGCTGACCGCCATGATCGGCTTCTGCGACTTGCTGCTTCAGCGCCACGGCGTCGGCGACCCGTCATTTACCGACCTGATTCAAATTAAACAGAACGCCAACCGTGCCGCTGGATTGGTACGCCAATTGCTCGCTTTCTCGCGCAAACAGCCGCTGAAACCGAAACGGATTGACGTAACCGAAAACTTTGTCGAACTCAGCCACATGCTCAAAAGGATTCTCGGCGAGCAAATCGTATTGCAGTTTTACCACGGCCGCGATTTAGGTTATATTCGCGTTGATCCGGTTCAGTTTTCGCAGGTTATCATCAATCTGGCCGTCAACGCCAAAGATGCCATGAACGGCAGCGGCACGCTGAGCATATCCACCCGCACCGAGACGCTGACCGAACCTTACCAGTTCGGTGCCGACATCATCAAACCGGGCGAATTTGTCGTTATTGATGTCAAAGACACCGGCTGCGGCATTCCGATAGAAAATCTTACCCGCATTTTTGAACCTTTCTTCTCTACCAAACAAAACGTCGTCGGTTCCGGAACCGGCCTCGGACTGGCCATGGTCTACGGCATTGTCCGCCAGACCGAGGGCTTCATTAAAGTTGAAAGCATTGTCGGCAAAGGCACCACTTTTTCGATTCACCTGCCCCGCTTTGATAAAGCCGATGAAGAGGAAGAAAAGCGCGGAGAAGAACAGGACAGCGTCAAAGCCAAAGACGGTTCGCCGGTTTTGACTGTTCAGGAAAAAATCACCTCTCCGGTTGCCGTCAGCCAAAAGCTGATATTCGGCCTGAATGTTTCGGCCATTGACCGCAGCGTAAAACAAAATCCTGACGCCTCGTCCACCCGGATACTTTTTGTCGAAGACGAAGATTCGGTAAGAGCTTTCGGCGTCCGAGCTTTAAAGAAAAAAGGTTTTGACGTTGTCGCTTGCAATTCGGCCGAGAATGCGTTAGAACAATTGGAACATGACAAAAACTTTGGCCTGCTGATAACGGATATGGTTATGCCCGGCATTAACGGCGCCGAACTGGCGGCTCGCGTCCGCGAACAGATTCCCGCCGTCAAAATCATTCTGGCTTCCGGCTACTCGGAAGAAATTGCCCGCCGTGAACTGGCCGGCTCTCAGGATTTTGATTTTCTGGCAAAACCGTTCAGTCTCGGCGACCTGACCAAAAAAGTTTTTGACGTTTTAAGCAGAAACTGACGGACAATTAATGAGCAAAAACACCGACATCAGACAAATACCGCTGACATTTGCTCCGCAGCCTTTTCTCGGCAAGGAAGATTTCATGGTGTCTTCCTGCAATGCCGAAGCTTTTTCTTATGTCGAAAGTTGGCCGGACTGGCCGTTTTTTGCCGTCTGCCTCTACGGCCCGGCCGGCTGCGGCAAAAGCCACCTGGCCAATATGTTTTCCGACAACGTGTCCGTCAAAACGCACTATCCGTACAAAATTCCGCATGTCCGCGCTTCGGAAGTAACCGCCGAAACCTTGAGGTTGTTTGAACAACACCCCTGCCTGATTGTCGAAGACCTGACCGAAACCATCGACAACGAAGCAATGTTCCATCTCTACAACCAATACCGCAACGAAAACGGCTATATACTTTTTACGTCGGAAACGGCACCGGCCAGACTGCACCTTAACCTGCCCGATCTGCGCTCAAGACTGAATATCGTTCCTGCCGTGGAAATCCGCGAACCGGACGATGAACTGCTACAGGCGTTGATTGTCAAATTGTTTAATGACCGGCAGATCATCATTTCGCAGGAAGTGCTTAATTACATTTTGGCCAACACGCAGCGCTCCTATGCCTTCGTCCGCAGGCTCGTTGCCGAAACCGACAATATTTCGCTGGCGCTTAAACGTGCCGTAACCATTCCCATCGTCAAAGAGGCCCTGGCCGTTCTGAACGACGATCATCAGGGAAAACTTTTCTGAACGATAAGGAACTGAAATGCTCAAACATCTGAAATCGATTTTCTCGGCTCAACCCTGGTTCAACCTCTCGGGGTTCCGTTTCAATCTGCTTTTTTCCCTGTTTCTGCTCATCGCCTACAACCTTCCCTTTGCCCGCAAATTGTGGAGCATATCGCCGTCGGTTCCGTTTATGGCCGGCGGATTGCTTTGCGCGTTTCTGCTGTTTTTGATTGCCGTTTCCATTTTATTCAACAAATATACGGCCAAAACACTGGCCATAATTTTCTGCTTCATAAATGCACCGGTTTTCTACTTTATGAATGCCTACAACACACCCGTCGACAAAATCATGCTGCTGAACGTTGTTCAGACTGATGTTTACGAAGTGCAGGACCTTTTGGGACTGAAATTGTTGGTTAATTTTCTGTTGCTCGGACTTCTCCCGGCACTGATAATTTTGAAAACCCGGATAAATTACGGAAACGTCAAACAAGGACTGATTTCTGCGGCTGTTACCGTTGCGGTGTCCGCGGTGCTTTGCGGCGCCGTCATGCTCGGCGGCCACACGGCAACCAGACAATTTTTCAGCAACCACCGCGATGCCAAATACTATCTGATACCGGTCAATTATATCAGCGCTTCGCTTTCCGTATGGAAAATGCGTCCCAAATCGGATCACCCTTTTGTCACGATTGCCGACGACGCAAAGCTCAATCGCTACTGGAACAATAACAAAAAGAACTTGTTTGTTTTCATTGTCGGCGAAACCGCTCGTGCCGCCAACTTTTCCCTCGGCGGCTACAAACGTCCGACCAACGAGCCGCTGAACGAACATCGCCAATCCATCATATATTACAGCAATGCCACGGCTTGCGGTACCTCCACCGCCGTTGCCGTCCCCTGCATGTTCTCCCGCAGCGGCCGCAAAGACTTCAAAGTCGGTTCCGAAGAATATACGGAAAACATGCTCGATGTGCTGGAAAAAACCGGGTACAAAGTTCTCTGGAGAGAAAACAACACCGGCTGCAAAAACAACTGCGACCGGGTCGAAATTGAAGATTTCTGCACCAAAAAAACTTGTTTTGACGAAATTCTGCTGACGAATTTTTCTGAAAAAATCCGGCAAAGCGGCAAAGACGTTTTCGTCGTCATGCATCAAACCGGCAGCCACGGCCCGGCTTATTTTGAACATTACCCCAAAGAAGCCGAACGCTGGCGTCCCGTTTGCAAAACCGAAAACCTCAGCCGCTGCTCAACCGAAGAATTGATGAACGTTTATGACAACACGGTATATTATACCAGCATTTTTCTGAACAAAGTCATCAAAAAACTGAGCTTTTTGTCCGACGAATATAACGTTGCACTTATCTATGCCTCCGACCATGGCGAATCTCTCGGCGAAAACGGCATCTACCTGCACGCGCAGCCTTACGAAACGGCTCCGGATTTCCAGAAAGAAATTCCGATGCTGGTCTGGCTACCCGACGCTTCTGCCGATGCATTCGGCATCGACCGCGGCTGCCTGCAAAAAGCATCAGCAAAGCCGCATTCTCACGACAATTTGTTCCATTCCGTTCTGGGACTGGCCGGAATTGAAACTGCCGATTACGACCCTGCATTGGACATTTTCTCCGGCTGTCGGAAATAGCAAAAAAAACTCTTTTTTTTTTGAAAAAAATCACTTGCAAATTCGGATGTTTTTGCTATACATACCTACTTGCAAGTATATAAAAAGAAATAATAAAACAGGTATAAAACAAATGCCGCGAAGAACCAAAGAAGAAGCCGAACAAACAAGACAGGAAATACTCTATTCCGCATTAGATATTTTCTATGAAAAAGGCTACTCCAAAACAACCTTTGACGAGATAGCCAAACGCATTAATCTAACCAAAGGTGCCGTTTACTGGCATTTTCGCAACAAACCGGACATCATTTCGGCTCTGATTAAAGAGGCATTTTCTCGTACGAACGAAAGCATTGCCCGCAAAGTTCCAATCGTCAACACTCTAAATGATCTGCGCGCTCATTTTATCTGCCTGGCAGAACTGCTTCGGGATAATCCTAACTATCGAAAATTCATGTTTTTCATGCTGTTTCAGATGGAATGGTCCGAAACGCTTTTTCTGCATATCGGCAGTTCGGTCAAAGAAATTCGCGATTTTCCCCTGAATATCATAAGACAGGCATTGACTAATTCACAAAAAAGTGGAGAAATATCAAAAGATATAGATATTAACAATACAACAATAACCATTTTCAGCTTATGGCAGGGAATGCTTTCTTATGCCATAAGCCGTAATTCTTTGGTGAATTTTCCGCACTTGTTTTGCACAAGTTTTGATTTAATCGTAAAAGCTCTCAAGGACGAAAGGTCTGAAAATGAAATTAGGTAAAGTAAGCAATAGAAAAATTCTCAAACAAACCGCTGTTCTGCTTTTATGCGTTGCCGCCGGCTGGATGTTAAAAAGCCGGCTGACACCGCAAATACCAATGACAAATGCCGCCGGCGGCGACCCTTATGTCTTGGTACAGCAGGTTCAGCAGCGCAACATTTCCCCCCAAAAGAGCTATATCGGACATGTCGAAGCCATTAAGGCGGTCGACTTGCGTCCGCAGGTTACGGGATACGTCGAAAAGGTTCTGTTTCAGGAAGGCTCTTTGGTAAACGAAGGCGATATTCTGTTCATCATTGAACAGAAGCGCTATCTGGCCACCGTCGAACTCCGCAAAGCCGAACTTGACAGCGCCAAGGCCAACTTGGTTCGTGCCGAACGCGATTACAAGCGCCAGAAATCTCTGAGCAGTCAGAATTACGCCTCCAAAGCAACGCTGGATACCTCCGAAAGCAGTTATCTGCAGGCCAAGGCCGCCGTAGCTCAGGCCGAGGCTAATCTCGAACTGGCCAAAATCGATATGGACTATACCGAAATCAAAGCACCAATTACCGGTTACATCGGCAAAGCTCTGGTTACGGAAGGAAACTATGTAAACTCGGCGACCGAAAATCTGGCCCGCATCGTCCAGACGGATCCGATCCGGGTTGCTTTCTCGGTTGCGGATAAAGACTTTTTGAATATGCGCGAACAACGAATTACTCAGGGAAACGGTTCCATAAAAACGGAATTGGTCCTTCCGAACGGAAAAATCCTTGTTAACCACCTGAAATCACGTTTTACAGACAACGAAATCAACTCCGATACAGCGACGATTGCCGTTTATGCTGAGTACAACAATAAGGACAATCTGCTGATTCCGGGCAACTATGTTGACATTCGCATCGGCAACAAAGAAGAAAAAATTGCAATTCTGGTTCCTCAGGCCGCAATTGCTCAGGACGAACACGGCAACTATGTCATGGTCGTCAACAAAGACAACATTGCAGAAGAAAGACGTGTTGTTATGGGTGATACGCTGGAAGACAAACAAATTATTCTCGACGGCTTAAAACCTGAAGACCGCGTCATCATTCAGGGTCTGCAAAAAGTTACTAACGGCCAGAAAGTTCAGGTCGGCGAGATTCAAAACAGCGGTTCGGAAACCGTTATCGTGGAGGATAAATAACCGATGTTTTCCCGCATTTTCATTGAACGCCCGCGTTTCGCGATGGTCATTTCCATCGTGCTGACGCTTGCCGGCGTTATTTCCGTTTTCTCTCTGCCTATTGCGCTGTACCCCGAAATCACTCCGCCGGAAGTTGTCGTTTCGGCATCATATCCGGGCGCCAGCGCCGAGGTTATCGCCAAAACCGTCGGTATTCCGTTGGAAGAAGAAATCAATGGTGTTGAAGACATGCTCTATATGAGCTCTTCATCCGAAAATTCCTCTTACCAGTTGACCGTAACCTTCAAAGTCGGCGTTGACCGAGATATGGCGCAGGTTAAAGTGCAAAACCGTATCCAACAGGCACAGTCAAAACTGCCGACGGACGTTACCAGACAAGGTCTGACTGTAAAAAGCCGTTCGTCCAATATGTTGGGTATGATCAGTATCTCTTCGCCAAACAACACATTCTCTCAGCTTGACTTGGCCGACTATGTTCAGAACAACATCAAAGACAGCCTGAGCCGAGTTTCCGGCGTCGGCGAAGTAAACGTTTATTCTTCCCGGCTGAGTATGCGTGTTTGGTTGAATGCAGACAAAATTACGGCATTGAACATTCCGGTCAGCACCATCAAAGAAGCCATTGAAGGCCAAAACTATCAACCATCTTTGGGCAGCATCGGCGCCATGCCGGGCGACGGCACCCAACAAATGGTCTACACCTTGCAAACTCAGGGACGTATCAACGAAGTTGAAGACTTCAAAAACATTATCGTTCGTACAGCCGAACAAGGCGGATTAGTTTATCTGAAAGACATTGCCCGTGTCGAAATCGGAGAGGAAACTTACCATGCCACCTCAAAATACAATGGCGCCCCCAACGTAGCCATTGCCATCAACCAGTTGGCCGGCGCCAACGCGCTTGATGCCATGGCCGGTGTTAAAGCCGAAATTGAGCGACTGTCACAACGCTTCCCTGACGATTTGGTCTACACCATCGGTTACGATTCGACCGAGTACATCAAAGCCTCCATTGAAGAAGTTATCTTCACGCTGGTTCTGACGTTTGCTCTGGTTATTTTAGTCTGCTATGTCTTCCTGCAGGATTGGCGTTCAACGCTGATTCCGACCCTGACCATTCCGGTGTCGATTTTTGCCACCTTTGCCGTCATGCTGGCCTTGGGCTTCAGTCTGAACATGATGACCCTGTTCGGTCTGGTTCTGGCCATTGGTCTGGTCGTTGACGATGCAATCGTGGTCGTCGAGCGCGTTCTGTTCCTGATGGAAAACGAAAAACTGGCACCGAAAGAAGCCACCATTAAGGCAATGGAGCAGGTTTCCAGCGCCGTTATCGCAACGTCACTTGTTTTGCTGGCCATCTTCGTGCCGGTCGGTTTTCTGGGCGGCATTACCGGTCAAATTTACAAACAGTTCGCTGTGGCCATTTCAACCTCCATCGCCTTTTCGGCCATCAATGCGCTGACCTTGTCGCCGGCATTGTGCGCAACCATTCTGCGCCCGTTCAAACCGGTTCAGTCAGGGCCGTTACATTGGTTTAACCGTTTCATCTACCGTTCCCGCGACCGCTATGCCTCCATCGTCGGTCTTTTAGGACGCAAAGTCAGTGTTATCTTTTTGCTGATGGTCATGCTGTTTTGCGGTGTCGGGGGTTTTCTCCACATCAGCCAGACGTCGTTTATTCCGTCTGAGGATCAGGGTGTTGTCTTCATGAACATTCAGCTTCCCGAAGGCGCCACCCGCAACCGCACGCAGGAATTCGTCGATAAGATTTATCCGCTGATTAAGGAGGAACCTGGCGTTGACAACATCATGGTTGTCGTCGGTGCCAGTATGATTGGCGGTTCGGGCGAAAACGTTGCTCTGGGTATTATCACGCTGCACCCGTGGAACCAACGCAAGAGCGATGAGCTTTATTCAACCAATATTCTGAACCGCATCCGAGCCAAACTCATTGGCATGCCTGAAGCTGAAATCCAGTTGTTTGAACCACCGGCAATTATGGGTTTGGGTATGAGCGGCGGTATGGATTATCGTCTGCAGGCATTGAACTCCGATGACCCGCAGCAACTGGAAGCAGCCTTAAAAGGTTTTCTGGCCAAACTCAACCAGAACCCGAACATTTCTTATGCCTATACGACCTATACGGCACAAACGCCGAACTATTACATCACGATTGACAAAGAAAAAGCCGAAGCCATGAAGGTAAGCATCGGCAGCATCTATGATGTTCTGCAGAATTACCTCGGCTCCAGCTATGTCAACGACGTAAACTTCGGCACACAGGTCAACAAGGTTATGATTCAGGCCGATTGGAAATATCGCAAGGATCTGGACAGCCTGAAACAACTGCACGTTCAGAACCAAAACGGTGAGATGGTTCCGCTGGAATCAGTCATTTCGCTGAAAAAAGTTCTGGCGCCACGTGTTGTTACGCGTTACAACCAGTATCCGAGCGCCTCAATTACGGCGGTTCAAAACCAGTCTTCAAGTACCGGTCAGGCAATGGGTGCAGTTGAAAATCTGTCCAAAGAACTCCCGAACGGCTACAGCTACGAATGGTCCGGCATGAGCTTCCAGGAGAAATCCAGCAGCGGTCAAATTGGCTACCTGATTGTTCTGGCCATGACCTTTGCTTACCTGTTCTTGGTTGCCCAGTACGAAAGCTGGTCGGTACCGTTGCCGGTTCTGACTTCGGTATCGGTTGCGATGCTTGGCGCGCTGGCCGGGTTGTTCATAACCGGATTGCCGTTAAGCATCTACGCCCAATTGGGTCTGATTCTTTTGGTCGGTTTGGCAGCCAAAAACGCTATTTTGATTGTCGAATTCTCCAAAGAAGAACGCGAACGCGGCTCTTCAATCATTAAGGCAGCAACCGTCGGAACCAAAGAAAGATTCCGTGCCGTTCTGATGACTGCTTTCACGTTCATCTTGGGCGTTTTCCCGATGATCATTGCTACCGGCGCGGGCGCGGCCAGCCGTATTGCCATCGGCGTTCCGGTATTTTACGGAATGCTTCTGGGTACGGGCGCAGGTTTGATTGTTATTCCGCTGCTCTATATTCTCTTCGAAACATTGCGAGAGAAAACCTACAGCAGAAAACGGAAAACAGCCGAATAGAAATAAGCCCCGCTTTGGCGGGGCTTATTTTTTGTACGGAACTATTCATTTAACCCGCTCAGATACTTCCCTTTATTTTCCCTTTTCTTGCATCTTCTCTATTGTCATGGCCACAAGCCCGACAATACTTCCAGACATACGACAAAAATAAATCCGTCTTCATTATATATTGACACTATTCCGAAAATACGTTATTCTAAAATACAGATATGGGCTTCAATTTATGTTTTCGGGAGACGTGTCATGCGAAACTTACTTTTTCTTTCGGCCGCTTGTTTTTTT
>CALXTV010000025.1 GCA_944391505.1 uncultured Alphaproteobacteria bacterium | reverse complement strand
AGGCTCGCGCTTCTTTCAATCGCGCTCCCCAACTACCCGCTCCGAACTCTACTCGTTCAAATCTCTCTTGGGCTCTTCACCAATACGAAAAAACCTCCGCAAGGGAGGTTTTTTCGTATTGGTGATGCTTAACTCACAGTTTCCGAGCTAAAATACTAGTAAATAAAAAAAGATTAATGACTAATTATAAATAAACATTGATTCTTAAATAACTAAAAATTAAACTGTGATAAAAATAAGGAAATACAATATGTACCATTTTAATTCAGCTGAAAAATTTAGTTACCTTGGTGAATTTTGGAAACCAGAAGAACCTGATATAAAATTTTCAGGCAGAATAGAATATAGTCCCAACGATGGTATTTCAGTAAAATTTATTACCTCAACGTCATTTTCTGGTGAAGATGTTTATCCCACATTATACGGATTTTGTGAAGAAATAGAGGATATTACTTTAATAAATTGCATTCCTAATGGCGGAAAAATATACTTAGGCTCACATTCTTATAAAACAAAAATTTATAAAGTAATAGGAATTATTGTAGGCATTCATATATCAAAAGATGAAAAAATATTTGACGGTATTTGTTTTCATTTTCCAGAGATGAATTCTTTTTGTCGTTGGAGAAATGATGATTATTTTACGTCAGATCATAAACCTATTGTAGATTGTAGGACTAAAGATAATTTGAATATTAAAATAACTCAAGGATATAGAGATACAATGGATTTATCCTTAGTATTAAATGATGCAACATTGGAAAAAATTTGTCCACACTTAATACATTATAGAAAAAATATTGCAACAAACACCGAAATATCTCCCGAAGAGCAAAAAATAATAGATAAAGAGCAAGAAAACATAACAATAACTAAACCTTTTTATATAACAACAATAAAAGGGAATAAGTCGAATATAGGAAACTATTTACAGATTCGATACAAAATTGAAAAATTATTCTCTATCTTTTTTCTTAAGCCAATTTATTCTACTTTTTCAAAAATATTTATAGGAAATAAAGAATATACTCTTATAGAAAATGTTAAATCATTAAAAGATAATAAAAACATAGAATATTTTCCATATATTCCGGTAAATATATCAAATGTAAAAGATAAATTTAATGATATATATGATACCTGGAATAATATATTACCTAGTGATATGCTAGATGTTGTGATTGTTGATAAATTTTATAATCATGCGGGGTCTGGTTATCAACAATTTAGCATATTGTTGTCTATAATTGGAAGTTGGCAAATAATCCATGGATCCAATAAGACGTATAATTCAAGATATCAAAAATTTTTAGAAGAAAATCTGCCAAACAATGATATTCTTACCGATGGCTCTAAGATAGATGATAAAATTATAAGGAAAGGTATTAAAGAAAGATTTTATGAAATTTTGGGTTTCGGCAAAACATGGTGTGATATAGCTTGTGATCTTGACAATATAAGAGATTGTATTTTGCATTTGGATATGAAAATTAATAATAAAAAAAGTACAAATAATATTTTTGACAAATATAAAAATATCATTGAAAAAGAAACTTCTATCAGTAACTTATGTGAGATTTTATTCATTGTTTTAGTGAAAGCTATTTACTCTAAGTTGGGCATTAAGCTAACAGATGACGAAAAGAACAATTTACTCCGCTATGTTGTATCATGGACTAGTTATCCCAATTAAAATCGAATAAAATTATTCATCTCCAATCGCTCCTTCTCAATCTTATACATCTGCACTTTCTCGGCCATGGCTTCATATTCCTTGATGTCGGATTTATCAAAATCAAACCAGGTATTGGTATTTTTGAGATTAACCAGCTTGTCAAAAGGCTTTTGCAATTTATAAATTAGTTTCTGCCCATCAAGATAACATTCCGCAAGCATAAGGCTTAACAGTTTATTTTTCTGAGTAGGATTCGCTTCCTTCATAATATCGGAAACAGTTGCCGCAATATCCAAGACTTCATTAACTGTTATCTGTATGTCTTTACTTATATCTGCGTATTTTTCAGCCGTTTTCTGCAATTCTTCACGCTTGGCGACAATATTAGCCTTTTCTTCCTGCCATTCCTCACGGGTTATATCACCGTCAAAAAATGAGTCCTTAATCCGTCTTTCTCGTGCTTCAAGATTATTTAATTCCGTAGTGATTTTGCGTTTCATGATCATATTAGCGTCGGATTCTTCAATCAATCGCTTTTGCACACACTTCTTCAATGGTTCCAAAATATTGCGGCCGAGTCTTATTTTGCTAAAAACCTCATTATCCAACTGCTGCAATAAAAGGTCTTCACTGACTAATTCCTGATTACAGATTCCTTTAGTATGTCCACAACGTAAATATGTATAGGTTCTGCCGCTTTTCTTTTTATGTGTTTCAGAACTGATTGTACAACCACATTCGGCACATTTTACCAACCCGCGAAATACAAACGGAATTCCAGCATATTCTTGCACTCTTGTATGTATTTTACCACCAGAAAGCAATTCCTGAACTTTATCATATAATGATTTTGCAATAAGAGGTTCGTAAGCATGCGGCATTTTTTCACCACGGATTACCATTTCACCATAATAAAAAGGATTTTTCAGCATGGCATAAATTGTTTCACGTCCGAGAGGTTTATTTGTTTTGGAATGAGAGGAGCATAAATTCATTTCCGTAGCAAAATTATGCAGGCTTTTTATGGAATGTAACCCGGTTGCATACATCTCAAACATCTTTTTAACAAATGGCGCGCGGTCCGGATCAACAATAATATCTTTATTAACATTAAGATACCCAACCGGAGCCTTAGTCTGATATTTACCAATCGACCAGTTGTAATTCATACCTCTGTTAACATTATCACGCAGATTGGCCACATACATTTTACCGGATAAGATACCCATATCCCAACGCATAATATCAGAAGACGAGCTGTTTTTAGTCAGGATTAACCCTTCTTTACAAAAATGCAGGTCGCTTTTATCCTCTAACCACAAACTTTCGACTTCAACACATTCATTAAAACGTCTTTGAAAACGGTCAATGCAGTGAACAACAATAGCTGTTTTTTGTTTCTGTTTTCTGACAAAATCTAACATTTCATTAAATTGTACTCGTTTGCCATTGGTAGAGCTTTCAATAGCCTTGTATTTCTTAACTATAGGAAGTCCCTTTTTATTACAATAATCTTCCATAGCTTCTTTTTGAGCTTTTAAGGAAGCACCGGGTTCCTGTTCTTTAGTAGACACTCTTGCAAATATCACGGCTTGTTTACAAGGTGCCACCGGTCCATATCTGTATTTCTTAGCCATTTTTAATAATCCTCCTCTTCATCATCATAAGAATAGTCATCATCAAAATCTTCGTTTTCTGCGTAAAAATCATCTGCACTCATGGTCTCAATAAAGTTTCCGGTTTGGTTGTCATGGATTTTTACGATCATCCAGGAAGGATCTGATATGTTAAAATCAACATTAATATCGTCCGAACCTTCAAAAACTGCCGCACTACGCGAATAAATATCTGAGTATTCTTTTGCAAAATGGTTTTCAATTTCTGAAGTTAACCGACAAACGCAAACCATACCGGAATCAGCGCAAAATTCTTTATAGATAATATAGCTGCCATAAATTTTATTATTCCAATCGCCAAAACCGGTATCACAAACATAAGCCGGAAAACCTGTTAAATCCGTCAAAGCCTTAGAAACAGCTTCATTAAATGCTTTCGGGCTGTCATCTAAAAATTTACAACATTCGTCCCAGGTCTTATTATCCAAGATATAGCAAGGATCTGTAATGACATATTTTACAAGTGTATCCATCGTTACTACTCCTTTGTTTTTACACTATATTTATTATGTCGTGTTATTTTGGGAATGTACGCAAAAAAATGCACCCGTTTGTAACTTTTTTACTAATATTTTACTGCTTTTTCAGATTGTTAAATAAAAATATGGCACCAGATACTCTAAAATGAAATATTTGACGCCGGTGTTTAGAGATTATTTGTTGCCTTTTTGAGACTTCATAATTGTTTGGACCGTATCAAAAAGAGATTTATCAATAAGTTTAGGGTATATATGAGGATAAATCTTATCCATGATACGAAATTCCCCATAATAAAATGGATTTTGTAGCATATTACTTATACAACCCTCAGAAATAAATTTGCCTTGTCTGTTTGATAAACCTAAAGAAACAGCCAATTTAGTCAGTTGTTTTATTGTATATTGTCCGGTTGCATAAGCATTAAACAATTTTACAATAATTGGAGCCCGTTCAGTATCAACAATAACATCAGATTTATTTTTTTGATTTTGGATATTTTTGTAACCAATAGGAGCCAATCCGGTATATTCTCCTCGAGATCTTTTATATTCAAGACTAAGGCGAATATGGTTTTTAAGTTCTGTAATATACAGATTTTTTATTAAATCAATCATATTAAATTTTCCTTTTAAAATTAAAAACAATTTTGTATTGTCGTGTTTGAAAATAAATGTAAAACAGATTTTGAAAATATTTTTTGTTTTTTCAAAGCATTAACCTGATTTACAAAATAAATAAGGTTGAATGTCAACTTCTTTACCTTAAGGGAAACAGGTTGTTTTTAAAGTTTGTGTCATCAACGGCAAATTCTTTTGAGGTTTGTTTTTTTCTTCCAAAACAGCTTCAAGCGCAATTTTATAAAAGTTTATAAGATTATCCGTCATTTCGTTTAACTCAATATCCGTAACATCGGGATAGAGAATTGATAACTCGTCTTTGAGTTGGTTGTATGTATCAGTCATATATTATAGAAGTATATGACTTGGCTTTTTCTACTAAATTTTTTGAGATGAATTTTCCAAATAGTATATTTTTTTGTTTTAACTTATGACATAGCGATGTTAAAGGTTACAACATTCTATCAATAAAACGTCTTAGGGTGCTGCGTTGGACGCCGAGGATTTTAGCAATTTGGGATTTAGAGATGCCTTTGGTGAGTAAATTCCGCACCTTTTTAGCATTTTTGGAGAGTTTGAGCTTTTTAGATTCTGCGGAAAACGGACGACCGAGCTTTTTGCCGGAAGCCTTAAGATTGGCAAGAGATGATTTTGTGCGTTGAGATATAAGGTTTCTCTCTATTTCCGCAGCCAGGCTGAATGCAAAAGCCAGAACTTTGGATTGTATGTCATTGCCGAGACGGTAGTTTTCTTTTAATGTCCAGACCTGGCAGTTCTTATTAAGACAGGTTTCCAAAATCCGCATAACTTCAAGCAAAGATCTGCCTAATCGGGATATTTCACAAGTAATCAGGATGTCATTTTCACCTAAATGCTCTAATAAAGCGCCAAGTTTGCGGTTTTTTAAGGCTTTTCTTGAGGATATTTTTTCTTCAACCCAGTCATCAATATTTAATCCATAATTTTTTGCATATTGTTCAATCTCAAAGCGTTGGTGTGCATAGGTTTGCTTGTCCGTACTCACCCGAATATAACCAATAACAGCCATTGTTTTCTCCTTAAAATTTCTTAAAAATACCGGTCATTTTATTAGAACCTTTGTGACCGGGAACTCAAGAGACAGCTGCCTGTATAAGCAAAAGAAAACAAGCTATTATTTTTCCTTGATTTTTTATTGAAGAGAAAAAGTGCGAAATTTGCAAAATTTGGTTGATTTTATCGTTGGTTTGTGGTATTTTTATAAAAAGTGAAGATAATGCCTGAAAATGAATATTATAACAACCATTTATGGAGAAAAAGATGAAGAAAGATTTGCCAACATTCAGTTTTTACAACTCTCCTTATTATGAGGATCAGCAGATATTTCAGGATAATGTGGATGGTTTAAGTAAATTTTCAGAAACTGCGTCTGAAGAGGATTTGAAAGATGTTTTAAAAAGTGTAGCAAAGGAAGCGAAAGAGGCTCATAAATATGAAGATGGAGATTCTTATTGGGATATCTATAATCTTAATTGGACGCTCATAGAGATTATAGATAAAAGACCAAATGTAGCCGGGAATATTTTAGATATTATAGATGGATATTATAAAGCATCAACATATATTGATGATCACTCGCGATGGACAATTGAAGCCATTGGATGTTTGGGGGAAAAGGAACTTGCGGAACGAGCAGCAAGATTGTTAGGACGATTTGACTATAAAGATGACAGTGAACATCGTGAAGCATGTGGCATTCCTACAGTAAGAATAAGCCCCATAGATAATATTTTAAATGTTTATAACGGTGATTTTCTATTTCGACGGACTTTAAAAACAAAATATACCCAAGGTCTTATTAAAGATAAATTGGAAGCTTCTCGGAGTGGAAAGCTTAGAGAAAAGAGACGCGTAACTAACAGTATTACAGATCCCTTAGCATGGAAAAAGCTGTCTATAGACAATCAGAAGCCTCTTTTTGAAGACTATAATAATGGATTGATTAATCCTTATGATGGGGAATTAGGAGACATTGGAAAAACAGGAAATTCTAAAACAGGAGAAGTTTCCGAAGCCCAGAAAGCCAGAGCAGAATGGGTAATAAGAGAGGCTAAATATATAATGAAGGAACATAGTTGGGGTGCAATAATCAAAGCAAAACTGGATTTATCGGGAAATCAAGAAAATGGAAGCAACGATTATCTTGCAACAAAGCAGGAGATTATTTCTAGCGGCTTGAAAAAAAGAAGACTTTCTGAAAAAGATATCGGAAAAACAGGAAATAGTTCAACAGGAGAAATAACAGAAAAAGACAAAAGAGTTGCTAAAAGCCAGATTAAAGATGCAAAATATACAATGTTGCAAAGAAGAAAATTACAAAGCAGAGAATAGTTTTATTCCTTTGCAAAAGCGCTTCGGAAGCAATTTCGGAGCGTTTTTTTATTATCTTTGTCCGTTTCTTAGTAATCTCGTCTAAATCGTAGCAAAATGTCGTTGGCAAGTTGCATTTTAGGGGCTCCCAATAAAGAAAATATACCGCATAATATAAATAGTTAATGAGCAAAACAACTATTTATGAAAGGAAAAAACTATGTGGTATGTAAAACTTAATGATACGATTCTTCCAACACCTTATCAATATTTTAGCGATTGCTTGGCTGAGTGTAAAAGATTGCAGCGGGTTATGGTGGCTGTATTTTCCGAACCAGTCTTGATTGGCTAAATTTTTGATAAAGGAGATTTGTTATGTTGAAGAATTTTGAAAACTGGCTTTTGGAAAATAATTACAGCGCAAGCACCTCAGCCGATTATATGGGAAGAATTGAAAGACTTTGCCGGAAAGAAGAATTCACGCTTGCTTATCTGGTTGAAAATATCGCTTCTATCCTGCCTCAATATGAAATTACCGGTGAAAAATCAAGCTATGGCAAACGTTCGCATACTTCTGTCAGACAAGCCTTAAGACGTTTCAAAATGTTTCTGTCGGCTGAAAAGTTAGTATAAGGCGCGTGTCATGACAGATATCAAAACCTTAAATGATAATCTTAGAAAGAGTTTTATCGGCGGCAGAGTTATCTTAACCCAAGGTATTAACGTCAAAACTCCAAGAGATATTGCAAGGATTTTAGCAAAAGTTAAGAATTTTAACAATTTTACCAAAGCCAACGACCCATATAATGAACACGATTTTGGCAGTTTTAACTATAAAGGCGAAAAGATATATTGGAAAATTGATTACTATGACAAGAGTTATCAGTTTTATTCCGAAGATCCAAGCAATCCAGATATTACAAACCGTGTCATGACTATTATGTTAGCCAGCGAATATTAAATCCATAAGACTCATATTTCGACCCGTGGATAACGATTTTATTTTTGGTATAGTTTTTATTATGAAAAAATAATTCTTAAGTCCACGGGTTGTTTATGGCTTAATGGGATAAGGTTTATTACAAGATTTTTATGTAAATCAAACAACTAACCTAATTTAAAATAAAAATAAGGTTATAGAAAATAATTTGTCGTTGATGTCAAAAACTTTTATAACCTGTTGTCCTTAAGGGCATGAAGTTAAATTACCAACCTTTGACATAGCGATGTTACAAGTTAACTTTTGCAAAATTTAGCAGAAGTCAAACATAATAATACCTATTCACAATGTGTTATAACTATCAAAAGGAATCTGATATAAACGTATTGTCGCGATTCTTGGGATTTGTAAACGCTTAAATTTCCATTTCTAAGTAAAAAAATAACCTTTAACATAGCTGTGTCATAGGTTAAAAAAATAAATTGTCATTGATGTCAAAAACTTTCAAATTCCAAACAAACAATGCGAAAATATAATCCTGTCACTGTCAAATTTGTTGTTAAAATATACTTTCATCTCTTTTATACAGTAGGCTTGTGTGTGGATTGTGTTGTTATCTATCGGTTTTAAGTCTAAGCAATAAAATGGTAACTTTTCCCGTATCGTTGCTTTGAGAATGGCATTTTGTAGCTCCTGTTCGCTAAATCTTCCATGGTTAAATAATATATGAAAATGCCATTCGTCTGATATTCCCAACTCTGCAAAGGCTATAAATGACAAGTGATGTTTATTCCAATTATTCATCAAACTCTTTTCAAATGCCTTCATAATGTTTCTTAAGTGTTCCTTTGCATTATCCAAGTTGGCAGATTTTTTATTATCAGGAAGTTGAACCGTTAAAAAATAAGTTGGCTGGAAGGTATCGTTTAGCCATTTGTTAAATTCTTCTTTGATTGGGACAGATACATAAGATTCCATTTTTTGACCGCTGGATTCAGTTGTTTTATTTGATATAGGTGTCTTAAGGTTTTGATGAAATGGTTGTCTGTGCGTCATTTTAGGTATCCCGTTTTAAGTATTTTGATAAAGGTTAATTCTGAGAGATACAAAAGACAGGCATATATGCGTATAAGCTATTTTTAGGGTATAGTAATAAAATTTTGAGAGAAGAAGAAAACCGTCATACAAATATTTTTTATTATCAGTAAGAATAATACCTCATACCTATATATAAACAGTACACTTATTATTATATCTCTTATACTCTATACATTAAATAATAAGACAATATAACCAAGCAGAAAATAAACCCATGATAACCGATGTCGCCTTACTTCTTTGACATATTGACGCGCGAGTTTTATGGATTACTTTTTTATTCTTTCGCGTCATAGTGTTATTGATAATTTTGGCGACATTTACTTTTATCATCTCTCTTCTGCTTCTTGTTATTGGTAATACATTGGGACGCAAGTCTTATTGTATCTGGTTTAACATTGTCTTTATTTGTCATGTATCTTCTGTATTTATCTCTTATGGATTATTTCTTTTATTTATCTTATCTTTTGTATTTATTATATTTTTTATTGTTATTTATTATTTTTAATTCATTATATTTTAAGTATAATAATAACAAAGGCCGCGCTTTCTGCTTCCTTGTATCCCGGACTGCCGAAACAGCTGTACAAGATTATGATGGATCTTGGTAACCGGTTGATGATGATACAATTTTATAGAATTGTTTTTTTGCACGATTTTGATAAAAAAAATTTCCAAATAGTGTATTTTTTTTGCATACTTTTGAAAATTTGCGGTGTATATAAAAAAAAAAGCCAACCTTTAACATAGCGGTGTCAAAGGTTGACGAATATTATTTTTAATAATTATTCAGGATCGGTATCCATTTCCTCCCAACCGTCATCACCAACAGGGATTTCTAAACAAATCCTTTCGCATAATTTGGGCAAGAAAATTTCTCCCATCAAATTGCGGACAAAGTTCTCACGATTCTTGAATTTGTCAGGAACTTCATAATTTTCAAGTCCATTTACCAAAAACACTTCAAGCAATGTTAGAGGACGAGCATCGGAATAGGTACCATCTTTACGAAGTCTACCTGGATGAATAGTGCGAAGACCTAAAACATCACCATTTCCTGTATCAATAGTATTGGATGGTTTATCCCAAAACTTGCGAGCACCTTTAGCACCAAAAAAGCCAAAGCCGGGAAGTTGATATCTTGGATCATTATCTTTAGGACATCTTCCCGTAGAGGTATGAGCCAAAGCTTCAGCAATTTTAGCTGCTTTAATCGGATCAGAATGTAAAGACTTAGCATGGTGATCAGGAATTCCGCTATCTTCTCCGGCTTCCAATGAAGGCAAGTGTCCAATAGCTTCCCATAGAGACATTGCAAATTCTTCTGCACATGGCCACTTCCAGACACCTTCTGTTGATGCAAGCATGATACTACGTACTCTTGACTGAGCACAGCCGTAGAAACAACTGTCTTCAATAGCAAAATTTACGTGATATCCTAAATCTTCAACGGTTAACTCATCTCGCAAATAATCTCCGATGGTGCGACCGTTCAAAATTTTCTGCAATTTTTCGGCGATCGGGTGTTCTGTAAGATCCTCATCCAATGGCAACGAAAAGGAAAAGAAAGCCTTGGCATTTTCCAACAGAATATGTTTAGGTCTGGTTTCTTTAATGAAACGGACAATATCAATAATTAATGTCAGTCTGTCATCATCTCTCCAATTCTTCGGCTTTTGAGGGCAAAATGTTTGACATGGCGGCGTAATTACTAAAAATTCGCATTTTTTTGTTTTAAATTTCTTAACCAACTCATTATATCGTACTCTGAAGTCATTATCCAAAACTTCAGCTTTTGGATACATCAAGGCACAATACTCCGCAATATCAGTCTCTCTTTCATTTGCCAAAACACACTCAAATCCATGTTGTTCAAGGTAGTATCCATCTGACATTGCACATGCGAACAAGTGACAATATGGTATTTTTTGCTTTAATTTGCGTTTCTTACGTTGTTCAAAAGGAATCGTAGAACGAATTGTTTCAAACTTGAATTTAGCTTTGGCCCCTGTGGTATCAGCTTCTTCTTTTTCTTCATCTGTCAGCTCCGGAGGTTGACTAAGAAATGAAAGCGCATGATTGCGAGATAATGTGTCGTTGTTTGCAACCGCATATTTTAATTCTTTTTCAACCAACTCATCTGTCAAACGGGTCAGCTGTCGAGCCTGTGTGTTCCCAATCCCATAGTCTTCAGTCAAAATTTCCTTTTTGGTACGTAACTCAGTCAATACTTTACCAAAATCCGCAGTATTCTTTTGCTTTTTCTTGTTGTCATTCGCAGCTTCCAAGTCGGTGCGCTTACCCATGCGGGTTACAATTTTACGGATTTCATTGCCTAACTGTACCTCTCCTTTGAGCCAAAGATAACCGTATTCTTGGGCACGTTTTAAGAAATACGTTCTGGTCTCAGGCGGTAGAATTTTTCTCTTTGCTAAAGCTCCGGCTGTTGAAGCGTGCCCCTGACTAACCGTAATAAACTTAGTTAAATCCGTTAAATCTGTAGGTATGGATACTGACTTGCTGTTTCCAGAACACAGCTCCGCCAATTCTTTTTTGGAGATGTGAGTTTTTTTAGCAACTTCGTTAATATCAATATAAACTTGAGGGAGACTGTTTTCTTCATCAATAGCATTTTCAACGACAGCTGGACATCCAAAATTTGCTGGCCCCGGATAATCACCGCCGTTATTGTCACCGTTATTATCGTTTTGAGCTTGTTGCTTTCTGAATTCTCCAGCCCGGTCAAGCATTGTTTCAAGTGCACTGCTTTGACCCCGTGTCTCTGTTACTTCTGCATATCCAGCCTGAAAATCTGCGCCGGATGCGTTTTGTAAAATTTCGCCATTTTGGTTAGCGGCGATTTTTGTAGCTTTATTAGCCATTTTCTTATTTCCTTTTATTATTAAATGTAAAGCAGTCCATCTGCCTTACTTCCATCACCATTGATAATTTAATATTAAAAGGATTGTCAGCGACTTGGGGGAAAGCTGCTAGTTTTGTTGTTTAGACTGATATTTTATTTTTTTATTCTGTGCGTCTCTGAACAGACGGGTGTTTTTTAAGTACTCTAAATCAGGCTTATAATATTTACGGTATTTATATTGTTTTTTATCTTCGGCTGGGTATCTTGGATCATCAATGTAATTCAAATATGAGCAATTATTGGGTTTAACCAAGGTATGGAAGCAATTGTGGCTTATTTCTAAAAAATCTGTGGCATCTTGTCTGTTTACCCAATCCTTATAAGCGTCTAAATTTTTATCATTGTTAGTAGGTGTGTTTAGTTTTTTATGAATTGAATGGTAATGTCTCTCCAGATATGAATTGGTAGAATCAATACAAAAATAAGTCCGAAGAACAGTATTTTTCCTGTCAATATTAGAAATTTCACTTCCTTCTGTTTGATTAATTGTGTTGTTCCCTAAAAAATATTTAGACACGGTTTTCTTATCAAGATTAAAAATATGTACCAAATCAGCAATTATCAGAACAAACGAAGGCTTTTCTTTATTATCATGATTATAAACCCGTTCATCGTCTTTAAGTTTTATTTGTAGAGGTGTCTCACCTGTTAAATTTTGGTCAATTTTATAGTTGCCACCAATTTTACTATTAGGATTTTCAATCAGGATATAGGTTACCATAAGGTTATTTTGATAATCATATTGTGCTAATCCTGTTTGATTATACAAAAAACTGCAATAATGTGTTAAAGCCGTTTTTTCTAACCTAGCACTTCGGTAGGGGTATATAATATGTAATGCAGAATCATATACAGATGAATCTTTTATATTATTTTCAGCAATAATTTTTTTTATTTTTCTTAAGAAATTTCGGATTTCTTCAGAGGAAAGATGTATTGACTGTTTATCTCTTTTATAACAAAATGAATTAAACAGTTGGACATAATCCCGAAGATTTTCAAAGCTAACCGAATCAATTTGAAAATCACCTTCATAACAATAAAAATATAATTTTACAGTCTGGTTGTTATTTAAGTGTTTTGATGTATTTATAGCTTCAAAAATTCGTGAAAAATAGTCTAGTGCGTGCCAGATTGTTACTCTATCTATATAATACTCTTTATTGGAGAATTCATAGGATTTGACAAGCAATGGTATTAAGTTTTCAGTTAGGATGCCCAAATAGTTATTGCTAAAATGAAAATTTTCTTGAACAAAATTTTTCTTATAGACAGCAATTATCCGACGAATATAAGTGTTAACGGTACTATCTTTATGTTTTGCAGATAACCATTTTCTAAAATTTTCTTTCAAGTCAGTCATAGTAAAATTCTCCTAAATTTATCTTATATTATCGGGATTTAAGAAAACGTAAAGCCAAAAATACATAAGGATAACCTGTGACCTAGCCATGTCATAAGTCGTAAAAATATGGCTTACTAAAAAAGGCTAGGAGAATTTTTTATCTTACGCGTTATAAGGGGCTAGTTGAAAAAATAGCCTTTTTTTGAAGAGATACTGTTTAAGCAGAAAAAAAACTAAGAAAAAAAGGAAGTCAAGATAACGGTCGTCCTGGCTATATCCTGCTTATTTTAGCAAAATAAATCGTCGTCAACGTCAAAAACTTTTATTTTAAGCAAGTTTCAAATCCGACTTTGGATAAATGACAATCCCGAGACCTAACGAGATTCCAACTCAGACAAATTATTGAAAAATAAAGGATTATCATTAAACGAGTTCGGAAAATTCTCCCAAAATGACATTTTCAAATTTACAACACTCGAACTCGGTTAAGTACTTGATTTATAAAAGAAAAACGGCGGTTTTTGTACCTGCCGTTTGAAATGGTGATCCCAACGAGATTCGAACTCGTATCGCCACCGTGAAAGGGTGGTGTCCTAACCATTAGACGATGGGACCGTTAAGACTTTTCAGCAGCAATCTGCTGAAAACTACCGAATGTATATATGCAAATATCTTTCAGGTCAAGACATATTTTAAAAAATCTGCAAAAAATTTTTATTCTTTTGGATTTTCTTCGAAAGATGCCTGCATTTGCGGGTTCAGGACTTTTACGATTTCGCTCATATGAACCAACTTAATATTTTTTTCGGACAAGCCCGGAAGCCATTCTTTCAACGCCTGATAAGTTGCGCTTTTGGGGTGGCCGATGGCGACGACATAACCGTTGCGGCGGGCAATCTTTTCGGCCAGACGCAGTTGTTTGTTCACATACTCGACCTTATTTTCATTATCCAGAAAGACATGACGGTGTGCATAAGCCACTCTTTTTTCACGGGCTACATTACGTCCGACAGACTTGGCCGAAGTTTTGGAATCAAGAAAGAACAAATTATTTTCCTTAAGAACGTCCATAACATAAGTCATCCGGCCGCGGTCTTCCGTAAACTGCGATCCCATGTGATTGTTGATACCACGGATATTCTTAAATTTTTTCAGCATTGTTCGCAGCCCGTTTTTTATCTCGGCTTCGTTCATGGTCGTGGTCAGCATATCTGGCGCCAGATTGGCCTTGCTTTTCGGCTCCATCGGAACATGAATCATAATTTCATGTCCGGCCTGCGTCGCTTTTTCCACCTGTTTGTTCAAACGGGTTCCGTAAGTCAGAAAAGACGAAGTCAACGGCGCTTTCAGGCGGCTGATATCGGCCGTGCGGCGCTGATTTATGCCCATATCGTCAATTACGACGGCAATTACGGGTTCCGGTCCGAAATAATATGGTTTACGGCTTAAATCGACATGAACGTTTTTGATATTTTTATGCCTGTTATATACAAAATATCCGTCCGGCCTTGCCTGAGAATCGGAAAATTCATCATGAACCGCGTTTTCGGGCAGTTCCTCTTCATACAACTCATAAGACTTCCGGTCGGTCAGCTCAATTTTTTCGACATGGCTCAAAGCGTCCCATATTCCGTCGTCATGGTTAACAGCCGTTGAAACGTCTCTTTCAACCATTCCGGCAATGCGATAAGATATATCGTCTTTTTCCTCGTCCATGAGCAGCGCCTGCGACAAATATTCCGCGTCGATTTTTTCCGCCGAAACAATATTTACGTTTTCCGTATCGTCAGACAGAAAACGACTGCCCGGTTCGGGCAAAGGCGTCTGCGGCTGATAAGCATAACGGCAGACCTCGGTTTCGGCGGGCTCCCGGTCTGTATCGAGGACAATCATGGCGGTCGGCGCAGCGCCGGCAAAAATAACCGGACGATTATCCTTTCCCCTCAGCAGCTCCAAAATCAAGGCCGTTGACAACAAAAAGACAAAGATCAGAAAACTCCCGGCTCCCGCCGTCGGCCATTTGGCCGTGCGAGGCTGTTTCCGCTTTGATTTTCTGCTTTTTTTTGCCAAAGCTCAGTCTTTCTTGCGCAGGGTCGGAAAAGCGATAACATCACGAATGGTATCGGCGCCGGTCAGCAAAATGGCCAGACGGTCAATGCCCATGCCCATGCCTCCGGTCGGCGGCAAGCCGTTTTCCAGCGCAATGACATAATCTTCATCCAGCATCTGGGCTTCGTCATCACCGGCGTCGCGGGCAGCGCACTGCGCGTCAAAACGTTCTTTCTGTTCCAACGGATTGGACAGTTCGGAATAAGCGCAGCCGATTTCCATACCGGCAATATACGCGTCAAAATGCTCGACCAGACGCGGATTGGAACGATGGGTTTTGGCAAGCGGCGAAATATCCCGCGGCATGTCCATAACCAAAATGGGCTGAATCAGATTATGTTCGACTTTTTCATCAAAAACTTCCTGAACAACTTTTCCCCAGCAACTGCAGGAAGAAGCGTCGACACCGGCAGATTTTGCCATGGCTTTGGCCTCGTCCAGCGTTTCGGCCTGCATGAGGTCAATACCGGCATATTCTTTGACCAAATCGACAATCGACTTGCGGGCAAATCCTTTGGAAAGGTCAATTTCGTGTTCGCCGAATTTAATAACTTTCGTACCGAGAACCTTTTCGGCAACATACGGAATCAAACTGGCGAACAAATCGGCCATGTCGTTATAATCCGCATAAGCCTGATAAGCTTCCAGCCCGGTAAATTCGGGATTATGGCTCTTGTCTATGCCCTCATTGCGGAAGTTGCGGCCGATTTCAAAAACGCGGTCAAACCCGCCGACGACCAGACGTTTCAGGTACAATTCCGGCGCAATGCGCAGATACAAATCCATATCCAGCGAATTATGATGCGTGATAAACGGTTTGGCATTGGCACCGCCCATAATCGGGTGCAGCATCGGCGTTTCAACCTCTAAGAAGCCGTTTTCCTCAAACCAGCGGCGAACCGCGGAAGTAATCTGGCAGCGTTTGCGATAAATTTCCTTGCTGTCTTCATTCATGATAAAATCGACATAGCGCTGACGATATCGGGCATCGACGTCAGTCAGACCGTGGAATTTTTCCGGCAGCGGCTGCAGCGATTTCGAAATAATGTCAAATTTCTCGGCCGCAATCGAAAGTTCGCCGCGCGGCGTCCGGCGGATATAGCCGGAAATACCGACGATATCGCCGACATCCAGGCATTTGAGACGTTCGAGATCTTCCTCGTTCAGATGATTTTTATGGCAGAAAGCCTGTATTTTTCCGCTCATGTCCTTAAT
This sequence comes from uncultured Alphaproteobacteria bacterium, assembly GCA_944391505.1. Taxonomy (GTDB): domain Bacteria; phylum Pseudomonadota; class Alphaproteobacteria; order RF32; family CAG-239; genus Scatacola_A. The sequence continues at coordinate 5,971 of CALXTV010000025.1, read as the reverse complement.
GTCAATAAACATTCCGTTATTGCGGACGGCCATGGCGCGCCCGGCGACGGTTACGCGGTCTTCCGTGTCGGCTCCGGCCTCAAGATCCTTATATTTTTCCTGGAGATCCGCGGCAAAGGCATTGGGGCAAAAACGGTACGGATACGGATTATATCCCTTATCCTGCAGAGCCTTCAGTTTGGCCAGGCGGGATTCACGATGAACATTGGTCTCGATTGTCATTTTTATTCCTATTTCACAAATTGTTTTTAAGTTTTGAACAAACTATAAACGCTGGCAAAGATTTTTTCAAGACAATTTGCAAAAGGCACTGGACGAAGCCGCGGAAAGATATTATATTAGTAAGTGAATAAACGGAGATAAATATGGAAAAAGACTTGATGAAAGATGCCAGAGAGGCATCTGTTTTGTTGTGGAAGAAAGCGGTTAAGAAAATTCCGGCAAAATACAAAGCGCTTGCCGGAGCCGGTTTGTTTGCCTTTTTTTCACAAACGGCAAACGCTTCGCCGAACGTACCAACAACAGACCGGCATGATGCCGCAACGGAAGCGAAAAGCCCCGACAATCGTAAAGACATCGGACGCAAAACCATAAGATTTGTTGAAGCCGGCGGCAAATATAATGGTAGAGATATGAAATTTGCCGAAATGGAGGCTCCCGACCTCGGACATTTGTTTGAATCCGGCATGGATCCCTATGTTATGGGAGATAACCAATATCTCGGGCTGTACCAGATGGACATCGGCGCAACGATGAAAACTTTTTTGTTTGGACTAGAGGGCAACAAAAAAGATATGTGGCCGGGAATCGCCAAAGATTATCCCCTGTTGGTTGCTCTCGGCAAAACCGAAGATGCCCGCCGTAGCGAAAATTTTCGCACAATGTTCGGCGACTTGAGCAAAACCAAAGACTTTCGCGAAAAAATGGACGCTTATATGCGTATTGTCAAATATGAACCGGTTTACGCGGCTTTGCGGAAAATTCCCGATTTGGATTTTGACAACCGCGGCAAAGCCTTTTTGGCGACTGTGATGTCGGCAGCCAACCAGAACCCTACCCCAGAAGTTATTGCCGGCATTTACGATGAGGCTCTCAAACGTGCCAAAGTCGCAGCCGCCAAACAAAAACGCAACGTGACGACGGCCGACATCATCGAAAAATCTTATGACGTGCGGAAAGAAAAGTGGAAACTGGACAACAGATATAAGGAAGAATGCAGGCTGGCGCTTGACTGGCAAAAGTATGAAGAGGTTATGACAACCATCAAACTGGCGCGCGAAGAATATCAAAAGACTTCGGCCAAGCTCAGAGAAACACTTAAACGCGAAAGGCCTCCCGCTCCGATCAGCAGCCTGTCTGTTATAAAAAGTCCGATATCGAAATTCATCAAAATTTCACCGCAAACGGTGAAGCGTGTTATTGAGAAAAAGGGCAGACAATAAATATTTCTTGACACAAAAAAAGAACTAAAGTAGAACATTTGCATAAGTGTTCTACTTTATTTGTAAGGGTTTTAATATGTTGACGCAAAAACAATACCAGCTTTTGATGTTTATCAACAAAGTTATCAAAGAAACCGGCTGTTCTCCCTCTTTTGAAGAAATGAAGGCCGCCGTCGGGCTGAAGTCAAAATCGGGTATTCATGCGTTAATTGAAGCGCTGGAAGAACGTGAATTTATCCGCAAGCTTCCGCATAAGGCCCGGGCGCTTGAAGTTATCAAGATGCCGAAATTTAAGCCGAAAGCGATTATCGAAGAAGAAAAAAAGCGCGAAATCGCCCTGCAGAACAGTGCCGCGCAAATTCCGCTGTACGGGAAAATTGCCGCGGGTACGCCGATTGAGGCGATTGCCAATGAAACGGAGAAAGTTTCGGTTCCGTTTGAGATGGTCAACCGCGGTCAGTTTTATGCGTTGACGATTGAGGGCGATTCAATGATTGAGGCCGGTATTCTGGACGGCGATACGGTTATCATCAAAAAGGCTGATACGGCAAATAATGGTGAAATCGTCGTCGCGTTGGTTGACGAAAGCGAAGCGACGCTGAAAATATTGAAGCGCGAAAACAACGAAGTTGTACTCATTCCCTGCAACAGCGCTTATCAACCGCGGCGTCTGCCGGCGCAGCGCGTTCGGATTCAGGGAATTTTGGCCGGTCTGCTGCGGACTTATCATTAACGGCATATCCTGCCAGGTGCCGCATATTTGCTTTGGACGCTCGATATCGGGTCTTATTTATAAAATCCCGGTTGCAAAATAGAAATCATCCTTTATAATCAACTCTGTCGTCAGAAAAGGTTAGGCTGACGGCGGAGCTTCAAAACTCCTTATAACGAATTACAAATAACCTCCTGCAAGGGAGGATGACGCGAAATAAGCCGCTTTTGCGGACGAATAAGCGTGCTGTCGTTATACAGTTTTGAACTCCTCCACCTTATCTAAAAGTAAGGTGGTTTTGTTTTAACAAAACATAAAGGAGTTGAAAATGAACAGAGAAATTACCGACATTTACAAAAAAGAGTTTTTCCTGGACTTCGGAAAACAAATTTCGCAAATCAGGCTGCGGCAAGGGCTGGATATTGACGACGTCAGCGAAATGACCGGAATGTCCAAGATTAAAATAAAAAGCATTGAAAAAGGCTGTGAAGAAAGGCTGCTGCGTCTTCCTTTGGGCTGTCTGCTTAATATCTGTTACGCTTTGGATAAGAAGCTGGTTATCACTTTGCAGGATATGCCCGCGGAAAGAAGTCTTGACAAGCTGTTGCCGGCTTGACAAGGGGACGCCCTTGAGCGTTCACTGGCTGCGGCACGAATCTTTATTGAAGCGCGCAAGCTGTTGCCAGCTTGACCGCATTACCGGCTGTGGCACGAACCTTTGTTGAAGCGCGTTGCTTCCTGCGTGCATATATTGGGTTTGTGCCTTGTGTCTGTGGATATTCGGATCAGGCACTGCGTGCCGCACCTTGTGAGATGGAGCTGCGAGCCACGCTGCGCCAAGTTTGTTCTGTAAGACTTGCTGTTTTTAGCGGATATTAAATAAGTCCCATTTTCTGAGCAGTGACGACGGCCTGTGTCCGGTTGGTTACGCCGATGGAACGCAGCAGCGCGTTTATGTGCAGTTTTACCGTTGCTTCGGAAACGCCCATTTCATAGGCAATTTGTTTATTGGACAGTCCCTGCGCCACCAAATCCAGAACCTGAGCCTGCCGGTTGGTTAAGGTTTTGCCTTTGGGCTTGGCTCCGCTGCCGTTGTTCGGCATTGTGCTTCCGCATTCTATCATTGCCGGCGGGATATAAGTTCCGCCGTCCAAAACCAGTTGAAGCGCACTGTTTAATATCTTCGGGTCAGAGCGCTTCGGAATATAGCCGCAGACGCCGCTTTCCAGAACCTTGCGGATATTGCGCGCGTCTTCGGAAGCCGAGACGACGACAAAACGAGCCGTTTCCGCTTTCCGGCGCATTTCGTTCAGGCCTTCTTCCCACGGCATATCCGGCATGTCCAGATCCAGCACGGCAAGGTCGATTTTCTTTTCCTGATCCAGAATTTTGAGAGCCTGTCCGAAACTTGAGGCCTGCAAAATAACAACATTCGGGTCAATCTGCTCCAGACGCATTCCCAAACCGTCACGAAAAAGGGCATGGTCGTCCGCTATAAGAACTTTCATCCTATTCTCCTTCTGCGCATCGTCACAAAAACCTTTTCAACCGTTTCAGATTGAAACGAATACCTTAATTTGCTTGTCATATAATCAGCAAATCAGTTTTTTAAAGATAGCAGTCCGATTAAAAGTCTGAAGTCCGAATTTTTATTTTTTAGGCGGAAGCAGCAGATATTCTATCCCTGCTTCCTTAAACATTTCTTCCGAAAAGACAAGTTTGTCGCGCCAGGTGTTTTGCGGTGCATTCTCGTCAAATTCCGGCTTGTAGGTCACGACCATTTTGATGCCCGACTGGATAATTGCGCGGGCACAGTCCGGGCAAGGCATGGAAGTTACGTAAATAACGCAGCCTTTCAGCGAAGCGCCGATGAGGCAGGCATTATATACGGCATTGCGTTCGGCATGTTCAAAAAAGTCATATTTGGTGGGACGTTCCAAACGTTCCGGCTTGTTGTCGTCAACACCCCGGACCAAACCGTTGTAGCCGGTGGAGCGAATCTCGCGGTCGGGACCGACGACAATGGCGCCGACTTTGGTCGACGGGTCTTTTGACCAGGTCGAGACCAGCTCGGCAACTTCCATAAAGCGTTTATGCCATTTATCCGGAAACATTTGGTTCTCCCAAAGAGACGGTTATACGGTATATATATTAACGCATTATTCTGATTTGACAATAAAAAAACGCCTGCGGACCAAAAGACTTTTTTTCCGCCGCATTTTGAAGGTGCCGGACAGGCGGACAATCTCCAAGAATCTGCTGAATAATGTATAGTTTGGCTTGACATCGAGGCAAAAATAACCGATTGTACCTAACAGAAATTTTAATTCATTAAGGAGAAATCAATGAGTGCTATTATCGATATTCATGCCAGAGAAATTTTAGATTCCCGCGGTAATCCGACCGTTGAGGCCGACGTTGTTCTGCAGTCCGGCGCTTTCGGACGCGCCGCCGTTCCTTCCGGCGCTTCTACCGGCGTACATGAAGCCGTAGAACTCCGCGACGGCGACAAAAAACGCTATGGCGGCAAAGGCGTCGAAAAGGCCGTTGCCAACGTTAATGACGCGATTTATGACGCTCTGGCCGGTCTGGATGCCGAAGATCAGATTGAAATCGACAGAACCATGATTGAACTCGACGGCACCGAAAACAAGGGCAAGCTCGGCGCCAACGCCATTTTGGCCGTTTCGCTGGCCGTTGCCAAAGCTCAGGCCGAAGAATCCGGTTTGCCGCTGTATCGTTATCTGGGCGGCACCATGGCCCGCACTCTGCCGGTTCCGATGATGAACATCGTTAACGGCGGCCAGCATGCCGACAACCCGATTGACATTCAGGAATTTATGATTATGCCGGTTTCCGCTTCTTCCGTCAAAGAAGCCGTTCGTATGGGCGCCGAAATTTTCCATACGCTGAAAAAGAACCTGAAAGCTGCCGGACATAATACCAACGTCGGCGATGAAGGCGGTTTTGCTCCGAATCTGAAATCGGCCGAAGAAGCCCTGACCTTTATTGTCAACTCGATTAAAGACGCCGGTTACAAACCGGGCGAAGATGTTGTTCTGGCCATCGACGCCGCTTCTTCCGAATTTTATGAGAACGGCAAGTATGAAATGAAAGGCGAAGGCAAGTCCTACACCAGCGCTCAGATGGTTGACTTCTACAAAGACCTCTGCGCCAAATTCCCGATTTTCTCCATTGAAGACGGTATGGCCGAAGACGACTGGGAAGGCTGGGCTATGCTGACCAAAGCCATCGGCGACAAAGTTCAGCTGGTCGGCGACGATTTGTTCGTTACCAATCCGAAACGTTTGGCCATGGGTATTGAAAAAGGCGTTGCCAACTCCATTCTGGTTAAAGTTAACCAGATTGGTTCGCTGACCGAAACGCTGAAGGCCGTTGACCTGGCTCAGCGCAACAAATATACCGCCGTTCTGTCGCACCGCTCCGGCGAAACCGAGGATACGACCATTGCCGATATCGCCGTTGCCACTAACTGCGGCCAGATTAAGACCGGTTCGATGTCGCGTACCGACCGTATGGCCAAGTACAACCAGCTTATCCGTATTGAAGAAGAGCTGGGCGATATGGCTGTTTATGCCGGTAAATCTATTTTGAAAAACAAATAAGGTTTATCAAAATCAGAAAAAGCCGTCCGTTACGGGCGGCTTTTTTATTGCCAAAAATAAAGTCCGCTTCAATATGTGTTGACACATGCTCAAAAATAAGTTATCCTGAAACATAGATATGGGCTTCAATTTATGTTTTCGGGAGACGTGTCATGCGAAACTTACTTTTTCTTTCGGCCGCTTGTTTTTTT
>CALXTV010000024.1 GCA_944391505.1 uncultured Alphaproteobacteria bacterium | reverse complement strand
TTCGCCAATCAAACTTCACCTTTCGTCGAAAAACCTGCCACCGGCAGCTTTTTCTTCCTCAAGCCCGAAGCAAGCGCATCACCGCAGCCGGCGTCCCGGTCAGGCTGAGCTATGTCCCGTTATGTTTCTGCAAGCTTCATCATAATAATTCAAGGCTTTGCGTTTTTCTAAACTAACCAATTTTTTTTAATTTGCAAGTCTTTTATATGAGCCCTTCGTTATGAAAACTGTAAACACTTGACTTGCTGATAATCAAATGGTCAAACAGCTTAATCGACACAGCTTCCGCAGCTTCTTTAATTCTCTTGGTAACTTCGATATCCGCTTTTGAAGGCGTAACCACACCTGACGGATGATTATGAACCAAAATCATCGCGCTCGCCCCGTGCTTCATCGCCGACTTAATCACTTCTCTGGGATGAATGGCAACCTGATCAACGGTTCCGCGCTGCTGAATTTCTTCGGCAATAACAAAAAGCTTGGCATTCAGAAAAATAATCCGAAACTCTTCAACATTTTGATACGCCATCGCCGAACGACAATAATCCACCATTGCATCAAAGTCGGAAATAACCGGCAGATCCATGCTCTTAAGATTTTGCCATGATGTTCTGACGGAACATTCGCGAACAATTTTCAAAACCGCCGCCGTATTTTCCTTAACCCCTTTAACGGATGTCAATTCTTCCATCGGTGCATTTACAACCTCGGCAAAGCTGCCGAATTTTCTAATCAGCTCTTTTGCCAGCGGTTTAACGTCACGACGCGGGATCGCTATAGTCAGCAAAAGCTCGAGCAGTTCATAGTCCGGCATATCCCGACCGCCGCCCAGCAGAAACCGGTGTCTCAGTCTCTCGCGATGTCCCAGATAATCCGGTTCATCTTTTGTTTCGGTTTTTGCCATAAAAAGTCCAGCCAAAAGTTAGTCCAATTTATAAGGAGGCCTGTCCAGACCCTTCGGCGAATAGGTAAAGACTTCGTAACCGTCTTTGGTTACCGCCAGCGAATGCTCAAACTGGGCAGACAACGACTTGTCCCGGGTTACGGAGGTCCAGCCGTCCTGAAGAATGATACCGTCTTTTTTGCCGGTATTAATCATCGGTTCAATCGTAAAAATCATTCCCTCTTCCATAACCGGCCCTGTTCCCTTGCGTCCGCAGTGCATAACATTCGGGGCATCGTGAAAAACTTTTCCGACACCGTGTCCGCAAAACATATCCACCACCGAATAACCGTATTTATGGGCGTATTCTTCAATAACCGCACCGATATCGCCGAAATGAGCTCCCGGCTTGACGACATCAATGCCGCGCATCATACATTCGTAAGTCACTTCGCACAAACGCGTCGCTTTCAGCTTCGGCTTGCCGGCATAATACATACGGCTCGTATCGCCGTACCAGCCGTCGACAATCGCGGTTACGTCAATGTTAAGAATATCTCCGTCCGCAAGCTTGCGTTCATAAGACGGAATGCCGTGACAAATGACATGATTGATGGAAATGCAGACTGATTTCGGATAACCGTGATACCCCAGACATGCGGGTATTGCACCTTTAGCCACCATAAATTCGCGACAGAGGTCGTCAAGCTCTCCGGTAGATACGCCGACTTTCACATACGGCGTAATATAGTCCAGACACTCGGCGGCCACCTGACCGGCTTTCCGCATTCCTTCAAACTCTGACGGCTCATAAATTCTGATGCCGTTTTTTCTTTTTTCAGCCAATTTGCCAAACTCCTAATACAAAATCTTCATCTTTTTAGTAATTGATATACTTTTATTGTCAATATTGCAACCATAACAAAAGAAATTCAAACCGTTTTTTGCCTCGTCATAAATTTTGGCCGCCGCAATCGGATTAACGTCCCACGAAAATTTTGCGGCAAGACAATCCATCCGCGTAACCAGCAGAACGACAACCGTTTCCGCACCTTTCTCGCGCAAGCGGCGCATTTCGTCAAAAAGCTCCATCTCATAAAAATTCAACATGGTCGGAAAAACGACGTCCGCCCCTTTTTTATTATAAATGCCAACCAGATAAACATAGCATTTTTCGCCGGCATCGTTGCTCAGTTCATAATTTATGTTGCGGGTGGCAAAGCTTCCGTCAACCCGGTCGGCAAACGTATATTTTTTAAGCTCGGCGATTTTCCCCTGCTCAAAAGCTTCCAGAAACAAGGCATCGACATGATTGGGATTAACCATAATCAAACCGCCGCCGCTGTTAATTATCTGACATTCGTAACGAAGCCTCCGACGCTGATCGCGGTTTTTGGTTACCCATATTTCCGTGCCGGGAACATAAAGGCTCTGCATATAATCCATCTCCGGACAAAACACCGGCACAACGTTGCCCTCCCGGAACTTAACGTCCAGAATAAGCTTTTTATACGATCTTACAATCTCTCCGCGGATTAAACGCTCGCCGAATTCCAATTTTTTTCTCCTCTTTGCAGACCATATCATACAAAAAATATTTTAACAAATCATAACCCAAACCGGATAAATTAAATTTTGTCACATTTCAGACATGTTTTCGACAAAAAAACATTGCGTCATCAGTGAAAACATGATAATTTTAAGACAAACAGATATTATTAACCATGAGGATACGGGACGTGCAAAGGACACCTCCTCAATAAACAAACCCGGCATATTATGAAGAGATTGGAAAATATCAAATGGGGAAGCTTGGTTTTGGCTGAAATCGGCATTGTTGCTTTCTGGATTTCAGGTTTCAATGACAGATTGGATATTTCCGCCGTTTCCCTGGCTGTGGCAGGAATTTTCGGTTATGTTTTTCTGGCTTGCTTGGGCTTGCAGAAACTACGCAGTCGAAACGGTTTCTGTTAACGGTTTTCCTCAAAAAAAAATCCCGTTGAACAATTTTGTTCAAACGGGATTTTCATTATCAAAGCTTACCTTCCCTCGCTGCCGAAGCCGCGGCCGGAAGCATTTCCTTTGTTTTTGCTTTTGTTTTTAAACGGATTTTCCCGGCGCGGTTTGCCGCTTTTGGTCTTAACCGGTTTGCCCGTATACGGATTAATCATCGCATCGCCGTGTATTTCCGGATGGTTGGCATAGTAGTTTTTGTCCCCCGGCCTGCTTGCTTGCGCGGTAAATACGGTATCACGATAAACAGGTTCCTCGGCAAGTCTTACAAAATTTTCATCAATACGATAATATTCAACCATACCTTTTTTCGGAACATTCTTATCAGGCTTCAGCGGATTATAATAAACCCGGACGGCGCCGATCCATTCCTGCGGCGCATATTCGGTTTCTCTGGCCCGTGTCCGTCCGCCGCCGGCCTCGATTACCGCACCGTTGGCAAAGACATGACAGATACCGCCTTCTTCGCCGATAACGCGTTTGACATTGTTCCTCTGCTCGTCACTGCCGTGAATGGAAATAAATTCGGCCTTAGGAGCCAGTTCGGCAATTTTATGGTAATATTCGCGCATTTCGCCGTTTTTAATATGCCCGGAATCCTGCATCGGCACCACTTTAAAATCGGCAATTTTCTTATCTCCCGGACTCATGACCACCGTAGCGCCCTGACTGGCCAAAAGCTGCAGCATCTTCGGCCCGGTTTTTCCGTTAATATCGTCAATAATGCGCTGTCTGGCCAAAATCAGAACATTGCCGTCAATTTTCAAATCGGGATGAATTCCCAGCGCCATTTTGGTTGCCGAAGCCAGCGGCAGCCGTACGCCGGGAATTTTCAGAGTTTCATATTCCTGCAGCCCTTGGGCAAAAGCGCCGGTACAAACCACATATTTAACCGGAACTTTGGCATCTTGAAGATATTCGCCCATGCTGCCTTTATAGATAATATCGTCAAAATCTTTGTGCCCGGAAAGCTGCATGGCCCGGTTCATAGAAACCAGCCAGTCACCGTCCAGAAAAACTTTCGTCCCCAGTTCGCGGGCAGCGGCAAAATCAATATACGACTGGTTGAAGCTCCGGCCGATAACCGGCGAAACCACGATTTTTCCGGGATTTTCTTTTATGACTTCAAGCACATTTTTAACATTTTGCTCATAGCCGAGTCTGGGTTTTTCAAGAGCCTTTTCCTGCGCACAGTTTTCATAGGGTGCCATGGTCGAATCAAGCAGAACATGGGTTATCGGTTTGCGGGAGGCAATGTCCCTGAGGCTCTCCCACATATTGACGGGACCGTAAGGCATATCGTCGCTGTCAAAAAAATCACCGTGCGTAACAATTCCGGCATCGGCCCTGTCGCCATTAAACGAAAGAAAATGAAATCCCATTGCGTCAACCGCGCTGTGCGCTTCCATAAACCCTTCTACAATCATATCCTCGCCGACCTTAATATTTTCGCCCGGCTGAATCGCCTTAATGTCCGGCTCCGGCAAACCGGCTTTGTTAAACATAATCCGAATGGCATTCCGGGTAAGTTTAGACGTATAGACCGGCGGTAGCAAATAACCCATTTTGGCCAGATGCGTCAAAGCACCGACATGATCCTCGTGCAAATGCGTAATAAACAGCGCGTCGACCGGCTGCGAGGCCTCAACAAAATTTTCCGTTTCGGGGTTAATGCGGTCAAAATAACGGCTCACGTCCGGAAAAGCGGATTCATAGCCGGTCTCAAAACCGGTTATGACCGCACCGAGATCAATCATTGACCGGCTTGTCCTCCCCTCGTTTTGAACTTCAATGACATAACTGTTGCCGCCGATGCGTCCGGTATTGTTGCCGCCGACCAGCGTAATAAAAGTGCCGTTTTCCTTGTTTTCCGCAATTTTTCGATTTTCCATGGACTTTCCCCGAAATTTGACAATACCCTATAAAACCATATTTTTCGACAAAATTCAAGCCATATTTTAGACTGAAAAAATATTTTTTGTCACAAAATTCCGGCTTTAAAAATTTTTACCGGCAATTATATCTTCAACAAACAACGATTACGGAGGAAAAAAATGAACATCATCAGCCGCCTGCTTGTCTCTTTCGGCGCCGTTGCCGTCACCGCGGCCGCAAGCAGCTATTTCACGCTTTCCGGAGTCACCGGCTGGTACGCCGCTGCCGAAAAAGCGCCGCTGACGCCGCCTTCCGAATGGTTCCGCGTCATCTGGGGCATTTTATACCTGCTGCTGGCCGTATCCTATTTTCTGGTTTTGGGCAAACCGCGCTCAACATCAAAACTTCTGGCCGGCCGCCTGTTTTTCGGCCAGTTGCTTTTGCAGATAATCTGGTGTTTCTGCTTCTTTTATCTCGGCTACCCGGGCATCGGTGCCGCCGTTTTGCTTTTCCTGCTCTGGATTTCCTGGCGCATGCTCAAAAATTTTGCCGCCGTCAGCACTTCCGCGGCCGTTTTGAACTATCCGCTTTTCATCTGGCTTCTTTTGGCATTCTGGTTGAACATTTCTTTTGTGTATATCAACGGCATAAGCGTGGAAATTTAAGCGTTTTTTTCATAATTTTATCTGGACAAACCGGGAACTTTGCATTAATTTAGCACGGTTAAAACAAGCTAAATTTATTGGGAAGTAAAAATGACCACCACTGTTAATCAAATCAGAAAAACTTTTTTAAATTATTTTGAGAAGAACGGCCATAAGATAATCCCCTCTTCTTCTCTGGTTCCCGACAACGATCCGACCCTGATGTTTACCAACTCGGGCATGGTTCAGTTCAAAAACATTTTTACCGGCGCCGAAACCGCTCCTTACAAACGGGCGACCACTTCCCAAAAATCCGTCCGTGCCGGCGGCAAACACAACGACCTGGACAGTGTCGGCTACGACGTCCGCCACCACACGTTTTTCGAAATGCTCGGCAACTTTTCTTTCGGCGACTATTTCAAGGAAGAAGCCATCAATTATGCCTGGGAACTGGTTACCAAAGAATTCGGCCTGCCCAAAGACCGTCTGGCCGTAACCGTTTTTCACACTGACGAAGTTTCCCGCAACATCTGGAAAAAAGTTTCCGGCCTGCCCGATGACCGCATTATCGGCATCGCCACCAAAGACAATTTCTGGCAGATGGGCGACACCGGCCCCTGCGGCTACTGCTCCGAAATTTTTTACGACCACGGCCCGGAAGTCTGGGGCGGCCTGCCCGGCACGCCGGAAGAAGACGGCGACCGCTGGATTGAAATCTGGAACCTGGTTTTTGACGAATTTGAAGACCTTCCCGACGGCAGCCGTATTCCGCTGAAGCAGAAATGTATTGATACCGGCATGGGACTGGAACGCATTTCCGCCATTCTGCAGGGCGTTCATTCCAATTATGACATCGACCTGTTCCGCAACCTGACCGCAGATATTGCCAAAATTGCCGGCACCGATCCCAAAGGGCCTTTGGAATCTTCGCATAACGTTATTGCCGACCATCTGCGCTCAATGTGCTTTTTGATTGCCGACGGCGTTCTGCCAAGCAACGAAGGTCGCGGCTATGTTCTGCGCCGCATCATGCGCCGCGCCATGCGCCATGCCTACCTGCTCGGGGTCAAAGAACCGATGATTTACAAACTGCTGCCTTCTCTGCAGCGCGAAATGGGCGAAGCCTATCCGGAACTTTATCGCGCTCAGAATCTGATTGCCGACACCATCAAAACCGAAGAAACCAGATTTTTGCGCACGCTGGACAAAGGCCTGCGTCTGCTGGACGAAGAAACACAGAATCTTAAAGCAGGAGATGAGCTTTCCGGTGCTACGGCATTCAAATTATATGATACCTACGGATTTCCGCTTGACCTGACGCAGGACGCTCTCAAAGCCAAAGACATCAGCGTCGACACCAAAGGCTTTGACGAAGCCATGGAAAAACAACGCGCCGAAGCCCGCAAAAACTGGGCCGGTTCCGGCGATACCGGCACGGACAAGATTTGGTTCGAACTGCAGGACAAGCTCGGCTCAACCGAATTTCTGGGATATACGACACTCAAAACCGATGCCGAAATCACCGCTTTGGTTCAAAACGGACAAGAAGTTGACAAAGTTTCCGCCGGCGAATTTTATCTGCTGGCCAACCAAACCCCGTTTTATGGCGAAATGGGCGGCCAGGTCGGCGACATCGGCACAATCAGCGGCGACGGATTTGAAATTGAAGTCACCGACACCAAAAAGAAACTCGACGGCCTTTACGTCCATGTCTGCAAAATTCTAAGCGGCACGGTGCAAAAAGGCTGCTTTGCCAACTTCCGCGTCAACGAAGAAAACCGGCATGCCATTGAGGCCAATCACACGGTTACCCACCTGCTTCACCATGCCCTGCAGGAAAAATTCGGCGCTTCCGTAACCCAAAAAGGTTCCATGGTTGCCGCCGACAAGATGCGTTTTGACATCGCCTACCCCAAACAAATTACCGAACCCGAAATCAGAGATTTGGAAGACACCGTCAACCGGCTTATCCGTGCCAATCTTCCGGTTCAGACCAACATCATGAATCAGGAAGACGCCATCAAAGCCGGCGCCATGGCACTGTTTGGCGAAAAATACGGTGACGAGGTCCGGGTTGTTTGCGTCGGCGACGGCGTTTCAATGGAACTCTGCGGCGGTACGCACGTCAAACAGACCGGCAGCATCGGCTATTTCAACATTGTCAGCGAAAGCGCCATCGCTGCGGGCGTTCGCCGTCTGGAATGTGTAACCGGCGCCGCAGCCGAAAGATTCACCCAGGATATTGAAGATCGCCTGCATCGCGTCGGTGCCGCCTTAAAATCAAGCTTCAACGACATTGAAAACCGGGTTGTCCAGCTTTTGGAAGAAAAGAAAAAACTCGAAGCGCAGATTTTTGACCTGAAAAAGAAGTTTGTCAGCAATAAGGCCGCAGACAATCCGGACAAATTTGAATCAGTTAACGGCCTCAAGTTTGTCGCCAAAGTCATCGACGATATTCCGCCCAAAGAGCTCAAAGCTTTTATTGACGAAATTAAGGCGCAAAGCAGGGACGATACCGTCATTGCTTTCTTCTCTCCGTCGGAAGGCAAAGTTTCGGTGGTTATCGGGGTCAGCGACAACATCAAAGACCGCCTGCCCGCAACCGGCCTGATTAAAGTTGTTGCCCCGTTTGTAGGAGCTCAGGGCGGCGGCGGACGCCCGGATATGGCTCAGACCGGCGGCTCTGATGCCTCGCGTTTGAATGAAGCCATAAATGCCTTAAAACAAGCTATATAATTACATCTAAAGCCCCGCACTGCGGGGCTTTAACATAAAATTACACCGTAAAAAATTCATATAGGGAAATGCTCCGCCGAAAAAGTACAAGTATATGCGCAAACATTATATCTACCACCATGAGAATAACTACCTGAACGACTAGGTGTTCCTCCTTGCGCTTCACATTGAGAATAAAAGCTGTCAGCTTCTCCAAAACTACCAGATGCCAAACATTCAGAAGCATTATCTCCATCCCAGGCTCGTTCTTCCTTAGTGCAACAAAGCCACTCCGAGCCATAATTTTCCTGACATTCACCGCTTGAATTATTTCCCCATCCACTGCGACATTTGCAATAACCATCAAAGAGGTTGATACATTCCATATTTGCCTTCGGGCACGTAACCCCATAACAAAGATCTGGACTGCAGGAAGTTCCGCTCCCTGTATATCCGGCATTACAATAACAATATGAACCGGAACAATAAGCATTAACATCACACCCCGGATCCTCACATTCGGAAACAGACGGTTCTGATGATCCGGAAGTTCCGCATGATTTTGAGCAATAACCGTTTCTGTAAATACCTCCGTTAGAAGAACAAACAGAAGCAGAAGCACAGCTATATGAAAAATAATCGCTGTCACAATAAACCGAACATTTTGATGAATCTTCGGGACAAGTCGTCCCTTCGCAATATTGCCAGCTTCCGCCACAATCATAATACCCGGAACACGTATCACAATCTTTCGCTTTATAACAAACGGTACCGCATTCCGTCTTACTTGTATCGTAACATTCAGACGTTGTTGATTTAGAATAACCTGAAGGACAAGAATCATCACAACATTTTTTACAACTGTTTCCACAAGCCGTTTGTCCGACAACTTCTCCATTACAAGATGTTGCCGAACCTGAGTGACAATTTTCGGCACGACATTTACCGTAGGCAGCATTATAGGGACAGGATTTATCCAGACAATAACCGGATGCACAAGAATTGACAAAGCCCTCATTTTGGCATTGTTGGGCGGAGTCGATTTGATAACCGTCATCGCCGCCCATGGAACCGAACCCTGCATCGCCGCAGTCACCATAACCAAGGAAACAGACAGCCGCCGTCTTATAAGAGTGAGCCATATCAATAAAACGAGATGCAGGCTCTGCCGATAGGGTGGATGTGTGTGTATGTGTGCAATCGGCTGTGGAAGCGTGACCATGACTTAACGCCGCCGCTTCGAGTGAAGACGGAAAGGCAAAGAGAGCCGCCGGCACCAGAGCCGAAGCGAGCAGGAAACGATAATAAGACATGGCACACCTCCGACAGTTGACAAAGACAAAGCCTGCATAAGCAGAAGGCATGCTGTAAGAAACGGAATAAGACAAAGAAGCCCGACGGAACAAGGTCGTTAACACAACCTTCCGGAACCTGTTTCCGGTCAACAACACACCTATTAACCTTAATCTTAATCTCTTTTGCAAAAAGAGTCAACATTTATTGAAACGAGACTTATTTCCGGACATTTTCCGCCAAGAAGACGGAAAACATGCGATTACAGATGGTTATTTTTCCACATTGGCCGGCCGGCTGAAGATTTTTTGTTGCCATTTTGCCGAGAGCGCGGTAATTTGCAAGCGTCAACAAAAAGGAATTTTAATATGAATTCATATCTTTTGCGACGTCTCACCCCTTTTTTCACCTTCTGCATTTTGGTCGAGCTCGGCTTCATGACCCTGCAGTTGTACCAAAACGCCGCCAATGTCGATTTCTCGTTTCTGGCTTTGGTTAAAACCGCCGGCGTCCTGTTGCTTACCAGCACGGTGTCTTTCCTTTTTGTCATGCAGCCCTACGTCTTTTACCTTCTGCTTCTGCCGCGCAGCAAACAAAACAGCCGTATGGACAAAATTATAACCACGACTGCTTTTTTCATATTCGCTGTTTCAACTTTCTGTGAAGAAGCTGCCTCACAGATATTCTGGGGCGAATATTCCTCTTCGTTCAATTTCATCGTCGTTGACTACATTCTTTTCACACATCAGGTTCTGAGCAATCTGGAACACGCTTATCCGGTCATAAAAATTCTGTTGGGCATTCTCATAGCCTCGGTGGTTTTCACGCTGCTGGCCCGCCGCTGGCTGTTTACCTCTCTCAAAGCGCCCGCTTTCAGCCGCCGCCTGTTCCAAAGCGTCATCTACGGCCTTGTCTGCATTCTCGCCTACCTGAACACCAATGTCGCGCAAATAGAAATTACGCCGGATTCTTACAACAATGAAATCGCCAAAGAAGGCACTTACAGTTTATTCAGTTCCCTGCATAAAAACGAAATCGATTACGACAAATTTTATCTGACGCAGCCCCGCGAGAAGAATCTGGAAATACTCCAAAAAATCTTCGCCGGCAAAAACGTTACTTTCACCGAACCCAAAAAAGACATCACCCGGCAGATAAACGCTTTCCGCCCCGAAAAAAGAGCCAACGTCATCATCGTTATCATGCGCGGCATCAGTGCGGCTTATCTGGATAAAAGTCATGCCGGCTATATGCCCGGCTTGCGGAAATTATCCGAACAAAGCCTGTATTTTCCCAATGCTTACGCCACCGGAAGAAACACGGCCCGCGCCATCGAAGCCATTGACTTTTCATTGCCGCCGGTTCCCGGATTGCCGATTCTCGGCCTGCAGGAAAACAAAAATCTGCATGGTCTGGGCGCCATATTCAAATCCAAAGGTTACGACAACAAATGGATTTACGGCAGCTATGGCATGCTGGACCGAATGGACAAGTTTCTGGCCGACGGCGATTTTCAGATTATGGATCGCAGCCGCTGGCACAAAGGCGAAATCAGCTATGCCGACCTGCTCAGCGCCTCCGATGAAGACCTCTACCGCAAAACCATTGCCGAAGCGGACAAATCCGCCGCCGAGGATAAACCGTTCTTCTCTTTGCTGTTGACGTCTTCCAACCGCTATCCTTATACCGTTCCCGATTCTTTTAATGATTTTCCCGAAAGCGCCACCCGTCGGCAAAAAGCCGTCCGGTATACGGATTATGCCGTCAGCCGCTTTATGGAAGAAGCCCGAACAAAATCATGGTTCGACAATACCGTATTTGTCTTTGTAGCCGACCGCGCTACCAAAAAACCGCACATTGCCGACGGTTCTTCGGAAAACTACCGCATTCCGCTGTTCTTTTATGCCCCGAAGCTCATAAAAGCAAAGAAGCTGACCATGCCGGTCAGCCAGATAGATATTGCCCCGACTCTGCTGGGGCTGCTCAACTTCAGCTATGAAAGCCGCTTTTTCGGAAGCGACGCGCTTGCCCCGTCTTACACACCCCGCATTTTCTTTGAACGGTGGCAAAAGGTAAGCAGCAAAAGCGGCGGTATCGAAATCAGCCTGATTCCAGGAAAAGATTACGACGTATCTCCGGTTTCCGCCGACCGGGAAGCTGTCCGCAGACATCTTGAAGAAACCATTGCTTTCTACCAGCAGGCATCGGAAAGAAGCAAAGACACGACCGGAAGCAAATAAACATAAACAAAGCTTTACAACTTATAAGATAAATGTTATCTAACATCATAATTTGATTATTAACGGATTGAAACATGCTGAAGCCATTCAAAATAAAAAAACCGGACTGGACAAACAAACGCCCGCAATTTCGTATCAAGCTGCATCGTCCGAACCTGGAATTGAATAATCTGGCTTCCGAACTGCATATTCCCGACAACAAATCTTTCCGCCGCGAACTGGCGCGCAAGTCAATTCATTTGAGTTCTCTTTGGATTCCGGCGCTTATTTATTTTGCCCACCCCGGCGTTTCCGTCATGCTTTTCGCAATTCTTTTTTTGTGCGATGCTTTGTTGGAATACGGAAACTTTAAAAAATGGCGCTGGGCAAGAAGAACTTTCGGTTTCCTGTTTTTCAAAACCCTGCGCAACAAAGAACGCGTCCGCACCAGATTTCAGGTCAGCGGCTCAATGTATGTGCTTGCTGCCGCCATCATCTGCACACTGCTGTTTTCCAAACCGGTAGCCGCCATCGCCCTGACTGTCATGCTGATTTCCGACACTTGCGCCGCCCTGTTCGGCAAAGCTTTCGGCACCCGCAAACTTTATAAGAGCAAATCTCTGGAAGGAACGGTCGCTTTCTTTCTCAGCGCCCTGCTCATCAATATGCTTTACGAACCCGTTTTTCATTTCACTTATGCCGGCGTCATCGCCTGCATTGCCGCCACCCTGGCCGAAATGTTTGAGGACAAAATCGAAATCGACGACAATTTGTCTATTCCCCTTTTTGTCGGAATTATCTTAAGTTTACTAAGCTAGGAAAGAAACAGGAAAAACAAAAAAAATCAAAAATTTTCGAAATTTTGTCACATTTTGCTTGCCTTTTCAATAAAGATGTGCTTTCATATTCTCACTGATTGATAAGACTGTGAGTTATTATTTTTAATATTAACGCCCTTGGGGGCATAAAAAATTAAACATATGAATACATCAAAGAACATTCCCGGAAAGTTTTTGGCCAGTGACAGTGTTGATGCCAGAGTAAAGAACTTTGCTAAAAAACACGGCAGAGAAATCATACCCGACAGCCGCGAAGTGTGCAAAATAACCTCGACCACCCGCCATTATACATACAAAGGCGGCCTGCAGAGAGAAGATGACCATTTTGCATATAAGTTCGGCGTTCAATATAGCGTATGGCTTTACCGCAACACTGACGGAAGCTTTACGGCTCATCGCATCTGCGACGGCAAAAAAGCCATCTTTGAGCCCGGCGAGTTTAAGAAAACCGAACTGAAAGAAGAGTTCAAGGTTAACCGCAAAAAACTCCGCTGCAAAACCAACGGAGCCGGCATTCTGATTTTGGCCAAAGCCTGAGTGTATTCTCAATCCCGCTCTCAACAAGCGGGATTTTCTCTCTCGTATCGTATATTTTCAAAAAACATGAAAAATGAAAACAAACCTGCGAGCAGCGAATCTGAAAGAAGAATACGCCGAAACTGTCCTCCGCCAACGCGCCGCAGAATTAGGAATCCTTCTTGACGATGATGCGAAAGCAAAAGACTTCCGCATCCAGCTGAAAAGAAAAGCAAGCGCATTCTCTCCGTTTTCAGACTACGACGTCTGGCTTCTGGAAGGGATTCGGGAAACGGACAAACATTGCGAAGACTGCGTTCTGATGCTCTGCATGACGGCCAACCTGCCTCCGGTAGTCACGGAAGCGGCCAACCTCATCAAAAAAGAGCCTCACGGCGAAAGTTTTCGTTACCGAGACCTGACTTTGATGCGCAAAAACAAAGGCGGCAAAGACTTCTTTGTTGCCAAGTGACTAACCCTTAAACAAACACCGCCCGCTGTATCCCAGCCGGCGGTGTTTTTTTGCAGTCCTCCCTAGGAATACCATAATATAGCAACTCTATTTTCTTGATCATCCTCGGGCGCAGCGTGGGGAGCAGCTCCGGTGAAGCTGCGAGCCGGCTGCGGTGCAGTCCTGTTGACGAGCGGTTAAGCGACAGCGTAAACCGCAAGTCTTACAGGACAAACTCGGGAAACACGCAGTGCCTGACCCGGAGATCCACAAACACAAGGCACGGCCTCACGATATGCACGCAGAAAGCAACGCGTTTCAACAAAGGTTCGTGCAACGGCCAGTGATGCGGTCAAGCTGGCAACAGCTTGTCAAACTGCAACCTGGGCTTTTATAGCCCCATAACATTGATAATTTTCAAGCGTAAAGTCTTCAAACTTAAAGTCATTAATATCCTTTACTGCCGGATTAAGTTTCATGGTCGGCAGAGGCAGCGGCTCGCGGCGAAGCTGTTCTTTGACCTGCTCAAAATGGTTATGATAAATATGCGTGTCGCCGAGCGTATGCACAAACTCGCCGGGTTTCAGATTGCAAACCTGCGCCAGCATCATAGTCAGCAACGCATAGGAGGCAATGTTGAACGGCACGCCCAGAAACATGTCGCAACTGCGCTGATACAACATACAGGAAAGCTTGCCGTTTGCCACATAAAACTGAAACATCATATGACAGGGAGGCAGACGCATTTCGGGAATTTTGCTCACATTCCAGGCCGAGACTATCATGCGGCGGTCATTGGGATTGTTTTTAAGTTTATCGACAACCTGTGCCAACTGGTCAATCCCCTCGCCGTTCCAGTTGCGCCACTGCGAACCGTAAATTGGCCCGAGATTACCGTTTTCGTCCGCCCATTCGTTCCAGATTCGCACGCCGTTGTCCTGCAGATATTTGACGTTTGTATCTCCTTTGATAAACCACAGGAGCTCGTGAATAATGCTCTTAAGGTGCATTTTCTTGGTTGTCATCAGCGGAAAACCCTTGCTCAAATCAAAGCGCATCTGCTGACCGAACACCGAACGCGTCCCGACCCCGGTACGATCCATCTTGTCAACGCCGTTTTCCAAAACATAGCGAAGCATATCCAAATACTGTTTCATTACTCGTCTTCCTTTTCAATGGCTTCAATAATCCGTTTCAGCACGCTTTGCTCGACAAATTCGCCCTTGCGCACCCAAACGGTCGTCAGAATGTTGTCCAGCTCATAATCCGTCGAAATCTGACGGTAGGCCTTATGCAAAACCTCAATACTGGGCGTAATGTCAACTTTTGCCCCTTCAAGCGAAGGATTAAGCTCTCCCCTGTACATGCAGTCGACGACAATATCGGGCATCAGTTTTGCGCTGCCCGTCATAAAGAGTTTATAAATGCTCGCCCCGCCGGAAATATACAAATCGCCTTCAAAGTCTTTAAAATCATTAACATCGGTCACCACAAAATGATGCGCCGGATCCGACACTTCATAATCCCGGTCGAAAGTCAGCACATAAATATTCCGATTCGGCAGCGTCCGGTTGGGAAAGCTTTCATAAGTCGTCTGCCCGGCCACCAGATTCTGTCCCTCGGTAATCCGGCGAAACCGTTTAAAATCCGATTTAACGTGCCAGGGGATGTTCGGACCGATTCCGATAATATTGTCTCCCTCATGACGGCACCAGATAGCAACTTTAGTCATTGTAAAATCCCGTATCGTTAACCGGTAAGACTCTAACACCGGCCTTTTTTTTGACAAGAAGTCATTACGAGTTACTACCAATAAAATTTGCCGATTCCTTTTTTCGCGTATGCCCCCTTGAAAATAAGATATTTTAATATATAATTATGATGTCGGGTAACCGGCTATGGCACTAGAGGCTGTATGAAATAGGCTATTTGGACCTGGGGGCAGTACCCAGCACCTCCACCAATTCCTCTTTCAACGGGGGTGAAACAGGGTAGACAGGTAGCAGTAAAGATATGTATGCTGTGCCCGGTGAGATACCACCGTTATCGGTTCAAATCAAATGAATGCTAACGATAATAACGTAGCACCTGTTGCAATCGCTGCTTAAGGCGAGCGTAACAAACGCAAATTCTTGAACTATGGTTAGTTTCAAGTGGGGAATGAGCCGCCCAGCAACAGAACGGCTCGCTTTTTTTGTGAAAAGGAAAGAAAATGAGCGAGTTTTTAACTGAAATCAACTACGACAAACTGATAGAAAAATCCTTAAAAAACGTGGTTGTCGAAGCACTCAGAATTGTCGAAAGACAGGGACTTCCCGGAGAACATCACTTTTATATTACATTCAAAACCAACCACCCCCGGACACAGATTTCCGAACCGCTCAAAAGCCAGTACCCGGAGGAAATGACCATTGTCATTCAGCACCAGTTTTCCAACCTCATTGTCGAAACTTCCGGTTTCAGCATTGATTTGAGTTTTGGCGGCATTCGCCAGAGCCTGTTTATTCCTTTTGACGCCATCACCTATTTTGCGGATCCTTATGCAAAATTTGGTCTCAGCTTCAATTTTGATGACGAACCGATTTCGCACAACACGGACAACGATTTTGCCGCCGAAATGGAAGAACAGCCGAAAAAAACCTCCAACGGCGTAGCCACCGTTGTTTCCATCGACGCTTTCCGCAAAAAATAACATGCGCAAACAATCCGTCGTCATCGCCGGCAGGCACCAGACCAGCATTTCTCTGGAAGATGAGTTTTATGCAGAACTGGCAGCCATTGCCAAAGAAAGAAATATCAGCATCAATCAGTTGGTAACCGAAATCGATTCCTCCCGCCGCAGCGAAAATCTTTCCAGCGCTATCAGAATTTATATCCTTGCATATCTGAAGAATCTCTCCCGGAAATAAAGTTTCCAAAAAAACGAAACAACCGGCCTCATCTTATTTCCAAAAATAAAAAGCTTTCCAAAAGGAAAGCTTTTTATTTTATTCTTCGTCTTCACCGTCAAAATCGTCGGTTTCGTTATCCATGCTTTCATCTTCAAGCATCAACGGCTCCTGCCCTTCCGGTATTTCATTTTTTTTACGGCGGCCACGGCGTTTTTTCTGCGGTGCTTTTTTCTGCATGGCACCGATAACGTAATTGCCGGCAATCTTATACAAATCAACCAGGTGATTGTTATACATATGGTCGCCTTCTTCAATCAGGGCAAAATCGACCTGCACATTGCGCTGAACATTCAAACGTTTTGCCAGGGAAGCAACCGACTGCGGATTAACGATTTCATCGGCACCGCCCTGAATAATCAACCCGGAAGTCGGACACGGCGCCAAAAACGAAAAATCCTTCTCGTTGGCCGGCGGCGAAACGGCAATGAAATTGTTAATGTCCGGCCGACGCATCAAAAGCTGCAAGCCAATCCACGCACCGAAAGAATAGCCGGCAATCCAACACTGTCTGGCCTCGGGATTAACGGACTGTAGCCAGTCCAAAGCCACCGTAGCGTCTGAAAGTTCGCCCGGACCGTCTTCAAACTCTCCCTGCGAACGCCCAACACTGCGAAAATTAAAACGCAAAACCGAAAATCCCAGATTCTGAAAACAGCTGAACAGGCTGTAAACCACTTTATTGTTCATGGTTCCGCCGTATTGCGGATGCGGATGAAGAATCAACGCTATCGGCGCTCCAGGCTTTTCGCTCTGATGATAACGCCCCTCCAGCCGTCCGGCATGTCCGTTAAAAAGTACTTCAGTCATTTAAAATCTCTTTTTTTATTATTAATTAATAACAATTGATTATATATAGGAAATATTATACAAATTGTTAATTTTTTCAAAGGAATGTAGCACAAAATGGGAGCAAAATTCAACACTATTCTTCAAGACATCGATGCCGTCATCGCCCGTGATCCGGCAACCAAAAGCCGAACCGAAGCGATTCTCTGCTCTTCGGGACTGCACAGCATTGTCGTTTACCGCTTTGCCCATTGGCTGTGGAACAAAAATTTCCGGCTGACAGCACGCATTGTCTCGCAAATTGCCCGTTTCCTGACCGGCATTGAAATTCACCCCGGCGCACGAATCGGCAAAGGATTTTTCATTGATCACGGCATGGGCGTCGTTATCGGCGAAACTACCGAAATCGGCGACAACGTCACGTTATACCACGATGTCACACTCGGCGGCACCACCGTCTTTGATAAGAACGGCAAAGTCACCTCCAAACGCCATCCGACCATCGGCAGCAATGTAATTATTGGCTCCGGCGCGCAGGTACTGGGGCCCATAAAAATCGGCAACAACGCCAAAATCGGCTCAAATGCCATTGTTGTCAAAGAAGTTCCGGCCAATACCACGGTTATCGGCATGGCTGCCCACAAAGTTCAGGAACTCGGACGCAAAGAAGCAAAAAAATTCTGCGCTTACGGCATCGATGCTTCGCATCCGGACCCGATGGAAGAACGCTTTGAAAAACTCTGTCGCGAACTGGAAGACGTAAAAAAAGAACTTTCCGAACTGAAAAAAGAGAAGAAAAATGACGCTTAACAGTCTCGGCCTGCCAAAATCGCCGCAGCAAACCAAAGTCTGCGTCGCCATGTCCGGCGGCGTTGACAGTTCGGCGGCTGCGGCTATGCTCAAAGCCGGAGGATATGACGTTTTCGGTCTTACCATGGATTTGCTTGCGCCCCCCTACCGTCCGTCAAAATCATCTGTTGCCGACGCGGCCGAAGTCGCTGCAGAATTGAATATTCCGCATTATTTTCTTGATTTGAAAAAAGAATTTGCCCGCAGCGTCATCGACTATTTTGCCGATTCTTACCTGCACGGTCTGACTCCCTCGCCCTGCATTATGTGCAACCGGCACATCAAGCTGGGCGCACTGGCAGACAAAGCCCGCAGTCTCGGTGCCGACATCATCGTCACCGGCCACTATGCCGACATCAGAATAACGCCGCGCGGCGTTGAGCTGCATCGTGCCGAAGACTTGCACCGGGATCAAAGCTATTTTCTTTTTGCCGTAGACAAACAAACCCTGCAGATGCTCCGCTGCCCGTTGTCCTCATACACAAAGGAACAAACCCGAGCCATTGCCAAAAACGCCGGTTTAAAAATACATGACAAATCCGACAGCCAGGACATCTGTTTTGTCTCCGAAGGCAGCTACGCCTCACTGATAAGAAAGTTGCGTCCGGAATACAGGCCCCTGCCCGGAGATATCGTCGACATGGCCGGACATGTTCTCGGCCGGCACGACGGCATTATCAACTATACCGTCGGACAACGCCGCGGCCTTGGCATCGGCGGCAATACGGGGATTCTCTATGTTCTGAAAATAGACGCCGCCGCCAATCGCATTATCGTCGGCAGCCGGGAAGAACTGCTCTGCAACAAACTTACGATAAAGAATGTCAACTGGCTCGGTGAAGAGCACCCCGGACAAATAACAATATCCGTCAAACTCCGTTCCCGGCAGGCGGTCATTCCGGCAACGGTCAGATTTCTGGACGATGACCGGGCGGAAATAACACTGCATGACGATTTCTACGGCGTCGCCCCCGGACAGGGCTGTTGTTTTTACGACGGAAGTCGGGTTCTCGGCGGCGGAATTATCGAATCTTTTTAACGTCCGGTTCCTGATTCAGAACAACGAAAGTATCCGGACGTTTAAGAATGTACGGATTAATGTTTTTGGCTTCTCTACCCGTATTTTGATACATCTTCGGAGCATCGGGAAAATAAAAGTCCATAAAGTTAAAATAGCGCACATCGCCGCAAACAAAATCAACCGTCGAATTTCTGTATTTTTCGACGGCGGTCTCAAGAACCTTACGAATACCGTCCCGTTTGACCCGAAGCAGAGACGGAAACTCAAATCCAGTCAAAAAACCGCTGGCGGCAAACTCGTCAAGATATTCGGAATTGGGCGAAACAACAACCAGATGCGACTTGTGTATAATGTTGCGGCCAGCCAGCGCAATCAGTTCCTTAAGAATTTTGGTCTTATTGTTAAAATCAACATTTTTAATATCCAGCCAGAAAAATTTTCCGCTCAAATCCGGCTGTGCGGCAAACATATCGTCAAGCGTTGTTTTTTCTTCGCCCCGGCCGACCATAAACCGATGTTCTTTTTCGTCATAAACAACGTCGACTTCAAAACCTTCATATGCGTTAAAATATTCGGAAAGTTTTTCCGGGCTGTTGGTTCCGTAAAGCCAAATTTTCGATTTAAAACCAAAATCCTCTTCCCGTTCGGACATATTGTCTTCCGCCACCAGTTCCTTAAATTTAAGCGGTGCCATAAAATAACCGCGCATAAGCTTATCGTTCATATGCACGCTGGTCAGCCACAAAACATATACAGCCACAACGGCCGGCAAAAGTTTTTTCAGCATCGGAAAACCTTTTTTTAACGGTCTTGTCATCGTCATATGATAACTTTCAACACCTGTTTGTCAACCGGATTAACGTGATATTTACTTTTGCAACAATATTGTAACTATTATTTTGTTATTTTTTATAGTATGATAAAAGAAGACGGAGAATTATGGAGGCGGTCATGAAAAAGTATTTTTACATTCTGGCGGCAATCGGCTGTTTATCTTTGGCCTCATCGGCAAACGCGCAGCTGCCGGCCAATCCTTGGGCGCCTAACCCCAATGACGGATATTTCGGCGACAATCTCCCCGAACAGGGTCCCGACACGGCTCCTAACGCCCCGCTTTATGAAAACGGTCCGACCAACGGCGACATTCTTCCTGTTGATCCTTGGTCGCGTGCCCGTGACCGCAGCGGCATTGAAACCTGGCGCGGTTCCGGCAACCACGGAAGATTAAACTACGTCGGTGAAGCAACAACCTACACCGATGCCCAAGGCCAAGAAATGATTGCACCGGAAGTCAACCGCCACAATATGCTGATGATGACCGAACATCTTCGCAACATGGGATATAAGATTCCGGAAAGCTACGACCAGAAAATCAAAGACATGCCAAAGGCTTACGAACGCCTTCTTCGTGAAAATTATGAGAACGTCTTCTCTGCCGATGACCCGTTCGGAAGATCTTTCTCCCGGATTATGACCGATGTTGAAAACGGAACCGGCCTTGATTTTGAAAACATCTTGTTCAACACAATAGACATTCTCGGAACTGACTAACGTAAGGAAAAAGTCTATGCTTAAACTTCTTGCTGTTCTTCTGCCGCTGGCTTTGTTCACAGCTCCTTCCGCTTTTGCACAAACAACCGAACCTTCGGAAGAAACCGCGCTTGACCGCGAAGCCGACAATCTCAACATTGTTTCCGCAGAAGAGCGCCTGAAACTAAAAAAAAGCGTCAGCAAAAATATTGACCTCACCCTCAAAAATTCTACAAAAGGTGAAATTTCAGATCTTGTCAAAAACATCAATCTGGCCGAAAAACGCGCAGCAAGACTTGAAGGACGCACACCGGAAGCCACGGCAGAAGTAGACCCGACAGACAAACGCGCCGTTCGCCGCCTGTTGCAAAAAGATTTGTTTGTAGATCCTCACCCCCGTTTCTATTAATATTTGTTTCAGGAATTACCAATGAACAATCAGCCCTATATCATTTTGGTTCAGCCGCAGCTGGCCGAAAATGTTGGCATGACCGCCCGAGCAATGATGAACTGCGGCCTGTATAACCTGTGTCTGGTTTCTCCTCGAGAAGACCACCTGTCAGCCAAAGCCGTTGCCGCAGCCTCCGGCGCCGAAGAGATTCTGCAAAACGCCCGCCTGTATAAAACCACGCGCGAAGCCGTTGCCGGCCTGCAAATGGTCTATGCCACCACGGCGCGCCCCCGAAACCAGATAAAAACGGTTCACACCGCCGAACACGCCGCAGCAGAGATTAATCGGCTGATAAAAACCGAAAAAACAAATATCGGCATTTTGTTCGGCCCCGAGCGCACGGGCTTACACAACGATGACATCTGCCTTGCAGACGCCGTCATCGAAATTCCGCTCAACCCCAGACATTGTTCGCTCAACCTTTCCCAAGCCGTTCTACTGGTTGGCTATGAGTGGTATAAACATCAGATTGAAGCTCAGGAGGTCCGCTTTGTGACCAACACAACCGTACCCGCTTCCAGAGAAATGCTGCTGAGTTTTCTGGATTTTCTGGAAAAAGAACTGGCCGGTCACCCCGGTTTCAAAGACGAAGAAAAACGCCCGCACATGCAAATCAACCTGCGCAATATTTTCACCCGCAACCGCCTGACCGAGCAGGAAATCAACACGCTTTTCGGCATTGTCAAATATTTAAGTCACAAATAAATTATCCGCCGTTTCGTCGGAATTATTTGTTTTTTCCAAAACTTGCTTATATATTTGGTGCAGATATATCTGAACGCAAAGGAGTAAGTTATGGAACATTCTGCCGTTTTCGGCCTTGATCCCAAAATTGTTTCGACCGTCATTTTGCTTGTCAGCTACCTGATTCTGTTTACCGAAAAAATGAATCGTGCCGTTGTTGCGCTTCTGGGCGCCGTGGCCATGATTTTTGCCGGCGTTCTGACCCAGGAGACGGCAATAGCCGGCATAGACTTCAACACGCTGGCTCTATTAATCGGCATGATGATAATCGTCGGCATTGCCGAAAAATCAGGCATGTTTCAATACGTTGCCGTCTGGTCGGCAAAAAAAGTCCGAGCCTCACCTCGCGGACTGCTGATTGTGCTGGCCGCGGTCACTACTGTTTTCTCAGCGCTGCTTGATAATGTCACTACCGTACTTCTGATAGTGCCGATAACCTTTGAAATTACCCGCAAACTCAAAATCAACCCCTATCCTTACCTGATTTTGGAAATTTTCGCCTCCAACATCGGCGGCACGGCCACTCTCATCGGCGATCCCCCGAACATTCTCATCGGCTCGGCACTGCAGCTTTCTTTCATGGACTTCGTTTATGAACTGACACCGGTTGTAATCATTACCATGGTTGTTCTGATTGCCGCTTTCGACCTTATCTGCGGACGTCGGATGTCCGCATCGGAACAAGACCGTCAGGCAGTCATGCAGTTGAACGAAAAAGAGGCAATTACCGACCGGCGCCTGTTGCATAAATCCCTGACCGTTTTATCCGTCGTCATCATTGGCTTTATCTCGGCCGAACACCTCCATATTGCCAACGGTACCATTGCTGTTGCCGGCGCGGCGGTTCTGCTGTTGCTCTACACTTTCGGAGACCGTCATGACGAGCGGGAACACAAAGTAGAAGAAGCTTTTGGACTGGTTGACTGGACAACCATCTTTTTCTTTGCCGGTTTGTTTGCCATTGTCTACGGGCTGGAAGAATCAGGGGTTTTAGCCCTAATGGGACATAAATTTATCGAAATCACCGACGGCAGCATTCAAAAAGCCGCCATGATCGTTGTCTGGTTGTCTGCTTTCGTATCCACGGCCATCGACAACATTCCGTTTGTTGCCACCATGATTCCGATGATTAAGTCAATGGAAACCTCTCTTGGCGGACGTGAAGCCATGATGCCGGTCTGGTGGGCTTTGTCACTCGGCGCCTGCTTCGGCGGCAACGGTTCGCTGATAGCCGCCTCAGCCAATGTCATCGTTGCCGGCATGGCACAACGCGAAGGCCACCCGATACACTTCATGAGGTTTCTTATCTGGTCAATACCGGTCATGCTGATAAGCGTCCTGATAGCGACAATTTACCTGCATATACGCTGGTTTGCAAATTAAGACTATTTTAGGAATGACCGTTTATATTAACCTTGATTTCAACATAAATAAGGAACTTTCAGCATGCAGGTTACCGACTTGGCAACATCAGTCTGGGGAATGAATCCCCAAATAACGGCGACAATCATCGTTGTCGTCTGCTATATCATTTTGTTTGCCGAAAAGCTCAACCGCGCCGTTGTTGCGCTGCTGGGTGCGGCACTAATGATTTTTACGGGTATCTTAACCCAGGAAACCGCGCTTCGCGGCATAGATTTCAACACAATCGCCCTTTTGGTCGGCATGATGATAATTGTCGGCATTGCCGAAAAATCGGGCATGTTTCAATACGTCGCCGTCTGGGGTGCCAAAAAAGTCCGCGCCAACCCGCGTGGACTGCTGATTGTCCTGGCTTTTGTAACGGCGTTTTTTTCGGCATTTCTTGACAATGTCACCACCGTACTGCTGATTGCGCCGGTCACTTTTCAGATTACTCGCAAACTCAAAATCAATCCCTATCCTTACCTGATTTTAGAAATTTTCGCCTCCAATATCGGCGGCACGGCCACTCTCATCGGCGACCCACCGAACATTCTCATCGGTTCGGCATTGCAACTTTCTTTCATGGACTTTGTCTATGAACTGGCGCCGATTGTAACCATCACCATGATTGTTCTGGTCTTCGGATTTGACTTTTTCTGGCACAAACAACTGCAAACAACGGAAAAGAACAAACAAGCCGTCATGAGCATAAACGAAAAGGAAACCATCACCGACAAAAAACTTCTCGGCAAATCATTGTTTGTTCTGGCATTGGTAATTGCCGGCTTCATCAGTGCCGAACATATCCATATCGCCAACGGTACCATTGCCATTGCCGGCGCGGCGGTTCTGCTGTTGCTCTACACTTTCGGAGACCGTCATGACGAGCGGGAACACAAAGTAGAAGAAGCTTTCGGACTGGTCGACTGGACAACCATCTTTTTCTTCTCCGGTCTGTTCGTTATCGTCTATGGCCTGGAAGAAACCGGTATCTTACGCATGCTCGGCCAAAAATTCATTGAACTTACCGACGGCAGCATTCAAAAGAGCACTATGCTGATTGTCTGGATTTCGGCGGTTTTGTCTTCGGCCATCGACAACATTCCGTTTGTTGCCACCATGATTCCGATGATTAAGTCGATGGAAGCTTCCATGGGCGGACGCGAAGCCATGATGCCGGTCTGGTGGGCTTTGTCTCTCGGCGCCTGCTTCGGCGGCAACGGAACGTTGATTGGCGCCTCGGCCAATGTCATTGTTGCCGGCATGGCACAACGTGAAGGCCACCCGATACACTTCATGAAGTTTCTCATTTGGTCAATACCTGTCATGCTGATAAGCGTCCTGATAGCGACAATTTATCTGCACTTCCAGTACTTTGCCTAAGCTTCAAAAATCCCCGCCTCAAGCAGGACTTTTTTTTATCGAAAAATAAAGGTTGCTTCATTGGGCGTTGACATTTTCAGGAAATTAAGATATATTAAG
>CALXTV010000023.1 GCA_944391505.1 uncultured Alphaproteobacteria bacterium | reverse complement strand
GCGGCCGTTCTGCTGCTGTCCGTCCAATCCGCCGCCGCTCAGGTCTGCACCACCCCGCCGACCTGCGATGCCCTCGGGTATACTAAAACTGAAGCCGACTGCTCCGGAAAAACCATTCTCAAATGCCCCCTCGACCAGTCCAAAGTCTACTGTCCGAGCGCCGACGAAATCAGCTCATCTAAAACCTACAAAGTTGGGGACACCTATGTAGATGCAAACGGAATTGGCATTGGAACCGTCGCACAAGTAGATTCCACAGGAAAGCATGGTATTGTTGTTGCCAATGCAGCCATTGCGGGAACCCAATCTGAAGTTAGCATGATTTGCAATACAAAAGAAAACGGCGGCCTCAACTGGGGCATTGCCGATGCCACTCTTTTATCCAAAACCATACCCAACGGCGACTTAGACAACTGTTACTGGGTAGCTAGTGGATTTTGTGCCGTAGCAAAAAATTATGTAAACTGGTGCAATTTGAGTGGCGGACCATGCTCAGGAACAACCTCTGAAAGCGTTAAAGGAGCATATTGCCAAGCCTCTTTCTAACCACCAAAACGCCGGACACTGCCGGCGTTTTTTTTACTTTTTAATGCTGAAAATCGTTTTGCGCGGCTGTGCCATAAGCAGCCTCTGAATATAGCGACCCTGATAAAGATTAATTCCCAGTGAATTGCCGACTTCCACCGCCTGCGGATCGTCAACGCGGCACAAAATCATCCGCGCCCGCTCTGCCTTGTTGACATAATCCGTAAAATGCTTGTCTTCGCGGATAACGTCCATAAACGACGGATGCCAGATGATTTTGATTAAATCGCTATTCAGATGACCGCGGTCAATATACTTGAGTTTGTCGACCGTAATACCGTCAATGCAGATTTTATAACCACGGTACTGCGCAAAGGTCTTGGCCAGAATAAAGGCCTTGACATCGCTGAAAATATCAACCAGTTGCAGTTCCAAAACAATGCTTGAACGCATCGAAGCATTAATATTTTCGTCAAACTCCAAAAACTCGTCCGACAAAATCGTCGACACATTCAGGTTAATTGAAAAATTGCTGGTCAACGAACCGTCGTCATGCCGGCTGATACTGACCAAAACCCGTTTGTCAAGCGTTTCGGTCAAATGTTGAAACAGCCACGGATTCGCCGTCAAATCCACATCCGGCAACAACATATCGCGCAAATCGGCAATAGATACAAACACCTCGTCAAACAACATTTGCGGCGGCGATTTGCCGATAACAGCACACACGGATTGCCGACGGATAAGACTGGAAAAATCCGTCATCGACAACGCTTTCTGAACTTTGGCCAACATTGCCGGAGTCAGTTCGCGCCGCAATTTTCGCGCACCGCCCATAAACGATGGCACCGGCGCCGTTCCCCGGCGGCCGCTGCCCAATCCGCCGTTTTTTTCCTGCCCGGCACCATTTTCCATATTCGCCTTAATCAGAGATTTAAATGCTTCGGCGCCGTTTCCGAGTTCATAAAATTTCACAAAATCGACGGATTCCAAATCAAACGCATTCTGCAGCAGCGGATCATCGTGAAACATAAAGCGCACTTTAACCAGACAGGCCAAAATTTCGTCATGCGCTTTTTTGTTAAAGATGATAACCATATCGTCATTAGGCAGGCCGAAAATCTCACCACCGCTTTTTTTGATGACGTTTTCAAAAGTTTCAATCAGTTCCTGCCGCTGCATGGTCTTCATTTTCTGATTCTGCAGCTTATGAATGAAAATACATATTGCCTGATAATTATCGAGTTCCTTTTCCATGCGAGCCAGATAATCCAAAATCAGCGTGTTTTTGGAAAAAGAAGGTTTCTCGGGGGCATTTTTGCTAAAAGTAAACATCTCCGGCCTCACAGCAAATCTTCAAGCATATCTTTCCGCAAACATTCGTCGCGGAAACTTCCCAGCAGCAAACGACGGCGTTTCAGACATTCCTGCGTCGTACAATTTTTGCCGTTCGGACATTTTGCGCGGATTATCGCCACTTCCAGATTATCCATAAACGGTCCCTGAAAAGCGGTAATACCATAGTGCACACCCCACTTCAGCGCCTTGTCGTCGTTGCATTTCGCCAAAATGACGTTTTCCCGGCCGATGTCGGCGATAATCTTGCGAAAATCTTCGTTTTCCCGGTCATACTCAAGCAGCGGCTCGTAAAAAATCTTCAGCATATCCGGCTCCAACCGCTTAACGTTCAACATTTTCAAGGCCGCCGGATCAACCTCGTCAAGCAGCAATTTGTTGCCGCCGCGGTGCAAAATGTCTTTTGCCTCAAAATAAAGCGGCAGATTGTTGAAAACATCCATCAGTTTCACTTCGACAATCAGCTTGCGTTCGCCGCGTAAAAAATTTTTGGCAAAGTCCACAAACTCGCGGGAAAAGACCGAAGACAGGTTCAGGTTCATGCTGATATATTCGGGCCAGTTCGTCAGTTCAGCCGCAGGCATTGCTGACAAAACCCTTTTATCCAGTGCCTGGCTCAGATACATATACAGCCAACGGTTGGCAACCAAATCCATGTTCGGGTCAAAATTCAGGCTCAAATCCTTAATCGCCACAAAAAATTCCTGAAACAGAACTTTAAACTTTCCGGCGCCCAAAATACGCAAAACGCTTTGTCTTTTGACAATATCCGAAATGTCTTCTTCATCAAGCGTTTCTATAACCTCGTCGATTTCCCCGGCTTCAATCGGCCGCTTGCGGACAACCTCCTCGACTTCCTCTTCCTCTGGGCTTTCGATCCGCTGTTCGATATATTCATAAAAAGCGCCGAAATCTTCCGGAAAACTGATAACCTGCGCAAATTCCGAATTTTCTTTTGAATGGAGGATAGGATCGGAAGAAAGTCCCTGCCGCAGTTTGGAAACCGCATCTTCGACCATTTGCGGCGTAATGTCTCTGGCCAGAATCACAAAATCGCCGTTAGACAGGATAAAGAACTGTCCGCGTGCCGAACCGACGACGCTGTCAAACAGCCGGGCAAAAATTTTCACGAATTCGGGATGACGGTTTTTGGGCTTAAGCTTGGAAATACTGACATACAGAACCGCATAGCCGAAAGAATTTCTGGCAATGCGGTCAAGCGCTTCCAGCAGATATTTTTCCGACATTTTGTTTTGCATTTTGGCCATTGCCCGCTAACTTTCAAACCTCCGTACAATATCAGAAACATTCTAAACGCATACGCGCCGTTTATCAAGCACCTTAAGCTTTTGCTAACAGAAATCGCAGTGTTTCCACCATTTGTGCCGCCCGGCTGGGCTTATCCAAAAACGCAGCGCATTCGTCTTTTTTCAAAATTTCCGCAATCTCGTCATCGGGTGCGCTGCCGCTCATAAAAACAATTTTCAGATGCCGATTCTTTTTCCGGAGTTTTTGATAAACCGCCTTTCCGCCGCCTTGCGGCAAAACGACGTCCAGCATAACCGCATCGGGCTTAAAATCCTTCCGGCATATTTCCTCGGCCTCTTCGGCACTTTTCGCCGTCCGCACGTTGCAACCGGCCTTTTTCAAAATCTCCGCCGCCAGTTCGCACAGCAGCGGATCGTCATCTGCAACCAGAATTTTTGCCCGCAGCTGACTGCAGCGTTTCTTTTTTTCGGAGACGGAAACAGCCTCGGCCAACGGCAGAAAAATATGAAAACAAACGCCTTTTTTCAGATTTTCGACCCGCAGCGTTCCGCCGGCGCTCAAAACAATTCCGTAAACCTCCGGCAATCCCAGTCCGGTTCCCTTGCCGTCGTTTTTGGTTGTAAAAAAAGGTTCAAAAATATGCGTCATATTTTCGGCGGATATGCCCGAACCGTCATCGGCAAAACTGATTTCGGCGTATTCACCCGCCGGCACCGGTATCAAATTCTGCCGCATATCGTCATCTGTCAGACAAACCCGGCGCAGACCGGACGTAATTTTTCCCCGCCCGGCCGCAGCGTCCCGGGAATTAAACCCCAGATTCAGAATCAGACTTTGCAAATCTTCATACTTAATTGCCGCAAAAAGCTTTTCCTTACCGAAATTTTCGACGATTTTCATTTCTTTGCCGATTCCGTGGCCGAGCAGACTCAAACTCTCTTTCAGACAATCTTTCAGATTAATCGCCTGCGGCTTCTCCGCCCGGTGCGCCGACAGTTGCGTCATCTGCCTGGCCAAATGCGACGCCTGCTCGCTGCCGCTGAGAATAACATCACAAAAGTGCACGAGTTCCGCATCTTTTTTCAGTTTGCCTTTCAAACATTCCGCCGCACCGCTGATACCGGCCAGCATATTGTTGAAATCATGCGCCGCACCGCCAGCCATCCGTGCCGCCGCTTCCATTTTGCAAGCCTGCTTAAGCTGTTCTTTCAAAAAGGCGCATTCGGCCTGCGTCCGTTTGTCTTTCTCCCGCATAACCGCAAACAACCCGCCGAACAAAACCGTGCAGACAGCCAAAACGACCAAAAGCAAATCTTCCACTTTAATCTTTCCCCGCCTAAAAATATAACTTTTTTATTTTGCCACAGCTCGCTGGCAAAAACAAGCTAAACAATTTCCGTAAAACACAAATTTGGATTGCCTTTTTTTCCGTCAGCCCTTATACTTTATGACACATCTTGTAAATATTCGGGAGTTATGAAGATGGCGTCGACGATAAAGGTCTGCATGGGAAGTTCCTGCTTTGCCCGCGGCAACAACAAAAACCTTCAGCTCATTCAGCGCTTTCTGGACGAACACGGACTGGACGCCGAGGTCGAACTGACCGGCCTGCGCTGTTGCGACAAATGTGCCAAAGGACCGAACATCTGCATAGACGATGCTGAATACAACAACATCGATCAGGGCTCTCTCCTTGATATTCTTGAAAAACACTTTTCTTCCGCTGACAAAGACTAAGAAGGCCGCTTGAAAATGTCCAACCGCGAATACCCCCTTTATACCATCAAAAACAACTGTCAGGACTGCTACAAATGCGTCCGCCGCTGCCCGGTCAAAGCAATCAAAATTGAAGACAGCTCGGCCATGATTGTCCCCGATCTTTGCATTGCCTGCGGCACCTGTTACCGTGTCTGCCCGGCCAAAGCCAAACAGGCACGCAACGACCTTACCCGCGCCAAACATCTGATCCAAAGCGGCAAAGACGTTTATGTTTCCCTGGCACCATCTTGGGTTACCGAATTTGAAGGCATCTCCAAAGAACAGATAATTGCCGCCATTCGCCGGCTGGGCTTCCGCGGCGTCAGCGAAACGGCTCTCGGCGCCGAAGAAGTTTCCGCCAACATCGCCAAATTGCTCGATGAAGCGGC
The DNA here is from genome assembly GCA_944391505.1 of uncultured Alphaproteobacteria bacterium. GTDB lineage: Bacteria > Pseudomonadota > Alphaproteobacteria > RF32 > CAG-239 > Scatacola_A. The sequence goes on along the minus strand of CALXTV010000023.1, from coordinate 23,061 downwards.
AAACAATGCGCCGCAACTTTCCGCCGCTTCCGATACATCACAAACGGTTTGCGGGGAGGAAGATGAGGATGCTTCCACGGAGCGCAGTCCGGAGCGTACTTCCGGCGTACGTGAGGACACGAGCACCGGAGAAGCGCCGCAGCTTTCCGCCGCAAACCGTTTGTTCATCTCCACCGCCTGTCCGGCCGTCGTCGAATACATAAACAAATACGTGCCCGAACGTACCGGCAACCTGACCAAACTGACCTCTCCGCTGCTGGCACACTGCCGGTTGCTCAAAAAAACGCTCGGCAAAGATATTGAGGTTATCTTCATCGGCCCCTGCATTGCAAAAAAACTGGAGGCCGACCGCCATCCCGATCTGCTGAGCCTCAGCCTGAGTTTTTCGGATCTGCGCCAATGGCTGAAAGACGAGAACATCGAGCTGAAAGACATTCACACTTCCGTCTTTGATAAGTTTGTCATGGCCAAGGCCGAAGAAGGCACCGCCTACCCGGTTGAGGGCGGCATGATTGAAACCCTTAAACCCTATGAGCAAAGCCGCAAAGCCTATCTGATGCAGATAACCGGCATTGAAAACATCAAACGCGAACTCAAAAACATCAGGGAAGACAACCTCGACCGCCCGGTTTTTGTTGAATGTCTGGCTTGCGAAGGCGGCTGTGTCAACGGCCCCTGCACCTCTTCCAAAAAATCCGGCTTTGAAAAAAGGGTGGAAATTCTTCGCGAAAGTGATTTCTCCGGTTTGGCCGGCAAACGCAGTCCGTCCGTCGACATTTCGCTTGACTATGCTCCGGAAGCGATTGTTCCGCCGGAACACGACGAAGCCGACATCAAACGCGTTTTGGCTTCCATAGGCAAATACAGCATCGAAGACGAAATCAACTGCGGCGGCTGCGGTTATAACACCTGCCGCAACTTTGCCAAAGCTCTGCTTGATGGCAAAGCAGAACCCGAAATGTGCGTTTCGCACATGAAGCAGCAGGCTCAGCGCAAAGCCAACGCCCTTCTGCGCTGCATTCCGTCACCGATAGTAATTGCCAACGCCAGACTCAGCATTATGGAATACAACGACAAATTTGTCGAAACTTTCTGGAATGATGAAGAACATGCCGACATTTACGACCGCAGCAACCTGCACGGCGCCGACTTACGCGATTTCATCAATTTTACCAATCTGTTTTCGGCCTCGCTGGATTTGGAGCAGGACATTCACCGCGAACACGTCCGGTTCAATGACAAACTTTTTGACGTTGTCGTTTTCAACATCGACAAAAAGCAGATTGTCGGCGGCATTATCGAAGACGTAACCAATATGGAAATGAAAAAAGAGCAGATTGCCGAAAAGGCCAAAGAAGTTATCCACAAAAACCTTGCCACGGTTCAGCAGATTGCCTGCACACTGGGCGAACACATGGCCGAAACCGAAGTTCTGCTGCGCTCCATTGCCAAAGACTTTGCGGCCGATGACGATCAGGGCAGCGACCTGACCATTCGCACCAACTCCAACAAGCGGGATTATTAGCCGTGAACGATTCTCTGTTTATCGAAATAGGTACCCATCAGCAGCAAAAAGACGGCGAAGACTGCTTCGGCGATACGATTTTTTCTAAAAAGATTCCCGAAGAGCAGCGAATTATTTCGATTCTCTCCGACGGCCTGGGCTCCGGCGTCAAAGCCAACATATTGTCGTCGATGACCACCCGCATGGCAATGAAATTCGTCGAAAGCAACATGGAACTGCTGCGCTCCTCGGAAGTAATGATGGATGCGCTGCCGATTTGTCAGGTACGCAAAATCAGCTATGCCACCTTTTCTATCGTCGACAGCGAACTCGGCGGCAAAACCCGCATTATTGAAATGGACAATCCGCCGCATATGTTCATTCGCGACTTCAAGCCGCTGACGGTCAAATGCCGCGAACTGTCCTCTCCCAAATGGAAAGACCGCACTATCAGCATCTCGCAGGTCACCTCTCAGCCGGAAGACCGCATTATCATGGTTTCCGACGGTGTAACTCAGGCCGGACTCGGCAACCGGAAATACCCGCTCGGCTGGGGACGGCAGGGCTGTCTTGAATTTATTCTCAAAGAGATTCGCAAAAATCCTTACATTTCCGCACGTGATTTGGCCCGAGCCGTCGTACACGAAGCTCTGGACAAAGAAGTCGAACATAAGGCCGGCGACGACATCAGCTGCGTCGTCCTTTATTTCCGCAAACCGCGCAAGCTTCTGGTTTTGACCGGACCGCCTTTTGACGAAGACAAAGACCGCGAATTTGCCGAACTGGTATCAAACTACGACGGCAAGACGGCAATTTGCGGCGGAACGACCGCCAACATCGTCGAACGCGAACTTTGTTTAAAATGCGAGATTGACAAAACCAGTTTTGACGATAAAATCCCGATGGCTTCCAAAATGGACGGCGTCGATTTGGTCACTGAGGGTATTTTAACCCTGACCGAAGTTTATCGTATGCTGAAAGAAGGCATTGACAAAAACAAAAACAATGCCGCCGTGCGTTTGGCCAAACTGCTTCTGGACAGCGACCGGATAGACTTTGTCGTCGGCACCAAAATCAACATTGCCCATCAGGATCCGAACCTTCCGATGGAACTGGAGATTCGCCGCAACATCGTCAAAAAAATCTTCCGGCTTTTACAAAGCCAGTACTTAAAAGAAATCAGTGTCAGATACATTTAAGACATACAACTAACGAAAAGGACAAGACCATGGATAAAGTAACTGTAAAAATCTGCTCGGGAACTTCCTGCTTTGTTATGGGAGCCGCCCAGATTCAGGCTTTGGAATTTACGCCGCCCGCCGATATTGCCGACAAAATCGAACTTGTCGAAGTCAGATGTATGAACTTTTGCAAAGACATCAAGACCAAATACAATCGCGGTCCTTTTGTCATGGTCGGCGACGAACTGGTTGAAGAAGCCACTTACGAAAAAGTCGTTGCCAAAATCCGCGATGTCATCAAAGCCGGGGAATGTCCCGCCGAATAAGATTTAATGGAGACAAAAGAAAGTGCTTATACCCAAAAATAATGCCAACCAGATGCGCACCCGCATCTTGATTAAAATTGCCGAAAGCTATTTTGCCGACAAATTCAAAAACGCCGACCGCATTCCGCTGGAACTGCGACCGAAAGAACAGCAGCCGAGCCGCTGTTGCATCTACAAAGACCGTGCGGTTTTGAAATACCGCTGTATGTCCAGCCTCGGCTTTTCGCCCGAAGAAGAAACCGACGAACTTAAGAGTCTGGCACAGTACGGAACGGAAGCTCTGGAACGCACCGCACCCGAAAAAGCACAGCTCTGCGTCATCGATATTGCCTGCTCGGCCTGCATTAAGGCTCAGTACATGGTTACCAATGCCTGCCGCGGCTGCTTTGCCCGCCCCTGCCAGATGAACTGTCCCAAGGAAGCCATTTCCTTTGTCAACGGCCGCGCCCACATTGACCCGGACAAATGCGTCAACTGCGGCAAATGCCACGAGGTTTGCCCGTATCACTCGATTATCCGCATTCCGGTTCCCTGCGAGGAAGCCTGCCCGGTCGGTGCCATTACCAAGGACGAGTTCGGCAAAGAACACATCAACCACGAAACCTGCATCTCCTGCGGAAAATGCCTGCAGTCCTGCCCATTCGGTGCCATTGTCGAACGTTCGCAGATGGTTGACGTCCTGAAGCTGATTAACGAAACCGACAAACAAGTTGTCGCCATGCTGGCACCGGCAATTGTCGGACAATTCCCCGGCGACATCGGCAACGTGGTCGGTGCTCTGAAAAAAGCCGGTTTCAGCGATGTTATCGAAGTCGCCGTCGGCGCTGACATCACCACCAAAAAAGAGGCCGCCGAATTTATCGAAAAAATGGAAAAAGGCGAAAAGCTGATGACCACCTCCTGCTGCCCGGCTTATTTCCGCGCCGCCCAGGTACACATTCCCGAAATTCAGCCTTACGTCTCACATACCAAAACCCCGATGTATTATACGGCGGAACTGGTCAAAAAAGAGCATCCCGGCTGCGTTGCCGTCTTCATTGGCCCCTGCCTGGCCAAACGTGCCGAAGCCGAATATGACCCAAACGTTGACTATGTTCTGACTTTTGAAGAACTCGGCGCCATGCTGGTCGCTGCTGGAATTAACATTGACGAATGTGAACCGGCCGAATTCACCACCATGTCTTACGCACAGGGGCGTCAATTTCCGCTTACCGGCGGTGTTTCCGGTGCCGTTGCCTCTCTGGTCGGAGACAAAGCCGAAGTTCGCGCGGAACGTATCGACGGCTTGAGCAAAGAAAACATCAAACTGCTCAAACGCTACGGCGCCAAAGGCTGCGAAAGCAACATGCTGGAAGTCATGTGCTGCGAAGGCGGCTGCATTTCCGGCCCCGGCTGCATTGCCCTGCCCAAGAAAGCCAGTCGTGCAGTTGAAGCCTATGTTGCCAAAGGTGAAGACCTTAACAACGAAAAATAAGATTAAAGCCCCGCACTGCGGGGCTTTTTTCAGACATCGGTTTCATGGTCCGAGCTGTTTTCGTCTCCGAGCAATGCGGCAAAATCAATCGTCATTTCATAATAGTTCAGCAGCAAAAGAAGATAGCCCCAACGAATGTCGCCTTTGCCGATTTCCAATCGGTCAATGGCCCGTATCGGAACGCCGGTCTTATCCTGAACGTGTCTCAGCGACAGCCGCAGGTGCTGCCGGCAGGCAAACAACCGTACGCCCAGCGTCCGCCGCAATGCAGATTGTTTTTGCTGTGATTGGGATATGTATTTTATCTGATTCATCATGTTCAACTCCCTCATGTTTTGTTAAAAACAAAACCGTCCTCAAAATGAGGACGGAGGAGTTGACAACTGCGCAAGAACAGTACGCTTATTCGTCCGCAAAAGCGGCTTATTTCGCGTCATCCTCCACAGATGGAGGTTATAATTGGTTCCTTGCGAGGAGTTGTCATACTCCGCCACCGGCTTAACCGTTTCCGGCGGCAAAATAATTATAAAGGCTGTTTTCTTTTTTGCAACGAAGATTTTTTATAATTTTCCAAACACACAAAAGGAGCAGACTAAAAAATCTGCTCCTGTCAAAAATCTGACTACACTTTTCTGATGTCCAGCAAAACGCCTTTGTCCGAAATTCGGCAAACGACATCATCGCCGCCCTGAAGGCGCATAATATTCCGCCTTGTTTTTTCCTGCGTTTTGTTCAACAAATAAGTATAATACAAGACATCACCCTGCGAAATAATGCCAAAGACAAAAACCTCGTACGAGGCAAAAAGGCAGTCTTTTGCTTTGAGCTTCAACCTGCCGCAGACTTCCGAAACTTCGTCCGGACAATCTGCCTCGCTCTCACAGTCCAAAACCTGCTTATTCAGCAAATCGAAAATCTTCAAAATATGCCCCTGCGCCTGATACACAAACACATAAGCGCCGACGTACAACTGGTCAATAAACTCTCTCACGCGGCATTCCTCGTCTTCTGTCTCTGAATACAAGGCATAAACCTTGTCATTATCAAGCAGAATATAACCTTTTTTTCTGCTAAAATAAGCTGAAACGACAAGCCCCTTTGACAAAAGGGATTTACTTTCGGTAATATTTGTTTTCATAAAAATAAATATAAATATAAGTTAAACAGATTCGTTTTAACACAGTTCAAAAGTTTGTCAAACTTATTTCCTCAAAGACTTGGGCCGCCTCAATTTTCGAATTTAAGCAATCCCGCTTTTTGTCCCAGTCGAAACCACCTGTTTTTCCGCAAATAGGCCTTATACGTTTTTCCCTCACTATCAACCGCATCCGGATTAATGTCCGGCCGCTTCAGCAGCCATTTCACGAACGAAAAATTCCAACCGCAAAATTCACTGGCCGCCATCAGCACCGTTACGCCGTCATTATTCTTCGAATTGACGTCAAAACCGTATTTTTCTATCAGCAAACGAGCCGTTTTATATTCCCGCGCACCCACAGCGCACAAAAGCAGATTTGAACCGTCCTTGATTTTATAACCGAGATTAGTGCCGGACGCCGCCAGCAGCTCAACAGCAGCCGTATTTCCGGCCAATACGGCATGAAACAACGGACCGCTTCCGTTCGGATAAACAATGTTAACATCGGCACCGCAATCTATCAACCCGCTTATCGCCGCTTTCCGCCGCGTTCCCCTTACCGCGGCCAACAACGGCAGTCCGTTGTCATAATCCGGATCGGCGCCGCGGCGGACAATATCCCTGATATCTTTTTCACGCACAAACCTCGACATCAGACAGCCCATCAGCGCCTTATTCGGTGCAAGAACATACTTTTGAAACAAAAAAATCAAATACCCGATTAAATAAACAATAGCTAATACCGCCGCCAGGCAAACAAACCATATCATAAAACTCTCTGTCTGCAATATCAAATCCGAAGAAGCCATCTTTCCGTCCTCCTGCCAAAAGCATAAAAGACAACCCGGAAAAAGACAACAAAAAAGCGAACCGGTTTCCCGATTCGCTTTCTTTTCAAATTCACCACAAAGATTATTCGGCAGTCTTTTCTGCTTCGGCAGCCGCGGCCTTTTCAGCAGCAACGCGGGCCAGATCTTTGGCGCCTTTGGCATTAACATCACGGTCAACCAGTTCGATGATGGCCATCGGAGCGCAGTCGCCATAACGCAGGCCGGATTTCAAAACGCGGGTATAACCGCCGTTGCGGCCTTTGTAACGCTCGGCCAAAGTAGAGAAAAGCTTCGAAACAACTTCGTTGTCACGCAGGAAAGCAAGAGCCAGTCTGCGGCTGTTCAAATCACCTTTTTTCGCATAGGTAATCATATTGTCGGCAAAAGTTCTCAGTTCTTTTGCTCTGGGCAACGTAACCTTAATCTGCTCGTGGGTCAGCAAGGCGTTGGTCAGATTAGAGAACAAAGCTCTTCTCTGGCTTTTCGGCATATTAAATCTTCTGTGTGCATCTCCATGTCTCATGACAATGTCCTTTCATTTTCTCTGTGCTTTGACAGGCAAAGCGGATAAAAACCACGTCTCCGCCACGGTTTCGCTTTTGGCGTTCATGCACGGAAACAACTCATTCGCCTGTGCTTTTAGCATACAATATTCTGAAAAGCAAGCAAAAAAAACGGGAAAATTAAAGCTTAGCCCTAAATTTCCCGTCTTTTTTCATAATTTGCAAACAGCAACAACCGGATCGTCAAATTCCGCATAAGAGAACCTGTCTTCCCGTCGCAGGCTGTAACACTCATACGGATCACCGATTTGCCCGTCAGGCACAGTCAACATCCACACAAAAACATCGCGCAGCGACGGAACATCAACTGCATCCATCATCTCGGACAAGACCGGCAAAACTTCTTCGACGCGGCGGGAATCTTCTCTGCTCAACAGATGGAACCCCTGCTCCGCCGTCCATTTCAGCGCACCGTCCGGATAAGCACCGCAACAGGTAACTCCGGCCAGAATCAAATCTTCAGCCAAAGCAAAACCGCGCAATTTTCCGCCTTTTTCAACGACAAACTTTACCTCACCGGCATAACTGAACCGAACATCATGCTTAATGCAGTCATTTGACGCGTGTTGCCCGACAAAAATGATTTTATCCGCATTGCTTCTGAGAAAATCATAGTCAAGAACCGTTGTTCGATTCGAAACAAACGCTCCCACATGGCATCGCAAATTTGCTTATCGCGTTTTCCTTCTTCGCCAAAAGCACACGGTATAAACTTTGACCTGATTTGCGCAACTTGTCTCCACCCGGCTTGGTTCACAAAATTCCGCCATTCTTCAATTGGCGCATTTCTGTGTGGCTTGCGCAGAGTCTTAACTGAATTTCCGGTATTTCCTGAACCAAAAATTCCGCAGAATAATTTTTTAAACATAAACTTTTTTAGATTAAATAATACAAAAATTTATCGGCAATATAACATAAACGGCATAAAAAGCAACCCCAATCACTTCAGAAACTAACTGCCGCCCGGACAGACACGTCACTAAAGAAACAAAAAAAACTCCCGCAAGTTGCCTTACGGGAGCTTCAATTTCACATTCAGCCTAGAAATGCTCATCAACTCTCTTAATGAGCTCTTCAATATTCTCAGGCGGCCAGCCCGGCGTATCCATACCGAGATGAATACCCATTTTTGCCAGAACCTCTTTAATTTCGTTCAAAGACTTGCGTCCGAAATTCGGCGTACGCAGCATTTCTGCCTCGGTCTTCTGAACCAGATCACCGATATAAACGATGTTGTCGTTTTTCAGGCAGTTAGCCGAACGAACCGACAGTTCAAGTTCTTCAACTTTCTTCAGCAGATTTCTGTTGAACGGCAGTTCTTCTCTCTCGGCCTCGACCTCAACTTCCGGTTCATCAAAGTTAATGAACGGTTTGAGCTGATCCTGCAGAATACGGGCAGCCAAAGCAACCGCATCTTCCGGCGAAACGACGCCGTTGGTTTCGACAACCAGCGTCAGCTTGTCATAGTCGGTAACCTGTCCGACACGGGTATTCTCAACCTTATAAGAAACCTTTTTGACCGGCGAATAAATCGCATCGACGGCAATAACACCGATCGGTGCATCAGCCGCTTTGTTCTGATAAGCCGGAACATAACCCTTGCCGGTATTAACTGTCAGTTCCATCGAAATCTTCGCACCGGCGTCCAGATTGCAGATAACCAGCTCCGGATTCTTGATTTCTACGTCATGACCGGTTTCAATCATGGCCGCGGTAACTTCACAAGGACCTTCGGCTTTCAAAGTCATGGTCTTCGGCCCTTCGCCATGGACGGCAACGGCCAGTCCCTTAATATTGAGAACAATATCGGTAACGTCTTCTCTGACCCCGGGAACAACGGAAAATTCATGCAGAACGCCGTTAATCTTGATGGCCGTTACGGCACCGCCCTGCAGGGAAGATAACAAAACTCTTCTCAAGGCATTGCCCAAGGTTAAGCCGAAACCTCTTTCCAAAGGTTCAACCACAATCTTAGCCTTATTTCCGCCTTCGCTTGAAACGTCTAAGTTGGTGGGTTTAATAAGTTCTTGCCAATTCTTTTGAATCACTGGTATGTCCTCTTATTTTAGTGCATATGCAATATTACAAAAATCAAAAGACGGCGAGGCTGTCATGCAGCCTCACTATCTGTAAAAGATTAAACGCGACGTCTTTTTCTCATGCGGCAGCCATTATGAGGAATCGGGGTAACATCACGAATTGAGGTGATGGTAAAACCGATAACCTGCAAGGCTCTAATCGCAGATTCTCTACCAGAACCGGGACCTTTAACTTCGACTTCCAGAGTCTTCATACCGTTTTCCTGAGCCTTTTTGCCGGCCTCTTCGGCGGCAACCTGTGCGGCATACGGCGTCGACTTGCGGGAACCTTTGAAACCCTGCGCACCAGCCGTTGACCAGGATACGGTGTTACCCTGAGCGTCGGTAATTGTTACTCTAGTATTGTTGAAAGTAGAATTCACATGGGCAACACCCGCCGTGATATTCTTCTTTTCTTTTTTCTTAACACGTTGTACTGCTTTTGCCATTAGAATCTACCTCTTACTTCTTCTTATTCGCAACGGTTTTGCGTTTACCTTTACGGGTGCGGGCATTCGTCTTCGTGCTCTGTCCGCGAACCGGCAAACCTTTACGATGTCTCAAACCTCTGTAGCATCCGAGATCCATAAGTCTCTTGATATTGACGCCGACCTCACGACGCAACTCACCTTCGACCAGATAGTTGCTGTCGATAACTTCACGAATTTTCGCGACTTCTTCCTCGGACAATTCATGAACACGGCGACCGCAGTCGATTCCAGATTTTGCGCAAATGTCTTGAGCAGTTTTTCTTCCGATACCGAAAATATAAGTCAGAGCGACTTCAATTCTTTTGGCTGTCGGAATATTTACACCAGCTATACGAGCCAAATTAACTCTCCATCTTTCTAATTAATTATTACATTTAAAAAGTTGATCACCACTTTTCAAAATTAAGCCGGATTATAGGCTAAAATTTAACAGTGTCAACCACCCTTTTGCTAAAAAAATTCAAAAAGTTGCATTTTTTTCAGGTTTTTAGAAACCCGACCCGCCGACTGGGACTATTTTATGCCCAAAATGCTGTCGACTTTGTTGCTGACGGCTTCAATCGTTCCGGTTCCGTCCACACAGCGCAGGAGTCCTTTTTTCTCATAATAAGGAATTGTCGGATATGTCAGAGCTCTATAGTTTACCAGACGATTTTGTACCGTTGTTTTGTTATCATCAACCCGGCGGTAAAAATCCGTTCCGCCACAAACGTCGCAGACGCCGTAAACTTTCGGCTTCTGAAACCTATCATGATACCCCTGCCCGCATTTCATACAGGCATAGCGACCCAAAATACGCTCCATAATAATCTCGTCGGGAACCTGAATCTCAATAACCGCATCAAGATTAATTCCCTTCTTGTCCAGCATGTCATCCAAAACTTCCGCCTGATGCAGCGTCCGCGGAAAACCGTCCAGAATAAATCCGTTTTTGCAGTCCTCCTCGTCGATTCGTTTGGATACCATATCAATAATCATCTCATCGGTAGCAAATTCGCCCTTATCAAGCAAAGCCTTGATTTCCAACCCGAGAGGCGTTCCTTTGGCAGCCTCGGCGCGAAGCATTTCACCCGTTGACAAATGACAGATGGCCACTTTTTCTTTCAAGATTCTTGCCTGTGTGCCTTTACCGCAGCCCGGAGCGCCGGTAAAGACCACATGCAAACCCAAACCGCTCTCCTTAAAAGACATTATCTTCTCTTTCCTTTGTTGACCAGAGCAGCTTTTTTAATCAATCCTTCATACTGATAAGCAATCAGATGCGACTGCAACTGCCCGACAAAGTCCATTGTTACCTGAACCACGATAAGCAGCGTCGTACCACCCAAAATAAATGGAACCGACAGTTTGGAAATCAGGATCTCCGGCAGAATGCACAAAGCCGTCAGATAAAAAGCACCGAGAACCGTCAGACGCGTAATCACATAGTCCAGATACTCGGCCGTATTTTTGCCCGGACGGATACCGGCGATAAAACCGCCGTGTTTCTTCAGATTATCCGCCGTTTCTTCCGGGTTAAACACAACCGCCGTATAGAAGAAAGCAAAAAAGATAATCAATGCACCGTACAGGGTAAGATACAGCGGCTGTCCGTGTCCGAGCAACTGGCTCAGAGTCTGTACCCATTCCGGCCCGTTTTCGGCCGACAAATTGGCAATCGTAATCGGCAACAGCAAAAGTGAGCTGGCAAAAATCGGCGGAATAACACCGGTCGGGTTAATCTTCAGCGGCAGATGCGAATTTTCAGAAGACATCATCCGGCCTCCCATCTGGCGTTTCGGATACTGAATGGTAATTTTCCGCTGCGCTCTTTCAACCAGAACAATAATGTAAATCAACGCCAGAACCATAACCAACAGCATGGCGATAACGCCCAGCGACATGGAACCGACGCGCCCCAACTCAAAAGTCTGCGCCAAAGCGCTCGGAATATTGGCAATAATACCGACGGTAATAATCAGCGACGAACCGTTGCCGACACCGCGGGAAGTAATTTGTTCGCCGAGCCAGACAATAAACATTGTACCGCCGACCAGCGAAACAATCGTTGTAAACTTAAAGACGAAACCGGGCATAACCACCGCCGACAAACCGGCACTTCCGGTCATGCCTTCCAAACCGACGGCAATGCCGTATCCCTGAATTATCGTAATAAAGACTGTCAGAATTTTGGTATAATGGGTAATTTTCCGATGTCCGGCCTCGCCGTCTTTTTTCAGTGCCGCCAACGACGGAATGACCGACTGTCCGAGCTGCAGAATAATGGAAGCCGAAATATACGGCATAATATTCAGGGCAAAAATGGTCATACGTTCCAAAGCGCCGCCGGAAAACATATTAAACATTCCCAGAATGCCGCCCGACTGTCTGGCAAAAATATCCGACAAAATATGCGGGTCAATGCCGGGAAGCGGAATAAACGTTCCCAGACGAAAAACAATCAGAGCCAGAACGGTAAACCAAAGTCTCTTTTTCAGCTCTTCAGCTTTGCTGAAAGCGGACATATCCATATTTGCAGCCATTTTCTCTGCCAACGACACCATCTTTAAATCCTTATTATTTATTTAAAACAAACAACGAGGGACAACCCGGTCCCTTTTAGCTAATTTATTAATACACTAAAAAATTTTTAATTCAACTAGTTTATTATTTTTATAAGACAAAACCCCGCGCAAAAAAACGGCTGGCTTTTTGCCAACCGTTTTTTCTTTTCTTGCGAAATTACGCTTCGACAAAATTAACCTTGCCACCGGCTTTTTCAACGGCAGCAACGGCAGCTTTGGAAGCCGAATTTACCAAAATGGTCACGCTGGAAGTAATAGCCCCGCGAGCCAGCAGACGAACGCCGTCCAGCTCTTTGGAGATAACACCGGCATTCATCAGAGCGGCAATATCAATGGCCGAAGCGTTAAGCTTGCCGGCATCAACAGCCTTCTGAATCGTATCCAGATTAACCACCGCAAATTCCTTGGCAAACGGATTCTTAAAACCGCGTTTCGGCAGTCTGCGGTAAATCGGCATCTGACCACCCTCGAAACCGTTAACGGCAACGCCCGAACGGGACTTCTGACCTTTCTGACCGCGGCCACAGGTTTTGCCCTTGCCGCTGCCGATGCCGCGTCCGACCCGAATACGGTTTTTGGTAGCTCCTTCGTTGTCTCTTAATTCGTTAAGTTTCATTTTTCTTCACCTTAATATAACTCGTCAATGAGTTCGGCAAGGGCTTATTAACGAACAATTTCGATCCGAATAAGCCCTTTGCGGACTCCCTATTCCTCAACCTTGACCAGATGAGGGATTTTTCTGATCATACCGCGAACGGCAGGCGTATCCTGAAGCTCAACGGTCTTACCCATTTTGTTCAGACCCAGACCGATTAACGTGGCCTTTTGTTTTTCGGGACGGCCGATCGGGCTTCCGATTTGGGTTACTTTAATCGTTTTGGCAGCCATGGATTAAGCCTCCTCTTTTTCCAGTTTCGAAGTATTCTCGCGACGGCTGACAATGTCACCGACCTTTTTGCCGCGTTTGGCCGCAACCATACGAGGCGAATTAATCGCAGTCAGAGCATTGAAAGTTGCCTTAATCATATTATACGGATTGTTGGAACCCAATGACTTGGCAACAACGTCCTGAACGCCCAATACTTCAAAAATGGCACGCATCGGGCCGCCGGCGATAACACCGGTACCGGCAGGAGCGGTTCTCAAAACGACCTTTCCGGCACCGAAACGGCCGGCAACGTCATGATGAAGAGTTCTGCCTTCGCGAAGCGGAATACGAACCATATTTTTCTTAGCTTCATTGGTAGCTTTGACAATAGCGTCCGGAACTTCGGTTGCCTTGCCGGAACCGTATCCGACGCGGCCTTTCTGGTCACCGACGACAACAATAGCAGCAAACGACATATTGCGGCCGCCTTTGACGGTCTTGGCTACACGGTTAATGTGAACCAGTTTCTCAACCAGCTCTTCTTTTTTCTCAGCTTTATTGCTGTTGCGACGATCTGCTTGTACCATCATCTTATCTCCTAAAATTTCAGGCCGGCAGCGCGTGCAGCGTCAGCCAAAGCTTTAACACGACCATGATAAATGTAGCCGCCTCTGTCAAAGACAACTTCATTTACACCGGATTTAACGGCTCTCTCGGCAACAATCTTACCGATAAAGCTGGCCGCTTCAACGGTAGAAGACTTTTTGATCTGATCTCTGACTTCTTTATCCAAAGTAGAGGCAGATACAACCGTAGAACCCTTAGCATCGTCAATAATCTGCGCGTAAATATGCTTACCGCTGCGAAAGACGGAAAGTCTCATTTTGCCGTTGGCAGCGTTTTTCAAAGCCGTTCTTACGCGAGCTTTTCTTTTTTCAAACAATTCTCTTGGCGTACTCATCTAATTAATCCTTATTTCTTCTTACCTTCTTTGCGGCGGACATACTCACCGGTATATTTAACGCCTTTGCCTTTGTAAGGTTCGGGTTTTCTATACTTGCGGATTTCCGCGGCAATCTGACCAACGAGTTGTTTATCGGCACCAGAGATAGAAATCTGGGTCGGAGAAGCGCAGGCAAGATTGATGGTTTTCGGAGCCTCGAAAACAACATCATGAGAAAAGCCCAGAGACAGCACCAGCTTGTGGCTGCCTTCAACGCGGGCCTTATAGCCGACGCCGACCAGTTCCAATTCTTTCTTAAAGCCCTCGCTGACCCCTTTAACCAGGGAGTTGATCTGGGCTCTGGTCGTACCCCACAACATACGCGCTTCCTTGGAGTCGCTTAACGGAGTAACAACAACTTTGTTGTCTTCCAGCTTAGCCGCAATATGACTGTCGTCAAAAGCAAAGCTGAGTTCACCTAATTTACCTTTGGCCGTAACAACGTTGTTTTCGACCGTAACGGTAACGCCGTTAGGAACAATAACAGGATATTTACCAATTCTAGACATCTGTTTGCTCCCTTAAAATACTTGGCACAAAATTTCACCGCCGACATTGGCCTTGCGGGCTTCGTGGTCACTCATGACACCGGCCGGTGTAGAGATGATGGAAATACCCAGACCGTTGTAGACTCTCGGCAAATCGCGAACGCTTGAATAAACGCGGCGACCCGGCGTCGAGACGCGGTAAATTTCAGTTATAACGGAAGTACCTTCATGATACTTCAGTTGAATGTGGAGTTCATCGATTCCCGGCTTAACATTAACGCGTTCATAACCGTTGATGTAACCTTCTTTTTTCAGAACTTCCAATACATTTTCACGCAAGCGAGAAGCAGGTGATACGACCTCGTTCTTCTTCGCTCTTTGTGCGTTTCTAATGCGTGTGAGCATATCGCCCAAAGGATCGGTCATAGACATGATCTTAATCTCCCTACCAGCTTGATTTTACCAAACCAGGAATCTCGCCGAAGCTGGCCAAATCTCTCAATTCGACGCGGCTCAAGCCAAACTTCCTGTAATAACTGCGTGAACGGCCGGTAACTTTGCAACGGTTTCTGATCCGGTTTTTAGCCGAGTTACGGGGCAATTCCGCCAATTTAAGAGTTGCCTGGAAACGCTCCTCAGGAGACACATTCTTATCCATCACAATCTCTTTGAGTTTAGAACGGCGGTTATTGAATTTCTGCGCCATCTTAACTCTTTTCAAGTTTCTGTATACTGAACTTGTTTTCGCCATAGTAAAATCTCCGCTTATTTCTTATAGGGCAGGTTAAAACCGTCGAGAAGAAGTTTGGCTTCCTCGTCGGATTTTGCCGTTGTGCAGATAACGATATCCATACCGCGGACATTTTCAACTTTTTCATAGTTGATTTCCGGGAAGATAATCTGTTCTTTAATGCCGAAAGCGAAGTTGCCTTTGCCGTCAAAGTTCTTTCCGGTAATTCCGTGAAAGTCACGGATACGCGGCAGAGCCATGTTAATCAGACGCTCCAAAAACTCATACATTCTGTCGGAACGCAGGGTAACCTTGCAGCCGATCGGCATGCCTTCTCTCAGCTTGAAAGAGGCAATAGACTTGCGGGCTTTGGTAACCAGAGGTTTCTGACCGGCAATCAGCGCCATTTCCTCAACGGCGTTATTCAGTTTTTTCTTGTCTGTAACAGCGTCGGAAACGCCCATGTTCAGAACAATTTTAGTCAGCTTCGGAATCTCATGGGGGTTCTTGTAACCGAATTTTTCCACCAGAGATTTCTTTATGACTTCGTTATAAAGTTTTTCAAAATTTGTCATAAGATTTTCCCTTTACTTATCGATTACTTCACCGGACCGGCGAGCGACGCGGACTTTTCTGCCGTCCTTTTCCTGATAGCCGACTTTAGTGGCTTTGCCGTCGCTGGCAACAATAGCGACGTTGGAAACATGGATCGGAGCTTCTTTGGTGACAATGCCTCCCGGAGTAGTTTGGCTGGGCTTGGTATGTCTTTTAACCAGATTGATACCCTGAACAACCACTTTACCCTCTTTCGGCATGGCCTTTACGACTTCACCGGTTTTGCCCTTGTCCTCTCCGGACAGAACAATAACCTTGTCACCCTTTTTAATTTTAAGTTTAAGGCTCATTACAATACCTCCGGTGCTAATGAAATAATTTTCATAAACTTCTTCGCACGCAGTTCTCTGGTAACGGGGCCGAAGATACGGGTACCGATCGGCTCGCCGTCCTTGTTAATCAGAACCGCAGCATTAGAGTCAAAGCGGATGACAGATCCGTCTTTGCGTCTGATATCGCTGGCCGTGCGAACAATTACAGCTTTATGAACATCGCCTTTCTTAACGCGGCCTTTCGGCATGGCGTCTTTAATAGAAACGACAATTACATCACCCACAGAAGCATGCATTCTCTTGGACCCGCCAAGAACCTTAATGCACTGCACCTGACGTGCGCCTGAATTATCTGCGACATCCAGGTTGGTTTGCATCTGTATCATTTTTTACTTCCTTCTTTTCTAGGCGTTATCAACGATTACAGTCCAACACTTTGTCTTGGAATAAGGTTTGGATTCTTCAATCCGGACAATATCCCCGACTTTGAACTGGTTGTTTTCATCATGAGCCGCATATTTTTTGCTTCTCTTAACGAACTTTTTGTAAACAGGGTGCATAACCTGACGCTCTACACTGACAACGACGGTCTTATCCTGCTTATCACTAACAACAACACCTTGAAGAATTCTTTTAGGCATATTTCAGTCTCCTAGTTATTCTTCTTGCGCTCGGCAATGAGCGTGTTGATTTTTGCAATTTCACGACGGACTTTTCTTATTACCGCAGTATTCGATAATTGTCCAGTAGATTGTTGAATTCTCAGGTTAAACTGTTCTTTTTTGTTTTCAAGCAGTTTAGCCTCCAATTCGTCAATCGTCATCGCACGCAAATCTTTAGTTTTTACCATTATGCTTCTCCCTTATCGGAATTACGGCGCATGACAAACTTTGTCTTAATCGGCAGTTTGGCGGCACCGAGAGCAAATGCATTGCGGGCGGTTTCTTCATCAATACCGTCAGCCTCAAACATAATGCGGCCCGGATGCACTCTTGCGCACCAATACTCAATAGAACCTTTACCTTTACCCATACGAACTTCGGCAGGTTTATCAGATACAGGAACATCAGGGAAAATTCTGATCCACAATCTTCCGGCTCTTTTCATTTCACGGGTAATGGCACGACGGGCAGCCTCAATCTGGCGGGCCGTAATGCGATCCGGGGTCAGAGCTTTCAATCCATATGAACCAAAACTCAATTCAGAACCGCCTTTTGCAAGGCCGTGGATACGGCCTTTGTGCATCTTGCGGAACTTTAATCTTTTAGGACTTAACATCTTATTCTAACCTCAAATAATTATTTCTGTTCAGCCAACTTCTTGTCCTGCGCCATCGGATCATGAGCCATAATTTCGCCCTTATAAATCCAGACTTTTACGCCGCAGGCGCCATAAGTTGTGTGAGCCGTAGAGGTTGCGTAGTCAATGTCAGCGCGCAAGGTGTGCAAAGGAACACGGCCTTCGCGATAATATTCGGTTCTTGCGATTTCGGCACCGCCGAGACGACCCGAACAGCTGACCTTAATACCTTCTGCACCTAAACGAAGAGCCGACTGCATAACGCGTTTCATGGCGCGGCGGAAAGCAACGCGGCGTTCCAGCTGCTGCGCGACGGAATCGGCAACAAGCTGTGCATCCAGCTCAGGTTTTCTGACTTCCAGAATATTCAGTTGTACCTCGGAATCGGTCATCTTCTGAATTTCTTTTCTCAAAAGTTCAATATCCTGACCTTTTTTACCGATAACAACACCCGGTCTTGCAGAATGAATTGTAACTCTGGCCTTCTTCGCAGGACGTTCAATAACGATTCTGCTGACACCGGCCTGAGCCAGTTTCTCTTTCAAGAACTCTTTAATTTTCAGATCCTCGTGGAGGTAGTCAGTGAACTTATCATCTGCATACCAACGGGAATCCCAAGTGCGGTTAACACCTAAACGAAGACCTGTAGGATTTACTTTCTGTCCCATTAACTTACTCCCCACGCTCGGTGACGACAACAGTCAGGTTGGAGAAGGGTTTCAGAACCCGGGCTCCGCGACCGCGACCGCGTGCGTGCATACGTTTCATTACTAAACCTTTACCGACAAAAGCCTCGCTGACGAACAGCTTGTCAATATTTAACTGATGGTTGTTTTCAGCATTGGCGATTGCTGACTGCAATACGGCCAAAACAACTTTGGCAATTCTCTTCTTTGAGAAGCTGAGTTCGGCAACGGCTTTTTCAGCATTCAATCCGCGAATGGTCTGAGCGACTAAGTTCAGTTTACGCGGGCTGGTACGGATAGAGTGGCATACAGCCATAGCCTGATTGGCTTCTACTCTTCTTGTATCTTTAGTTTTTCCCATAATTAACCTCTCTTAGCCTTCTTATCCGCTGCGTGACCGTAGAAAGTACGGGTCGGAGCGAACTCACCAAACTTGTGACCGACCATGTCTTCGGTAACCAAAACCGGAATAAACTTGTGACCGTTGTGAACACCGAAAGTCAGGCCGACAAACTGCGGCAACATGGTTGAACGACGAGACCAGATTTTAATTACTTCATTACGACCGGAAGCTCTGGCAGCATCAGCTTTCTTCAGAAGATAGCCGTCAACAAAAGGTCCTTTCCATACGGAACGTGTCATTAGCTTATCTCCTTATTTCTTTTTGTTTTCATGACGAGAACGCATAATAAAGCGATCCGTCTTCTTGTTGGAACGAGTCTTGGCGCCCTTGGTCGGTTTACCCCATGGTGTAACCGGATGGCGACCGCCGGAAGTACGGCCTTCACCACCACCGTGCGGGTGATCGACAGGGTTCATGGCAACACCGCGGCTGACCGGTCTGATACCCAGCCAACGGGAACGTCCGGCTTTGCCGAGCGATCTGTTCTGGTTATCCGGATTGGAAACCGCGCCCACAGTAGCCAAACACTCTTCACGAACGATTCTCAATTCGCCCGAGCTGAGTTTCAGCTGAGCATAACCGGCGTCTTTACCGACAACCTGAGCATAACAGCCGGCCGAACGAACCAACTGTCCGCCCTTACCTGCCTTGAGCTCAATGTTATGAATAATCGTACCGACCGGCATATTCTTCAAAGGCATAGCATTACCCGGCTTAATATCAGCTCTTTCGGCCGAAATAACTTTATCGCCGGCTTTCAGTCTCTGCGGAGCCAGGATATAAGCCTTTTCGCCATCTTCATAACTGATTAAAGCAATGAAAGATGAACGGTTAGGATCATATTCGATTCTCTCGACAGTTGCCTCACAACCGAATTTATTACGTTTAAAGTCGATAATACGCAGTTTGCGCTTATGACCGCCGCCGATTTTACGGCTTGTAACGTGTCCGAAATTATCACGCCCACCGGACTTAGTAAGACCGATTGTCAGAGACTTTTCAGGAGCGCCCTTATAAAGTTCGCTTCTGTCAACGATAACAAGCTGACGAAGTCCCGGAGATGTGGGCTTATAGTTTTTCAAAGCCATGTCTTATATTCCTGTTGTAACATCAATATTTTGACCTTCGGCAAGCGTAACAACTGCCTTCTTGAAATCGGAACGCTGTCCGACATAACCTCTGAAGCGTTTTTCCTTACCGAACTGACGAATAGTATTTACCTTATTTACCTTTACGTTGAAAATAGTCTCAACGGCTGCCTTAACTTCGTCTTTGGTCGCAGACAGAGGAACCAGAAAAGTTACCTTGCCGGCTTCGGACGACAGCATAGATTTTTCGGTAATTACCGGACGAACCAGCGTATCGTACATTTTTGCGGAAACATTGTTTGATTTGTTAGATTTTACCATTTCAGTCTCTCCTCCAAGCAAGCAACCGCATCTTTGGTCAATACCAGTTTGTCCTTTCTCAAGATGTCATAAACATTGGCACCGATTGTCGGAAGAACGTCTACGCCTTCGATATTACGGCTGGCCAGTGCAAAATTGACATCAACTTCCTTACCGTCGATGAACAGACAATTTTTCAATCCGCAGGCGTCAAGTCTGGTTTTCAGATCTTTCGTCTTGGGGGCTGACAATTTTGCCTCGTCAACAACGACCAGGTTGCCCTCTTTGGCTTTTGCCGAGAGAGCGGTCTTCAAACCGAGTTTTCTGAACTTTTTGGTCAAATCGTGAGACTGGTCACGAACAACCGGACCGAAAACGACGCCACCCTTACGGAACTGCGTGCCTTTGCGGGAACCCTGACGAGCATTACCGCTGCCTTTCTGCTTAAACGGCTTTGCCGGTGTCAGAGCAACCTCGGAACGGCCTTTGGTCTTGTGGTTGCCAGTCTGCAATCTGGCCAATTGCCAGTTTACAACACGGTGCAAAATATCGGCACGAACTTCCAAACCGAAGATCGATTCGTTCAGCTCGATTGTACCGACGTTTTTGTTATCTACTAAACTTAAGATGTCCTGTTTCATAATTTTCAATCCTTATAGCTTATGCATTGTCAGCAGGAGCTTCGGCTTCCGCTTTAACTGCAACAGGTTCATCAACTTTCTTCAAACCGGCAGGCATCGGCAGGGTAACATTACCGGCCTTTTTAACGGCATCGGTAATACGAACCCAGGCATTTTCGCAGCCCGGAACGCCGCCCTTAACCATAATCAGCCCTTTGGCTGCATCAATGGCAACAACTTTCAGATTCTGAACGGTTACGCGTTCATCACCCATATGTCCGGCCATTTTTTTGCCTTTGAATACTTTACCGGGATCCTGTCTCTGGCCCGTAGAACCATGAGAACGGTGAGAAATCGAAACACCGTGAGAAGCTTCCAAACCGGCAAAGTTATGACGCTTCATAACACCGGCGAAACCCTTACCGATAGATGTTGCACAAACGTCAACATACTGACCGGGAACAAAATGTTCTACAGACAATTCGTTACCGACAGACAGCAGGCAGTCTTCAGTTACTCTGAACTCACCCAGTTTCTGTTTCGGCTCGACATTAGCTTTTGCAAAATGTCCTTTCAGCGGCTTGGATACATTTTTGGCCTTTACGGCGCCGGTACCAAGCTGTACGGCATTGTATCCGTCTTTCTCCTGAGTTTTAACAGCAACAACCTGGAGACCGTCAACACTCAGAACCGTTACCGGAACATGAGTTCCGTCGGCTTCAAAGATGCGGGACATTCCAAGCTTTTTTGCAATTAGACCCGTACGCATTTATTTTTTTCCTTTTCAATTGGTTGACTGATCATATTTCAAACAGCCAACATTGTTATATCAAATTTTAGAGCTTAATCTCTACATTAACACCGGCAGCCAAATCCAGCTTCATCAGGGCATCAACGGTCTGCGGTGTCGGATCAACGATATCGAGAAGTCTCTTGTGAGTACGGATTTCGAACTGCTCACGGGACTTTTTGTTAACATGCGGAGAACGGTTAACCGTAAATTTCTCGATTCTTGTGGGAAGAGGAATAGGTCCTCTGACATTTGCCCCGGTTCTTTTGGCCGTATGCACGATCTCTTTGGTAGACAAGTCAAGCAAACGGTGGTCAAAAGCCTTGAGGCGAATTCTGATATTCTGTGTATCCATCATTTCAAATACTTTTCCTATAACTAGACGGCAAAATCCAGCCCGAAAGCCAAACCTGCCATCTAAATGTTAAACTCTGCAGCACGTGCTTTGCATAGGTGCTGCGGTATGTTTTATATTTTCATCGCTGGGAAGATTGCTTCCCCAAACAATTATCGTGAGCACCTTGTAACATAAGTGAGTCTAATATGCAAGCAAAAAAACACATTTTTTTGATTTTTTTATACCTCTGAATCGCTTTGCCAGACTCTGTTTGAGTCAGGTTGACAAAATTTTTAAATTCAGGTCATCATAACATATAACCTGTTATATATTAAAAAGAGTTATTATTGCTGCCTAAATATTTTTGATTGAAAAGCTGAAGAGTTTTGTATATGCTAAACAAATATAAGCTTATATAAGAGAATAAAATTGTAAGAAAATGACAGAATTAAACAGTAGAGTTATCACCATCCACAAGCGCAAAACCACCATGCGTTTATGTAAAAATGAGTGGGAAGCATTGAAAGATATTTGCAAAAGAGAACGGATAAACCGCAAAATGCTTCTCGAAATGATCGAAAGCCGCAAAGATCCGAAACTGGGTCTGACTCCTTCCATCAGGCTGTTCTCTCTGGTTTATCTGCATGAACTTTCCAAACCGCTGCTGGAAAAACAGCACAAACCGGACAACTACAAATCAATTAGCGATATTCTGGATAAAATATCTTAATTCAGCGGCTCCGCCCCCGCAAATATTTGATTTCGGCGCATTGCATCGGACCGGACACATTGGCAACCGGGCTCCAAACGGTTAGTTTTCGCTCATCGTAAACATGGCGACCTTCCCAAAAAGCAATTTTCTGCTGAGCACTCAGCTTATCACAGCGGGGCTTGCCGTTACTCTGAATGGTATAACCGTACAACTCCCCGGTTTTGGTCAGAAAGACTTGGGCATCATAATAAATTTTGGCGATTTTCTTATCACTCATAATTTCTCCTTTCTTTTGCCAAAAAGAGAAGCGGCCTCTATTCTTTAGAGGCCGCTGAACCGATGCTTAATAAGCATTTGTCGTTACAAGAGCTGTTTGTTTTTATTATTTGCTTAAACATCGCGAAAATTCTGTCATAAATTCTAAAACTGCTTATAAATTAACACATTATTAACGAAAGAGTCAAGAAGAGTCTTCCAAACTCTTTTGAACAGACCCCACACGCAGAAAGGGCTCTGAATGAGAGCCCTTTCCGTCTGATTTTGTTATTATTATTTTTATTGTTTTATTATTTTTTTATTGTTTCTATCGATTACTTCAAAATCTTCGATACAACCCCGGCTCCGACCGTACGTCCGCCTTCGCGGATCGCAAATCGAAGTCCTTCGTTCATCGCTACCGGGTGTATCAACTTCGCTGTCAT
>CALXTV010000022.1 GCA_944391505.1 uncultured Alphaproteobacteria bacterium | reverse complement strand
GTTTTGTTCGTCCGGAGAGGACTATCACTTGGGCATCTAGTTTCGGCTCGGCTGTATTCAGCCGTGCTCAACAAGATGTTCCAAGAATTTGCAGAAAAGAACAACCGGAGCAACGGTTGTTCTTTCTTAGCATTTCTCTCGGGGACGCCACATAAACCCGCCTGACTGGCGGGTTTTGTTCGTCCGGAGAGGACTATCACTTGGGCATCTAGTTTCGGCTCGGCTGTATTCAGCCGTGCTCAACAAGATATTCCAAGAATTTGCAGAAAAGAACAACCGGAGCAACGGTTGTTCTTTCTTAGCATTTCTCTCGGGGACGCCATAAAAGCCCCTCTGAAAAGGGGCTTTTTTTCGTCCGGAGAGGACTATCCCTTGGGTATCTAGCTTTTGCCGCGGTCGTTGTCACTTCCCTTGCAAAATTAAGATAGCCAAGATGTTGCAGAAAAAAAATATGATGTCTGTATCATATTTTTTCTTAGCCATTCTCTCGGGGACGCCACATAAACCCTCCGAAAGAATGTTATTACACCCTTATTATTTATTGCTCTTCTTTTTCAACTAATTTATTATTAGGAAAATAAATTAGGAGAACTCTTATGTATGATTTTTTTAACGGAAATTTGTTTCAAACTTTAATTATGATTCTAGTAGGTTCTTTTGCATTCGGCATATATTATTTTCAAAAGAAAGATGAATTAAAAAATGCTGCAGCAATGGTTAAATTAGAAATAGATAATATTGAAAAGGCTTTAAATAATTTAAAACTTACTCTTCTTCCCGAAGAAATTTATAAAACAGCTCCTTTATATCAAACGTTGGAATGGTATAAAATTAGAAACTTATTTATAGGAAAAATTGATATTGAAAATTTTAATGCAATAAACACTTTTTATGAAATGGTTGTCATTTCTGAAGATGCAAGAAGCAAAATGAAAGAGGCAATACACCTAAATAGAATTGATAAAATTAATGCAACTCAATTTCATATTTCATCAATTCTTTGCTCTATTGCTCAAAAAGATCCAGATAAAAATATCCAAGAGATTTTGCAAAAAAATAAAGAAGAAGCTTTATTGAAACTTGCTCAATTTCAAAAACTTTATAATGATGGAGACACGTCACCTGATTTTTTGATGAAATCGGCAACAGATCACTATAACAGAGCGCTTTCTTCTGTATTTTGTATTTCAAATACACCTGCTTATGAAAAACTAAAAAAACTGTTATAGTTGTTTGTTAAATCCTTATTAGGAGTTTTGTGATTGAATTGTTCTCATCGGTTAATCATGGAAGGAAAAAACTATGCTGAAATATATTCTTTACATTCTGCTGGCGATTGCGGTTTTGGCTCTGATTGCGGGAGGAATCCATCTTTATCGGGTTTCGGCCAGAAACAAGGCCGAAATGGCACAATTTGCAGGGCCTAAAATCGGTTATCATAATACCCTTGGCAAAACACTGGTTATTTATTATTCTCTGAGCGGACATACAAAAGACATTGCCGACAGAATCTCCCTGCTGACCGACGCCGAAGTTTATGAAATCAAGACAAAAGAACCCTTAAAACAAGGCCTCTTCTTTTCGCTTAATGCCAGAAAGCAGTTGAAATCCGGCGAATATCCGGCGATTGAGGGAAATTTGCCCGATGCTTCCGCATATGACACAATTTTTGTCGGTGCCCCGATCTGGTGGTATACGGCGGCGACACCGGTTTTGGAATTTTTGAAAACATATAATTTTAAGGGCAAGAAAGTGGTTCCGTTTTCAACACAGGGCAGCAATTTCGGCACCTATTTTGACGATTTTGCCGCCAAGGCTCAAAATGCGGAAATTCTGAAAGGCGCATCATTCAATAATCTGCCTAAAAAATATGACGATGCCGTCGATAATAAGATTACCGACTGGCTGAACAAACTTTAAAAATAAAACTTTTATCAAACAGCGGCAGGCCTTTTCCCAAAGGTATGCCGTTTTTTTATACTGCCGCATGAAGCAGAAAAGGCTTCGGCGTTGACAAACAATGTGAAACTTGTTTAGATGTTTTGCAAAGAAAAGAAAGGGTTAAAATGATTTACGGTTTCCATTATGACCAAACGCCGGTCGGCAGACTTTATATCGCGGCAGACGAATATGCTCTGAAAGCGGTTTCATTTCAAGATAATCCCAAATATTCCGGCATGGCGGTTGAGACGGAAACGCCTTTGATACATCAGGCCTATAAACAACTTTGTGAATTTTTTAACGCTAAAAGAAAAGAATTTACTCTGCCGCTGGCACCGGAAGGAACCGATTTTCAAAAAAGAGTCTGGCAGACACTCGGGCATATTCCTTACGGGGAAACCCGCTCATACAAACAAATTGCCACAGAAGCCGGCTCGCCGCGGGGATATCGGGCCGTCGGCCTTGCCAACAACCGTAATCCGATTGCAATCATCATACCCTGTCACCGGGTTATCGGCTGCAACGGCTCAATGACCGGATATGCCGGCGGTTTGAAAATTAAAGAAATGCTTTTGAAACTGGAAAAAGAAAATGTCTGATTCCAATTTTTTGCAATGCGCTGCGGATACACATGTTTTGAGCAAAGAGCAAATCATTGCTCTGCTTCGTGACGACAAATATGAAAAAGAACTGTTTTCGACGGCTGATGAAGTTCGCAGAAAATTTGTCGGCGACGAAGTTCATTTGCGCGGGCTGATTGAATTTTCGAATATTTGTAAAAACAACTGTCTTTACTGCGGCCTGCGTCGGGACAACTTAAAAATCAAACGGTATCGAATGAGTCCGGAAGAGATTGTCGGGCTGGCTTCACGCGCAGCGCATGATTACGGTTTTAAAACCATTGTCATGCAATCGGGCGAAGATTTGTGGTTTACACCGGAAAGACTCAAAGAAATTATCAGTGAAATCAAAAAATTTGACGTTGCCATTACCCTAAGCATTGGTGAAAAAACTTTTGAAGAATATGCCACCTACAAAGAGGCCGGCGCCGATCGCTATCTTATCCGGATTGAAACGACCGACAAGGATCTTTACCATCGGCTTGATCCGGACATGAGCTGGGAAGCGAGAAAACAATGTCTGGTAAATCTGGGCAAACTCGGTTATGAGGTCGGGTCGGGAATTATGGTCGGCCTGCCCGGACAAACCATGGAATCGATTGCCGATGATCTGATTTTTCTGAAAGAGATGAATATCGACATGGCGGGAATCGGTCCGTTTATTCCGCATCCGGACACGCCTCTCAAAAATGAAAAAGGACGCGCTTTTAACCTCTCGCTCAGGACAATGGCCGTTATGCGCCTGTTACTTCCCGACATTAACATTCCGGCAACAACCGCAATGGAAACCCTGCATCCGGACGGCCGCATTATTGCGCTGCAATGCGGCGCAAACGTGATTATGCCGAATGTTACCGAGGGTGAATACCGTCAACTTTACCAGCTTTATCCGGGCAAGGCGGCCTTAAATGAAACACCGCTGTATTCCAAAACAAATTTTGGTATGCGAATCGAGGCCATCGGACGCAAAATCGGCACGGGTTACGGTTCGCGAAAGAAATAAAAAAAACGTATTACCATATTCTCAGGCCCAAAACATATCGGCGGCGACGTTGCCCGACACGCACGGTTTTGAAAACGGGCAAGCCGGCAAAGTAATAGGTTCGTCCGTTTGCTTTATCTTTTATCTTAAACCACGTTATCCCGAGCAATTTAATTTTAACGGTGCCGCTCATATTGTATGAACCGACATTCCGCAAAAACGTTCGTTCTTTTCCATCGGCTGCCAGGGCAAGTAATCCGAAATCTTTTAAATTTTCCCGAAGCGGCGACAAAATTTCCCGCAGTCGAGAAAATAACGCTGCAAGATATCCGGACTGTCATCTGACGAGCCGTCATCGACGGCAAGAATTTCAATATTTTTTTCCGTTTGAGCCAACAGACTGTCCAAGCAACCGGAAAGGTATTTTTCTGTATTGTAAACCGGAACGACAACGGATATTAAAGGTTGATCAGTCATAACAAACTCCCCTGAGATAAAACAAAGACCACCTCAATAAGGTGGCCGGGGAGTTCAGAAATCACGCTCACAACATGACTCTTTAAGCCTTTTAACCGCAGACCGGTTTTGGACATACGCTTAAAGCTCCCGGCCGAATCGTCCAAGGAAATCTATATATGAACGGCGCATACAGAAATATGCACGATATTTATCGATGCAATAAACCCTTATGCACCGTGTGAGCATGAGGCTTCTGACAGCCCGCACCTTATCAGGCGCTGAAACATGTAACCATACGGACATTACATGTTCTGTTGTCAGGATTAACGGAACGAAGCAAAATAGTCAAAAAAATTAACCCGGATAAAAATTTTTGAGATTAAAAATGAAAATAACTCTTGCAAAATTCTGATAATAGATTAAAAGGAGATTACCTTTTGGAGAGATGTCCGAGTGGCTTAAGGTGCACGCTTGGAAAGCGTGTGTACGCCAACAGCGTACCGGGGGTTCGAATCCCCCTCTCTCCGCCATTTTAATTAAGAAGACGCTCGTTTGCAGCGTCTTTTTTCGTATCCGGCGGAAACACGGGCTTTGCCGGCGGTTGACTTTGCCGAAATGACTATGGTAAGCTCGTTTTATGTTAAAAAATGCAAAATTTAAGGCAGTTACATACAATGTCGATTTTTGCAAAGTCATTTCAGCGAGGTTATAATGGATTGCTTTCAGGCGAAAGCAAATCAATATAGCTGGTATAAGCGTAAGTCTGTCCCCATTTTTTCTCAGAGGTATTGGTAATTATTCCGAGCTTAATGAGACGGTTGATTGAGCTGATAATCGTCGGACGGGCAAGCGTAATTTTCTTTTCAATCTCGGCAACGGTTAAAATCGGCTTTTGTTCAAATTGCTGTAAAATTTCTAATGCAGAGGGATGAGCCCGTCCTAAATCCTGCAGCTTATTCTCATCTTCAGCAAAAAGTTTTTGGATTTTGAGAATCGTCTCTTTGGCATCGTTAGAAGTCTCAATAATTCCCTCTAAGAAGAAATTAAACCAGCCTTCCCAATCGCCGTCATAACGGACATTGTTAAGATATTCGTAATATAATGCGCGGTTTTTCTTAAAGAACAAGCTTAAATAAAGAAATGGTGATTTCAAAACTTCTTTTACGCATAAAAAGAATGTTATCAGCAGACGTCCTAATCGACCATTACCATCTAAAAAAGGGTGAATGGTTTCAAACTGCACATGAATCATGGCTGCTTTAAGCAATGTAGGGATATTATCATCTTCGTTCATAAAAATTTCCAATTGTCCTAAAACCTCCATCAATTTATCAGGAGGACAAGGAACAAATCTCGCATTACCTGGTCTGGTACCGCCAATCCAGTTTTGAGAAGAACGGAACTCTCCCGGTAGTTTGGTTTTACCGCGAGAGTTTTTGAGTAATATTGCGTGGATTTCTTTAATTAATCGCAGAGACAGGGGAAAACCTGCGTTAATCCTCTCAATACCATAATTCAGAGCGGCAACATATGATGATACTTCTGAAGCATCAGCTACAGGGATTCCTTGTGTCTGCTGCGCTTCATATTTTAATAAATCATCCAAGGTAGATTGCGTTCCTTCTATTTGAGAAGACAACAGAGCTTCTTTCCGAACATACATATAATTGATAACCGCCGGATTAGGAACGGTTGAGATAACCCCATTTAAAGCACCAATCGCTTGATTAGCTTTTTCCAGCAAAGGAGAGACGACTTCCAAATCAATAACCGGTTTGGGCGGCAGGGTATTCGGAACATATGCCTGATAGCTTTCGGAGCTTAAGGAGCATTTAATCAATTTGCCTTGGATGCCTCTTTGCATATGACCTCTCTTTGATAAAATTTATAAGTATATGATAACATCTGACTTTAACAAATCAAGAAGAAAAGTTAAAGATATGCAATTAAGTTTAACTTTTAGCAAAAGAAAGTTAAAGATAAAACACAATATATGGCGATATTTTTGTGTTTTGAATATATTGTTCTATAAATTGCGGAATTTGTACCAGCAGCGCAGAACCCGACCATAAAAGGGTAAAAATTAGGAGTATTATGCTAGGTGTTCTGTTCTCTAATTCTTGCAGCTTCGCCATTTTGATTAAGAAGACGCTAGACGATAGCGTCTTTTTTTTATTAGTTGCCTTACAGAAAACCCCGAGTTTACTCGGGGCTGAATGCCAAGGTGTTGGAACAACACCGCTCCACGCCAACGAGCGTGGTCAAACCGTAAGGTTTGTAGCTGTTATAGAACCCCCAGTTTACTGGGGGATATCTATTTTTCCTCAATAGCTTTAGCTTTTTTTAATTGAATCGGGGTATTATGCCTGCAGATTAACTTTTTGAAAGGGATAAAGATGTCTGTTACTCTCGGAATTATTGCAGTTCTGGTTGTTCTTGTTTTTTACGGTTTATATGTTTCGCTCATTAAAAAGCGGAATAAAGTTAAGGAGGCCTCCTCCGGTATTGATGTTCAGCTCAAAAAACGTTATGACCTCATCCCTAACTTATTGCAAATGGCTGAAAAATTTATGACGCATGAAAAATCTTTGATGACAGAGATTGTTCGTTTGCGCACGGAAGCCATGAAAAACAGTTTTAAGGATAATCCGCAGGAAGCTATGAAACTTTCCGGTGAGCTTGATGCCAAAATGAAAGATTTTTTAATCTCAGTCGAAAATTATCCAGATTTGAAATCTAATCAGACAATGTTGCAGGCTATGCAAAGTTTTAACGAAGTGGAAGAGCATATTGCCGCTGCGCGCCGTTTCTACAATGCCAGCGTCAATGACCTGAAAAACACAGCAGAAATTTTCCCCGGAAACATTGTGGCCTCTATGGTCGGTGTGAAAGCGGACATGCCCTTCTTTGAAGTTGAAGAGGCGGCAAAAGAACGTATTGACGTGAGTAAGTTTATGAAATGATGAAACTCTCTGATGAAGAGGTCTTGCAGTATAAAGACCTAAAGGAAAAATTTGTAGCGCATTATAACAATGTGTTAGTTCCGAAATTGCAGCAAAAAGAGGACTTTAGGCGGCAGTGTGTCAAGAATTTTTGGCGATTGGTGGCTATTGCGGTTATTGCCGCTCCTTGCCTTATTTTTGGTGTTTATTGGGCGCAAGAAAAATATGGTTTAGAAGAAGATTTTATTTTTAATATTGGATTTGCCGCCTGTGCCATAGGGGCTTTCATTTTACGGGGACCTTTCGCAAAATATAAAAAAGAAATCAAAAACGATATTATGGGCGATTTTATCAGCTTTTTTGATAACTTTAGCTATAAATACGGGCAAGAGATGAGCCCTGGGCTGATGGAAAAGAGCTTAATCTTTCCCAAATATGATAATTATGAAGCGGACGATTGTTTCTTCGGAAGATATAAAGATGTCGGGATTAGTGTTTATGAGCAAAAATTAACCGAGGTTCGTAGAACTTCAAAAGGGCAAAGGTATAATGAAACGGTGTTTCAGGGAATCGCCGTTGAGATGGATATGAATAAAAAGTTTGACGGGCATACTATTGTTTTGAAAGATGAAGGTCTTTTTAACAAATTTACAAGTTTTGACGGTATGGAACGCGTAACCTTAGAAGATGTTGTTTTTGAAAAGCAGTTTGAGGTTTATTCCTCCAACCAAGTTGAGGCGCGCTATATTTTGACCACCGGCTTTATGGAAAGAATCCTCAAGCTCAAAGAACTTTATGCCGGAAAGCAAATCGAAATGAGCTTTTATAACAACAAAATTTTGCTCCTTATTGAAACCCTCGAAGATATGTTTGAGGCTTTTTCCTTTTTTGAAACGAACCTCAATCAGGCAAAGTTTGAAAAAGTTTTTGAGGAGTTTTGGACGATTTTTGCCATTGTTAATGTCTTAAAGCTGAATCAGCACCTCGGAATGTAAAATTTCTTAAAAAAATTTTGAACTTTTTGTTTTTATGCTCCGTTTATAAATATATACGGAGCTAAAATTTGTAACAAACAGAGTAAAAAACAATGAAGAACCTTAAAAACTATAAAAAATTTATCTTTTATCTTCTGATTGTTTTTGTCGGCGGAGCTTTGTTCTTTTCAGTTCACTCTTCCGGCGATGAGATTGCTTATATTACCGAACAGGTAAAGCGACAAAACGTGGAGAAAGTCGTTAACGCCACCGGCGAAGTTCGCGCCATTGAATTGGTTACGGTCGGTGCGCAGGTATCCGGGAAGATTGAAAAACTCTATGTTTCCATCGGACAAGAGGTAAAGAAAGGCGATATGATTGCCGAAATTGATTCCACGACCCAGCAAAACGACGTAGATATAAACAAGGCCAAACTGGACAGCTACAAAGCTCAGCTGCAAGCTGCTCAGGTTTCTTTGAAAATCGCCGAAAAGCAGTATAAAAGAATGCAAACGCTGAAGAAGCGCAACGCAGCGTCGGCGGAAGACCTGGAAAATGCGGAAGATACCTATGAAACGGCAAAGTCAAAGGTTACCGAGCTTGAATCGACAATCAAAGAGACGGAGATTTCTCTCAGCACAGCCGAAACAAACCTGGGATATACCAAAATTACGGCGCCGCTGGACGGTACCATTGTTTCCATTCCGGTCAAACAAGGACAGACAATTAACGCGGCCATGGATACGCCGGCCATTGTTCAGATTGCCGACCTGACCCGCATGGAAATTCTGATTGAAATTTCAGAAGGCGATATCAGCAATATAAAACCGGGGGTTAAAGTAACTTATTCGATTCTGGCCGATTTGAACGACGTTTTTGAAACAACGCTGCAATCCATTGACCCCGGCCTGACACTGCTCACCAATAACGAATATACCGAAGTCGTTGACTCCAGCGAAGCCATTTACTATTACGGTCGATTGATTGTGCCCAATGATGACGGCAAACTCAGAATTGGCATGACGACGCAAAACGTGATATATGTCGAAAATGCCGAAAACGTGCTGACAATTCCGGTTACGGCCGTGAAAAACAACGGTTCGCAAAAATATGTCGAGATTCTGACCGACAAAGGCGTTCAGCAGCGAACAATCGTTACCGGCGTGTCGGACGGTTTGAACATTGAGGTCAAAGAGGGCGTTTCCGAGGGCGATGAAATTATTCTTGCCCATATGTCTTCGGCCGAAATCTCCGACAAGCTCTCAAACATGAGAGGCCCGAGAGGATTTTAGCCATGAATATCATTGAGCTGAAAAATATTCATAAGTTTTTCGGACATGAAAAAAACCGGGTTCATGTGCTGAAAGGAATCAATCTCTCTGTCGAAAAAGGTGACTTTGTCGCCATTATCGGCCAGTCCGGTTCCGGTAAATCAACCCTGATGAACATTATCGGTTGTCTGGACGTGCCAACTTCTGGTTCTTATAAAATCAACAATGTCGAAGTCGGGAAAATGGGAAAAGACCAGCTGGCCGAACTGCGCTGCAAAACTTTCGGCTTCATCTTTCAGCGTTATAACCTGCTCAGCAGCCTTAATGCCGTTGAAAACGCGGCTCTGCCCGCAATTTATCTCGGACTTGGCGCAGGCGAGCGAAACAAACGCTCGATTGAACTGCTGAAAAAACTGGATTTGGGCGGCAAACTCGGCAACCGGCCGAACGAACTTTCCGGCGGCCAGCAACAGCGCGTGAGTATTGCCCGGGCGCTTATGAACGGCGGCGAGATCATTCTTGCCGACGAACCGACCGGCGCTTTGGATTCCAAAAGCGGTGAAATGGTCATGGATATTATCAAAAATCTGCATAAACAGGGGCATACCATTATCCTGGTTACGCATGACAGCCATATTGCCGCACAGGCCAGCCGGATTATTGAAATCAAAGACGGCGAAATCGTGGCCGACACAAGAAAAGCTTCTGAATTTTATGAAATCAAAGATGCCGTAAAAGACATCAAAAGAAGCAAACTTGACGCATTCAAATACAGTTTTGCCGAATCGCTGAAAATGTCGTTGCATGCCATTTTGGCCAACAAAATGCGCTCACTACTGACTATGCTGGGTATTATTATCGGTATTGCTTCGGTCGTATCCGTCGTTGCACTCGGCAATGCTTCACAGGCAAAAATCATGGAACAGATTAAATCCATGGGCACAAACACCATTGACATCATGCCGGGAAAAGGTTTCGGCGATATGCGTTCCGGCAAGGTCAAAACACTCAAGGTCAGCGACTCGGACTATCTCGGCAAACAAAGTTTTATTGACAGTTCCACCCCCAGCGTTTCGGCCAGCGGCACGCTGGTATATGAAAACTATTCGCTGACGGCTCAGTTGAGCGGCGTCGGATCGTCTTTTTTTGACGTTAAGGGGCGCAAAATCGCCCAAGGACGCATTTTCACGCCGGAAGAAGTTAATAATATTGCCTCGGTTGTGGTTATTGACCACAACACGCTCAAAGAAATGTTTGCGGACGAACCGAATCCTATCGGCAAAATCATCATATTCAACAAAAAACCGCTGAAGGTCATCGGCGTTACCGAAGAAGATAAAAATCCGGGACCGATGTCCGACTCAATGAACATCTGGACGCCGTATACAACCGCCATGTACAAAATTAACGGCAGTACGGACATAAACTCAATTACCGTCAAAATTTCCGACCGGGTTAATTCGCAAGTGGCGGAAGAAAGCATTGAGCATATTCTGACCTCTCTGCACGGCAAAAAAGACTTCTTTATGCGCAACAGCGACAGCATCAAACAGACAATCGAAAGCACAACCAACACCATGAAGCTTCTGATTGCAAGCATTGCGGTTATTTCGCTGATTGTCGGCGGTATCGGCGTCATGAACATTATGCTGGTGTCGGTTACGGAAAGGACCAAAGAAATTGGCATCCGCATGGCCATCGGTGCCAAACAGGCTGATATTTTGCAGCAGTTTCTGATTGAAGCCATCTTAATTTGTCTGGTCGGCGGCTTTATGGGGGTTACGCTGTCCATGCTCATCGGCTTCGGCTTTAATACTTTCTCGGAAAATTTCGGCATGATTTTTTCCACGGCTTCGATTGTGCTGGCTTTGGTTTGTTCAACGGCCATCGGCATCATTTTCGGTTATATGCCGGCGAAAAACGCTTCTAACCTTAACCCCATTGACGCTTTAGCGAGTGAATGACATGAAACGGAACCTGATATATTTATCTTTGTTATGCTGTCTGCTGGCCGCCGGCTGTGCGGCGGTCGGGCAACGACCGGCGAACGTTGCCGAAGAACTTAATTATACCGCAGAAATCCGGGAAAAGTACAAGGCTAATGCCGAATGGTGGAAGCAATACGGCAACAGCGAACTGAACCGGCTGGTTGAAACGGCGCTGGCAAACAATCCCGACTATCTCAAAGCGGCTCTTAACATCAATAAAGAATTATACAATCTGAATTTGGCAACGCTTGACCTTTTCCCTACCCTTTCCGGCAGTCTCGGGGCTTCCGGCCAGCGGCAGATTGACCGAAGCGACAATTTCGCAAGCAATTTTTCCGGGGAAACAGGTTTGAGCTATGAGGCCGATTTATACGGTAAAATCCGCGATTTGCGAACGGCTCAGGAATTTGAATACAAAGCAACGGTAATGGATCGGGATACTGCCCGGTTGAGCCTGATTAACAGCGTGATCGATTTGTATTTTAATCTGGAATATCTGCAAAACACCATTGATGTTACCAAGGAAAACATCAAAGCTTATCAGAACATCCGGGACATTACCGAAACAAAATACAAAAACGGCAAAGCCGACAATCTGGAATTTCTGGAAGCCAAGCAAAGTCTGATTGCCGAACAAAACCGTCTGCTGGAGCTGGAAACACAGTTTAAGGAAATGGAAACCAGCCTGAAAAACATCTTAAACATCGGGCAGGAAGAGGCTCTTAATATTCAGTATACGGATATTCTCAAACAAAAGAATCTCGGCGTTAATCTTGACGTTCCGTTGTCAGTACTGGCGAATCGTCCGGATCTGCTGGCCAGCCAGTATCGCCTGGAAAAGGCCTTTAAGAATCTGGAGGCCGAAAACAAAAACTGGTATCCCGGCATTTCCTTAAGAGGATTGCTCGGCACATCTTCCGACAAAGCGCGGACAACCTTTGACTTTCCGTATATTCTGGGCAGCGTTGCCGTTGATCTGCCTTTTTTGGACTGGAACAGGGTTAAAAACAACATCAAAATTTCCGAGGCCGATTATCAGATAACCGCTCTTGATTTTAAAGACACATTGAATCAGGCTGTGAATGAGGTTGTTTATTATTATTTTGCTTATGACAAAGCTGCGGAAATTCTGGAAAATACGCAAAAAAATTATGAAAATGCCAAGCAGATAACCCGCTATTATCAAAGCCGCTACAACAACGGCAAAACCGAATTCAGGGATTATCTCGAGGCCGTTTACAGCGAAAACTCTTTGCGTAAAGACCTTATCTCCCAAAAATACCAGACCATTAAATATGAAAACTATGTTTACAAAGCTATGGCCGGAAAATATTAATCCGTTATTTTTCTGATTTTTGTTTAAGATTATTTAGGGTTTGGGCGTTAACATGGCAGAAAGGAGAAGGCCATGTTTACACCCCCGCTGTTTGAACCGGACATTTTGTCGACGCTCTGGCGCAACTTCAGTTTTTATTTTCTCGACGGTTACTGGGGGTATGTTTATCTGGTTATTATGGGGCTGGTTTTGTCACAGCTTTTGTGGATCAGGGCTCGCCCGCCCGTTTGGACTTTTCCCGAGCGGCATTACCTTTTTGAGCGACGGGCTCCCGGCCACAAGGCAGCATTGGCGGCCGTTTTTGCCGCATTTGTCGTGTTGTGCGCCGTCGTTTATACCCAGGAAATGAGTTTGTTTGCCAATTTTGACCTGATGAGCATCGGTACAACGGTTAATTTTGTTGAGGGCAAGGGCACCGGTATTTCCGACATTCGGTTTTCGCCGTTCGGCAATGTCGAATTGAATTTGTTTTATGCCGTCAGCCACAATTTTTACATTGTAAACGGTATGGTTCTGGCCGAAACCGCGCTGCTTTTATATCTGCTTTACCGTCTGTTTGACTTTATTCCCGTACCGCAGCGATTATATGCGCTGGCGCTGGCAGCCGTTTATCCGGCGCTGGTCTGGGTCAATAATCCGATTTTTCCGGAACGGCTGATGCTGATTTTCATTTGCTTAAGCCTGTTGATGCTGAAAAAATATCTGACCGAGCCGAAGATTTCTTCTCTTTTCTGGTTTTGTATCTTAATGAATTTGGCGTTATACACCAAAGAAACCGTCATTTTGTTTTATGCCGGACTGCTGGCTGCCGAAGTTGTGTATCTGGCCTATAAAGGAATTATCAGACCGGCATCGTTTCTGCATCCGTTTAAAACCGCCAGGTTGCTGCCTGCGGAATATATGATGTTTTTTTCCATGGCCGTCTTTGCGTTTCTCTATTTGCTGTTCGGACTGGGAATCGACAGCAACGCTTATGTTTCCTCACATACCGGAAACGAAGTTTGGAAAAAATATTATTTGGAGTTTTTTATTTGTTTTTGCGCAACGGCAGCGCTGATCTTCGGCAAAAAAACTTCTTTCCTGCCGGTCGGACTGTTGACCGGTTCCTGGTTCATTTTGATTTTTGTTGCCTGGAAACTCGGCATTTATAATGAAAACACCGCAGCTTATTACGCAATTGTATCCGGTCTGTTCGGACTTTTTATCGTTTTTTATGCCGTTGAACAAAAAGCCGTTTTATTGCTGTTCGGCGCAGTCTGTCTGATTATGGCCGCAGGACAAAACATTTGTTTATATCAAAAGCAAAACGGCGATGCCTACGCCGATACCGCCCGCTTTATCTCACACCTGCCGGATCCGCAGCCTATTTTTGTAAAAGACAGTCTTGGCGGCAAATATGAAAGCTATATCGTCGATTGTTATCGTTCTGCATATAAGTACTATTTTCCGAACCGGGATTTTGTTTTCAAAACAAACAGCCCGGCAGACACTCAGGGGAATCTTCTGAAATTTCCGCTTATTTATCAGGAACGGCCGCAGTCGGGCGATCTTTATGTCGAAAATAAATTTTACCGGACGGGCGTTCCCGACAACTACGAACTGCTCCATGAAAACAGGCTGTTCAGAATATTTCGGGTAAAATAATTTATCGCAGATATTTTTGTTGACCTAGAGCATACTCTAAAAGGTATAATGAAAATTAAGAATTAATTTTGCAGGCAGAACAACCATGAAAAAAGCAAAAACCTTTTACTATCAATTTGACTGGCTCAACGGCTGGTTTATTTTGAACACATCACTGACCATTACGCTCGCCTACTGCAATTTCCGCTGCCCTGTCTTGCTGTTCTGGCCGCAGACGCAGGTTTTGATTGCAACGGCCGTGTTTTCCTGGCTGGTCTGGGGATATAAATATCTTCTCAAACACAGACTTGCGGTCATTGATGACGTATCCATAAAAATCGATCACTGCCGGCCGCTGTTTTGGAAAGACGTGCAATTTGCCGAAGAAAAAACCGTTCGCTGCGGGCTGAAAAAATATCGTATTCTTGCGCTTCACCCCAAAAAAGACATTCATTATCATTATAATTTTCTGCAAAAGCATAACGGCAACTTTACACCTTTTTCAATTCCGCTTTATCATATTGTCAGCAAGCAGGATATTGACGAAATTACCAGACTTATTGCGGCAAAAGTTAAAATTTTGAAAAAATCCTGATTTTCACGCGGGTATATACGAAAGCTGTCTTGACTAAACCGCTTTAGTTTCGGTCGCTGCCGCTTTCCTTGCTCGCCAACAAAACGGCACTGCGCCATAAAAAAACCCTCCCTGGGGAGATGTGCCGGGCGTGCCGCTGCGTAATAAGACGCAGTTTCACTGCGCCTTAACTGCGCGGCAGTCGTTTGTTTTGTACATCTCGCCGCGGTTGCTGCCGCTTCCCTTGCTCGCCAACAAAACGGCACTGCGCCATAAAAAAACCCTCCGTGGGGAGGTATGCCGGGCGTGCCGCTGCGTAATAAGACGCAGTTTCACTGCGCCTTAACTGCGCGGCAGTCGTTTGTTTTGTACATCTCGCCGCGGTTGCTGCCGCTTCCCTTGCTCGCCAACAAAACGGCACTGCGCCATAAAAAAACCCTCCGTGGGGAGGGTTTTTTATGGCGCACCCGGCGGGGTTCGAACTCACAACCTTCTGATCCGTAGTCAGATGCTCTATCCAATTGAGCTACGGGTGCATCTTTTGACAACAGAAATGTTAATAACGCGATTCATTTTTTTTTGCAAGCGTTATTTTTATTAATTTAAAAGAATTTTAATCTATTTTACTTAAAATTTGAGTTAAGTTCGATATAAATATAAATTCCTGCTTGTTTTTTTGCAAAATAGTCTTTACAAAAGAAGATAAAAGTGTAAAAAGCAATCAGATAATAACAGGTTTTCAAAAAGGTCCTTAGTTCAATGAAAAAAACAGTTTTCAGATTGTCGTTGGTATCAGCTCTGTCGCTGGTTATCAGTGCCTGCTCTTTCAGCAAAGACGCTTTGTTTCCGTCACTTATCGGTTCGGAATCTCAGGAAGAAATCAAAACCCGCGGCACCAACATCGTTGATCTTGACGGCAATGCCCTGCCGGAACTCGGTTCAACAAATTTTGAACCGGTAGAAATTTCCGAAGGCGGTAATACGGGTACCTTTGTCGGGCAAAAAGTCGTTTCTTTCCGAAATGAACTTTCTCAGTTGCAGGAGTCTATCCGTCGGCATAACTCCGAACTGCAGAAAATCAGAGCTTCGGTTATTGCCAATGCCCAGCAATATCATAAAACCGTCGGAACCATTGAGGCCAAGCTTCAGGTCGGCACGACACCCGGAAACCCGCATATGTTTGCCCTGTTGCAAAATGCCCAGAACAATATTCAGATTATGAACGCCAATACCGATGCCTTAACGCAGCTTGCAGCGCGTGTTGCTTCAGATACGGCCATGACCTCATATCTGCTCGACTCCATCAAATCGGCTTACGGTGTATCCGGTGCCGTTGATGAGGATCATCGGCAGTTGAGAGTTCTGGAAAACGAGACCAATCAGACCGCGATTTTAATGAACAGCCTGCTGAGCGAAGTAAATACCGATGTTATGCGGCAGCAGCAATATGTTCAGACTGCAAGGAACTACATTATTGACCTGAACAGCGCAATCAAAATCGGCAGCTACGGCGTTAACAATGTTCCGCTGGCAGGAGTTCCCGCGCCCCGGAATACCGGGTTTAACGCCAATGTCGGCGAGATAAGCAGCAAGCCTTTGTTTGTAGCCAAATTCAATAAGGAAAACGTTCAATACAAAGAAGCTCTGAAGAGAGCCGTAAACAGCGCAAGAAACCGCAAGCCAAACGTTATGTTTGAAGTTGTTGCGGTCAGCCCGTTGAACGGCAAGCAGCTTTCCAGCGGCAATGCCAAAAATAACGCGACCAAAATCTTTCAGGACATGGTCGATATGGGCGTAAGCGCCGACAACATTGCTCTGACGGCAAAAACAAGTGCCGACGCGACTTCTTCCGAAGTTCATATTTATGTAAAATAGCTTTTGCTTTTTTGAAAGGCCCCGCTTTGGCGGGGTTTTTTTATGAAATCTAAAAATATCCGCCCTCAGGTGTTGTCAAAACCGAAAAAATGGTGCATATTAGATGTGTATGGTTTTGATAAAATCATACATCGTATTAACAACTATGGAGTTTTTATGTGTATTGTAACGCCTGCTGCTGCGTCATGCAGTCTGAATGAAAATTCGGAGATACACAGGCCGAATTTTAATCAAAAAAAACTTTTCTTTCTTTTCAACTATGCCAGTCTGAACGACCTGGATTTCTCTGACTGCGGAGGAAACAACGTTTTGAAAGGAGTGTAGCCATGCTTACTTTCAGAACAAAACTTAAAGCCTCCGATCCCGATGCCATCTGTAAAATTGCCGCTTCGACCGGTTTTTTTGACAGCAATGATATTAAACTCAATCGCAAACTTGCCGAAAAGGCTTTGCTGAACAAGGACTGCGGCTATGAATATATTATCGCCGAATTTAACGGTGATCCCGTGGCTTATGTTTGTTTCGGCTCTCTTCCCGACGCCAGAGAGGGAACCTTTGAGGTATTCTGGCTTTCGACTTTGAACAGTTTTCGGGGCTGCGGCATCGGTCACCAGCTTTTTGGACAACTCTTTGATATTTTGCAGGACCGCAATGCCAAAAAGCTGTATGTGAAAACTGACAATACGGATCAATATTATCCAACCCGCAAGTTTTATGAAAAATGCGGTTTTAAACGGGAGGCAATCCTAAAAGAATATTATGACCGCAAAGATGACTGCTGTATTTACGGCATGGATCTTTTCCCAGATGAGGGACAATATCTGGAAGCGGCCGAGTAACGGAAAAAAAGGACCTGAAAATCAGGTCCTTTTTCTTGGGTAAAATTTTGCTTTCAACAAAGAAAAAATATTGACAAGCCGATTTTATTTGCATATATTCGGTTTGACTTTCGGGGTTGTAGCTCAGTTGGGAGAGCGCTTGAATGGCATTCAAGAGGTCAGGGGTTCGATTCCCCTCAGCTCCACCATTTTTCAAACCGGCAACCCAGCCGGTTTATTTATAAGGTTCCGCTTTGGGGCTGTAGCTCAGTTGGGAGAGCGATTGGTTCGCAATCAATAGGTCGAGGGTTCGATCCCCTTCAGCTCCACCATTAACGATAAAAAGCAGGCTTATCCTGCTTTTTTATTTTGACGAAAATAGCATCAACAATTAAAATTATGATGATATATTTGAAGGTACAGGTTGATGTCTATAGTCAGAAAAGCTTCTTTTGATGATGCCCGTGAAATTGCGGAAATCGATGCCGCCGTCTGGAAATCAACTTATAAAAAACTGCTTCCCGATAAAATTTTAAATGCACGCAAAGCCGATGAAAAGAGAATCCTTGACTGGCAACGGCGAATAAACGATGACAAATATACTCTTTTTGTCTATGATGACGACGGTATTGCCGGCTATTTGTGGGCGGGACCGGCTCGCGATGATATCGGAATCGCTTATGAAATCTATGCGCTTTATGTCAAAGGCGACAGACAGCGGCAGGGAATCGGACGGGCACTGTTTACGGCTTATCAGGCACAGATTAATTATGCTCCTCACTATTTATATATGCTTGAGGGTAATATTTCTGCCGCACGATTTTACGAAAGCATGGGCGGCAAAAATATTCAACGGCACAACCGCCGTATGGAATATTCGGGATATTACATTTCCGAAGTTTT
Organism: uncultured Alphaproteobacteria bacterium; assembly: GCA_944391505.1. Lineage (GTDB taxonomy): Bacteria > Pseudomonadota > Alphaproteobacteria > RF32 > CAG-239 > Scatacola_A. Next base: position 11,070 of record CALXTV010000022.1, on the reverse strand, counting down.
TTATGTTTTTGTTCCGGAATTATAGATATTTTTTCAAACAATCCGCGGAAAAATGTTTTTCATACATACGGCGACGTTCCGCATAATAACGCTCGGTAAAGCGACTGGAAACGCCGGTGCGATAAAAACCGGCCACAATAACGGGCAAATGCTTAAAGCAACAGTTGTTCTCCTTGCAGACCAGCCATTTTTCAACATCGGCAAAAATCGGAAAGTTTTCGTCATATCCGCCGAAACGCGCGAAAATATCACGCCGGATAAAGGCTGATTGATGATTAATCGTGTTGCCGATAAAGAACTCTTTCGACAAAGAATCCAGACAGGAAATGATTTCGGCAGAACCGTCTTCGTTAATATACTGCGTATCGCCGTAAACTATTTCATTTCTGCCGTCTAAATATGGTTCGACCAGTTGCAGAACTTCTGAATGAAAGAAGACATCGCCGGCATTCATAAAAACGAGATATTCGCCTTTTGCCCTGCGAATACCTTTGTTCATGGCATCATAAATTCCGTTATCCTTTTCAGACACAAAAAGCGTCATTTTATCAGCAAATTTTCGCAGTGTTTCGATACATTTTCCGGTCGAACCGCCGTCAATGACAATCCATTCATAATTCTTACAGGTCTGCTCCAAGATGCTGTTGCAGGTGCGTTCGACCTCCGGTTCATTATAGCAAACGGTAATTACAGAAATTTTCGGCATCGGCTGTCCTTTATGAATCTCCGGGAAAACGCTTACGGTTTCCGCTGATGCTGCCGCGACTCCAAATCAGCAAAACCTCCGGGATTCCGGTTTGAGCCTCAATATTTTCGGATACGATTTTGAAGCCGAGACGGCGATAAAAACACAGCGCCTTTTCGTTTTGCGCATAAGCGCGGAGGCTCAGTGACGAACGGTGACGACGGACATATTCCATCAGTTTGCGGCCTATTCCCTGCCCCTGATAATCTTTGCAGACAAACAATGCACCGACATAATTGCCACTCAACAAACTAAGAAAACCCTTAATTTGATGTTTGTCGCAAAAAACAAAAGTTTCGGCTTCGGGCAGCAGTTTGGTTTTGACCAGCTCCGCATTATTCTCCCAATAACTCCGGGGTATGAAAAAATGCGCTGCCGCGGTTTCTTTAAGCCACAGCGAGATTATTTTATCCGTATCGGCGGGAACAGCGCGGCGAATCACGGCTTAAATATCCAAATCGTCAACGAACTTAGCGCGTTCAATAATAAATTTGAAGCGCAGTTCCGGATTTTTGCCCATCAGACGCTCAACCTGGCGGCGGGTTTCAAAGGCTTCCTCTTTGCCTTCTTCCGTATTGCAGGAAGGAATCAGCACTTTCAGCAGCAGGCGTTTTTTCTTGTCCATGGTGGTTTCTTTAAGCTGCTGTGCACTCATTTCGCCCAAACCTTTAAAACGGCTGATTTCGACTTTTTGATTACCCTTGACCTCCCTTTTGAGAATTGCATCCTTATCGTCATCGTCCAGCGCATAAAAGTTTTTGTTGCCGACGACAATTTTGTACAAAGGCGGCGTGGCGATATATAAATGTCCGTTTTCAATCAGTTTGGGCATTTGCTGGTAAAAGAAAGTCATCAGCAGCGAAGCGATATGTGCCCCGTCGACATCGGCATCGGTCATGATGATGATTTTTTCATAACGCAGATTTTCTTCTTTGTAATTATCCTTAACCCCGCAGCCCAGCGCCTCAATCATATCTTTGATTTCCTGGTTCTGGGTAATCTTGTCCAACGAAGCACTGGCAACGTTCAGAATTTTGCCGCGCAGAGGCAGAATCGCCTGGGTCATACGGTCGCGGCCCTGTTTGGCGGAACCGCCCGCCGAATCGCCCTCGACGATAAAAATTTCGGTATTTTCGGCAGCGGCCTGCGAACAGTCGGCCAGTTTTCCGGGCAGGCGCAGTTTTTTAGTCGGCGATTTGCGGTTTTGAATTTTTTCTTCTTTTTTCTTTTTGCGGCTTTCGGCCCGTTCAAGCACATATTCTATCAAGGCGTCGGCATTATCCCTATCGGAGCTCAACCAATGATCAAACGAATCCTTAACCGCCTGTTCAACCAGCCGGACGGCTTTTACGGACGTCAGCTTATCTTTTGTCTGTCCCTGAAACTGCGGATCGCGGATAAAGACCGACAACATGATGCAGGCGTCGCTTAAGAAATCTTCGGCCGTAACCTGAGAGACTTTTTTGATATTGGCCATTTCGCCGTATTCTTTCAGGCTGCGAATCAATGCCGAACGAAAACCAAGTTCATGCGTACCGCCGTCGGGCGTTATGACCGTATTGCAATAGGAATAACAAAAGCCGTTTTCGTCTTCGGGCCAGGTTACCGACCATTCGACCCGTCCCTCATCGTTCGCCAGTTCGGCGTCGCCGGAAAAGGGTTTGCGATTGATTGTCGCTCGGGCACCGACCTGATAATTAAGAAAGTCCAGCAGGCCGTTCGGATAATGCAGTTCGGCCTCCAGCGGCGTCTGATCTCCTTCACTGAGGATTTCCGGCGCGCATTTCCAGTTAATGTGAATACCCTTGAACAAAAAGGCCTTGGAACGCGCCATGCGATAAACCCGGTTCGGATTTAAGGTCGAATTGCCGTTGAAAATTTCAGGATCCGGCAAGAAAGTAACCGACGTGCCCCGGCGGTTCGGCGCATTGCCGACCAGCTCCAGCGGCGTTACCGGCTTGCCTCTTTCATAAGCCTGGCGATAGAGTTTTTTGTCGCGGGCGATTTCTACAATCAACGAAGAAGAAAGCGCGTTGACAACCGACAAACCGACACCGTGCAGACCGCCGGAAACTTTGTAGGCGCCGCCGCCGAACTTGCCGCCGGAATGTAGCATGGTCAAAATAACCTCAAGCGCCGACAGGTTCGGATATTTAGGGTGCGGATCAACCGGAATACCCCGGCCGTTATCGACAATGGTTACGGAACTGTCTGCATTCATACGGACTTCAATACGATTGGCAAAACCGGCAACCGCCTCATCCATCGAGTTGTCCAGAATTTCGGCAACCAAATGGTGCAACGCCGTGGCATCCGTGCCGCCGATATACATGCCCGGCCGCGCGCGAACCGCCTCCAAACCTTCCAAAACCTGAATATCCTGCGCCGAATAGGACTGCTGCCGCGGCGCCGTACTATCAAACAAATCCGACATTTTTTCCTCAAAATTTCTTTTATGATGAGCGTAAATTAGCGTAAAACCGGCAGAAACGCAAGCTCTAAGCTTGATTCATGAACAAAAAAAAGCCCGGCTTCCGAGCGATGAAAAAATTTTTGCCGACGGATATAAAAAAAGCTTGATATTTAAGCAAACAACGTATAAAAGAAAGTTCGGAAAACATATGTTTTTCGTAATTTCACACGCAGATCTGGCGGAAAGCGGTGTTCGCGTTTCGCTCCGGTGCCGCAAAAGCGGTTTGTTGGTATCTGCGGAGGTTTAACTGGAAAAATAAGGATATTTATAATGGCAATTCCACAATTTACGTTACGCCAGATGGTTGAAGCAGGTGTTCATTTTGGTCACCATGCCCGCCGCTGGAACCCGCAAATGGCTCCGTATATCTACGGAAAAAAAGACAACATCCACATCATTGACCTGCAGAAGACTTATCCGATGCTGTATACGGCTTTGGCCGCCGCGCGCGACATTGCCGCTCAGGGTGGTAAGGTTCTGTTTGTCGGAACCAAAAGACAGGCTCAGGACATTATCAAAGAAAATGCCGAAAGATGCGGACAGTACTATGTTAACCATCGCTGGCTCGGCGGTATGCTTACCAACTGGAAAACCGTTTACAAATCAATTTCCCGTTTGGTCAAACTGAACGAAATGGAAGAAAAGAACGCTTATGAGGGTTACACCAAAAAAGAAATGCTGAACCTGAAAAAAGAGCGTGAAAAACTGGCCAATGAACTCAGCGGTATCATGAACATGGGCGGTCAGCCGGACCTGTTGTTCGTTATTGATACGCCGAAAGAGGCTCTGGCCGTTAAAGAAGCCAAGAAGCTGGGTATTCCGGTTATCGGCATTACCGATACCAATGCCAACCCGAACGATGTTGATTTCCCTGTTCCGGGCAATGATGACGCCATTCGCGCCATTCAGTTCTATTGTGAACTGGTTTCCGGCGCCGTTTTGGACGGTATGCAGGCCGAAATCGCCGCTCAGGGCGTTAAGGTTGAAGAAGCCGTTGATGCCGTAGAAGCCAAGCCGGCCAAGAAAAGAGCTTCCAAAAAGACTAAAGAGGAAGTTGAAGCCGTTGAAGAATAATTGAAAAATATTCTTTCAAGATAAAGTCTGAAACTTCATGCGGCGGTATTTGTTTTTTAATGAATATCGCCGCAATGGTTTAAAAATTGTGATAAGGAAAAACAAATGACAGAAATTACTGCCCAAATGGTTAAAGATTTAAGAGAAAGCACCAGCGCCGGTATGCTGGATTGCAAAAAGGCACTGACCGAAACTAACGGCGACATGGAAGCCGCCGTTGACTGGCTGCGTAAGAAAGGTCTGGCTTCGGCCGCAAAAAAAGCCAGCCGTATTGCTGCTGAAGGTTTGGTTGCGGTTGCCGTTGAAGGCAACAAAGGCGCCGTTGTCGAAGTCAACTCCGAAACCGACTTTGTCGCCAAAAACGATATGTTTCAGGAATATGTTGCCGACGCAGCTCTGGTTGCTCTGATGCACAACGGCGAAGTCTGCAACATGAAGACGTTCCAGTGTCCAAAAGTTCACAAGTCCTTTGAAGAACGTCTGACGGATCTGATTGCCAAAATCGGCGAGAACATGAATCTGCGCCGCGCAGCCATGCTGGAAGTTGACAACGGTGTTATCGCTTCTTATGTTCACAACGCCTGCAAACCCAATCTGGGCAAAATCGGCGTTCTGGTTGCCCTCGAATCCAACGGTGATAAGGCAAAACTGCAGGAACTCGGCAAACATATTGCCATGCATATTGCCGCTTCGAATCCGCTGTTTCAGACGATTGCTGATGTTGATCAGGCTTCGATTGACCACGAGAAAGCCATTTTCTCCGAACAGGCTAAGGCCTCCGGCAAACCGGAAAACATCATTGAGAAAATGGTTGAAGGACGCATCAGAAAATATTTTGACGAAGTTGTTCTGGAAGAACAGGCTTACATTATGGATCCGGACAAGAAAGTCAAACAGGTTATTGCCGATGCCGCCAAAGAAATGGGGACCGACATCAAACTGAAAGCTTTTGTCTGCTTCCGTTTGGGTGAAGGTCTGGAAAAACGCAACGAAGACTTTGCCGCCGAAGTTGCTTCACAGTTGAAAAAATAAACCTGCTTTTTTCAAACACCCCGATTTTCGGGGTGTTTTTTTAAGAAATGAAAAAACAAACACCCCCGCCGGAAATCGACGGGGGTGTTTGTTGAGGATTAAGCCAAAGTTATTATTTGACTTCTTCAAAGTCAGCATCTACGACTTTCTCATCGCCGTTCTGCTGGCCGGAAGCACCCGTATCAGCACCAGGCTGGCTTCCTGCCGCACCCTGCTGGGCACCAGCAGCTTCGGCCTGTTGTTTATACATTGCCTCGCCAAGCTTCAGAGAAGCCTGCATCAGAGCTTCGGTCTTTTCCTTGATAACAGCCAAATCTTCCGCTTCAACACCGGTTTTCAGAGCTTTGATGGCGTCTTCAATCGCCGTTTTGTCTGCAGCGCTAATCTTGTCACCGTTTTCTTTCAAGGTCTTTTCGGTTGTGTGAATCAGACCTTCGGCCTGGTTTTTGGCTTCAACCAGTTCTTTTTTCTTTTTATCGGCTTCGGCATTGGCTTCGGCATCCTTAACCATCTTTTCGATATCGGCATCGGACAAACCGCCGCTGGCCTGAATACGAATGGCTTGCTCTTTGTTGGTTGCCTTGTCTTTGGCCGAAACGTTTACGATACCGTTGGCATCAATATCAAAGGTTACTTCAATCTGCGGCATACCGCGCGGTGCCGGCGGAATACCAACCAAATCGAACTGGCCAAGCAGTTTGTTGTCGGCAGCCATTTCACGCTCACCCTGGAAAACGCGAATCGTAACCGCAGTCTGACCATCTTCTGCCGTCGAGAAGACCTGAGACTTGCGGGTCGGAATGGTGGTATTGCGGTCAATCAGTCTGGTGAAGACACCACCCAGCGTTTCAATACCCAAAGAAAGCGGGGTAACATCCAACAGCAGAACATCTTTGACATCGCCCATCAAGACACCGCCCTGAATAGCGGCACCGACAGCAACAACTTCATCCGGGTTAACGCCTTTATGCGGTTCTTTGCCGAAGATTTCCTTAACTTTTTCCTGAACTTTCGGCATACGGGTCATACCGCCGACCAGAATAACTTCGTTGATGTCGCTGGCTTTAAGTCCGGCATCAGCCAAAGCTTTTTTGCAAGGTTCGACCGTGCGGTCAATCAGGTCTTCAACCAAAGATTCCAGTTTGGCACGCGTCAATTTGATATTGAGGTGTTTCGGACCGGTTGCATCTGCAGTAATAAACGGCAGGTTGACATCGGTCTGAGTGGCCGAAGACAACTCGATTTTGGCCTTTTCGGCGGCTTCTTTCAAACGTTGCAGAGCCAGACGGTCACCGCGCAAATCAATGCCGGATTCTTTCTTAAATTCATCGGCCAGATAATTGACAATACGCTGGTCGAAGTCTTCACCGCCAAGGAACGTATCGCCGTTGGTGGATTTTACTTCAAAAACGCCGTCACCGATTTCCAAGATGGAAATATCGAACGTACCGCCGCCAAGGTCATAAACGGCAATCGTACCGTTGGCCTTTTTATCCATACCGTAAGCCAGAGCGGCCGCCGTCGGCTCGTTAATGATACGCAAAACTTCCAAACCGGCAATCTTACCGGCGTCTTTGGTTGCCTGACGCTGGGAATCGTTAAAATAAGCCGGAACCGTAATAACGGCCTTCTCAACTTTTTCACCCAGATAGCTCTCGGCATATTCCTTAATCTTCTGCAAAACGATTGCGGAAATCTGCGACGGAGCGTATTTCTGGCCTTTTACTTCAACCCAGGCGTCTCCATTGTCGCCATCAACGATTTTGAACGGAACATGTTCGCGATCTTTTGAGACTTCCGGTGAATTAAACCGACGTCCAATCAAACGTTTAATCGCAAACAAGGTGTTTTCAGGGTTAGTGACGGCCTGACGTTTGGCCGCAGAACCGACCAGTCTTTCCGTGTCGGTAAAAGCAACCATCGACGGCGTGGTTCTGGCTCCTTCGGAATTTTCCAGAACCTTGGCCTCTTTGCCCTCCATAACAGCGAAGCAGGAGTTGGTCGTACCCAAGTCAATACCAATAACTTTGTTGCTCATAGTTTATCATCCTCATTTATTATAAAAATCTTCGTCCCGCCACAGGGCAGAACGGCTTCAATTCTTTCTGTAAACTTATATAGGAAGCCATAAAAGCATAAGCAAGTCTTGATGAAGTTTTTTTGCATTTTTTTTTGAAAGCCGTAAAAAAGGTTCGAAACATTTTGTTTCGAACCTTTTCTCAACCCTTTATTCAAGGTCTTTTGACAATCGGACGATACGGATATGTCTCCGCATTCAAAGCACCCTGCGGAATGTTGATGAAAGTTCCGTCAGCGAAAAATATCTCGCCGTCTTCGGTCATAACCTTTTCCGGCAAAGGATCGCCCCCGTGTTCTTTTAAGAAGTCGTCGATGACATCTTTTTCCTTAAAAAGATACTGCCAACTCCAAGTTGAACCCAGACGCCCTTTGACGTCCCAATGACGCAATCCGTAACTTTCGCGGCGAGCCTTATCAAACACTTTCGGCTTTGGCTGCTTCAACGATATGAAAAAAATGTTAAAGCGAATGCCGACAGTTTTCTTTACCCACGGCGCATACCATACTCTTTTCTTTACGGCAGCCAGACTATAAGCACGTCCTAATCCTGTTTCTAGTTCCATAATAGTTATATAATTTATATTTTTTTCGAGAAGTAGGATATAAGAAATTGACAAAAAAATCAAGAATTAATATTGTCTTTTCTACATGCTATGTTATAATTATAGTGATTTTATTGCTTGGCGAGTATTGTATTATGGACAAAAATGAAATTAAAAATAAAGTGATTCGGCTTAAAGAGAAGGCTAAAACTTTTGCTCTGACAGCTTTGATTGGCGGTAGTTCCTTAACCGCACACGCAGCGGAAAACACCGGTGAATTTAAAGATATTGCTCGAACGGAGACCGTTACCAAGCATCTCAATGGAAAATTTATGCAAAAAACCGAAAATGAAGCGCGCCGAATTGACAAGAAAGACGTTTTATACCTTACCACGCCTGGCGGCAAAGTTTATGACTGTTCTTTTCTTCATGATAAAGGGCCTGACTTTTTGCCTGTTGGATTTGAAAAAGGCCTCTTTATAAAAACAAACGGTGAGCCGGATACAGAAAAGGAAAACAAGCTTATTAAGGAAGTTAAGGAAACCGTCGGTGTGGATGAGATTACACCTGAAGCAACCATAAAATATAATAATATTATGGCTCAAAAAAAGTTAGAAATTGCTAAAGATAAAGGCATTCCGAATGATGCCGTTGCCAAAGTCGGCATCTATCTGCAACAGGAACTTGAACTTTTGCATACGGGAAAGACCTATATTGCATCAATAGGCTCTTTCAGCGCTTCACAGGCTCAAGCGATATCCAAATATTCTGAGAACAGCCGTTGACTTTTATCCGGGTATGATTTTTTGTAATCTTGCCAGATTTGTCCATTAATAGCCTCCGCGGCCGGAAATTTCATAACCGGTATAGCCGTCAACCACCGAATTGGCAAAGGCAAAATCCGTCGAATTGCAGGAATGAATCCGGTATAAAGTTTCACCCTGCTCGACAGTGTCTCCGACTTTTTTCATCAAATCCAGTCCGGCGCCCGGATACTGGCCGGCACCTGCCCAAATGCCGATTTTGTTGATGCGGGCATTATCAATCGCCTCGACCACGCCGCTGACGTTGGAAACAATATCCCGGGTCAGATGTCCGAGCTGAGGCTGCGGCGCTTTGCCCTGCGCATGAATAATCCGGTTCATAACTTCCAGCGCCCGGCCGGAAGTTAAGATCTCACGGGCAACGTGATACCCCTGCCCGCCGCGCAGTTTCGGGTCGAACTCAAGCATACGGCCGGCCAGGAACAAAGACTTTTCACGCAAATCCTGAGGCGCGTCATCTTTATTGCGCAAAACTTTCATGACGTCGCGGGCTTCCAGCACGGCACCGACGCCGTTGCCTATCGGTTCCGAACCATCGGTAATGACCGCGTCGATTTCTATGGAAAGCATATCGCCGACATATTCTATCAGTTTGCGCAAGCGCATGGCTTCGTTGGTGTTTTTAATCCGCGATTTTGGTCCGACCGGAATATCGACCACCAAATGGGTAATTCCCGCCGAAAGTTTGATGGCCAAAATCGACGCCGCAATATGTTCCTGTTGGGTAATGCCGATCTGACGTTCGACAGACGCCACCATTTTGTTGGCACGGGCAATGTCCAGCGCATTGTAACTGGCAATGGCTCCCCTGTTTTTGTTAATCAGTTCTTTAAGTTCTCTTTCGTCAATGTCCACATTAGCCAAAACCGCAAAAGTATCCGCCACGCCGGCGCAGGAGGTCAATGAATGGGAACAGGTTTTGGGAATCGGCAAACCGTAAGCGGCAACGATGGCGGTAATGATGATATCCGTCTTATTGCCGGGAACACCGCCGAGACAATGACAGTCGACAACAATCCCTTCGTTGTCCCAGTGCAACACCTTATCGCCAATCAGAGCTTCGGTCAGCGCCAAAACCTCCGGCGCACTCATAAACGAACCGCTGGCAACCAGAAAGGAAGCTATATCCATGTTGGAATAGCGTTTGGAGGCGATGTCATTGATAATGGCGCTGTATTCGCCGGAACTTAAGATATTGCCGGCAATTTTGCGCTTGATGGATGCAAGGCTCGGCGGCGGGACCGACAAAGTCAACGACACATTGGCTCCCTCGGGAAGATTAATTTGCTCAAAGGCTTCCGTATTCAGCGCCAGCTCTCCGGGTTTGCACAATTTGGGGTCATCTACAACCTGCAGAAAAGCAAAAACGGTCTTTACGCCGCCATGGATTTCAACTTTGGTCAGGGAACGAATGTCATCCACCTTATAAGCCGTACAGTCCTTATGAACATAGGCAAGGTTTTCGTTAAAAGAATGTATCGGCAGATGTTTCAGTGTCAGCATAGATTACCCTCAGAAAAGCCAGTGTGAAATATGGATTATTATGGCATAAATTTCTTTTAATTAAAGTTAATTATTTCTTTCAGAAAAAAATGCCGGGCTTCTTTACCCGGCATTTAAGTCTACTCCTTTCCGTTTCCGCGTTGGAAATCCCTCATAAAACGGTCGATTTTGCCGGTTTCCTTAAATTCTTTCTTATCGGCTTCACGCTGTTTTTGCGCTTGTTTGTAACCTTCAGGAGTGTTTTCGGAAATTTCGGCACCGTGAATATCCTCTTCGGCAAAGCGGTCAGCAACAACAGAACCGTGCATTTTACCTTTCCATTCATGCGCTCTTGCCTTGAGTTCTTCTTTTCGTTTCTGAACATGCTCCCGTACTTCGCTTTTGACGGCTTCTTCTTTTTCACGCTGCCGACGATATGCCTCAATGGCATTGGCATCGCCGCTCATTGCTCTGGACAAGGCCTCGCTGTATTCCCGCGTTTCTTTATCTTTATCGGTTAATACGTAATGCTGCTGCGGATTTTTTTCGGTTTCCGGCGTGTTCCTGCTCTCAACGGATACTTTACCGCTTTGGGATTCACTATCATAGCCAGGAACTTCGTGATAGGGAACATTAATGTCCATGCCGCTGCCAACATTGTCTCCATAGAGTTTATCTAGATTAAACGTTGTTGGATCTCTCGGATCCGGGGCAGATCTTGTGAGACCCGGCTTATCTTTTACCGGTGTTGCCGTGAGACCCGGCTTATCTTTTACCGGTGTTGCCGTGAAGCCCGGCTTATCTTTTGCCGGTGTTGCC
>CALXTV010000021.1 GCA_944391505.1 uncultured Alphaproteobacteria bacterium | reverse complement strand
TGCTGCTGTCCGCCCAATCCGCCGCCGCTCAGGTCTGCACCACCCCGCCGACCTGCGATGCCCTCGGTTACAACAAAACCGCCTCGGAATGCTCCGGTATGACGATGTTAAAGTGTCCCCTCGACCAGTCCAAAGTCTACTGTCCGAGCGCCGACGAAATCAACTCATCTAAAACCTACAAAGTTGGGGACACCTATGTAGATGCAAACGGAATTGGCATTGGAACCATCGTACAGATTGACAGCAGCGGTCAGCACGGTGTGGTTGTTGCGGGCGCATACGCAGGCACAGAGTCTGAAGTGAATCAGTACTGTATGTCGAAAACAGCCGGCGGGTTGGAATGGGGAATCATATCCAGAGGAGTAGCCGATATTTATGGAGGACTTACCCCCGGTTGTGAATTTTTCTTGACAGCTTCGGGATGTTGTCAGATATGCAGTGCATCCGTATCTGGCAACTGTTATTCATCTGGTGATTTTGGGTACAGCGAGTGTTCCGGTGGTTTATGTCAGGCTAACTTTTAATAATCTTTCATATAGAAAAGCCTCCGTTGAGGAGGCTTTCTTTTATAATCCGAGTTCGGCCTTAATTTTTGCGGCTATGTCCAGATAAGCCTTGGTATGCGGGCTGTCCGGCTCGGCCGTGACAATCGGCGTCCCATTGTCAGCATTGGTGCGGATGGCTATATGCAGCGGAATTTCGCCAAGAAAAGGCACACCCAGGCCGGCAGCGGTTTTGCGGGCGCCTTCATGACCGAAGATGTCCGCGCGGGTACCGCATTTTTCGCAGATATAATAGCTCATGTTTTCAACAATGCCCAAAATCGGCACATTGACGCGTTTGAACATATTGACGCCTTTAACCGCGTCAATCAGCGCAATATCCTGCGGCGTGGACACGATTACCGCGCCGTCCATATCAATTTTCTGTGACAAAGTAATCTGGATATCGCCGGTTCCGGGCGGCATGTCGATAACCATGACATCGATTTCGCCCCAGTTGACTTCGGTCAGAAGCTGTTCTATTGCACCGCAGGCCTTGGCTCCGCGCCAAATAAGCGGCACATCTTTGTCAATCAGGGTGCCGATGGACATGGAAGCGATATCCTGATAACGGAAAGGTTCAAAGGTTTTGCCGTCGTAAGACACGGCGCCGACGCCCTCATAACCCAGCATGGTCGGAATTGACGGCCCGTAAATATCGGCATCGAACAATGCGGTTTTAAGACCGAGCTTGGCCAGCGCCAGAGCCAGATTAACCGCTGTCGTCGATTTGCCGACGCCGCCCTTGCCGGAAGCCACGCCGATGATTTTTTTTACGCCCCGGATTTCCCATTTGGGGTCTTCGGGCTTAAGGCCGATGTTGGCCTTGGGCGCCGTGTAAACAATCGAAACTTTCTTTATGCCGTCCATTTCGGCAATGGCGGCTTTGAGGCGTTCGGTTACTTCATGGTCTTCCGCCGCATTTTGCAGCGTAACAATCGCACGGCCGTTGAACAGCTTTACGCTTTCAATCTGTTCCGGAGCAAAAACCGCTCCGACAAGCTCTCTTATCTTTTCTTCCATTGTGCTTTCAAGCCCCCTGTTGATATAGTTTTATCAATAATTGTTTTTAGATTTCATATATATTATATATTGAACTAATACAACAAAATAAACTTACAGAGGGATAAAATATGGCAAAAAATCAAGGCCCCTGGGGCAGCAGCGACGACGTGAATCCGTGGGGGAACGCGGAAGAAACCGTTTCCAAACCCAAAGTCGTCAGTTTTGAAAAAATTATTGACCGCAAAGGCGGCAGCGGCGATTTTGACTTCAAAATCAAATGGGCAGTGCTTATTTTGCTGCTCGTCTGGCTGGCTTCGGGATTTTATCAGATTCAACCCAGCGAACAGGGCGTTGTATTGCGTTTCGGGGCTTATAACCGGACAACCGACGCCGGCCTGCATTATCACCTTCCCTATCCGATTGAGACCGTCAAAAAAGTCAGTATTACACAGGAGCGGAGCATTACGCTCGGCGTAACCGAAGCTTATGACGCCTCCAATCTGGCCGGTCTGCGCAACGGACGCGGCGTCTCCGGCTCCGACAGTCAGCTCAATTCTTTTACCGAAAGCCACATGCTGACCGGCGACGAAAACATTGTCGACATCAATCTGACGGTGGTCTGGAAAATCAAAAACGCCAAAGATTATCTGTTTAACATGCGCAGCCCGGACATTACGGTTCGCGTGGCCGCGCAGTCGGTATTGCGCGAGATTGTCGGTCAGTCCGAAATGCAGCCGATTATTACCGGCGACCGCGGCAAAGTTGAAGACGAAACCAAAGAGGAACTGCAAAAAGTTCTCGACGAGTTCGGTTCCGGCGTAGAAATCGTCCGTGTCAAGCTGCAAAAGGCCGACCCGCCGAAGCAGGTTGTCGATGCGTTCAACGAAGTTCAGCGCGCCAAGGCCGACATGGAACGCTTCAAAAACGAAGCCGAAGCTTATCGCAACGAAGTGCTGCCCAAGGCCCGCGGTGAAGCTGCCAAGCGCCTGCAGGAAGCTCAGGCTTACAAGGAGGCCGTCGTCAACAAGGCACAAGGCGACACCGAACGTTTTATTTCAATTTACAACGCCTACAAGCAGGGTAAGGAAGTTACGGCCAAAAGGCTGTATCTGGAAACGATGGAAAACGTTTTGGCAAACTCTAAAAAAGTTATCCTCGACCCGTCGGCTAAAGGCGGAAATGTTCTGCCCATTTTGCCGCTGAACCGCAATAATCAAAACAATCAGACACAGGAGAGCAAATAATGAACAATAACTGGAAATATTATCTCGGCATCGTTTTTGTCGCCCTGCTGTTTGTTTTGGCAAATTCGGTTTATGTCGTCAGTCAGGCCGAACAGGCGATTGTTCTGCAGTTCGGTGAACCGGTGCGGCTGGTCAAGGAACCGGGACTGAAAATTAAAATTCCGTTCATTCAGAATGTTATCTTATATGACACCCGTCTGCTCAACCTGGATCCGCCGGCGCAGGAGGTGGTTTTAAACGATAAAAAACGTTTGGACGTCGACAGCTTTACACGTTATAAAATCGTTGATCCGCTGAAGTTTTATCAAACCGTTCGCACCGAGCCGATTGCACGCGGCAAACTGGAAGAAATCGTCAATTCGTCGGTACGCAAAATTCTCGGCCGGATTACGCTGCAGGAGCTGCTCTCTCAGCAGAGAACCGAAATTATGCGCGATATCAGCGATGCGGTTAAAGTCGATGCAGCCCAAATCGGCGTAAGTGTTGCCGATGTCCGTATCCGCCGCGCCGACCTGCCGATTGAAGTGTTGCAGGCAATCAACGCCCGGATGAAAACCGAACGCGAAAGAGACGCCAAGGAATTCCGTGCACAGGGACAACAGCAGGCACAGCAAATCAGAGCGGCAGCCGATAAGGAAAGAACCATCATTATCGCCGAAGCAGAAAAGCAGGCTCAGATTACCCGCGGTCAGGGCGATGAGACAGCGATTAAGCTCTGGAACGACGCGGCGAGCATTGACCCCGAGTTTTATGCTTTTTACCGTTCACTGAAAGCATATCAGACATCTTTGGGCGACGGCGAAGCCGAGTTGGTTTTGTCTCCGGATTCCGAATTTTTCAATTATTTCGGAAAATCGATGAAAACGGGACGCTAAGAACCGATGAATGTCAGATATGGACTTAAAATAATGCTGACCGGGCTGTCTTTGTTATGGGGCAGTCCGGTTCAGGCACAACAAGGTTTTCCCTCCTTCGCCGACTTGGCCGAAAGGCTGACGCCGTCGGTCGTCAATATTTCGACGCTTCATCAACCGGAAGAAAATGCTGACGGCAGCGAAAATATTTTCTCAAGTCCGAATCCGGCTATTGACCGCTTTTTCAACCAGAAAGGAAATCACCAGACGGCACTCGGTTCGGGTTTTATCATCAGTGACGACGGTTATATCATTACCAACAACCATGTTATAGACAAGGCCGAAGAAATTACGGTTACGTTGTCGGACAACAGCACCGAAGAGGCCAAGCTGGTCGGGATTGATCCGAAAACGGATCTGGCACTGATTAAAATCAATACGGAAAAGAAGCTGCAGCCCGTGGTTCTCGGAGATTCAGACAAAATCAGAGTGGGCGACTGGGTTTTGGCCATCGGCAATCCGTTTGGTCTCGGCGGCAGTGTTACGGCCGGAATCGTTTCGGCAAAGTCGCGCGATATCGAGGCCGGTCCTTATGACAATTTCATTCAGACCGACGCCTCAATCAATCAGGGAAGTTCCGGCGGGCCGATGTTTGACATGAACGGCCAGGTCATCGGCATTAACAGCGCCATTTTTTCGACGACCGGCGGCAGCATGGGCATCGGGTTTGCCATTCCGGTCAATCTGGCCAAGTGGGTGGTTGAACAACTGAAAAGCAAGGGTGACGTCAAACGCGGCTGGATCGGGGTTAAAATTCAGCCGAACAGTGAAGAAATTGCCGCCAGCGTCGGGCTGAACGCGCAAGAAGGCGTATTGGTTGCCGGGTTGAACGAGGGCGCATCGGCCGGAGCGGCTGGAATTACGGCCGGGGACATTATTTTGAGTTTTGACGGTCATGCCATCGACAATACAAAAAATCTGTCGCGAATGGTGGCGGAAACCGAAATCGGCCGAAAGGTCAAAGTCGAGTTGTGGCGTGATAAGCGGCGTTTTCCCGTGACGGTTGACATATTGGAGATGCCCGAAGAAACCGAACCCGCCGTCGGGCAGTCTCAGGACCAAAAACCCAAAGAGGTTTCCGAGACGGAAGACGACGGCATGATTGAAGAGCTGGATATCAGATTCAGCGAAATTACACCGGAGCTGATGGACAAGTATTCGCTTTCGGCCGAAGCCAAGGGTGTGGTCATAACGGAAATTCGTCCGGGTTCGGACGCCGAAGAAAAAGGCCTGCGCCCCGGAGACGTTGTGGCCAAAATCGATAAGAAAGACGTTTTTACGCTGGCCAATGTACGGGAGTTTGTCAATGAGGCCAAAATGGAAAACAACCGGCCGGTTCTGTTGCTGGTTCAGGATAAGGGGATTGTCCATTTTGCCGCTCTTAAACTGAAAGAAAAAAAATGAGCCGGGTCGACTTTTATCATCTGCAAAAACAGACGCTTGAAAACGTGCTGCCGAAATTGCTTGAAAAAGCTTATGAAACGGGCAAAAGAATCAAGGTAAAAGTAGGCAACGAGGAACGTGTCGAATTTATCAATACTTTTCTTTGGACGTTTAACGATCAGTCTTTTATTCCGCACGGGTCGCGCAAAGACGGTTTCGGCGAAATGCAGCCGATTTGGCTGTCGGCCGGCGACGATAATCCGAACAACGCCGTTATGCTGTTTTTGGTGGACGGTGCGAAAACAGATTTGGAAAGCCTGAATCAGTTTGAGCGCGTTTTTAATATTTTTGACGGCAATTCGGAAACGGCGGTGAACGAAGCCAGAACATTCTGGAAAGAACTGAAAAATTCCGGAGCGGAAATTTATTACTGGCAGCAGGAAGACAACGGCCGTTGGAAGCAAAAAGCCTGATACCGTTCTATAATCCGACCTCGGCGTCGGTTTTTCCTTTAAACAAAGAAGAAACGTTTTCGTCCGCCCATTTGCAAAAGTCGCGGCGGCTAAACTCCTGCCCGACCAAACTGAACAAGCGCAGGTTTTCATCATAGGATTTTTCAAGTTGCGCAAAAATTTCCGGCTCAAGTTCGTTATATACGCGATTCAGTTCCTTGCGGAAAGCAAACCGCTCCCACGGCCGGAATCTTGTGACAAAGGCGTTTGCCTTCTCAATCTGCCGGGCATGCAAACGGTTAAACTCGCTTACCAGACGGTCTAAACGATAGTTATGCGAGAGGCAGTATTTGTACATGGCTTCCGTATTCCGCCGCTGATAAAGCATAAAGGCCGAAACCCGGTCTAATTCGGCCTGTTCGTATTCCGTATCCGGTTCATAGGCCGGATTAAACTTCCAGAGAATAAGGCCGCAGGCTGCGGCAACAATCAACAGCTTGACAAACTTCATCACCCCTCCTGTTTGGATTATACCCGGAAAGCCGTTTACAAATCGCTAAGAGCATTTTTGTCAAATTCGGCTATTGCGTCATTTATAAAAATATGTTATTATCTTTTTGTTTTGAACATATTATTGGCGGTTATTATCATGAAAAGCTTATCTTTTCAAAATGCCGCAACATCTTTTTCAGAAAAAATTAACCACAAAAAAACAAATAAAATGAAAAAGTATCGTATCAACCCGTCGGCTTTGATGTCATACACCGGCGACCGTACAGTAAAAGGCGGCTTTAACATTGTGAAAATTTCCGAAGAAGACGCACTCTGCTGTTTGCAGAAACCGACCAGTTCCGAAAACTTTTTTAGCGCTCTTGCAGAGGTCGGCATTACCCGGTATGAGCCGCTTAAGGAAAACGAGGTTTACAACGGCTATATCGCCGTTTGGAAGGGCTATACCGTAAAAATCTACTACTTGGGCGGTTCGATGCAGATTTATCCTCGGCAGGAAGCTAATTTAATCTGGGATTATTTCTTGCGGGAAGCGGCAAAAAACGGAGAACTTCTTGAGCTTGCTCCAGGCAGCGGCATGAAATTCGTTTCGCCAATCTGTCGTGTTGAAAATTGCGGAGGCTGTCAAAAACTGGCTGACGCCATGACCAGCGCCATAAGAAACAACAACAAGGTCATCTCCCTGGAACCCGAAGTCAAAGAACGTCTGATTCGCGGCTGGGCCTCAGAATATCGCCGGGCGTTGACGGAAATTTAAGCTTATTAAAAAGGCTTTCGGATTTATCCGGAGGCTTTTTTTTAACGCAGCCGGCGCTCCCACAGCTCATTGAAGAGCTCACTGCCGGATCTGTCCATCCACTCAAACAGAACCATCTCGCGGGAGACAATGTCTATGCCGTTTTTAGCCAGGCGCTGCAAACCGAGCGCATTTTGAAAATTGCTGCGTGACGAACAAGCATCGGTTACGACAAAGACTTCATAACCGGCATTATGAAAGTCTATTGCCGTCTGCAAAACGCACAAATGAACTTCCAGGCCGGCAATGATAATCTGCTTCTTTCCGCTTGCCTCGACAACCTTGCGGATTGTTTCGTTTTTATAGCAGGAAAAAGTGTCTTTTTCATAATATTTCGTGTCTTTTTTCAAAACTTTTCGCAAGTCTATCATCGTCTGGCCGAAAACCTTATGATCCTGCTCGGCGACGACACAGGGGATATTGAGCTCTCCGGCAACTTCAAGCAAAGTCGTACAGCCGTTGATGACCTCGCGTGGACTTTCCTGAACCGGGGTCAGGTTTTCCTGAACGTCAATAACCAGCAAAATAGAGTTGTCTTTATCCATAAGCATCATGCGTCTCCGTATCTGATAAATTATGTTTTTTATGTTATTCGCATATTGTTAACAAAGGATAAAACATGCCAATTTTATAAAATTATTTTCAAATTTTTTTATCTAATTCTTACTTATGAAATTTACGGAATAATCAAAATAAAGGCGAATTGAAGTCAACAGTTTTCTGAACGATGCACAAAAGGCAGGTATTTTACCTGCCTTTTGAATTACGCTTTTTTTAGAATGCGAAGCAAAATAATCGATAACGGAGAAAGCAATAACAAAGCCAAAAACACCGGCAGGGAAACTTCAAACAAACAATAAACTCCTACCGCAATAAAGATAAGAGAAAATCCAAAAATACCTTTTAAAATAGACCAACTCCAGGTTTCTGTGTCGTGATCGCAATCTGTCCAACGATATATACCCGGGTAGACATAACATCCATAACTAAAAGATATGCCCCCCAAAACGACCAAAAAAATTCCAAACATTTCCACTGCATTCAGATGAAATAACATACGCAAATAATATTTAGAGGTTAAACATAATGATTAAAATTTTTTATAGCTTAGTGATTTGAGCAAAAAAGTCAAGAAAGAAAAATAAAACGGTTGAGGTAAAATCACATACCAGAAACACTTCTTTCTCCAATTGTGTCGGTGATTGTACACCAAGAGAAATTGCAAAAAAATCTGTAGAAGTCTATAAAAAAGCAAATGTAAAGAATCCTGCTAAAACAGGTAATACGGCTATTGATTTTGCTATTGGTAAAATTCCTGTTGTAAAAAACTGGAATCTCGGATTTAATATCGGAAAGACTTTAGCAATGGCAAAAACCGTTTATGACGAAACGTGTAAAAAGAAAAAATAAATGCTTTAATTCAAAGACATTATTTTAATCATGGAGATAATTTGAATGAAAATATTCTTAGAACAATTTTTGGTGCTGGGAGGTTTTTATTTTGTTATCTCCTATCTTTTTAACTTTTTTACGACAGATCTTTTTGAGATTTTAAACCGGCTTCTGACGATTTGTTTGGTCATTACGGTTATTGTTTTGTTTTTCAAAAAATCTTTTCGATTTTTAGATTCTTTTTGTAAAAATCACTCTAAGATAACTTTATATTTGATGACACTTGGTTTTGTGGAATATCTTGGCGTTATTATTTTGGGTATTCCGGGGGGAGTTTATGGGTATAATGCGGCAAGGGCTCAATATAAGGGAGAGGAATATGTTAGTTCTATTCCACAATATTTGGATTATGCCGTCCTATTTTATTTAGCGATACTGGTAATTGCTCTTTTGTGGGCAACCTATGTAATTTTTATAAAAAACCGTAAAGCGCATCACCATTAAAAAAAGCACCTCAATGGTGCTTTTTAATTTGGTGTCTTGCTCCGTAGGTTTCGCTTAATGCTCAACAACTCCGCTTCGGGCACTTGCTGCGTAATTATTGCTTCGCTCAAATCAATTTGGCTCGCAATAATAACTTCGCTGCGCATCACCATTAAAAAAAGCACCTCAATGGTGCTTTTTTTAATGGTGATCCCAACGGGATTATGTAAGTTCGGTTTGTAACGCCCGCTTTACTTCAATATCTTTCGTTTGCGGGCTAACAAACCTTCACCTTTCGTTAAAATAACTGCCATTCAAGGCAGTTATTTTTGCCTCAAGCCCTCTCGGGTTCAAATCCCGAAATATTCCAATAAAGAAAAAGGCTCCTTAACAGGAGCCTTTTTCTTTATTGGTGATCCCAACGGGATTTGAACCCGTGTTGCAGCCTTGAGAGGGCCGCGTCCTAGGCCACTAGACGATGGGACCAACAGAACAACTTCCGGCAGCGCCGCAGAAACAAACTCTTGATAATCTAAAATATGAAAAGTTGCAAGTGTTTTTTTATTTATGATCGCTTTCGGACAGAAAAACTTCTTCCCAAGTTCCCAACCCGGCCTTATTCCAATCCAACGGAATGTTGTCGACAATTTCCATCGCCACCGGATAGGTCTCTTTTATATTATCTAGAATCGTTTCAACGACCATCACTTGAAAAGCCTTGCGCAGCTTGTCGCGAATCTCGGGGTGGATATAATCAAGAATTATTTTTTGCCGGGCATTGCGCAAAAAAATGGCATGATCGCGCCCGTCGTAAATAATTTTCGGAACTTCCGGATGATTCTTTTTGGCTGCCATAAAAATATACAGCTCATCCCCGGCTGAACCGCCTTCCGCAATCAGAAAACATCCTTCTTTCGTGTAACTGGCCATGGCTATCTTGTATGTCCTACAAATTTGTTAATTTTGTTAAACAACGTATTTCTGTCCGGATTTGCACGATCTTCGGCAACATATTCCTGCGTAAGAGCTTGCAGTTCTTCAACCGCTTTTTTGGCAAAGGACAGTGTTTTTTTAGAAGCTTTGTATAATCCTTTTACGCCATAAACGAAAGCCTTTTTCATCTCCCGGCGTCCGGTGTAGGCCAGAACGGCCGTCGCCATTCCCAAACCGGCCGCACTCAGATGCGTTCCGTCTATATTCATGGCTTGCACGCCTTCACGACCGCTCACTGCAGAATCAACTTCGCTGTAAGTTGTCGTTTTCAGGGCATTTTTAGAGGTTTCAACCGTTTTTTCGCCCAAAGCATACACCCCGGCAGCATAACTGAAACCAACACCCATCGCTTTGGCAGCTTTGGTAAAATTTGCCAGCTTGACGCTGTCCTGATCTTCGCCATTGGCATAAGCCGTACTCATAATAGACCTCCGTTTTTATCTTTATTGATTTTATTGTATAATTTTAGACAAAATTTGTCAATAAAAAGTCAATAAAGAAATATAATTTATGCACAATATATAAGAGCTAAATAATTAAAAACCCCTTAAGAAAAGCGGCTTAAGGGGCTGATTGTCAGTTCCATCTGACCAGATGGTCAAGAAAAGCGTCCACAAAATCAGGACGGCGGTTCTGATAGTCAAGATAATAGGCATGTTCCCAGACATCAACGGTAATCAGCGGCTTGTAACCATACGCAATCGGGGTATCGGCGTTGGCGGTTTTCATGACGCTCAGTTTGCCGTCTTTTTCGACCAGCCAGGCCCAGCCGGAACCGAATTGTCCGGTTGCGGCATTTTTGAACTCGGCGCGGAAATTTTCATAAGAACCGAAATCGCGCTCGATTTTTTTCTTCAGCTCGCCGGTGGGTTCGCCGCCGCCGTTTTTCTGCATGCTGTTCCAGAAAAAAGCATGATTCCACGCTTGGGCCGCGTTATTGAAAATTCCGCTAAACTCTTTGCGTCCGGCCGTATTCTTGACCACATCCTCCAGCGGCATGTTTTCAAATTCGGTGTCTTTGACCAGTTTATTCAAATTATCGACATAAGCCTTGTGGTGTTTGCCGTAATGAAATGACATCGTGTTTTCGGAAATATACGGTTCCAAAGCGTCCATCGGATACGGAAGCGGCGGTAATTCAAACATTTGACATCTCCTTATGATTGGCCGTTACTGCTTTTTTCTTTTGATATAAGCATTGGTGCCGATTTCATCAAGGGTCTTCTGCTCTTTGGCGTTATTTTCCTTTTCGCGGCGCTTTTGCCTATTGTCGTCCACAATCTCGTAAGTTTTCTGCTCCTTAAACATATCGGCAATTTTATCGCGCACTTTTTCAATTTCCGCGCGCACGGCCGCAAGCTGTTGTTCAAAAGCTTCGCGATATTGCATATAGCGTTTGGTATAGGCGCCGAAATCGCCGGTGCCGGGATGTGCCGAGGCAAATTCTTTTTCCCGCTCATACTCAGCATTGAGGCGATCCAGACTATTTTGCAAATTTTCTTCTCTGGTTTGCAGCTCGGTCAAAATTTTGCGCTGCTCGTCAATGTTGAACTTTTGGATTCGCTGAAGCGTTTGGAGGGAACTTTTCATCTATACCGCCTTATGATGCCTTATACGGCGTGTCGAGAATTTCCTTCAACTGCATATAGCCCTCGGCCAGCGTAACTTTTTCGTTCTTTTTCTGCGACAGAAAGGCCTCAATCTTCGGATAATAAAAAATTGCTTCATCGACTTCTTTATTGGAGCCTTTTTTATAAGCGCCCAGACGAATCAGCTCGGCCATATCTTCATAGGCGGCAATATAGCGGCGCGCCTTGCTTACAATCTCGTTTTCCTCATCGGTATTACAGTCCGGCATGGTACGCGAAACCGACCGCAGAATGTTGATGGCCGGATAGCGGTTGCGTTCGGCAATGGCACGATCAAGCACGATATGTCCGTCGAGAATCGAGCGCACGGCATCGGCAACCGGTTCGTTGTGGTCATCTCCGTCAACCAAAACCGTGAACAGGCCGGTAATCGTACCCGTTCCCGCACCGGGGCCTGCCCTTTCCAGCAAGCGCGGCAATTCGGCAAATACGCTCGGCGTATAGCCCTTGGAAGCCGGGGGTTCGCCGACGCTCAACGAAATTTCGCGCTGCGCCATGGCAAAACGGGTGATGGAATCCATCATGCACAAAACATCTTTGTTCAAATCGCGAAAATATTCGGAAACGGCCATTGCCACATAAGCCGCCTGGCGCCGCATCAGCGGACTTTCGTCGGAAGTGGCCAGCACCAGCACCGATTTGGCCAGCCCTTCTTCGCCAAGCGTGTCTTCCACGAACTCCTTGGCTTCGCGGCCGCGTTCGCCAATCAGCCCGATGACCGAAACGTCGGCGTTCGAATGTTTGGCCAGCATGGACATCAGCGTTGACTTGCCAACGCCGGAGCCGGCAAAAATACCCATACGCTGCCCTTTGCAGATTGTCAGGAACGTATTGACCGCCCGCACGCCCAAATCAACCTTGCCGCAGACACGATCCCGGAATTGCGCCGGCGGCGGCGACGCTTTGATAAAATAAGGTTTGCTGCCTTTCAACAATGGACCTTTTCCGTCGATGGCCTCGCCAAAAGCGTTGATAATGCGGCCAAGCCAGGACGGATGCGGATAAATTACGGGCGATGCGTTCTCAACCTCAACGCGACAGCCCAAACCGATGCCGTCCAGCGAGCCATAGGGCATAAGCAGAAGTTTGTCGCCCTTAAAGCTGACCAGCTCGCAGGGAACATTGCGGCCGGTTGTGCTCAGCACATTGCAGCGATCGCCGATGGAAAGCCTGGAGCGGATTCCGCTGACTTCAATAAACAGCCCCTGCACGGCGGTTACTTCTCCGTAATAGGAAGAACCGTTCAGGGCATTGACAGAATTGATGATGTTTTGCATTAACAATGACATTGAGGACGTCAAATTCCTTAATTTTTCTTATGTTTTCCGTTTTATACTATAACAGCAATCCGCCTTAATTTAAGACCTGTTTTGGATTATTCACATAATTTTTGTTAATAATTGTTAACAGTTATTTAAAAAAGTTAACAAATTAATTTTTAGAGTCTATTATCTAGGCATACTGAACAAGAATGATTACTTTTTGGAGGCTTGGATATGCGGGTTTTACTGGTTGAAGACGATTACGCCGTTTCACAAAGCATTGAAACGATGTTGAAAAAGGAAGGAATGATTGTAGATACGACCGATTTGGGCGAAGACGGGCTCGAAATCGGCAAGCTTTATGACTATGACATCATTATTCTGGACCTGATGTTGCCGGACATTAACGGTTATGAAGTCTTGAAAAGTCTGCGCGCCGCCAAAGTCAATACGCCGGTGCTGATTCTCTCCGGTTTGTCCGAACCCGACAAAAAGGTCAAAGGTCTGGGATACGGTGCAGACGATTATCTGACCAAGCCCTTTGACAAGGCCGAACTGCTGGCTCGTCTGCAAGCCGTTGTCCGCCGTTCCAAAGGACACTCAAATTCTATTATCCGCACCGGCGACGTTGAAGTCAATCTTGATACGCAGACGGTTACGGTCGGCAACAAAACCCTGCATCTGACCGGAAAAGAATACGGCATTATGGAACTTTTGTCTCTGCGTAAAGGATCGACGCTTAATAAAGACCAGTTTTTGAATCATCTTTACGGCGGCATTGACGAACCGGAACTGAAAATCATTGACGTTTTTATCTGCAAGCTGCGTAAAAAACTGGAAAAAGCCTCCGGCGGTAAGAACTATATCGAAACCGTCTGGGGACGCGGCTATGTCCTGCGGGATCCTGATGAAGCACCGAAAAAATAAACGAGAAAAGCCCCGGAAATCGGGGCTTTAATTTTAGCCGGAAAGAAACGGATGTTCATTATTAATTGACTTGCTGCGAAAAATAGTTTATCCTGTCAATAATAGGTGTTTGTGGTCTGACGGACGGTATTAATCTGTCCGGAAATATTCTGTTTTGGAGTAAGACCATGCAAACACGATATCCTTTTCTTTTATTTTCCGCTTTTGTTTCTGTCTTTTACGCTTCCGAGGTTTGGGCTGCCACCTGCACGGCAACGCCGGAATGTGCTTCGCTCGGTTATAAATACAGCAAGGAGGAATGTCCACGGGGCGGTTTGAAATGCCCGACCGGAGACAGTTATTACTGTCCGACGCCCCGCCCCAAGTGTAATATCGGCGATATTTTCTACACGGACAACACCTGCGTTGCCGCAGCCAACCATGACAGCAGCAAAACGGTGCTGGGTATTGTGGTTTATGTCAATGCCGATGGTGTCGGCGGGCAAATTATGGCGCCGTGGTGGCTTGATAAGAACGGCAATCGAAGCAATTCCGGTGTCGGTATGTATTGGTCTACGGAATATACAGATGTTCTTGAGCTTCCGAATATGACAAGTACGACATTGGCTGAAGCCGATTTTGACAGTTGCGGAAATACGGACAAGATTGTCGCAGCGGGTAATGCCAGCACTTATCCGGCGGCCTGGGCAACCAGGAAATATGCCCCGACCACTGAAACAGCCGGTAAATGGTGTCTGCCGGCAGCCGGTATTTTAAGAAATATTCAGAAAAACTGGAGTGCGATTGGCACAGCAGTGAACAAGGTTGGCGGCGCATCGAATCATAGCATCTATTGGGTGTGGTCTTCCTCGGAGTACTCAAACAGCCACGCGTGGAGTGCGAACCTTGAATTCAGCAATTTGGACTACAACGATAAGTACGACCATAACGATTACGTTGTGCCTGTGCTGGAGTTTTAGAAGTTATAACAATATCCTATTAATGAATATGTTTTTGCAGTTATCCTGAAAAAACATATCATTTGCAAGACAACTTATTTTTTCAGTGTTTCGGAGAGTACCGGGCGGCGGTAAGACAGGTTTACCGGTCGGACGAAAGACGGCATATTGTCGTCCGTGACGCCGTCGCCCTCATCCTGAATGACGGGTGCGCTGACCTGCGCCGGCATTACTCTTGCCTGATAGAGGCAGGGCATGCCCGTAACAGGTTCGTAAAATTCGTCAAGCCCGCTGATATTTTCGTTATATCCCAGATATAAAAAGCCACCTTCGGCTTGTCTGGTATAAATTTTTTCCAAAAGGCTGCGCTGCATTTCCTTATCGAAAAAGTTCAGAACATTACGGCAAAAAATAATATCGAATTTTTCCATAAAGGTCAGGTCGTCCAACAAATTATAGCGGCGAAATTCGAGCATTTCGAGAACATCGTCATTAATCATCCAGCCGCCCCGCTCCTGATGAAAGTTATCGATAATCATGCGCGCATTCAGACCCATCTGAATTTCAAACTGATTATACAAACCGCGCTGCGCCTTGGTCACAGAGGCCGTTGACAAGTCGGTACCTATAATTTTGATATCCCAATCCCCGACATTAAGCAGATTGTTTTTGACGGCTATGGCAATTGAATAGGTTTCCTGTCCGGAAGAGCAGCCCAGACTCCAGATACGGAGTTTTTTAGCGCCGCGGTTCAATTCGCGGATATGCGGCAGAATCGTATCTTCAAAACCTTTAAAAACCTTATAGTCCCGATAAAAACTGGTTTCGGACAAAGTCAGCGCCTCAATAACCTGCCAGAGGAGCGCTTTCTGCCCCATTTTGAGCTCGGCAATCAGTTCTTCCACCGAGGCATAGCCTTTTTCCCGGACAAAGTTATACATCTTTTTATCAAGAATAAAATATTCGTCGTCGTTAAAATCCCAGCCGGCATTTTCCTTAAGAAGGCCAAGAAGATAATGATAATCGCGTTTTCTCACGGCCGCCTCCTAGATCAAATCGAGAATTTCGAGTTTGCTGATGATGATTTCTTCATCAAAGGGTTTCATAATATAGTCATCTGCGCCACCGTCCAGAGCCTCGCGGATTTTGTCGACGTCAACAAGCGAAGAACAAAACATGACTTTCGGCTGGCTGATTTTTTTGAGTCCGCGGATTTTGTACAACGCATCAATACCGTCCAGAACGGGAAGGCGCCAATCCATGATGACAACAGCCGGTTCATTCAGCTCCACCATTTCCACCACTTCTTCGCCGTCTTCCGCTTCAATGACCTCAAAGTTCAGATTGGTCATTATCTTTGACAACAGCATGCGAATGATGCGCGAATCGTCAGCTATTACACATTTTGCCATCTAAACACACCTATTCAATATATAAACCAAAGCCCGAATCCTCAATTATGCCCAGTTTCAGCTTAAGCCGATTCAACAGATTCTGCAGGTAAAACATGGGGGCGTATTGTGCCGTCCGTTCAATTAATTTTCCTTTAACGGCATCGGTAATTATGCCGATTTTTTCGATCGAACGGTTCTCTCCCGCAGCCAGAATCAGCAGCCGCCCCGTTTCTTCGCGAACTTCAATGTTTCCGCCTTTGATAAACGTATCGGCCAAAATCATAACCGAAAGCATGGCCATTTTGCTGAGCTGCCAGCTTTTGAGCTTCATGACAAGCTTTATCGGATAATTGGCGTTTCCCAGAGTTTTAAGATAGTCTGCTGTCGTTTTTTCGACAAGGTCGAGCTTTTCCAGATTGGCATTGTCGACGCCGAAAGCCATGCGGAAAAACTTTAGACGCGCCGTCAGCACACCGGAGCTGACTTTGAGAATCGACCGGATATCGCCCATAAAGTCCATGTCGCCTTCTTCCAGCAGCTCAACGGCATTCGACACCGCGCCGATGTTGCCGATGAGGTCGTGGCTGATGCGGGTGCAGACCAATTCAGAAATTTCGGAAGCAGACAATATATTTTCCATTTTTTCACCTAAAAACTATACAAATCGGTATTCATAAAACGCTGATCCTCACGGGACATACGGGTATAATCCAGCTCCCGGAGCATCGGATCTTCGAGAATAAGCCGGCCAGTTGCCGCCTGAAGGTAAGGTTTGTTGCCGCCCAAGCCCCAGATAACGTCGTCGCGGTTGTCCGGGTTACCATACTTTTGGTTAATTTTTTTCCAAAAATCATAAATTTTTATGTTGCGCAGATAAATGGCCTTCTGCGAATTGCCGGTAATGTTGGCCGCTTCGCTTTTGTAAGAAATTTTGTAAGCCTTATTATCGGTAAAATTGCTGGTGAATCTGACCATTATGGTTTCTTTGGTGTCATATTTGGTATAAATTGCGCTTTCAACATACTGGTGCTTGTCGCGTTTGGCAACTTTGATGACGCAGTTCTCCAGCCGCTCATAGCCGACGACGCCGGATGCCCGGCATTTGTCTTCATTGCGCCAGCGGATAAAATTCGGAATATCCATTTTCTGCATGGTACGGCGAAAACCGCGGCGGGTGAGCGTGTCGTCTATCTGCTTGAAAGACATTCGGAGCATAGCTCCCGAAATGTCAAAAACGGAAGCGTTGGAGCGCTGATTGCGACGTTTGGCTTTTTCAACCATATTTTCCAGACTGTTTTCCGCGCCGGTATTGTTTTTTTCCGACGAAGTCGCCGCAGAAACCTTGCTTTCGGCTTTTTCGGCAAGTTTGTTAATCCAGGTACCGCTGCCGCTTTCTTTCAAATTTTCGGTCAGCGGCTGCCCCGCATCAACCTTAATTTCACTCTCGGCCGGCGGCACCGCTTCCGCCGAAGTTTCTGCAGGCTTCGGCTGCACGGGAGAAGTCTGTAGCATCGGAATATCTGCCGGCGCCGGTTTATTGTCTTCTCCGGCCAGCGCATCACCGACGTCATCAAAATTCATATCGGCATCATCGACAAATTTCGGTGCGTCCATGACCGAGCCGTTACGGGTCGGCGACAAAGATGTTCCGGCCATGGTATTGGGCAACGGTGTTTTTACCGGCGGCAATCCTTCATTGGCGCGTGCCTCGTTTTCCGCCAGTTCGGGATAAACGGCAGGATCGTATTCTCCGTCGGCAGCGACCGAAGAGATACAAAATACGGCACAAAAGCCCAATATGGCAAAAAAACTACGCCCCATTTCAGAATCGTATCCTTTCCTATCCGCCTACTATATCCGTTTTTTACAAATTAGCAAAGCGTTAGCTGTAAGTTATCAATAAGAAGAATGTTGAAATTTTGGTTTACAAAAGCCGGAAAAGCGGCTAAATTCCCGATAAATTCAGAGGGGTTAAGATGGACAGAAAACTTATTCACGTCATCGGCGCCGGGCTGGCCGGCTGCGAGGCCGCCTGGCAGATTGCCCGGCGCGGCATCCGGGTTATGCTTCATGAAATGAAACCGGTGAAATATTCGCCGGCGCACAAAAACGCCGATTTTGCCGAACTGGTCTGCTCAAATTCCCTGCGTTCGGACGATTATCTGCATAATGCCGTCGGTCTGATGCACGAGGAAATGCGCCGCGCAGGCTCATTGATTATGGAATGCGCCGACAAGACCAAGGTTCCCGCAGGCGGTGCTCTGGCTGTTGACCGGGACGGTTTTGCGGCTCTGGTTACAAAAAAAATTAAGGAACACCCTCTGATTGAACTTACGCATGAAGAAATTGACAAACTTCCCGACGAGGACTTCGGTCGGACGATTATCGCCACCGGCCCGCTGACCAGCGACAATCTGGCACATGCCATTCTGGAAAAAACAGACCATCAGGCTTTGTCGTTCTATGATGCGATTGCGCCGGTCGTTTTTAAGGACAGTATTGATTTTTCAAAAGCCTGGTATCAATCCCGCTACGACAAAGGCGACAAGTTCGACTATATCAACTGCCCGCTTTCAAAAGAAGAGTATTACCGCTTTGTCGACGAGCTGCTGAAAGCACAGAAAGTTGAGTTTCACGATTTTGAAGAAGCGCCTTATTTTGACGGCTGTCTGCCGATTGAGGTAATGGCCGAACGCGGTGTCGACACTTTGGTTTTCGGGCCGATGAAGCCGGTCGGACTGACCAATCCGCACAGCAGCGAAAAGCCCTACGCCGTGGTTCAGCTACGCCAGGACAACAAGGAAGACACGCTGCGCAACATGGTCGGTTTTCAGACCAAAATGAAATACGGCGAACAGGAGCGCATTTTCCGCCTGATTCCGGGGTTGGAAACAGCCGAGTTTGCGCGGCTGGGCGGTATTCATAAAAACACTTTCATCAAGAGCCCGCTTCTGCTGGACGAGTTTCTGCGGCTGAAAAAAATGCCGCATATCAGTTTTGCCGGGCAGATTACCGGCTGCGAGGGCTATATTGAAAGCGCTTCAACCGGGCTGCTGGCCGGGTATTTTGCCGCTGCGGAAGCCGTCGGACAAATTCCGGCTCTGCCGCCGCGTACCACCGCTTTCGGCGCCATGCTCTCGCATTTGACCGATGACACAAACATTGAAAATTATCAGCCGATGAATATCAATTTCGGCATCTTCCCGACAATTTCGGGCGAAAAGACAGCCAACGGAAAATTCCGCAAAATTAAAGGTTCAGAGCGCAAAACCGCCTATTGCGAACGGGCGCTGTCCGATTTGTCGCTCTGGCTGGAGAAACTGAATGAAAACAAGGCATAAACAAGCTAAAGACGAAAATTTTCCGGTCGGTTCCCGGCTGATTGACAAGAAGCTGCGCCCGCTGGTGGCCGAATATTACCGTTTTGCACGCCATGCCGACGACATTGCCGACAATCCGAAACTCAATATGAAAGAAAAACTGCGGCAACTCAGCGAAATGGAAGATATTTTGTATGAGCGAATCGACTACAAAGGGCACAAACTCGCTTTCATCAAAAAACTGCGCCGTGACTTTATTTCCGAAAACCTTTCGTTTTCTCTGCTGACCGACTTATTAACGGCCTTTCGGCAAGACGCCAGAAATTATAAATACGAAACATGGGGGCAGCTGGTTGAATACTGCCGCTGGTCAGCGGCTCCGGTCGGGCGCTTTATGCTGGCTCTGCATAATGAAAATCCTTCCACTTATCTGCCGGGAACATCTCTTTGCGTCGCCCTGCAGATACAAAATCATCTGCAGGATTTAAAATATGATGCAAAATTATTAAAAAGGGTGTATATTCCTGTTGATATGATGAAAAAATACGGCGTTAAGACCTCTGATTTGCTGAAAGACAGGGAAACGCCGCAGTTGAACCGGCTGAAAAAAGACATTCTGCAAAAGGTGCAGGGGCTGATAAAGGAAGCAGATATTCTGCTTTCAATCGTTAAAAGTCGGCGGCTTCGCATGGAGTTGGGCGTTATCCTTTCTTTAACCGTTATTATGTTAAAAAAGTTAGAGAAAGGCGATGTTTTGGCAAAAGAAATAAAGTTTTCGAAACTCGACTGGTTTAAAGCAACCCTTCAAGGTATGGGCAGAGGTTTGTTGACGAAGCGAAAAACATTGACGACTAAAGGTTTAGAATGAACGATATAAAAAAAATTGTCCGAAAATCAGGAACATCTTTTTTCTGGAGTATGCGTTTTTTGCCCAAGGCCAAACGAGAGGCAATGTATACATTGTATGCGTTCTGCCGCCATATTGACGATATTGTCGACGGCGACAGCAGTCTGGCCGAGAAGCAAGAGCTTCTGCAGGCCTGGCGCGAAGAGATGGACAACATCTATGACAAAAAAGTTCCGGCAACCGAAATCGGCCGCCGCATTTATAAAAACTGTATGCGGTTCAAACTGCCGAAGAGCGAGTTTCTGCATCTGATTGACAGCATTTCCATGGATGTGCCGGACCCGGTTCAGGCACCCAGCCTTAATGATTTCTACCGTTACTGCCGCGGTGTCGCCGGGGTGCCGGGCAGTCTTTCACTGCGGATTTTCGGCTGCCATGATGAAAAAATGATTGAGGAGCTTTCCTCGTCACTGGGCATAGCCCTGCAGATTACCAATATTCTGCGCGATGTCAAAGAAGATGCTCTCAGCGGCCGCTTATATATTCCGCGTGAGTTTTTGCAAAAAGCGGGTATTAAGAGCACAGATCCGCGGACGGTTGTTATCGACAAAAATCTGGCCATTGCCCGCGAAGAACTGGCCAAGATCGCCGACGAAAACTACAAGAAAGCTTATCGGCTGATTAAAGTGCTTGATAAACAGACTGCGCGTCCGGTCAGGATTATTGCCGACATTTACAAAAAATATTTTGACATTATGCAGGAGCGTGGCTGGGAAGTCATTTCACCCAAACCGACCATCGGCAAATTCGGCAAGCTGGCTTTGGCGGTTAAGGCTTTGTTGGCCTCATAATGGCGGAAATTCAGCCCAAATATCACATTATCGGTGCTGGAATCGCCGGTTTACAGACGGCACAGCTTATCAGACAAAAGTACTCGGAAGCCGAAGTTGTCGTTTATGAAGCGGCAGGACAGCCGGGCGGACGTTGCTTTTCATTTGCAGACAAAAAACTCGGCATAATGCTGGACAATGCGACACATGCCGTTTTGCACGGCAACCGTTTGGCGGCTGCTTTGCTCGGCAAAGACCAAAAATTTGCCAAAGCCGTTTTTTATGACATTCCGGCTCAAAAACTGAACAACGGCCTACTTGACAACCGGGAAGAAAAAGCTCTGGCGCTGTTCAACCTGCCCCTTTCGGAAACCGCACCGGGTATCGTTTTCAAAACTTTTTGCAAACTTTTTCCATTCACGGGCAGGCAGCTTGACGTCTGGTTCTCCCGGGGAAGTCTGCATGAACGGCTGGTTAAGCCGCTGTGCCGAGGCCTGGACATAAGAACCGGCTGGAAACTGTGCGGTTTTGCCGAACAAAACGGTTATATTTATAAACTGACATTTAATAAGGGAAGCATCGCCTTGCTGCCGCAGGATAAAGTGATTGCGGCGTTAGATGCACATAATTATACAAAAATATTCGGCGGTCATGATTTCGAATACAACGAAATTACCAATATTTTTTATCGAACCAGTATGCAGATTTCCCTGCCCGGCGGAAACGACTTTCTCGGGTTGTCCGGTTCAACGGCACAATGGCTTTTTACCATGCCCGGGCTTTTGGCCGTTACAATCAGCGACAGCAAAAAACTTAACCTTTCCGATGAAGAGCTGTCTCTAAAAGCCTGGAAAGAAATCTGCGCCCTGCGCGGCCATGCCGCGGCATTTCTGCCGCCATACAGAGTTTTGCGCCACAAAAGAGCAACCATCAGAGAAGACCAAAGCAACAACAACCGGCGGCCGGAAAACTGCCGCACAATGTGGAAGAATGTGCTTATTGCCGGCGACTGGACGATGAAAAACTGGCCTTGTTCAATTGAAGCGGCCCTTGCATCGGCATACCGAGCAATGAAATATTTATAAAAAACCTCCGGCGGATAACCGGAGGTTTTTTACATACTTTCAAAAGAGCTTATTCGGCGTCTTTGTTTTCTTCACGAGCCTTGGCCGCTGCGGTCAGATCGTCGGCAATACGAGCCGAACGTCCGCGCAAAGCACGCAGGAAGTACAGTTTCGCACGGCGAACTTTACCGATGCGGGCAACTTCAATTTTGGCCACATTCGGAGAATACAGCGGAAATACGCGCTCAACGCCTTCGCCGAAAGAAATCTTTCTGACCGTGAAAGAAGAGTTCAGGCCGTCGTTCTTGCGGGCGATGCAAACACCTTCATAAACCTGAATACGTTCGCGGTCACCTTCTTTAACTTTGGTATGAACCTTCAAGGTATCACCCGGCTTAAAGTTCGGGATATTTTTACCTGCCGTGAGCTTATCCATCTGCTCTTTTTCTAAATTTTCGATAATGTTCATTCGTTTTACCCTTTTAATTATTTAAGTTCTCTATATACCTAAACCTTTTTAGAATCAAGAAATTTTTTATAAAGGTCAGGCCGTTTGCGCTTTGTTACTTCAATTGCTTTTTCATGCCGCCAATCGGCAATATTTTGATGATGTCCGCTTAAAAGAACCTCCGGTACTTCGCGTCCGTCCCAAACTATCGGCCGTGTATATTGCGGATGTTCCAAAAGCCCGTTTTCGAAACTTTCGTCAGCCGTCGATTCAGCGTTACCGAGAACGCCCGGAATCAATCTGACAACCGCATCCAGCATAATCATGGCCGCCTGCTCGCCCCCGGTAAGAATATAATCGCCGATGCTGATTTCCTCAATATTGCGGGCTTCGAGCACACGCTCGTCAATACCCTCAAACCGGCCACAGACAACGGTAATTTCTTCTTCCAATGACAGTTCATGAACTTTAGCCTGGGTAAGAGGCTCTCCGCGAGGGGACATATAAATCAGACGACCCTTGTCGTAATTGGCCTTGAGTGCCGCATCAAGAACATCGGGACGCATAATCATACCGGCTCCGCCGCCGCAGGGAGTGTCATCTACCGAACCGTGCCTGTCAAAAGCATAGTCGCGGATATTGACGGTTTCGAGTTTCCAAAGACCCTTGTCCAAGGCCTTGCCGGTTAAGGAATAACCAAGAAAACCCGGAAAAATTTCCGGAAATATGGTCAAAATCTTAACCTTCATCGGAAACTTCTTCCTCTGCATCATCTTGAGCAAAGTTCATTATCGCAGATTCAACAATAATAAAGCCTTCTTTCACATTCACGACCGGAACATACTGCTTCGTAAACGGTATCATCTCCAACCGTCCGCTTTCTTTGAGCCTGAGTTCAAGAATGTCTCCGGCTCCGAAGTTATAAATGCCGGCTACCGTTCCCGCCTCTTTTCCGGAAGCTTTTTCGACAACCCTCAAACCGATCAGATCGGCATGATAATATTCGTCTTCTTCCGGTTCGGGCAAAGCGCTTTTGCTGACGTAGAACTCCGTGCCGATAAGCGTTTCGGCAAGATTGCGGTCGTCCACGCCTTTAATCTTTACCCGCAGCAGCTCCTTGGAATGTCCAGTTACCTTGATGGAAAAGACCTTGTCGCCGGTCTTGTTTTCAACCGGGCCGTATTTGTCGATGTCACGGTCGACTTCGGTAAAGCTCTTGACTTTAACCTCGCCTTTAATTCCGTGGACGCCAACAACCGCTCCCAAACAAATCCGTCCTGACTTTTCCATTTTCTTTTCCGGTCTAAAAAAGCTGTTTTCTTAAAAATAACAAAGCAAAAATCAGATTAAGCCTGAGCTTCTTCAGAAGCAGGTTCGGCCGCGGCCTGGGCAGCAGCTTCGGCAGCAGCGGCAGCTTTCTCGGCTTTTTCTTTCATTCTTTCCTGAGCCTTGGCTTTCGGAGCAGATTTCTTCGGCTGTTCACGGATTACCGGAGCAGAGCACAGACCGAGGGCAGACAGCATTTTCTGCATTCTTTCAGTCGGCTGAGCGCCGTTTCCGAGCCAATATTTAACTCTTTCTTCGTTGATGACGAATCTCTCTGCATGGTCTTTCGGCAGCAGAGGATTAAAAGTGCCTAATTTTTCAATAAATCTGCCATCACGGGGAGCTCTCTGATCAGCAGCCACAACTTTATAGAAGGGGCGCTTTTTGGAACCACCGCGGGATAGTCTGATACGAACTGCCATTTTTTTGTCCTTTCTTCAGTTAATTATCGTTCCGGCGTCCGCCTTATGGCTAAAACGGAAACCGATTACCCATTCCGCCGAGCAAACCGCCCAACGGACCTTTTTTGAGGCCGGACAGGCCGCCCATGCCGGCCAAAGCCTTCATGCCGCCCATCTTGCCCATTCTTTTCATCATGGTTGACATCTGCTCATAAGACTTGAGCAGTTTGTTAACCTCGTGAACTTCAACTCCGGCGCCCGCAGCAATGCGTTTTTTGCGCGAGGCCTTGATTAAATCAGGATTGCGGCGCTCCTTTGCCGTCATGGAAAGGATTATCGCTTCCTGTTTTTTGACCAGATTGTCACCGACACCGGCCTGTTCAATCTGGTTCTTAAACTTGGAAAGCCCCGGAATCATGCCAATCAGGCTGCCCATGCTTCCCAGTTTTTGAAGCTGTCTTAACTGCGCAAGCATATCTTCCAGGTCAAACTTGCCTTTCATCATCTTTTGCGCCATTTTTTCGGCTTCGTCCCGGTCTACGTTTTCAATAGCCTTCTCAACCAAAGACACAACGTCGCCCTGCCCCAGAATGCGGCCGGCCAGACGGTCGGGATGAAACTCTTCAAACTCGTCTATCTTTTCGCCGGTACCCAAAAATTTTATCGGCACGCCGGCAACCATCTTCATCGACAATGCCGCACCGGCGCGAGCCGAACCGTCGATACGCGTGAGCACAATACCGGTAATGCCGACTTTTTCATTGAACTCGCGGGCAACCGTGCATGAATCCTGACCAATCATCGCATCGGCCAGCAGCAAGGTTTCAACCGGATTGGCAATTTTTTTGACCTCTACGACTTCGTTCATAAGCTCTTCGTCAATGTGCAAACGGCCGGCAGAGTCCAAAATAATAACGTCATAACCGCCTTTTTTGCCTTCGCTGATTGCTCTTCTGGTCGTTTCGACCGGCTTTTCGCCCTTAATGACCGGCAAAGCGTAAACGTCTATCTGTTCGGCCAGTTGTGCCAGTTGTTCCTGCGCGGCCGGACGGTAAATATCCAGCGAAACCAGCATGACTTTCTTTTTATTCTTCAAACGATTGGCGATTTTGGCCGAGGTTGTGGTTTTGCCGGAACCCTGCAAGCCGACCATCAGAATACATGCCGGCGGCACGGCGTTCAAATTCAGTTCGGAACCTTCACCGCCGAGCAGTTTGACCAGTTCGTCATGAACGATTTTGACCACCATCTGTCCGGGTTGGATTGAACGGACAACCTTTTCGCCAACGGACTGTTCCCTGACTTTGGCAATAAATTCTTTAACTACCGGCAGCGAGACATCGGCTTCCAGCAGCGCAATGCGGATTTCGCGCATGGCGTCGTCAATGTCTTTTTCGCTCAAAACACCTCTGGAGGTAATTTTGGAAAAGACGGAACCCAGTTTATCTGTCAGCGTTTCAAAAATCGTTTTATTCCTTCTGCTTACCAAACCAATGTCTTCAAAACCAGTACCTACATACTATTGCACGCAGGCGCGGCCTGAGCGATAACCTGTCGGCACCCTGCCCCGAAACCGCGATGCTCCTCCGCACCCGTTTCAAAACCAGTACCTACATACTATTGCACGCCAGTGTGCGAACCCTCGCTGACTGGCGGCACGCCTCGGCGTGTTAAAGTTTTGGTCTCGTTCTTTGGTAAAAACCTTATTAATTTCCTGCTTTATATAAACTTTTGTGCGGAGAGTCAAGCAAAAAAACAAGCTCTTGTTTTTATAAAATATTCGGTTATAATGCTTTTATGAATGGTGGTACGCAATATTTTTCTCCGCTGGTATTCGCCGCCTTCCTTTTGGCGGTATTGATTATTGCGGCCATCATTACGCTGGCGGCAAGAATATTTTCCCGACGCAGGGCTTTGCGCCATCTGCAACACGAAAGCGGTGCCGACGAAGCCGGGAAAAGGCTTTTCAAGCAAAAAATCCGCCGCTGTTACATTATTGAAGAACACCGCAACCGCGAAAAACTCAAACGACAGATTACCAAGGGCATTATGCTGGCACAAACCTATCAGTTTCAGCGGCTCAGACATGCAGACATTACGCGGATTATCCGCCGGACGCTGCTGAATTTCCGGTATCGCTTTTTTACCAATCTCCGGCTGGCGCTTATCCGCAAAGCCCGCAGCAAGAAAGGCGGTTCGGGTCAACTGACCCATATGCAGCAGGACGCCATCAGGGAAATGATGACGGCCATGGGGCTGAAAAACTATAAAAAGAAAATAATTCCCGCCAACGAGGAAAATGACCCCGATTGGCAGGCTCAGGAAACCCGTTTTAAGATGATGGAAGCCGCTCTGGAACGCAAAAATCTCAGCAAGCCGCCGGAAATTCACAAAGCAGCCGTACGCGCAGGCTATTATGCCGACGACAGCCTGAAAAGAGATGCCTGACACATATTGACAAAAATTCCGACACAATACATAATGAATGCCGGACTTGATATTTATTGTGTCACTTAATAAATTATACATCATGAAAAAATTATTTATTTTCGATGTCGACGGCGTTTTGTTAGACCTGTGGACATCAATGAGGCCCGTATTTGCCAATTATCATGGCATGTCGTTAAGCGATGAAGACTGGGACAATATCATCGAGGATTTTCTGCATGATCCCGAGCCTTATCTGGAATTCGGAAACTATTTCCAACAGTCTCTGACGTTTCGAAATCTGCTGCCGGTTAAAGGTATGCCCGAACTGGTGTTTGAGCTGCGCAACCGTTGTTTCGATTTGGCCATCGTCAGCTCCTGCGATCCGAACTTTTCCCTGCAGCGCCGCAAAAACATTGAAGAGCATTATGCCGACTGTTTTGAAAAAGTCATCTGTGTCGGTATGAAGCAGACCAAAGAAGAAGCCTTGAGACAAGCTGCGGACGGATATGACGAAGTCTTTTTTATCGACGACAATCCCCGCCATTTGTCAGACAGTCTGGGTATTGTTACCTGTCCGATCTGGAAAGAAAACAAACACCATCTGTTTTTGTGGCAAAGCATTGACAACACAGGCATTAAGAAAGCCCAAAGCGCAAGAGATATTCTGGACATCGCTCTGGGCCGGGACTAAACCTAAAGAGCCGCAACTGCCTGACGCAGTTCCGGCTTCTTTATTATATTCGTTTTGCAACAATATTCTAAAGGAGAAAAATATGGCCTGGATTTATCTGGTTACGGCAGCATTGTTTGAAATCGGCTGGCCGCTTGGCTTTAAAATGGCTCACCTGTCCGGGCACAGAGCGGCCTGGATTGCCTTTTCAGTGGCGGCCATGGCCCTGAGCGGCGCCTTTCTTTATCTGGCGCAGAAGCATATTCCCATCAGCATTGCCTATGCGGTCTGGACAGGTATCGGTGCCATGGGAACATTTCTGATCGGCGTATTGTTTTTCGGTGACAATTCTTCTTTTTACGGCTGGCTCGGCGTTATTTTTATCATCAGCGGCGTTATTCTGCTGAAAATTTCTCATCTCGGCGCTTGATATCATTCGGGCAGTGTTTATTTAGTATAAAAAACTGACCGAAGGGAGATGAGATGAAGATTGTCATTATCGGCGGCGGCGCGGCCGGAACCGCCTGTGCCACACGCCTGCGCCGGCTGAACGAAAACGATGAAATCATAATTTTGGAAAAAGGCAACGTGCTGGCTTCGGCAAACTGCGGGCTGCCTTATCTTTTGTCGGGCATTGTCGAAGACGGCAAAATGCTCGTCGGTACCACGCCGGAACAAATGAAACAAAAATACAACGTGGACTGCCGGCTGAACGCGGAAGTCGAATTTATTAACCGGGAAGACAAAACCGTTGCCGTCAAGGGCCGCGAACCGGAAAACTACGACAAACTGATTATCACGACCGGCGCTTATCAACTGCGTCCGGACATTGACGGAATTCTCGGCGAACAGATATTTACCGTCAATAATTTGGAATCAATTTACAAAATCAAAGAATTTATTAAGCTCAACCAGCCGAAAAACATTGTGGTCATGGGCGGCGGTTATACCGGTGTCGAAACGGCCGAAAATCTGATGCGGCTCGGATTGAAAGTTTCCATTGTCGAGGCTTCCCCTCATCTGCTCCCCGGACTTGACCGCGATATGGCGGCTTTGCTGCACAACTATCTGCGCGGCAAGGGCCTTGGCCTGTATCTTAACAGGAAAATCCGAAAGTTCGGCGACAAACAGGTTACGCTGGACAACGGCCTGACCTTCGCTTACGACATGGCCATCATCGCCACGGGCGTTCGTCCCGACCAAAGGCTGTCAATCTTGTCTGATCTGGAAATCGGCAAAAGCGGCGGCATAAAGGTCAACGAACATATGCAGACGTCGGATAAAGATATATATGCGGCCGGCGATGATGTCGAAGTAACGGATTATGTTACCGGGCAGCCCGTGCGGATGGCTCTGGCCGGGCTGGCCGTTAAGGAAGCCAGGATTATCGCCGACCATCTCGGCGGTCTCGACAGCCGGTTTGAACACGCGCTCGGTACTTCAATCATCAAGATTTTCGGCATGACGGCCGCTTCGACCGGCGCCGGCGAAGAAAAACTGAAAAAGGCCGGCATTGCTTACAAATCTTTTAATCTTTACGGTTTTGACCATGCCGCCTATATGCCGGATAATGAACTAATGCTGCTCAAACTGCTGTTTGATGACGACGGGCGGCTGCTCGGCGCACAGGCCGCCGGCCGAGGAAACATCAGCAAAAGGATTGATATTCTGGCGCTGGCCATACAAACCGGAATGACCGCACCGGAACTGGAAAATGTCGAATTTGCCTATGCACCGCCCTTTTCATCGGGAAAAGACACTATTAATATTCTCGGCAGCATGGCCGACAATATTCTCGGGGAAAGGGTCAAACTTCTGGACTATGATGCACTGCAAAAACAAAAAGGCGAAGTTATGCTGATTGATATCCGTACACCGCGGGATTTTGAGACCGGTCATCTCCCCGCTGCCGTTAACATTCCGCTGACGGCGCTTCGTCACAATATGAACGCCATTCCCCATGAGAAAAAAGTCGTCCTTTACTGCAGATACGGCGCCGGTTCTTACGCTGCGGCCAGGATTCTTATCAATCGCGGTTTTGACAATATTTATATCTTAAACGGCGGCCTGGAACTTTATAACGAAATTCTGCGCGACGAGGCCGAAACAGAGGCTTTGTCCGGGAATCCATGAGGAAAGTGCCCCGATAATACTTCCATACATACGACAAAAATAATCTTTGTTTCATTCTGTGTTGACACTATTCCGAATTTAATATATATTAAAGGGAGTGGTGTA
>CALXTV010000020.1 GCA_944391505.1 uncultured Alphaproteobacteria bacterium | reverse complement strand
GGCGTAGTCGTTTATGTGACGGACGGCGGCAAGCATGGGCAGATTATGGCGCCTTGGTGGCTTGATACGAACGGCAATCGAAGCAATTCCGGTGTCGGTATGACGTGGGGCGGTTATGGTACGGATATTTCAAGCCTGCCGAATATGACAAGTACAACACAAGCCGAAGCCGATTTTGACAGTTGCGGCAACACGGACAAGATTGTCGCAGCGGGAAATGCCAGCACTTATCCGGCGGCCTGGGCAACCAGGAAATATGCCCCGACCACTGAAACAGCCGGTAAATGGTGTCTGCCGGCAGCCGGTATTTTAAGAAATATTCATAAAAACTGGAGTGCGATTGGCACAGCAGTGAACAAGGTTGGCGGCGCATCGAATTTTAACAACGATTGGGTGTGGTCTTCCTCGGAGGGCTCAAACTACAGCGCGTGGTATGCCTACCTTGTTAACGGCAATTTTCTCGACATCAGTAAGAACTACGGTAACCTTTACGTTGTGCCTGTGCTGGAATTTTGAGAAGGAGAAATGAAATGAGAAAAGTATTTCTGCTGATGACGACGGCGCTGTTCTCCTTTGAAGCCTGGGCGCAGACGGAAGAATGTGTTGAAGTGCCGAGTTGTACGGAACTTGGTTATACGCGAACGGAAGATGAATGTCCGACCGGCTCGGTCAAGTGTCCGTGGAACACGGGGCTGGTTTACTGTGAATGCGGGGAAGAT
This sequence comes from uncultured Alphaproteobacteria bacterium, assembly GCA_944391505.1. GTDB lineage: Bacteria > Pseudomonadota > Alphaproteobacteria > RF32 > CAG-239 > Scatacola_A. The sequence goes on along the minus strand of CALXTV010000020.1, from coordinate 29,203 downwards.
TATAAATATACCTGTGACGGCGATAATGAAAAAGCCGGCGACAGCCAATGCAACGGTCTTTATGCCGCCTGTTCCTGCGCCGACGGTTACAAATGGGAAAACGGCGGGTGTGTTATTCAGTCCAAGGTTTGTGAAATCGGCAGTATTTATTATGAGGACGGTACTTGTTCGGCACCGGCCGCTTATACAACCAGCAAAACGGTGCTGGGCATTGTGGTTTATGTGACGGACGGTGGACAACATGGCCAGATTATGGCTCCGTGGTGGATTGATGAAAACGGAAATAAGAGCAGTTCTCGTGTCGCTATGGAATGGGGACCTTATGGTGATGTTTTCGAACTTCCGAATATAACAAGTACAACATCGGCAGAAGCCGATTTTGACAGTTGCGGCAACACGGACAAGATTGTCGCCGCGGGAAATGTCAGTGATTATCCGGCGGCCTGGGCAACGCAGAGATATGCGCCGACCACAGCAACGTCCGGCAAGTGGTGTCTGCCTGCAGCCGGTGTTTTGAGAAATATTCAGAAAAACTGGGGAGCAATTTATACAGCTGTAAATACGGTTGGAGGTGCGGATATAGAGAACGGTGGGGTGTGGTCTTCCTCGGAGCACGCTGGTAACGACGCGTGGCAGGCAACCCTTAGTGGTAGCGATTTGCACTACATCTATAAGTACGCCAAACTCTATTACGTTGTGCCTGTGCTCGCTTTTTAGACAAACCAAAAGTCAGACAGATACTTTACGCTTTTTCAGGCGCTTGGCTTCGTCAGGCGCCACAATGCCGCCAGAGATAACAAACTTGATACCTTCTTCAACGCCCATGTCAAGTTCGACCACATCTTCGCGCGGCACAAAAATCAGAAAACCGGAAGTCGGGTTCGGCGTTGTCGGAATAAAAACATTAACCATATCTTTTCCGACAATTTTTTTAACCTCCCCTTCGGTGTCGGCACTTACAAACCCCAAAATCCAAATCCCCTTGCGCGGATATTCCAGCAGCACGACTTTTTTAAACGCATTGCTCTTGCCGGAAAGAAAAGTTTCAAAAATCTGTTTCAGAAGCGAATAGACGGACGAAATAAACGGCACTTTGTAAACAATCCACTCGCCGAGTCTGAGAAAAAATTTTCCCAGAAAACCGGCGGCAAACATACCGACCAGAATCAGCGCAACCACCAGAATGATAATTCCCAGCCCGGGAATGGTAAACGGCAGAAAGTTATCCGGCTTAAACTGCGGCGGCAACAGCCGATTGACCGAAACGTCCACAAACACAATCACCTGATACGCGACAAAGAACGTAATCATAACCGGCGCGGTTACCAGAATACCGGTAAAGAAATAAGCCCGCAGCTTTCCGCCCAGCTTCATAAACACGGCCTTTTCACGTTCCAAACGGAGCTTCTTAATATTTATCGCCCGTTTTCTGACTTCGTCTTTATTTTTCATCTCATTCACACCTTATTGCATCATCTATAATAAACTGCACGGAATTCCGCCCCTGCCAGTTGTCGCGGCGCAAAACCCCCGCCACGTCGAAAGCCGCACCCTGCGAGTTCAGCAAAGTCTTACCTAATTCCGTATCTGCGGTTTTAAAGGCAACGGCCTTCAGCGAACCGCCGTTTCCGGAAGTCAGGAAACAGCGGACATGGCCGGCACCGACGATTCCCGGCCTGGCAACCCGCACATGCTCCAGCACAATCTTCGGCTCGGCATTTCCGGCTCCAAACGGCTCCAACAATTCCAACGCCGCGGCAAAATCAGTATTAGCCCCCAGCAAATCCAGGGCACCGTCAATTTCCAGCACCGGCGTCAGACTTTCTTCGCCGAGTCTCTGCCGGACATATTCTCCGGCAAAACGCCGGAAATCCTCAATTTTATCCTCCGTCAGCGAAAAGCCCGCCGCCATCATATGACCGCCGCCCTTGGTCAAAAGCCCTTTTTCCTTGGCGGCAATGATCAACGCCCCCAAATCAATCCCCGGTATTGAACGCGCCGACCCCTTAACCTCGTCCGGCTCAACAGACATAACAAACGCCGGCACGTTGTAACGCTCTTTGAGCTTTCCGGCCACAATGCCGACCACGCCCTGATGCCAGTCTTTTCCGGCCGCAAAAGCAATCGGATATTCCTGCGGCGTTCCCTCCAGCATTTCAATCGCGCTTAACAAAACATAAGCCTCAATCTCTTTGCGCTGCGCATTAAACTCATTCAGCTTGTCGGCCAACTGTCCGGCCAGAAAATCGTCTTTGCTGCAAAGCAGCTTATTGCCCAGCGAAGCTTCGCCGACCCGGCCGCAGGCATTAATCCGCGGCCCCAGAACATATCCCAGATGAAAAGCGCTCGGCGCTTCGCTGATGCCCGACTTGTCAATCAGCGCCCGCAAACCGGTATTGCTCCGCAGCGACATAATCCGCAGCCCCTGCCGCACAAAAGCCCGGTTCAACCCCAGCAGCGGCACCACGTCGCAAACCGTTCCCAAAGCGACCAAATCAAGCCATTGCAGCAGATTCGGCTCTTCGCGCCCGGCAAAGAAGCCCTGTTTGCGAAGTTCGCGGTTAACGGCAACAATCGTGCAAAAAACCACGCCGACCGCCGCCATATATTTCAAATACGGATAATCGTCATTTTCGTCCAGACGTTTGGGATTCACCACGGCATAAACATCGGGCAGCCGAATTTCCGCCTCATGATGATCAAGCACAATTACCGGAATATTCAGGCTTTTGGCATAGTCAAACACCTCAAACGCCGTTGTGCCGCAGTCCACCGTAATTGCCAGCTCCGCCCCGAGCGCCGCAAATTCGTCAAAAGCCTGCCGGCTCGGGCCATAACCTTCGTCACGCTCCGGAATATGAATTGCCGGCTCAATGCCGACGCTTTCCAGATAAAGGCGCAAAACCGAAGAAGAAGTCGCGCCGTCAACGTCATAATCGCCGATGATTGCCACTTTCTGTTTTTTGACAATGGCTTCGGCAATACGCTGCGCCGCTTTTTCCATATCTTTCATGCAGAAAGGATCCGGCATCAGGTTTTGCAGTTTCGGATTAATAAAATTGGCCACCTCGTCAACGGAAATTCCGCGGGAAGAAAGGATTCTCGCCACCGGCAGCGGAAGCGAAAAACGCTGGGCAATCAGTTCGGCCTTGCGTTCGTCAACCGGCGCGGCCTTCCATATATTTCCACCTAAAGATTTCTTATTTTCAAACTCAAACGCCACTCTTTCGCCCGTTTACTAATAACTGATGTAAATTTCGGCGCGACGGTTTAAGCGCTCGCCCTCGGGCATAACCTCAAGATAAGCCGGGTTTGAATCCGACAACGCCTCGACCCTGATTCTCGAAGCCGGCATTCCGGCGCGGCGCAACGCATTGGCAACATTTTCGGCACGGGCGGCGGAAACCTTAAAGTTAGCCATTTTATGGCTGACAATATCGGTGTTGCGCGTACGGCTCGAGGCATAGCCGAACACATTCAGCGTTGCCTTGTTTGCTTTGGCCAGCCGGACAATTTCGCGCAGCTGACGATTATAGGAAGCATCGACGGCGGCAGAACCGTTGTTGAAATAAATCGTTCCGGCCAGATAAGTAACGCTGGGCGCAACATTTTCTTCCTTTTTGGGAAGCTTTTCAGCCGGCTGAAGTTCTTTTCTGAGCTTTTTGTCGTCCAGAGCAGCCAGACTGTCTTTTTCCTTTTTGGCCGGTTTTTTCTTAACGTCCAAATCTTCGGCCACAATCACCGGCTTGGTTTTTGCAGGCACGGCTTTTTCCGGTCCTTCCGCCGTTTTTTTGGCCTTTTTGGGCGTTTCCTGCCCCTCATAGGCAATATGTTCCTCGTCTGCGGTCAGAGCCGAACTTTCTTTAAGGGTTCTTTTGCGCACCGGAACGTCAAAACCGCTTTCGGCGGAAGAAGCGGTCGAATAGTCGTCTTCCTCGACAATTTCGGGAAACGGAGCCGAAGAACAGGCCGAAAGCCCGAAAATGACACCGACCAAACCGGCAAAAACTTTATAATCACTACGTAAAGACATCTGCGCTAACCCTCAAAATGATAATTTTGGCCTGCCTTATCGGCAAAGCGAAATCCAGTTTTTATATTGATATAATAAACTCACCGATAACACAAGCCCAAATATGCCAAAAAACCACAGTTTTTTTGTGAATTAGTCAAGGCTTATGCACAAAATATTTGTTTTAATCAAATTAATGTTTTATACTGATACCCTGTTAACGGCAAAGGAAATTGCAAATGGCTGGTTCTGCGACAAATTCCGCAATTGAGGTGGCTTACTGGTTTATCAACCGGGCCGAAGACGAAGGACTGCTTTTGGAAGACGAAAAACTCCATCATCTGCTGTTTTTGTCTCAGGTGCATTTTGCCCTGAACAACAACATGGAACTCCTCATGCCCAGCCTGTTTGTCTGCGGCGAAAACGGCTTTTCGGAACCGAACCTGAGCGTTATGTTTGCTCAGGGGCGTCCCTACATGCCGCCTAAAAAGCTCCCGGACAAAGTCGACAGTTTTCTGGAAAAGGTGTGGAAAAGATATGCACCGCTTTCCATCAGGGAACTGAACCTTATGATAAAGTCCAATCCCGCTTATCAAAACTGCTATGTCCGCGGCGTCAAAAATATTGCGCCGCTCAAAACCGTTGTTGAAAATTTTACCAAAAATGCTAACATTACAAAGACTAACGCAGCTTATGCCGCCGCAAATAAGAAAGTTTCTTATTCCCAGAACGGACCGGTGGTGGTTTCGAAATGGAATCCGCGTAAGGTTTCTGTCAAAAAGTAATAAGGAGAAGACCATGACGAAATTTATCAAGTTATTTCTGGCTGTTATTCTGCTGGCCGGTTGTTCCGAAAAAAACGACAAAAGCAATCTCACCGTTTTGACCGAAGGCGGCGAAGTCAGCTACACGGTTGAAGAAGCCAAAACCGTTCCCGAACTGGAAAAAGGCCTGATGTTCCGCGAGAGCCTGGCTTCCGACGCCGGCATGATTTTCGACCTTTCCAAGGTTGAACATACCGCCATGTGGATGAAAAATACCAAAATCCCGCTCGACATGATTTTTATCGACGGTGACGGCACCATATCCTGGATTTACGAAAATGCCCAGCCGGAATCTCTGACCCTGATTATTCCGCCCTTCCCCGCCTACGCCGTTTTGGAAGTTAACGCCGGCGATGTCAAAAAACACGGTATCAAGACCGGCGACATCATCAAACACGAATTTTTCGCCCGTGAAAAAGCGGAACCGGCCGAGAGCCGCAATGCCGACGAAGCCGTTGAAGCGCCGGCCGACGAACCCCGCAGCGCCGATGAAGTTCAGGTTCCCGCCGAAGAAGCAAACGCCCCGGATGACGAACCTAAAAACACCATGACGGAATAAGCCAAAGCCCCTCTTTCGAGGGGCTTTAATTTTTCGGCAGGCCGGAAATTCCAAAGACACAAGGCACGACCTCTCGATATGCACTCAGGAAGCAACGCGCTTCAACAAAGGTTCATACCACAGCCGGTAATGCGGTCAAGCTGGCAACAGCTTGCGCGCTTCAACAAAGGTTCATACCACAGCCGGTAATGCGGTCAAGCTGGCAACAGCTTGCGCTCAAGGGCGTCCCCTTGACAAGCTGGCAACAGCTTGTCACTCATAGCGCAACGCGTTTATCGGGTTCAGCAATGATGCCTTATAAGCAGGAAAGAAACCGAAGAACAAACCCACCAGCCCCGAAAAACTGAACGGCAGCACCACATACAGCAGCGAAACCACCGGCGTAAACGATGTAAACATTTCAATCGCCGCAATGCCGATAAAACCGAGCACAATACCGATAATCCCTCCGATCAGCGATAGTACCATCGCTTCGGTCAGAAACTGCCAGCGAATATCCCAGGTTTTGGCACCGATAGCCATTCTGATTCCGATTTCGCGCGTTCTTTCCGTTACCGAAACCAGCATAATGTTCATAATGCCGATACCGCCGACCAGCAGAGAAATCGAAGCAATCGATCCCAGCAGAATGGTCATGATTTTGGTCGAATTTTCCATCATCTCCATCATCTGCGTCAGGTTTCTGATAACAAAGTCGTCTTCCTTGTTGGCACCGAGGTTATGACGCTGACGCAAAAGCTGCCTGATTTCCTCCTGCGCCGTATAGGTGCTCTGCGCATCGACGGCCTGCAGCATAACCAGCTTTACCTGATCGGGAATGGTCATCCCCATAACCTTTTTCTGCGCCGTTGAAATCGGAATAAACACAACATCGTCCTGATCCATACCCATACCGTTCTGTCCGCGCTCTTCCAAAACGCCGATAACCTGAAACGGAATACCTTTAATGCGGATAATTTTGTTAATCGGATCTACATCGCCGAACAGCTCCCGAACGACGGTTTCGCCAAGAATTGCCACTTTGGCGGCGTTTTTAACGTCTGTCTCGCTGAAAAAGCGGCCGTATTCCAAATCCCATTCTTTAATCAGAAAATTCCGGTTGTCGGTTCCGGTAATTCCGGTCGACCAGTTGGTATTGCCGTAAACAATCTGCGCCGTTTCTTCCATAACCGGAGCCGCGTAAACAATTGCGTCGATTTTTTCCTGAATGGCGTTGCCGTCGGAAAGCCGCATGGTCGGCTGCGAACCGTGACCGCCGCGCGCACCGCTGGAAGTCGCCACACCGGAACGAACGATAATCAGATTGGAACCCATTGCCTGCATATCCTGCTGAATGGAAATCTGCGCGCCGTTGCCCACGGCCAGCATCACAATCACAGCCGCCACGCCGATAATAATGCCAAGACTGGTCAGCGTTGACCGCAGCTTATTGGCTTTTACCGCACGCAGGGCAATGCTGCCTATGGTCTTGACGTCTATCATTTTTTGACCTTTTCGTCACTCACGATCTGCCCGTCGACAATTTTGATAATCCGGTCGCTCCATAAGGCGATGTCTTCTTCATGGGTTACCAGAATAATCGTCCGGTTCAGTTCCTTGTTAAACTTGGTAAAGAGCTTCATAATCTCAATACTGGTTTTGGTATCCAGATTTCCGGTCGGCTCGTCGGCAAAAATAATCGGCGCCTCGTTAACCAGCGCCCTGGCAATGGCCACACGCTGCTGCTGTCCGCCGGAAAGCTGATTTGGTTGGTGATTCATGCGCGATTTGAGGCCGACTTCTTCCAAAGCCTTTTCGGCCTTGCGACGGCGGATTTCCTCCGGCACATTGGCATAAACCATCGGCAGCTCCACATTCTCCACCGCCGAAGTACGCGATAGCAAATTGAACCCCTGAAACACAAACCCGATTTTGCGGTTGCGGATATCGGCCAGACCGTCGGTGTCAAGCCTGCTTATATCCACACCGTCCAGAAAATATTTTCCCGAGCTGGGCTTGTCCAAACAACCGAGAATATTCATCAAGGTCGACTTTCCCGACCCGGAAGGCCCCATGACCGCCACAAACTCGCCGGCCTCAATATTCAGAGTCAGCCCTTTGAGAATTTCCAGCTTCATCTCGCCGACGTCATAATGTTTTTTCAGATTTTTAATCTCTATCAAAGGCATCAGCGCGGCATCCTCATTCTCATGGCTCTGGCCTTGGCCGCCGCCGAATTTTTCTCTTCAAGAATTATTTCGGCCCCTTCTTGCAACGCCGCACCGCTGACTTCGGTAAACTCATCATCAAAAACCCCGGTCACAATGCTTACGCGTTCGGGTTTCCCGTCTTTCAGAACCCACAGGCCCTTGTCTTTATAACGCCTTTTAACGGTTGAGCTGCCGTCGTCATAAGTAAAGCGCAGAGCTTTGTTCGGTGCCAGCAGCACATTTTCTTTTTGAGCCGTAATTATCTCTACGTTAGCCGTCATACCCGGTTTAAGGCGCAAATCGCGGTTGTCGATTTCAATAATCACTTCATAGGTTACCACGTTGGAGGTCGTAATCGCCTCGTTGCGAACTTGCGTGACAATACCGTAAAATATCTCGTCGGGAAAACTGTCGACGCCGAACTCAACCACCTGCCCGTCTTTGACCTTGGCAATATCCGCCTCAACCACCGAGGCCTCAATCTGCATTTTGGTCAGGTCTTCCGCCACATTAAACAGCGTCGGCGTCTGAAAACTGGCCGCAACGGTCTGCCCGACTTCCACCGCTTTGGAAACGACAATTCCGTCGACCGGCGAAATAATTTTCGTATAACGCAGTTCGGTTTCCGCCGACTGCAGCGAAGCTTCCGCCTGCTCCACCTGCGCCTTGTTCAGCGCCAGTTGGGCAACCGACGTGTCATAATCTTTCTCCGCCAGGTCCAGTTCTTTATCAGCCGAATATTTCTGGTTGTTCAGCTTGCGGATACGTTTCAGATTTTTTTCATTATACTTAACCATACTCTCCTGCAGCAAAACCTGCGCCTTGGCCACGTCAAGCGCCGCCTGCTGCTGCGCCACCTTTGCCGCAAACAAATCCGGATCAATCAAAGCCAGCATTTGATTCTTTTTAACCTCGGAATTATAATCGACATAAATTTCCTTGATGGTACCGGAAACCTGCGTACCGACGTTGATTGTCGATATCGGATTGATAATGCCCGAGGCGGTAACTTTCTCGGTAATATTCCCGCGTGAAAGTTTCTGGGTTACAAATTCCGGCTCTTCGCTGCGATTCCCCGACAAATAATATCCGGCACCGGCAACCGCCAGCAAAATCCAAAGCCATTTTATCGATTTTTTCATTTTCACCCGCCTTTCTCCGAGATTCTTCCCATTTTGCCATTAATTTAATCAAAAAAATTTAAAATACCTTAAATAAAACTTGAAAAATTTCCATTTTTTGTCTATAGTAAAAAAGATAAATTTATAATTATGGAACTTAACCCCGGGCAACCGGACTAAATATAATTAATCATGTACAACAAAGAAGAACAAGAAAGAGCCGAAAGACATGCCAGAAAAGAAGCAAATCTGCGCAAAGCTTTCCGCGGCAATTCAACTGCCCGCATCGAGTCGTTAAAGAAAATCATTCGTGCCATTACCGTTGCCAAACAACCCGTGGACGAATTCGTCGGAGAAATCGAGCGCCTGCTCGCCTATCCCGAAAACTTCATCAACTGCGAAAGAGAATACAACGCTCTTTTCCTGCTGATTGAAAACAATGACAAGATGAAGGAAAAGGTAAGCTCTTTCAAACAGTCTCTGAAAAAAGCCAATCTGCCGCAGGCCAGCCGCAGATATCTGAAGGCTTAAAAAAAACGGCCGTAAAATTTTGTTTAATTCCCGAGAGCGTTTACGTTTTCGGAAAATTTTATTATTTTATCACCAATGAATAAAGAAGAAAAAAGAAAGGCAGCTTTCGAGAGAATGACTGCCGAAGAAAGACAAAAAGCCGAAGCAAAAATTCAGGCACGTGCAGAAAAGAAAGCAGCAGCCGCAAAAGCCGCTCAAAGTATTCAATATGAACCGAATACGGTAAGTAGACTGGCTGCCAAAAGACAGTTTCTCAAAGAACTGTCCCTTTATTTCAAAGCTGTTCAGCTTAACAAGGCCGAATACAAACCGGCCATTCTGGATGCGATGAAAAAAGAACTTTCTGTCGATGACTACAAAGAATTGCGCGAGCAATACGTTGACGTCATTCGCACCGCTTTCTTCTTCCGTACTCCGGTATACACACACCCGGTCAAAACGGAAGCAGCAAACTTCCTGGACAAGGTCATGACCCGTTATCAGGAAGCCGAATGGGGATTAATTCTCGGTCTTCTGACCGAAGGCTATGTCTCCAAAACACTGGCCGGTATTCTGATAAAGCACAACGAGCTTATCATCAAAACCGGTTTAGGTGACTTTGTTGCCCGCTTTATTGCCGAAATCAAAGAGAGAAACGGCAACATGGAAGAAGACGGAATGGTCAGCCCCTTTACTCCGGCACAGAAAAAGCGCATTGAAGAGCTTTACAAAATCTACTGTGAAGTAGAAAAATAAAGATCTTTACCAAAAGAAAAAACCCTTTGATGTTGAAACATCAGAGGGTTTTTTCTTACTTCAAAACCGTTCTACCCGGAAAGCTGAAACCGCGCAGAAACTCGCCGATTTCCATCGGTTTCTTACCTTGTCTCTGAATTATTGTCGGCATAATAAAACCTTTGCCGCAGGCTATTGCCATAATTTTGCCATCGGCACTGTCCTCCAGCCAACCAGGCTCATTATTACTAACCGTCATCTCAAAATCAGCCGCCAGAACCTTAAACCGCTCGCCGTTAAACTCAAAATAAGCCCCGGGAAACGGATTAAAGGCGCGAATTTTGCGAACAACCACATCGGCCGGTTCGTTAAAGTCGATTTTTGCTTCGCTTTTCTCCAGCTTGGCGGCATAAGGCGTCGTCATCTCACCCTGCCTGCGCGGCGGATAAGCCCGGGGATTACGCAGATATTCGACAATCATCTCCGCCCCGTGCTCTGACAGCCGGTCGTGCAGTTCTCCGCCGGTAATATTTGTCAACGGCACCGGACATTTGTCTTCCATCAGAATATCTCCGGTATCCAACCCCTCATCCATTTGCATAATCGTCACACCACTGACCGCGTCGCCGGCCAAAATCGCCCGCTGTATCGGCGCCGCACCGCGCCAGCGCGGCAGCATTGAAGCGTGCACATTGATACAACCTCGCGGATAAGCCTCCAGCACTTCTTTCGGCAAAATCAGACCGTAAGCAGCCACCACCGCAACATCTGCACCGAGTGCGCGAAACTTTTCCTGTTCTTCCGCATTGCGCAGACTTTTCGGCGTTCTAACCTCTATACCCAGCTCTTCGGCCAACTGATGAACCGGCGTTTTGCTTTCTTTCTGACCGCGGCCGGCTTCTTTCGGCGCCCGCGTATAAACACAGACAACCTCATGCTCTTTGCTTAACGCTTCCAGAACCGGAACCGCAAAATCCGGCGTTCCCATAAATACGATTTTCATTTTGCGTTATGCTCTCTCTTCTTTTTCTTCTTCACGATATTTGGCAAGTTTTTTCAACAGCATACTTCTTTTCAGACGGCTGATGCGGTCAATATAGAGAATCCCGTCCAGATGATCCATTTCATGCTGCAGCACAATCGCCAGAAAATCATCGGCCAGAACTTCCTGCTCCTTGCCGTTATAATCCAAATACCGAACCCGTATTTTCTCAAAACGTTCAACTTCGGCCTTTTGCCCGGGAACCGACAGACACCCCTCCTCGCCGCAAACCGTTTCGTCCGAATGCCAGATAATTTCCGGATTCACAAAATAACGCGGATTGCCCTTAACCCGGTTGCCGTTTTCGTCTTCTTCCTGCTCATAGTCAATCACCAAAACCCTGATGGATTGCCCGATCTGCGGCGCGGCCAGACCGACGCCGACCGCCGAATACATCGTCTCCAGCATGTCGTCCATCAGCTTGCGCAGTGCATCGTCGACTTTTTCAACCTTAACGGCTTTTTTCTTCAAAATCGGATGCGGATATTCATATACTTCCAAAACAGCCATTTTTTTTACCTGATTATCGTATTAGTTTCCCATTTCACACCGGGAAACGCGTTATATGCGGAAAATAATAAGAAACAAAGGCAAAAGTACCGCAGCGTACAAAACCGGTACGTGAGGACACTTTTGTCCTGAAGTTTCTGTATTAGTTTCCCATAGAACGCGTTTCCTTAGCAATCTGATCCAGCAGCGCATTTACCATCTTCGGCTCTTTTTTGGTAAAGAAAGCGTAAGCCAAATCAACATATTCCTGAATCAACACTTTAACATCTATGTCCAAGGTGTTGATAATTTCATAAACGGCACAAAGAAGCAGCGCCTGCAACGTGCCGTCCATACGGTCAAAAGACCAGCCCTGATTCAAATAGGCATTCAAAGATTTTTCCAAATCTTCTTTTTTGGCATGAACGCCGCGCACCAGATTGGAAAAATAATTGGTGTCAATGTCCGAAACGGCAATCATCTCTTCGGTAATGCCGTTGTCTTCAATCACATAACGCCCGACTTCGCCGTTCACAAAGTCCTTAACCACTTCGTCCACAGGCAAATCACCGTATGCAATCATATAAGTCGCCTGCACAGCAGCCAGACGCGCGCCGGATTTCATTTTTATCTTTTCGGAAATAAACTTTGCCATTTTTTATTCATCCTCACAATGCGGCAAAGTTTCGGGCTTTGCCAGTCTGTCAATCGTTTCTACAAAATCTTCAAAATCTTTTACTTCGCGAAAATCCTTATAAACCGATGCAAAACGGATATATGCAATATGGTCGAGCCTGGAAAGCGCTTCCATCACATATTCACCGATAACCCGCGACGGAATTTCCGTCTCGCCGGAACTCTCCAGACGCCGTTGAATGGAATTGACCACCTTCTCCACCCGCTCCGGATTAACTGGCCGCTTACGAACGGCAAGTTCAATCGAACGAGCCAGTTTGTCACGGTCAAACATCGTTTTTTCGCCGTTTTTCTTCACAACAATCAGTTCGCGCAGTTGCACACGTTCAAAAGTCGTAAAACGCGAACCGCACTCCGGACATTCTCGCCGGCGGCGGATACAGGTATTGTCGTCGGTCGTACGGGAATCTTTTACCTGCGTATCGGCGAAACCGCAAAAAGGACACTTCATCTTTGTTTTCCTATCCGTGCTTAATCAGGCTTTCGGCCACTTTATACAGTTCTGAAGAATATCTTGCCCCTTTTATAAGGACAATATCATTATTTTGCAACAACTTATTCAGCAAAAATTCATCCAAACCGTCTTTATTTTCAAAATAATGCCGTTCAATCCGTTCCGGCAGCTGTGCCAAAATGTCCTGCGTTTCGGGCTTGACGCCGATAACAACCTCAACAGAGCTTCCAGCCAGAACTTTGCCGATTTCAATATGCTTCTCCTGCGAATGTGAACCCAGCTCGGCCATTTTGCCCAGCACGGCAATTTTGCGGCCGCCACATTTCATGGCATCAAGCGCCTTAATCGCCAGCTTCATTGCTTCCGGCTGCCCAGAATAACTGTCATCAATCAGCGTATATTCATCCCCTGTTGCCGTATGCAGCAGGTGCTTTTTGCCGCGGCCGTCCAAAGCGCCGAAATTTTTCAGCGCCGCCGCCGCACGATCCACGTCAAGCCCGAGCGCCTCAACCACGCTCAACACACACCAGGCGTTATAAAGATGATGCTCGCCCTCTTCCGCCAATTCCAACCTGACGTCAGGATGACACGCCTTGCCAAACTTCACGATTTTTGTCCCGTGTTCGACAGCTCTTTTCTCCAGAATATCGGCAAAATTCGTATCAGCGTTAAAAATAGCCGTGCCGCCGTTCTTAGGCAGACCGCCGAAAATTTCGGCCTTAGCCTCGGCAATCCCCTCCAGATTCTTGAAAAATTCAATATGCATCGGATAAACATTGGTCACAACCGCAATATCCGGCTCGGTAAACGACACCAGACGCGCAATTTCGCCTTTGGCACTCATCCCCATTTCAATCACGGCATAAGCGGCGTTCATATCCAGCTTGCAAAGCGTTTCCGGCACTCCGACAAAATTGTTGTGATTGCCGCCGGTCGCATAAGTCGGCGCAAATTGTGACAAAGCAAAACGCAGCTCTTCTTTGGTTGTGGTTTTACCGGCGCTTCCGGTCAGGGCAATCACCTTCCCCTTAAACTGCCTGCGGACATAACGGCCGATTTTACCGTAAGCAATCAACGTATCCGGCACCACAATCTGCCGCACGGCCGGCACATCGGGAAGCTGTCTTTGAACCATTACGATTTCGACACCCCTTGCCAACACGTCTTTCACAAAATCATGCCCGTCAAATTTTTCGCCCTTAATGGCAATAAACAAATCGCCGCGCTTGGCAATCCGGCTGTCCGTAACCACCTCGTCAACGTCGGCATCGACCACAACCATCGGCGAACCGACAATCTCGGCAATTTTTTTAGAATTAAGCCTTATCATAACCTTCCGTATAAAAAATTTTTCCCATTGCCGGAATATAGCAAAACCGCCCGGCAAAGGCAAGGACTAAAAATCGCCCCAGAGAATACTGTCAGCCTGAAATTTTCATATAAAAGTTATACAAGGCTTCAGAAAATCGGAAACTGGCGGCAAAGCTCTATCACCTGTTTTCTGACGTTACCGATGGTTTCCGTCGCATCACCTTTGGCCAGAGCGTCGATAACGTCACCCATCCAGTCGGCAACCTGTTCAAACTCCGCTTCTTTAAAGCCGCGGGTTGTTCCGGCCGGCGTACCGACCCGAATGCCCGAAGTTATTTTCGGCGGCTGCGGATCAAACGGAATGGCATTTTTGTTGCAGGTCATATGCGCGTGCTCCATCGCTTCGGAAACCACGTCTCCGGTTAAACCTTTGGGACGCAGATCCACCAGCAGCAAATGCGTATCGGTACCGCCGGAAACCAAATCCAAACCGCGTTTTTTCAATCTTTCACCCATGGCTTTGGCATTTTTGACCACTTGTGCGGCATAGGCTTTAAACTGCGGTGTCAAGTCCTCGGCAAAACAAACCGCCTTTGCCGCAATCACATGTTCCAACGGACCGCCCTGCGTTCCCGGAAAAATCGCCGAATTGATTTTCTTGGCAATTTCTTCATTATTGGTCAGAATCATACCTCCGCGCGGGCCGCGCAGAGTCTTGTGCGTAGTGGTCGTAACCACATCGGCATATTCCAGCGGATTCGGATGCACACCGCCGGCGACCAGACCGGCAAAATGCGCCATGTCTACCATCAGATAAGCCCCGATTTTGTCGGCAATCTCACGAAAACGTTTAAAATCAATCTGCCGAGGATAAGCCGAACCGCCGGCAATAATCAATTTCGGTCTGTTTTCCAGAGCCAGCCGCTCAACTTCGTCATAGTCAATCAGTCCGGTATCTTTACAAACCCCGTACTGAACCGAATTGAGCCATTTTCCGGAAAAGGAAACCTTTGAACCGTGCGTCAAATGCCCGCCCGCATCTAAAGACATGCCCATAATCGTATCGCAGGGTTTCAGCAGCGCCACATAAACACCGGTATTCGCCTGACTCCCCGAATGCGGCTGCACATTGGCATATTTGGCATTAAAAAGTTTTTTTGCGCGCTCGATAGCCAGATTCTCAACCACGTCAACAAACTCACAGCCGCGATAATAACGTTTGGCCGGATACCCCTCGGCATATTTGTTGGTCAAAATCGAACCCTGAGCTTCCAACACAGCTTTGGACACAATGTTTTCCGAAGCAATCAGCTCTATCTGGTTTTGCTGACGGTCAAACTCGGCAGCAATGGCGTCAAAAATTTCCTTGTCTTCGCTCTTCAGGTCTTTTACAAAATCCATATCCGCCTCCCCTAATCCAAATCAAGCTTGCAGAGTCTGCGGTCATGACGTCCGCCCTCATATTCCGCCTTCAAAAAAATGCCGATTCTCCGCAAAGCGTCTTCTGTCGTCATTGTACGGCCGCCGAAACAGAGAACGTTCGCATTGTTGTGCTCCCGGGCAACCTTGGCAACATAATCGTCATAAAGAATTGCCGCACGAATACCCTTGTGCCGGTTGGCCGCAATCGAAATGCCGATTCCTGTGCCGCAGACCAAAATTCCCAAATCTGCTTCTTTTGCCAACAGTTTGCTTACAACCTTTTCCGCAAAATCCGGATAATCGACCGAGTCTGCCGAATTTGTTCCCAAATCTTCAACGCTCAAACCCTGCCCACGCAAATTTTCAACAATTTGGTTTTTCATTTCAAAGCCGCCATGATCAGCCGCCGCCACAATTTTCATCAACGGAATTCTCCTTTTGTTTGTGCAAATTCTGCCTTATGATAGCCCAACGAAGCCATAAAAAAAGAGTTTTTTGGGGCTTATGCAAAAAAATATAAACTTTTTAAAAAAAGTTATTGACGGCAAATAAAAAGTTTGTATATATAGAGAACGTTGAGTGAATGAGGAACTCAGTTAAGGTATTCCGATTGGCCGGTTGGCAGAGTGGCTCATGCAGAGGACTGCAAATCCTTGTACATCGGTTCAATTCCGGTACCGGCCTCCAAAATTCATTCTTACCGCATATATTATTCCGGCTTAGCTCAGCGGTAGAGCAATCGGCTGTTAACCGATTGGTCGCCTGTTCGAATCAGGCAGCCGGAGCCATAAAAAAACGCCATCTTTATGATGGCGTTTTTTTATGGCTCCGATTATCTGAGCGAGTGGCGACCAACGGGTGCCTGTTTGGAGCGGGTAGTTGGTTCAAACGAGCCTGCGAAGTTTGAACCCTACGGCGCGAGGAGGACCCGCTTGCGGGAGTACCCAATCTGGCAGCCTTGCTGCTCTGTTGAACGGGCAAAGCCTGTTCGAATCAGGCTCAAGGATAAAATCAACCGTTGCTCCGGTTGATTTTACCGCAAAGAGCTAGAACATCAATCCTCCAGGAAACCTTTTGTCATAAAATTAATAACACAAAAAAGGCTGTAGTTATTTTTCAACAACACAGCCTTTTCCTGATGCTAGAAAAAGATATCTTCCCCGCCGATGCTCACCGCAGCCGTATAAAGCGCGGCATCAACATCCCCATAGGGATTTTCATCTTCCTCATATTCCTCCGGTTGTTCATACTCATCAACTTCAGTCACCTCGGCAACCTCGTCAATATCTTGCACTTCCACCAAAGGAATTTCTTCTACTTCAGCCATTTGGATATTTTCAAGCGCTGCTTGATCATTCAAACAAACTTCTGTAACCTCATTTATCTCCTCCTCTACCGGAGAAAAAATTTTTTTTCTCATATAAATAAAATAATAATTAAACATCATTTAAATACTATCATAAATATATAATATTGTAAAGTTTTTTTGCCAAAATACCGTAGCCTGACATATTGGAAACAAACAACCTAAACAAAAATATCGCTGTGTTATAAAATAACACAGCGATAAAGGGTTAAGGGATAAAAACTAAAAAGCTAACGCTACGCGGTCAATGCAGCCGGTACCGTTCTTAGCGAACCAATCATTGCTGCCATTTAGCAGAGTGAAACAAGAGGCACTGAGTGAATTATACTCCTCAGAGCACCAAATGCATCCCCAATAACCGTCGGCTGCAATTTCGTTCTCTTTCAAGATTTCAACCGTTGCGATAAATTTTGCTTCTTCCATACCGCCCCAATGTTCCTTCAAAACACCTTTAGACGGCAGAAAACCGGCTTTGCCGTTTAAGCGCATCTTTTCGGCAAACTTTTTGACTTTTCCCCATGTGGTATCTGAAACATTGTTTCCACAACCACATTTCAAAGCCACCATCACACCGGACGACAACTGAATGCCCCACAACTCGCTTTTGCGACTCAGGTCAAGTCCGCCATCAACCGTCAATTCATTTCCCCGGCGATACACCAAAGGCAGTTCTGTCGGTATCAAACCGGTTTTATCCTTACCCCGGTTGTTAAACCAGTTTGTCAATTCGTTTTCGCTGATTTCCAAGGCTGCAATAACGGCTTCAAGAGCGTTAATTTTATTTGTCTTCATAATTGTAAGTTTTTTAGGTAAATATTTTTGTTTATTAACTCGCTCAAATGACAAAAGTCATAAGTACTGTTTTACCACTCAAGCAAGATTAATAACCGCAGATAAGCCTAAAACTTACATACAATTACAAAAACTTCCCCGAATAATAAAACAAATGCCTATGATTACAACTATAGTTGTAACATATTTTCGGAAGAAAGTAAATACAGATTCGCCTGGTATAGACAATTTTGTCAAATTTATCTGAGACCGCCAAGTTTTTACAATTTGGCCAACAGCTTCTCGATTACCTCAAGCGATTTTTTCGGTGCCTCGTTCCAAAAGTTTTCATACTGCCGTTCATGATTTTCAATCCCCGGCGTATCGCTGATAATGCGCAGACTTAAGAATGGCACTTTATACATATAACAAATCTGCGCGATCGCCGCCGATTCCATATCCACGGCCAAACCGTTCGGAAACTTTGCCTTAATGGCATCAAGCTCTGCCCGCTCGGTAATAAACTTGTCACCGGTACAAATCTGTCCGCCGTAAACATTGACGCCGACATCAAGTAACATTATCGCGTCAAGAAGCTTGCGGCTGCCGGCAAAACCGGCCGGAAATCCCTGTACCTGACCGTACGAGTTCGGTTCGCCGCACCAAACGTCATGATAAACGACGCTTTCTCCGGCGACTATGTCCATCACCCGGGTTTTAACGTCTATCCCGCCGGCAACGCCGGTATTAATAATGCAGTCAGGAGCAAAATTCTTAATCAGCTCCAGCGCTCCGGCCGCCGCACAAACTTTGCCGATACCGCTGCGCGCCAGCACGACGTCTTTTCCGCCGATTTTTCCTTCAAAAAACTCCAATCCCTGGCACGAAACGTCGCGCCCGCCGGACATCAACCCCCGTAGCAACCCGAATTCTTTATCCATCGCCACAATCAAACCGATTTTCTTCATAACCTCTCCTTTTGCAAAATATAAACAATTTTAGATTTTTATTTAAAATTTGCAAAAGAAAACTATACTATACCCAAAATTTAGGAGAAGCCAGATGACCAAACTTTATCAAAATATTGTCATTTTAACCGGTGCCGGCATCTCGGCGGAATCCGGACTGGCCACGTTTCGCAGTTCCAACGGACTGTGGAACAACCATCGGGTTGAAGACGTTGCTTCCGTTGAAGGTTTTGAGCGCAATCCCGAACTGGTACACAGCTTTTACAACGACCTCAAAGTTGAAATACAAAAAGCCGAACCCAATCCGGCACATTTGGCCATTACAAAACTGCAAAACGAATATCCGGCCGAAATTTCCGTCATTACCCAAAACGTTGACACTCTACACGAAAAAGCCGGCAACAAAAACATCTATCACATTCACGGCCAGATAAACCAGGCCGTCTGCCTCAACTGCGGTCATATTCTGGAAACTTTCGGCGACGTTGACACAGAAACCGTCTGCGCCCGATGCGGCGTTGCCGGCATGATGAAACCCAACATCGTCTTTTTCGGTGAAAATCTCCTCTGCATGGACAAGGTCGAAACCCTGCTCCGCAACTGTGACCTGTTTGTCTCCATCGGCACCTCCGGCGTTGTTTTTCCGGCCGCCGCCTTTGTTCAGACTGCTAAATACTACGGCGCCGATACCATTGAGTTCACACTTGAACCAACCTCAAACAACTTTTATTTTGACAGGCATGTCTATGGCCCGGCCGGCAAAACGCTGCCGCCTTATGTTGACGAGTTGATAAAATCCGCATCAAAATCTTAACGTTTTTCCGGATATAACCAAACAGCCCCGCTTGCAGGCAGGGCTGTTTTTTCTGTCTTTCCGAAAAACTACTTTTTGTCGGCTTCGGCTTTTTCCTTGCGCAATTTTCTTTCCTCTTTTTTGTGTTTGCGCATTTCCTCATGTCTGGCCTTCATTTCTTCCAGACGGGCTTTCTGCTCCGGCGTCAGGATTGCTTCAAACTCTTTCATATTCTCTTTGCGCAGTTCGTCTGCTTTGCTGCGCAACTCACCCATCTGCTCCATCAGCGGCTTGATTTTTTCGCGGCCTTTCTTACGGATTTCATCGGCCTTGGCAATCTGCTCGTCGGTCAGTCCGAGATCTTTGGCAAATTTATCAGCCATTTTTTTGTGCATTTCCTTGTCGAACTTTTTCGGCCCGTGAGCGCGCGGTCCTCTGCGTTCCGGACCAAATTCCGGACGCGGACCGGGCTGAAACATTTCATGCTCGGGAGGCGGAGGCGGCAGCATTTCTCTTTCGTCGGCATTTACCGAAACCGAACCCATCACGACCACGGCAGCGCATACGGCCGTCAACAACATTTTTCTCATTATCTGTCTCCTTTTAAATGTTTTAGTTTTTCACTCAATATTTTTCGGGCATTAAACAATCTTGACTTAATGGTTCCCACAGGATCGCCGGTTTTGGCGGCAATTTGTTCATAGGTCATTTCCTCGAACTCATACCAGACCACGACCTGACGCATTTTTCGCGGAAGCTCGTCAACGGCTTTTAAGATCTGCTTCTGCCGGGTCTTGGCATCCAGAATTTCTTCCTGACGCCCGCAGACCCGCACATTTTCCAAGATATCGTCGCCGTTGACCTGAGCGGCCTCCATCTTATATTGCTTCGACTTAAAATAGTCGCGGCAGACATTGGCCGTCAGCGCCGCAATCCATTGACCGAATTTTCCCTGCTCCTTATAATTGTCCATATTTTTCCAGGTTTTGATATATACTTCCTGTTCAATATCTTCATTATAAGAACCGGTCAGTTTTTTGATGATAGCCTTAATCCGGCCTCTGTTTTGCTCAATAATATTCTTCATCAGCCGACCATCAGCAAACCGTATTCGTCAACGGGAAGCCCCATTTCTTCAAGAACGGACGTATTCTCGCTGACCGAAAATTCCGTACCGAAAAGATAATAGTCATAGCTCATCGTATAACTCTCTCCTTTCGGATAAAAACTTCCGATACCGAGCAGCAGAACCAGCGAACACAAAGCCGCCTTAATGCGGTTGTTGCGTTTTTTGCGGGCAAAGTACAACGGCTTTGCTTCCTTAATCAGAGCGGAAATATCATCCATTGTTTTTCTCCTTACACAACTTGAAACGACACCTCTCCGCAAAAAGTTCATTTTTATTTTAAAATAATTTCCTATATCTTTACATAGCGTTTAAAAATTACCTCTTTACAAAAAAAATTTACCGTCTTATAGAAGACACGGTTTAAAATAAATAACGTTTTTTAAGTAGAAGCATAATCAGATGATTCAGGATTTAACCCGCGGAAACCCCGCCTCTCTTATTGTAAAATTTGCCCTGCCGCTGCTGATCGGCAACATCTTCCAGCAGCTCTATCAGGTGTCCGACATCATTATCGTCGGCCGCCTTATCAGCGTTGATGCCCTGGCAGCCTTAGGTGCATCTGCACCGATATTTTTTGTCATTCTGCTGGTCACTCTTGGCTTTACCGGCGGTCTGACGGTCATTACCGCGCAAAGATTCGGCGCCCGTGACGAAGACGGCGTCCGCAGTTCTGTTACCCACTCGCTGCGCGCCTGCATAACGTTAAGCATTGTCTTTACGGTTTTGCTGCTGGTCTTTCTGCGGCCGATTCTTCGTTGGATGAACGTGCCGGAAAACATCATGACCGACGCTTACAATTTCATGTTCGTGCTTGGCCTGTCCCTGCCGGTCATCGTTGCTTATAACCTGCTTTCGGGCTTCATCCGCGCTTTGGGCGACAGCAAAACGCCGCTTTATTTTCTGATTGCCACCACTCTGGTTAACATTTTGCTCAACCTGTTTCTGATTTCCGTCTGCAAACTGGGCGTTATCGGCTCAGCACTGGGAACGTTCATCTCCATCAGCATTTCCGGTGTCTGCTGCGTCATCTACATCGGCCGCCGTTTTCCGATTCTGCGTCTCCGCCGGGAAGATTGGAAATACAACCGCCTGTTCATGAAAGAGCACATGAACATCGCCGTACCAATGGCCATTCAGTTTTCGGTTCTCTCCGTCGGGCTGTTGATTATGCAGAAAGTGTGCAATTCTTTCGGCTCCGACATCATCGCCGCTTTCACCGCCGCGCTGCGCATTGAGCAGCTGGCCACGCAGCCGATGGTCGCCCTCGGAATTGCCATGGCCACTTTTGCCGCGCAGAATTTCGGCGCCGGCATGATAAAACGTATCCGTCAGGGTGTGTTGTACAGTTCCCTGATGTCAATAAGCTTTGGCATTTTTATTGCCCTGCTGGTTCGTTTTGTCGGCGAAAACATGATTACCGTTTTCTCTGAAGACGTTACCGAAAAAATCATTACGGCCGGCCGCCAGTATCTGAATATCAGCACCCTGTTTTACATTTTTCTCGGTCAGATATTCATCTTCCGCAACACCCTGCAGGGAATGGGACAATCCGTCATTCCGCTGATTGCCGGTTTTACCGAACTTCTGATGCGCTCTTTTGCCGCCATCTGGCTGGCCGATCACATCGGTTACCTCGGTGTCTGCTGGGCAAGTCCGATTGCCTGGTTCGGCGCGGCAATGGTCGTTTCCGTCGGCTACTTTGTAACTATCCGTAAAATGAACCGGCGTTACCTGCGCAACAATCTGCGCATGGCAGCTCACAAAATCGGCCTGTTGAAACCGGAAAAAGAACGCCCGGTTCTAACCCCTGCCGAATAAGTCAAAAGCCTCTCCGCAGAGAGGCTTTAATTTTAGCCGGAAAGAAACAGGTGTTCATTATTAATTGACTCTTTCTGGGAATTGGGGTATCCTGTCAATAATAGGTGTTTGTGGTCTGACGGACGGTGTTAATCCGTCCGGAAATATTCTGTTTTGGAGTAAGACCATGCAAACACGATATCCTTTTCTTTTATTTTCCGCTTTTGTTTCTGTCTTTTACGCTTCCGGGGTTTTGGCCGTTACCTGCACGGCAACGCCGGAATGTGCTTCGCTCGGTTATAAATATTCAAAAGCGGAATGTCCGCGAGGCGGTTTGAAATGCCCGACCGGAGACGGTTATTACTGTCCGACGCCGCGCCCGAAATGCAACATCGGTGACATTTTCTATACGGACAACACCTGTGTTGCCGCGGCCAACCATGACAGCAGCAAAACGGTGCTGGGCATTGTGGTTTATGTTAACGGCAACGGTGTCGGCGGTCAGATTATGGCGCCGTGGTGGATTGATACGAACGGCAACCGAAGCAGTTCCGGTGTCGGTATGGAATGGTCTACGGAATATGTTGATATATCAAACCTGCCAAATTATACCGACAGCAGTCCTGTCTCTCAAGATAGAAACAGCTGTGGAAATACAGATAAGATTATTGCGGCGGGCGATGCTGATACTTATCCGGCGGCCTGGGCAACCAGGAAATATGCCCCGACCACTGAAACAGCCGGTAAATGGTGTCTGCTGGCAGCCGGTATCTTGAGAAACATTCAGAATAATTGGAGTGCGATTAGCACGGCTGTGAACAAGGTTGGCGGAGCATCAAATCTTTACAGCCATTGGGTGTGGTCTTCCTCGGAGCACTCAAGCCACTACGCGTGGGGTGCGAGCCTTGCTCTCAGCGATTTGGGCGGCACCGATAAGGGCAACGGTAACGTTTACGTTGTACCTGTGCTGGAGTTCTAGGGCTTTCAACCGATACTCTTACAATAAGGCCGGTTTATTGATATTCCCCTTGGCACAGCCGTCCACATCACAAAACCGGCGGACACGCGCCCATATCTCGGCGGCCTGCGCGGAAGAATACGGCTTAAAACAAAAATCGACCCGGTAAGCTGCAGCTCTTATTTCCGGCGCTTCCGCGGCAAAACACAACGGCCGTTCGTCAAACAGCATAATTTGACAATCGCGCGACAATGCTTTGTAATGCACACCGTTCCGGGTTAAATCCAGCCATTTTTCGCCGCGCGGACAATCGGCACAGGCATTGGAACGAATACAGTCGGCACTGATAAACAACGGCACGTCGGCATAAACCGGCAGCACGACCGGCAGCGGCGCCTTTTCGGCCATAAGCCGCATATTGCGCAAAACGTCTTCCGGCGAAAGCGTCACGCGGGCCGCACCCGCTTCTCCGGCCATGGCCGCCGCCTGCGTATTCAGCATATACAGCGGATAATCAAAACTGAGGTCAACACCCTTTTCCGGCAAAGCCTCCAACCCCCAGTAATTGCCGATTTCCCATTTCTTATAACCGGCAGAAAGCATGGCTACGATTGTCTTTTCAAAAATCTTCGGATGACGACAAACCGTCGGCAGCGCCAGACGTATTTTGTTTTTCGGCAACGCGGATAACGTTTCCGGCCTCGTATCCGGAGAAAGCAGAAAAACAATCTCCGCCGCCTCGTCCAAATCAATCCCGGACAATGTTTCGACCCTGTCTGTCTTAACAATCCACTGTGGCACCCCAAAAGCTGCGGGTTGGCCGATATTCGGAAGGCAGCGCGGTTTGTCTTCAAAAACAATCTTTGCATACAGACCCCGGCGCAGTTCGTTCAGCAGCGATACCGGCACAAACAGCCCCTGCGGATTTTCTATCGCCAGCGCGCCCAACGCAAAATCCGTGTCGCCGGTTTTGCCGAAGGCTTTGCGAACCGCCTCCTCCGTCCGACCCGGATTTTCGGCTTTTGCAAATTCGCCGTCAACGGCAAAAGAAAAACTGCCGGATACGGCCGTAAGCCTGCTCGGCTCAATCATAACCGTCACGTTGATTTTCCGCCGCTGCTTAAAAGCTCCCGGTTTCGGCTTTTCATAAGGATAAGCGCCCTTAACCTCGCTGGAAGAAGCCAGATAAATGTCCCAGCCTTTTTCAAGAACCGGCGCCTGCGGCGGCAGCCTGATTTCGACCGTTTCGCCGGCTTGCGCCTCATACACGCTGCGCCCGTTCACACGCAAACTTTGCAGCGAAAAACCAAACGGCTTTTCCTCACCGGGAACGTCAATCTGAATTCCGTCATAACGGGCGATTTTATGCGTTGTCCGAAATTGCAGAACATGATTGGCGGATTTTCCGGTTTTGCCGATTTTCAGGCCGCGGTGTCCGACAAAATCGCGGTCAATAACATCTTTGTTTTTGCCGTTGAAATGAAACTTTGTCCACGGACGCGAAAAAATCTGCCGGATATGCTCGGCTCTTTCGGCATCGTCGCCCTTGCCGTCCAAAAGCCGCCGGTAATAATCAACCACTGCCGCCACATACAAAGCCGTCTTCTTGCGCCCCTCGATTTTCAGCGACGTTACCGGCATTTTCAAAACCTCACTCTGCAGCGCCATGTCCTTCATCGAAAAATAATGCTTTTCGCCGTCACCGCCGCCGAAAGCCGCCCGGCACGGATACAGACATTTGCCGCGGTTGGCGCTTTTGCCTGTTTCCAGAGAAGAAAACATACACAGCCCGCTGTAGGAATAACACAGGGCACCGTGAATAAAAGCCTCGGTTTCCAACCCCGGAATGGCGGCAATTTCCTTAATTTCGTTCAAAGTCAGTTCCCGCGCCAGCACCACGCGGCTGAAACCGAGTTTCTGCAGCGCCAGTGCACCTTCTTTGTTGTGCACGGCCATCTGCGTGCTGGCGTGCAGCTCCAGCTCCGGATAAACGTCGCGCACCACGCGTGCCACGCCCAAATCCTGCACAATCAGCGCATCGACATCATATTTGACGCACAAATCGAGCGTTTTCAAAAGTTCCGGCAATTCGTCTTCCTGCACCAGCGTATTGACCGCGGCATAAACTTTCCGCCCCAGCGAATGGGCATAAGCCGTAAATTCGTTCAAGTCATCGGCGCCGAAATTGGCCGCCGTCGCCCGTGCCGAAAAATTCTTCAACCCCAGATAAACCGCATCCGCACCGTAATAAAGCGCCGCATAACCGGCCTCAATATCCCCGGCCGGCGCCAGAAGTTCCTGTTTCATTGTCAATCCGTCTTTTTATTGATTTTCGTCTTAAACGCATAATAGCGGATAAAAAAATTTATGCAACCGGGAAATCCCCGAACGCGAAACGGGGCGCCCGCCCTCAAACGAACACCCCGCCTTTTTCACGCAAACGCCTCAGAAACGAAAATCGCGCGCGCCCTCTTCTATTTTTTCAATATAATCGGCACACATCGTCCGCACTTTTTCTTTCGGAATATTTTCCAGCTCTTTCTTAATCAGCGCCTCGCCGACTTTGCGCGTTTCCGGGCTGGCATAGTCGACCAGATATTCTTTCAGCGTCATCAGGGCGTTCGGCAGACAGCAGTTGTGAATCTGCAGATTCTTGCACAGAGCCATAAAACGGTCACCGGTACGTCCCTCGCGATAGCAGGCCGTGCAAAAACTCGGAATATACCCCATTTCCATCAGCCATTTAACCACATCGTCGAGCGTGCGCGTATCGCTGACCTCAAACTGCGCCGAACTTTCGTCCTCCGGCTCCGGCGTATCATAACCGCCAACGCTGGTTTTGGAACCGCCGCTGATTTGCGAAATGCCGTAATGAATAACGCGCTCACGGCAGGCTTTGCTCTCGCGCGTTGACATAATCATTCCCGTATAAGGCACCGCAATACGGATACAGGCCACGATTTTGGCAAAAGTATCGTCATCAATGCCGTTGTCAAACACGTCAGGATCAATATCGTCCGCCCGGCGGATTCTCGGTACCGAAATCGTATGCGGCCCCACGCCATGAACCGTCTCCAGATGTTCGGCGTGCATCAAAAGACCGGCAAATTCGTACCGATAGCGTTCCAAACCGAACAAAACGCCCAGCCCGACGTCGTCAATGCCGCCTTCCATTGCCCTGTCCATTGCTTCGGTATGATAATCGTAATTATGCTTCGGCCCGGTCGGATGCAGTTTTTCGTAACTCTCTTTATGATAGGTTTCCTGAAACAGGATATAAGTGCCGATTCCGGCTTCCTTAAGCTTGCGATAATTTTCAACCGTTGTCGCCGCAATATTGACGTTTACGCGGCGAATGGCACCGTTTTTATGCTTAATGCCGTAAATTGTCTTAATACATTCCAGAATATATTCAATCGGATTATTAACCGGGTCCTCGCCGGCCTCAATCGCCAGCCGCTTATGTCCCATGTCCTGAAGGGCGATAACTTCTTTCGCCACTTCTTCCTGCGTCAGTTTGCGGCGCGGAATATGTTTGTTTTTGGCATGATACGGACAATAGACACAGCCGTTGACACAGTAGTTGGACAGATACAGCGGCGCAAACATGACAATCCGGTTGCCGTAATAATCTTTCTTAATCTGCTCGGCCAGCTCAAATATTTCCTTGTTTTTTTCGGGAATGTCACAGTCCAGCAGAATCATCGCGTCGCGATGGCTCAGACCTTTGCGTTCTCTGGCCTTGTTCAACACTTCGTCAATAAGCTTGGGGTTGTTTTTGTTGGCATCGGCATACGCCAGCGTATCCAACACCTCCTGGTGGCAGATAAACTCGTCCGCCTTTAATGATTTCGGATTATACATTCAGTCGCTCTCTTTCTTTCAGGTCAGCTTTACTTCCCTGTCAGGTTAACAAAAATTCTGGATTATACTATCCCCGGAGCCGCCTTTTGGCAAGCCCGAAAATTTATTCGCTTTCCTTTGTGCAGAAATTTGAATACGCCGTTTTGGCGCTCACGCCGTCTAACCGGCCGATTTTTCCGGCCAGCGCGCTGATAACCTCTTCCGGCGCGTCAATCGCAATCGAAATAATGCTGACTTTTTTCTCCCGATACGGGATTCCCATTCTGCCGATAAGATACGGCGCATATTCATGCAAAATCGCATTCAGCCGCTCCGTAGATTCCATATTTTCGACAATAATGCCGATAATTGCAACTCTGCTTTCCATCAAAAAAACCTCCGCAATCTGTTTTTGTCATTCTAAACGCCGGCCGCAAATTTTTCAACCGGGAAATAAGTTTATGGAAATAAGGCCGACCGCTCTTGATTTCGGACAAACAAAGCATATCTGTTTTGTCGTAGCATAAAGAACTTTGAGGAGGATTGTCATGAAAATCATTCTCGGCATCATTGCCGCATTGGCCTTTTTCATCGGTGTCATGGTCAACAAAATGGCCTTGTCCATCGGCGAGCAGATATACGCCGCCTTATATTACATCATGGCCCTGATTGCTTTTTGCACGCTCTCGGTTCTGTTTGACGGCAAAATAAATTGCAGTTGCAACTGGATTCGCCGCGAATGCGGCTTGCCCGAAAAAGCCCCCGAAGAAGATGACGACACTTCTGATGATCAAACCCGGAAAAGCAATCAATAAACAAAAAAAATTTTTTCGTTCAATTTCAGTTTGATAAAACTTTTTTAATACTTTTGGCCTAATATCATGGAAAATTCAACTTCAATCTTTCGGAGAATGACCATGACCAAATTGAACGATAAAGCCATCGCAGAAGCCGCTTACTATATCTGGAAAAACAACGGCTGCCCGGCCAACACTCAGGCTCAGGATTGGGCTGCCGCTATCAAACAGCTTTCTTCGACGGCCAACCGCAAAACAACGGCCAATGCTTCGGTCATCAGCAAAATCAGCACGGCCGACATTAATGCCTTAAACCGTTTGGCCGCAGCCAAAGGCAAAAAGATCAGCCCGGTTACCGCCGCAAGCAAATTGCTGGCCATCAACCTCGCCGCTGCAACCAATGCCGCATTAAAGACCAAAACCAAAATCCAGTTGAAAAAGAAATAATAAAGACAAAGAGTCACCCCCGGACGGCACTTTCTTTTATCATCACCCTCGGGCTTGTCCCGGGGGTCTTTTGTACCGCGAGGCTTACAGGACAAACTCGAAGATTTTTTTCTTAGTCATGTTCGGCCTCTTTTTTCTTTACCGTCATGTTCGGGCTTGTCCCGGACATCCACAGACACAAGGCACAGCCTCACGATATGCACGTAGAAAGCAACGCGCTTCAACAAAGGTCGTACAACAGCCGATGAACGCTCAAGGGCGTCCCCTTGTCAAGTCCGGCAATGACAAAGAGGTAAAGAAAAACCACCAACAACAGAAAGTCGTACCCTAAACCCTAAAATTCCACCACCGGAAGAACATAGCGTAATTTGTAGCTTTTATGGCCATCATAATTCAAATCACTATCATTAAGAGTAGCATACCAGGAGCTGGTATCTGCATACTCCGAGGAAGACCACACTGAATAGCTGCCAAGATTCGATGCGCCGCCAACCTTGTTCACAGCCGTGCTAATCGAACTCCAGTTCTTCTGAATGTTTCTCAAGACACCGGCCGCCGGCAGACACCACTTACCGGACGTTGCTGTAGTCGGCGCATATTTCCGCGTTGCCCAGGCGGCAGGATAAGTGCTGGCATTTCCCGCGGCAGCAATTTTATCCGTATTCCCGCAACTGTCAAAATCAGCTTCGGCTTGTGTTGTGCTTGTTATATTCGGAAGTTCCAGAATATTTCTATAATCAGGTCCCCATGCCATACCGACAGGTGAATCGCTTAGTCTTCCATATTCATCAATCCACCAAGGAGCTATAATCTGGCCATGTTGTCCACCGTCCGTCACATAAACCACAATGCCCAAGACCATTTTGCTGATGTCATGATTTTCAGCCGAAAGGCAAGTACCGTCCTCATAATAAATACTGCCGATTTCACAAACCTTGGACTGAATAACACACCCGCCGTTTTCCCATTT
>CALXTV010000019.1 GCA_944391505.1 uncultured Alphaproteobacteria bacterium | reverse complement strand
AACTTACATTCCTGAGCAGTCCTGTCTCCAATACAAAAGCCGCCCTCTCGGGCGGCTTTTAGTGGCGGAGAGTACAGAATGGCTAAGCAAAAAGCTGACCGACGTCTGCTTTTTGTCTGCAACATCTCAGAAAATGTTAGTGAGCAAGGAAAGCGACAGCGACCGCAGCGAACTTACATTCCTGAGCAGTCCTGTCTCCAATACAAAAGCCGCCCTCTCGGGCGGCTTTTAGTGGCGGAGAGTACAGGACTCGAACCTGTGCATCCCTTTAACAGGATGACGGATTAGCAATCCGCTGCATTACCACTCTGCCAACTCTCCAAATGGTAACGAGCTTATATTTATATTATGTTTACACCGAGGTCAATAGCAAAATTAACAAATGCAAATATTTTTTATCCCGATGCCAAAATCAGTACGATGACAGAGGCCAGCAAAAGCGATGCCGCTTTTACGTTCATCTTGTTATACGAAATTCCGGGCACCAGTTTGGCTCGCAGCATGTTAAACAAAGCAATCCACAGAATATAAATATACATCAGCGCAGCTACGTAAGACGGATTAAAAGCATAAAACATCGCAAAATTTTTACTGGCATTACAACCGATTAACAGCAGAAACACCGGCAGATATTTAACATTTTCGGCAGCGACGGCTTTTTTCAGACTACCGTTATCGCGCAGATAAACCGCCAGATTGATTGCGCCGGCAACCAGGGCAATCAGCAAAACGTAAAAATAACTTGCCGAAACCAAATCCCCCTGCCCGTAACTCATTGCTTTTTTATTCACAATATCGCAAAAAGCGCCGACAATCAGGGTTAAAACCAGAAACCGCAGCGCCTGCATGCTTATCGGACTATGGTTAAACAGCCGAACGGAAACAATAATCCCCGTCATTGCCGCAATAATTAGCAGTGCTTCAACCGGTTCCCGCAAATAAACAAAAACCGTCGACGGCGAAATAATCAGCCATAAGACAAAAGTAATCCCGATGGAAAAAGGCTGCAAAGACGTTGCCACCTCGGCACCCCATCGACGCAGCGCCGTAAAGAATTTTCCGTCGACAAAAGCGATTAAAGCACCCTGCAGCACACAAAAAGCATAAAATTCCCAATGCTGCACCGGTGTAAAGAAACCGATAAACGGCAACAGCATAAAAAATACCGCCCATCCTCTGTAAACCATAAACAACGACGCTTTCATCGCCATTTTTTGATTCAGAAGAAAATATGCCGTATTAAAAAAGCTGGTCAGCAGCGCAAAAACAACCCACATCTTATTCCATAACCATGCTGATATACGTCATAAAGATAAACCCCAGAAACACGGCAAAGGCCGATTTTTCGGTTTGTTTAATTCCGTAAGTTTCCGGCAGAATCTCGTTAATAACCACAAACAGCAGCGTTCCGCCGGCCATGGCCATGCCCAAAGGAACAATCTTGTCGCTCAAACCCATCGTCAACAAACCGAGCAAGGCACCCAAAGGCTGAACCATGCCGATAAGCAACGCCGTAAGGGCGGCTTTGATTTTGGAACATCTGGCCGCCACCAGCGAAATGGCTATGGTCAGACCTTCCGGAATATTATGAACGGCAATGCCGATAACCAAGCTGTCCGGATTCATAAATTCTTCGGCGCTGTAGGCCACACCTACCGCCAAACCCTCGGGAAGCTTATGCAGCGTAATCGCAATAATAAACAGCCAGGCTTTTTTCAGGGTAAAATGTATGCCGTGAAGCCCCATATTATTATGCTCGTGAGGCAACAGGTCATTTAAAAGCCAGACCAAAGCCACACCGGTAAACACGGCTCCGCAGAACCAAAAGGCCGCCACATGAATATCCGGATCAAAAGTCATAATCTTGTGCATGGACGGCACCAGCAACGCAAAAAACGAAGCCGCCAACATAACGCCGGCCGCGGCATTGAGCATACAGTTAATATTTTCCTGACTGTACTTCTTTTTCAAAAAGATCATAAAACCGCCGATTCCGGTCACCACTCCGGCCAGCAGCGATGCCAGCAGTCCCTGCATAAACACGCCTGACATTTACAACTTCCTTTCGTTAAGCTTTTTTATAAGCCGCTCATAATACGGCAAAATTATTTTTTCGTTACAATAGTCGCAAACTTTGTCAAAATCAATCCATTTCACGCCCGAATTTTCGTCAGGTTTCATAAAGAGCGCGTCTTTTTCATCCGCCTCCAGCAGATAAACGACATTATAATGCAGATGAGTCGGCACCAGAGAACCGTGCCTGATATGGTTGTGTACAGCCAACACATTAAAATCAAACGGATTTTCACTAATCGCCCGCACATTTTTCAGCCCGGTTTCTTCGGCCGCTTCTTTCAAAGCAACCCGCAAAAGATTTTTGTCACCGTCGGCATGTCCACCGACCCACGCCCAGGAATTATACAAATTATGATTAATCATCAACACCTTATTCAATTCTTTGTTCACAATCCAGGCTGAAACGACAAGATGTCCGGTCAGATTATCCCGCGCATAGGCTCTGTCGCCATAGGTTTGCAAAAACTGTCGAAAAGAACGGACAGCCCCCTCTTCAACATCATCATAAGAAGCATAATTTGAAAGAAAATCAATTAATTGCATCATTTTTGGTCAGTTCATCATAATCCGCGTTAACCTTAAAATCATGACCGACAACACTTTCATCACGCTGCAAAACATCAGCCGAACATTGTTGTCCCAAACCGACAGCCTCTTTTGGGTTCAGCCCTTTAAGCAATCCGGCCAGAAAACCGCCGGCAAAAGCGTCGCCCGCACCACTTGTGTTGTGGATATGCGAAACTTTCGGGGCCGCAAAACTGCTCCATATTCCCCGGTCAAACAGATTGACACCCCCGGCTCCCTTGGTCATAACCGCAGTTTTAAACTCTTTTTTGCCCAAAGCCCCAAACTCGTTTTCATTGCCGAGAACAATATCAACTTTCGGCAACAGCGCCTCAAGCGTCGGTAAATTTTCGCGGACGATTATTGGGTCTGACAGCGTCAATGCCGTTTTAATTCCGTGCGAAAAGGCAAAATCAACAATTTTTCTGACGGTTTCGGCATTATGATCAAGCCAATATCCCTCGACAAATACCAGTTTAGCCCTTTCTACGGCCGCCCAATCGATATCCTGCGGATAGACGAACTTGGAAGCCCCCATTTTGCCGCACATCGACTTTTCACCGTCATGATGAACCAAAATCAACGTACAGGCTGTCTGAGCGGCATTATCCGTTTTCAGAAAATCGGCAACGCCATAATCTTTAAGCCCGGCCTTGAACTTCAGGCCTTCAACATCATTGCCGACCTTTCCGGCAAAACCGGCCGAAATTCCCAGAACAGACATGGCCTTAAGCGAATTGGCCACCGAACCGCCGCAACAGGAATGTCCGCTTTTCAAACGACTTTTAATTACCGCAAATTCTTCCGGTGTCGTGCGGAAAAAACCGCCCTTGCAGGCACCGTGAAACGTAATCAGAGAAGAAATTTCAGCCGCCGGTGCAGTTATGTCAATAATCGCGTTTCCCATCCCGATAACATCAGCCATAATTCTTCCCCTTACAAACACTCAATAAGAAAATTGCCGGAAAAACAATCTTCCGGCAATTTGTATTAAACCTCTATCCGAGTTTTTTGCTCAGCAGTTGGTTAACCATTCCCGGATTGGCCTTTCCTTTGGAAGCTTTCATCACCTGCCCGACAAACCAGCCCATCAGAGCCGTTTTTCCGGCTCGGTAAGCCGCCGTATTATCCGGATTGTCAGCAATTACCTGATCAATGATGGCTTCAATGGCTCCCGTGTCAGTAACTTGCTTAAGCCCTTTTTCTTCAACAATTTTTTCCGGTTCGTCACCCGTATCTGCCATAATCTGAAAAACTTCCTTACCGATGTTTCCCGAGATAACACCGCTGTTAATCAGGTTAACCAGCTTGCCGATATATTCCGGTTTAATCGGACTCTGTTCCAAATCCAGATGACGCGCTTTAAGCATGGCAAAAAAATCACCCATAATCCAGTTGGCAACCTTTTTGCCGTCGCTGCCCTTAGCCGCTTTTTCAAAGAAAGCCGCCACTTCCTTGTTCTCGCACAAAACGTCGGCATCATAAGGGGTTAAACCCATTTCTTTAATAAAGCGTGCTTTCTTCGCATCCGGCAGCTCGACCATTTCCTTGCGGATATCTTCAATATATTCGTCCGTCAGTACCAAAGGCGGCAGATCCGGCTCCGGAAAATAGCGGTAATCATGTGCAAATTCTTTTTTGCGCATAACTTTCGTCTGCCCGGTCAAAGGATCAAACTGGCGGGTTTCCTGTTCGATTTTGCCGCCGTTTTCATAAACCTCGACATGGCGTCTGGCCTCGTTCTCAATCGCCGACATCACGAATTTCACGCTGTTGACGTTCTTCATCTCGCAGCGGGTGCGATAACCTTCTTCGCCGACTTTGCGCACCGAAACGTTGACGTCACAGCGCATGGAACCCTCATCCATGTTGCCGTCGCAGGTTTCCAGATAACGCAAAATGGACCGCAGTTTTTTCAAGAAGGCCCCGGCCTCTTCCGGCGAACGAAAATCCGGCTTGGTAACAATCTCCATCAGCCCGACCCCTGCCCGGTTAAGGTCAATAAAGGTTTTTTTCGGGTCTATGTCGTGAATGGATTTTCCGGCGTCCTGCTCAATGTGCATGCGCTCAATGCCGATTTCCTTGCTCGTTCCGTCTTCCAGATTGATAATTACCTTGCCTTCGCCGACAATCGGATACTGAAACTGCGTAATCTGATATCCCTGCGGCAAATCAGCATAAAAATAGTTTTTGCGCGAAAACTGCGAATATCTGTTGATTTTGGCATTCAGCCCCAAACCGGTCTTAACGGCCTGATGTACGCAGCGTTCGTTTAAAACCGGCAACATACCGGGCATTCCTGCATCAACGAAAGAAACATGCTCGTTGGCATCGGCGCCGAAAACCGTGGAAGCCCCGCTGAACATCTTGGATTTGGAAATAATCTGGCAGTGAATCTCCAAACCGCAGATAACTTCCCACTTGTTGTCTTTTGTTTCGATAATATATTCAGCCATCTTTACTTCCTCACAAACTTAACATCTTCTTCCAGAGCCGACGCGGCCTTAAAGACGGAACCTTCGTCAAAGGCCTTGCCGATAATCTGCAAACCGAGCGGCAGACCGTCCGCGGACAACCCCGCCGGCAGGCTCATTGCCGGCAATCCCGCCAGACTGACCGAAACCGTAAAGACATCATTCAAATACATATTAATCGGATTCTCGAGCATCGACTTGTCACCGATGGGAAATGCCGGCGTCGGTGCCGTCGGCGTCAGAATAACGTCGCATTTTTCAAAAGCCCGCAAGAAGTCGTCGCGTATCAGACGGCGAACCTTCTGCGCTTTCAGATAATAGGCGTCATAATAACCGGCCGACAAAACATAGGTGCCAATCATAATCCGGCGCTTGACCTCTTTGCCGAAACCTTCCGTACGGCTGTTGATGTACATATTGTCCAGATGCTCGCCGGGAACGCGCAGACCATAACGCAAACCGTCATAACGTGCCAGGTTGGAAGACGCCTCTGCCGGCGCAATAATGTAATAAGTTGCCAAAGCATATTTGGTATGCGGCAGCGAAATATCGACAATTTCCGCTCCTCTGGCCTTCAGCATTTCGATACCTTTGTCCCAAACCGCGGCAATTTCGGCATTCAGGCCGTCCGGACGATATTCCGCCGGAATACCGATTTTCATACCTTTGACGTCCATACCCAAAAACGCTTCAAAATCAGGCACATCAACCTTTGCCGAAGTTGAATCTTTGGCATCGTGGCCGGCCATGGCTTTCAGCAGAATGGCACAGTCACGCACGTCTTTGGCAATCGGCCCCGCCTGATCCAGAGACGATGCAAAAGCAATAATGCCATAACGTGAACAACGTCCGTAAGTCGGCTTAATGCCCGTAACGCCGCAAAATGCCGACGGCTGGCGAATGGAACCGCCGGTATCCGTACCGGTTGCCGCCGCGCAGATATTTGCCGCCACGGCCGCGGCCGAACCGCCGGAAGAACCGCCGGCCACCAGCTTTTTGTCCTTGCTCCACGGATTAACCGCCGGCCCGTAATAACTGGTTTCATTACTGCCGCCCATGGCAAATTCGTCCATATTCAATTTACCCAGAAAAGAAGCGCCGGCATCAAGCAGTTTCTGTGTTACCGTCGATTCATACGGCGGCACGAAACCATCCAGAATATGCGAACAGGCCGTTGTGCGGATGCCTTTGGTGCAAAACAGGTCTTTAATACCCAGCGGAACCCCCTCCAACGCACCGTTGGTACCGTTTTTATACTTTTCATCAGAAATCTTTGCCTGTTCCAAAGCCTTGTCCGGCGTTTCCAGCACATAAGCGTTCAGCGCACGGTTGTTTTCCATTTTTGCAATATATTCTTTTACCAGTTCAACCGAGCTGAAATCTTTGTTTTTCAATCCTTTCAGCGTTTCTGCAACCGTTAATTTCGTTAAATCCGTCATCTTTCTACTCCACAACTTTCGGCACCACAAAATATCCGAACTCCTGCATCGGCGCATTGGACAGCACCGCTTCGGCTTTTTCACCGTCATTGACGACGTCGTCACGGCATTCCAGATTGGTTTGATTAACCGAAACCAGGGGTTCAATATTGTCGGTGTTCACTTCATTAAGCTGTTCGACCCAGCCGAGAATTTTATTAAATTCCTGTTCGGTTTCGACAATCTTGTCATCATCAACTTTCAGGCGTGACAAAAAAGCCACCCTTTTTACGGTTTCAGTATCTATAGCCATTTTTTCCTCTCAGTAAACAATTCTGAACGGCGGAAGCACCGCCTCATACTCCATTCTTCTCAACATATTAATATCATCGGTCTCAAAACCAAAATCATTCACAACCTTATTAACAGAAATTTTCGGTCCGCTGCCAAACATCTGCGCCAGCTTCTCCTGAAAAGTTTTTCTTTTCGGATAATAAACGATGTTAAAACGCGATTTCGGCTTAATGCCACCCAGTTCTTTGGCCTTGGAAACAGCTTCGTTAATACCTCCGAGAGCATCAATCAAGCCGTTTTGCAGCGCACTTTCACCCAGCCAGACGCGGCCGCGGGCAATTCTGTTCATTTCTGAGGCGTCAATTCCGCGGATAGAGGCCGTTTTTTCGGTAAAATCCTTATAAATGTTGTCCAGCGAACGATTAAATATTTTTCTTTCTTCCGGACTGAACGCATGATTGCTGCTCAAAATTCCGGCATTATTGCCGAATTTTATTTCTCGCCAGTTAACGTCAAGTTTTTTCCAAAGTTCGCTCAAAACAATCTTACCGCCCAAAACACCGATAGACCCGGTAATCGTCAACGGTTCGGCCACGATATAATCTCCTGCCAGCGACACAAAATAGCCGCCGGAAGCCGCATAATCGCCCATTGACACCACAACCGGAATTTTTTTCTGTTCTTTCATACGGTTAACGGCATACCATATTTCATTTGACGCCGTATAGCTTCCGCCCGGAGAATTGATTCGCAGCACCAGAGCTTTTACGCTCTCGTCACGGGCAATTTCGTCAAGCTGGGCAATAATGGTTTCCGAGCCCGCCGTCGTTTCCCCTTCAAACGGGCTGGTATTGCTTTCGCCTTCGACGATCATGCCGTCAATAACCAGTAAAGCGATTGACGGATGTTTTTTGTTTCCCTCTTTAATATTCAGGGCATAATCAACCAGATTAATCATCTCGCCGCCGGTTTCATCCATAACCTGTGCAATCAGATCCGGCTTATAGGCAATTTTGTCAATCAGTTTCTTTTCCAAAGCCTTTTCCGCGGCAACCGGAGCCTCATTAACCGCTCTTCTGACTTCATCTTCACCAATATTCCGGTCTTTGGCAATACCTGCGACAATCCGGTCAAATATGCCGCCGCCGAGCTTTTTCATCTCCTCCCGGTACTGTGGGCTGAAATCCCTGCTCAACAGCGAAGCCGCGGCATTTTTATATTCATGACGGGCATAAAACTCCGGCACGATCCCGATTTTATCCAGCAACCCGCGAACAAAAGGAACTTCAATGCTCACGCCGGTAATTCCTGCTTCGGTATTGGGCTGCATCCAGATTTCGTCAAAAGCGGCGGCCAGATAATATTCGCGGGTTCCCTGCCCAAAACTTCCGAAACCGGTCGAATACAGATAAGCCTTTTTTCCCATGCGGCGAAAAATTCCGATTGAAGAGCGCAAATCTTCAATCTGCGCCAACCCCAGACCGGAAATATTGATGTTGCCGACAAGCGCCTTAACTTTCGGATCAAGCGCCGCCAGATTAATCGCTTTGGTCAAATCGTAAAAAGACAGCGTCGGAACGTCGGAAAACTCCGAAAACAAATCATCGCTGCGTCGTTCGGGATAATTCTCGTTAAAATCGACAACCAAAATCGCCTTATCCGGCACATCGGCGGTCATAACCGTTTCCTGTCCCAGCATATTCAATATAAACACCAGCAGCACAATAAACAGCAAACCGAACAACGCAAAAGAATACACCACCGATTTCATCAACAGCCGTGCGGCCAGTCTTTTTTTCCGGCTGATACTCGTTACCGGAAACGGGGTTTCAATCTTGTCCATATCCAAAGTCTTTCACAAAAAAGCCATTAACTATGCAAGTCAATGGCTTTTAATATAAATGTTACGGCTTAAAACTCAAGTTAAAATTCAGCCAAAACCTCAGCCGATTCATGAGCCTTGTCCAAAGCCACCATACCGATAGAATGGTATCCGGCATCAACATGCAGAACTTCGCCGGTAATTCCCAGCCCCAAATCAGACAGCAGAGCCAAGGCCGCACGCCCAACCTCATCTTGGGTAACATTGCGTTTCAGCGGTGCATTCAATTCATTCCAACGCAAAATTTTGCGAAAATCGCCGATGCCGGAAGCCGCCAGCGTTTTAATCGGGCCGGCTGAAATTGCGTTGACACGGACATTCTGAACGCCGAGATCTACAGCGGCATAGCGAACGGCAGCGTCGAGAGCGGCCTTGGCAACACCCATAATATTATAGTTCGGCAGAGTTCTTTCACCGCCCAGATACGTCAGAGTAAGGATACCCGCACCGTCATTCAAAATCGGCGCAGCGCAGCGGCAGGTTTCCAGAAAAGAATAGCAAGAAATATGCATGGTGTTCAGGAAATTCGGCAGCGTTGTATCAATCGTCCGGCCTTTCAACTCGTTTTTGTCCGAAAAAGCGATTGCATGAACAACGAAATCGATTTTGCCCCATTTTTCGCCGAGTTCCTTAAAACAGGCTTCAACACTGGCTGAGTCGGTCACGTCACACTGAATCAGAGTCGGAGCAAATTTGAGCGTTTCCGAAAGCGGTTTAACTCTTTTTT
Organism: uncultured Alphaproteobacteria bacterium; assembly: GCA_944391505.1. Classification (GTDB taxonomy): domain Bacteria; phylum Pseudomonadota; class Alphaproteobacteria; order RF32; family CAG-239; genus Scatacola_A. Next base: position 20,629 of record CALXTV010000019.1, on the reverse strand, counting down.
CCAAAGCTTCGTTCTGATACGAGAAAGCAATCTGAGCTCCCTGAGCATCTAAAGCCTGAGCAATGCCCCAGGCAATGGATTTGTCATTGGCCAAGCCCATAATCAAACCTTTTTTACCGGCCATCAGCGGTGTCGTCGCAGTCATAATATTTTCCTTTGCTTTATAAAAAAAATTAAATATATTAAAAACAAATTTCTGTTAGACTTTTTATTAAATTTAACTTTCTTTGTAAACATTTTTTTTCAGGGAACAGGTATGTATTGGAAAAACGGCATAAAACCCAAGCTAAAGAAATATCTTGAAACCGCCCGCGAGTTTCTTTTTTTTCTCGGACGCCGCGCCAGAAACGACACCATTTTCCGCGTCTCCGCCGCTTTAAGCTACACGTCGCTGATTGCCATTGTCCCGTTGTTTGCCATCGGCCTGGCCATTTTTTCGGCCTTTCCCGTTTTTGACGGCGTCAAAGAACAGGTTAAGGAATTTATTCTCCGCAATTTTGTTCCGACCATCGAGCAGGAAGTCAGCCAGTATTTTGCCGAATTTATTAACGCTTCGGCGCAGTTAACCACCATCGGCGTTGCCGGAATTGCCATAACGGCAATTCTTATGCTTTCCACCATCGAAAACAGCCTTAATTTCATATTTAAGGTAACTCGCCCGCGGCGGCTTACCACCAAAATCACCCTTTATTGGACGGTTATCACGCTCGGCCCCCTGCTCCTCGGTACGGCTTTTTCGCTGCGCGGCTATTTGTTCACCCTGCAAAAACTCATGCCCGACGACCTTGCCGATACACAGCTTTTCATCGGCAAGCTCCTGCCCTCGCTGATTACGATGCTTCTGCTGGTGCTGGTTTACGTTTTGGTTCCCAACAAAAAAATAAAAATCAGCAGCGCGGCCGTCGGTTCATTTGTCGCAGTTATCCTTTTTTCACTGCTTCGCAAGGGATTCGGCTATTTTATGATCAAAGCAGCCACCTACAAAACCCTGTACGGTGCATTAGCCACCCTGCCCGTTTTCCTGATTTGGATGTATCTGGCCTGGTCGGTCGTCATTTTCGGCGCCGTCGTTACTGCCGCGCTGGAGGAATACCGCCAGCTTGACAATCGCGCACTGAAAAAAATCATCATCTCCGGCAAACCCGAAAAACGCGGATAACCGGGCAAAAACAAGCAACTAAAAAATTTTTTGCCGTCGCCAAAAAAAATTCTTGCAAAAAGAACAAAAGTAGTACATTGTATTTTTCAAGGGATAACTGCGATGCTCAAATTGTCTTTTCAAAAAAGAAAAGAGTATAGTAGGAATCAGAACAAAAATGTTATGGAAAGAGAGAACGACATGGAAAAAGACAAAGCCCTTGATGCGGCGCTCAGCCAGATTGAACGAGCTTTCGGCAAAGGTTCGATTATGCGCCTCGGACAAAACCCCAACGTTGACATAGAGGCCATTTCAACCGGTTCGCTGGGCATTGACATAGCCCTCGGCATCGGCGGCCTTCCCAAAGGACGCATTATCGAAATCTACGGCCCTGAAAGCTCTGGTAAAACCACGCTGGCGTTAAGCGTTATTGCCCAATCCCAGAAAAAAGGCGGTACCTGTGCTTTCATCGACGCGGAACACGCCCTGGATCCTTCTTATGCAAAAAAAATCGGCGTTGACATTGACAACCTGCTGATTTCGCAGCCGGATGCTGGCGAACAGGCTTTGGAAATCGCCGACACGCTGGTTCGCTCCGGCGCAATTGACGTCCTGGTCGTTGACTCCGTTGCCGCGCTGGTTCCGAAAGCAGAGCTTGAAGGCGAAATGGGCGATTCGCACATGGGTCTGCAGGCTCGACTGATGAGTCAGGCACTGCGTAAACTGACTTCCACCGTTTCCCGCTCAAACACGCTGATTATTTTCATCAACCAGATTCGTATGAAAATCGGCGTCATGTTCGGCAACCCCGAAACCACAACCGGCGGTAACGCGTTGAAATTCTATGCGTCTGTGCGCATTGACATCCGCCGTATCGGCTCCATCAAAGACAAGGAAGATGTCATCGGCAGCCAAACCCGCGTCAAAATTGTCAAAAACAAAGTTGCCCCGCCGTTTAAAATTGTTGATTTTGACATTATGTACGGCGAAGGCATTTCCAAAACCGGCGAATTGATTGACCTCGGCGTCAAGGCCGGTATCGTCGAAAAAGCCGGCGCCTGGTTCTCCTACAAAGGAGAAAAACTCGGTCAGGGTCGTGAAAATGCCAAATTGTTTCTGAAAGAAAATCCGGCCGTTGCCGAAGAAATCGAAAACAAAATCCGTGCCGACGCCGGACATCTCACAACCGAAATGATCGGCGACGACGAACCTGCGGTTGTCGGAGAAGATTGATTATTTTGGCAAAACTGCTCCAAATGAAGAAAAAGCTCCCTCCTCGGGAGCTTTTTCTTCAAATAAGGCTTTCAAAATAATACCGGCACAGTAAAACCTAGTGATAAAAAAATGTTCCGTGCGGCATCGGCTGCGGCAAAGAAGCGGAAAACATCATATTTTTTGACACATAAAATACACCGGCAATCCCCATAAACGCCAACAGATAACAAATAACATAAAAAGCAACCGCCGTAATCCGGATAATCAAAATCAGGACTTTGTCACCGTGAAAAGAACGCCCTTGCGCATCTTTGTTTATCAGACACATATCAACCAAAGCCCAAATCTGCACGACAATCAAAGGCACAAAGAAAAGCATCCAGGAAAAAACTGTCAACAACAGCTGAGCAATCGCCTTTTTCGTATATCCGGCATAAAAATTATGCGCGCCGAAGATTCCCAGAAACCATGCCAGCAAGGCGTAGGCAATGCCGCTCTTGCTCTCCGGATAAACATTCATGTTCCTGCTGACGATATTTCTCTTCATCAACAGAAACTCTTCGTCGTTAATAATTCCCTTGTCCTTCAGCTTTGCCAGCTTTTCCAGATTTTCCAAATCATCCATGCCCATTCTCCTCAAAAATGTCTTTTGAGACGATATAAGCAGCAATTCTGCAAAAACAACGCCGAATAAAAATTAAAATTAAAAAAATCTTTTAATTGCGCCAAAAACTTTTCGTAAAAATGACAATGACCGTTAAAACCTCCAGTCGACCGAGCAGCATTGCCAGAGAAAGCATATATTTGGCAAAGTCGGACAACGGCGCAAACGTTCCGGCAGGTCCGACAACCGGACCAATACCCGGACCCGAATTGGTAATGCAGGCAACCACGGCGCTGAACGCCGTTGAAAAATCGAGACCGGTCAATGCCGTCAAAACTGTCAAAATAACCATGGTTCCCATAAAAGCACTCATAAAAACAAAAACGGAAGAAACAATAGAACCGTTGGTTGTAAGATTTCCGATTTTAATCGGCACCACCCGGTTTGGCTCTGTCGCCACAATCATCGACTGCTTCAAATAAGCCCAAACCACCTGCCAGCGAAAGATTTTGACCGAACCGGAAGTCGACCCCGTACAACCGCCGGTCAACGCAAAAATAATAAATATTGTTCCAGCCAAAGGCCCCCATTGCATATAATCCGTCGATACGAAACCGGTCGTCGTCACAATGGATATAATATTAAACGACGCAAACCTCAGCGACTGCCAAAAACTTCCGTAAACCCCGCTCCATGTCAGCCAGACAGAAACAGCCAGAATATAAAAGATTAAAATTTTTGTAAAAACAGCAACCTGCGTTGTTCGAAACGAATGTAAATCGCGCTTTTGTATCAGCATGATGTAAAAAGTCATCGGCAACGCGCCAAGATACATAAAAAAAGACAAGACCACCTCAATGCCAACACTGTCATAATAGCCTACAGAAATATTTTTTGTCGAAAAACCGCCTGTCGCTATAGTTGCCAGAGCATAATTAACCGCTTCAAACACGCTCATTCCGGCGCCGTACAAACAGAGACCGCACAAAACCAGCAGAGAAAAATAAACTATCAGTATCCGTTTGGCGATATAATTAAACTTCGGCATAAACTTGTCATTTAAATCCGAATTTTCGCGCTGAAATATCTGCATGCCGCCGATTCCCAAAAATGGCAGCAACGCAACGGCAAAAATGACGATTCCGATTCCGCCGAGCCCGTTAAGAATGGAACGCCATAACAAAATAGAAGCGGGAAGAACTTCCAAATCGGTAATAACCGTTGCCCCGGTCGTACTCAGACCGGACATTGCTTCAAACAAAGCATCGGCAAAATTCGGCGTTATGCCAAAGAAAATGAACGGCAGGGTTGCCAACAGTGTCAGCGAAACCCAGCTGACGACCGTAAGCAGATATCCCTGCTGCAGCGTAATTTTCTCGATTTTTGTTCTGTTTCCCAAAAACAAAGACAGGCCGATAAACAGCGAAATAATTGCCGATGTTATAAAAGAAGACCAGTTTTGCCCCGTTTCCAACATGTCAACCACTGCAGGAATAAGCATTGCCAAACCGAGCACACTGATAAGATAACCGTTAATCATCAAAACCGGCTGCCACATTTGACTTGTTCCTTACAAAGCGACGTTACGCGAAAAACCCTTATCAACCAGCCTCTGGTTAATATTTTCATCACCGACATAGCAAAAAGCCGTAGCAATATCCTGATAAGTATAAGCGACAATTTCGCAGCGAACAGCTTTTCCTCTAACCAATCGCACCAAATATTCTTTTGCGTCAATACCCTTAATAGTATCCGGATCGGCATAAATGCCGTAAAGAAAAATATAAGTCCCGTTAACGACAATTTCATTGGCATTTTGAACAACAGCTTCTCCGCTGACCTCAACGGCATTTTCCAAATATACCAGCGGCAATCCCTGCGAAACGCTGCTTTCCTCGGTTTTCTCGGAATCGGAAAGCATGACGGCCTGTTCTTCTTTTTCGGATTTGGCCTTGCTGTCGGAAGAAATTTCCTTTTCCTCACGTTTAACTTCCGAAATCGGAACAACTTCCTCATTTTCCAAAATATCTACGGCCACCGGTGCCGTCTTGGCCTTTTCAAACATCTGCCGCCGCACGGCTTTCTGCTTGGTTCCGACCAACTGGTCGATTCCCCGCTCCTGCAACGGACTTCCGACCTTGCCCGCCTCTTTCTTTTCCGTCAACGGTTCAACTTTCTCAACCACGACCTCGACAGCCGCATCATAGTAATTTTTAATTTTGTTCCAATACCACAGATGCACTTCCGACGGTTTGGCACCGATAAACGTCGGCACCAAATAAAGCAGAATCAGCAACGGGAAAAAAATCAGCGGTTTGCGCAGCGGATAAAGCAAAATCATCGCAATCCGGTGCAAAAATCCTTTAAATCCCCTTGCCGGGCCGAAATAATCGCGGTTACTTCTGCGTCTCATTTTTTCTCACTTCCGTATTTAGCTTTCAATTCCAGAATCCGTTCTGGAGAAATACGTTCAAACAACGTTTCCCCGACCGTAAATTTATGTCCGGGCCGCAAAGCGGAAATTTCCGACTTAATGTCAAAACCCTTTAGCGACGGCATATCGGCGACACCGAGCTTCAACCGCGCCAGCATCTGTTCGGAAACTGCAGGCATAATCGGATAATTCAATATCGCAAAAATGCGGATAAGATTAATGCATGTCCGCAGAATTGCCGCCGCTCGCTCCGGATTTTCTTTAATCACCGTCCAGGGTTCGGTTGTCGAAATATAGTTGTTGCCCTCGACCCAGATGGCGCGCAATTCGTTCAAGGCCTTGCGAAACTCCATATCCTCCATATATTTCAGATAATTGTCCGTTTTTTCCTGCAGGGTTTTAACCAGATTATGTTCGGCCTCCGTCATTTCGCCGCCGGCAGGAACTTCCTCACCAATCTTGGATGCCGTCATCTTCAGCACGCGCGAAACAAAATTTCCCAAAACGCCGTTCAGATCTTTGTTGACCACCCCGGCAAACAAATCAAAATCAAACGACGAATCCGAGCCTTCCGGAATATTGGCCATCAGCCAATAACGCCAATAATCGGCCGGAAACTCCGCCACCGCATCTTCGGCAAAAACGCCGCGGTTTTCCGACTTTGAAAACTTGCCGCCTTCGTAAGTCAGGTAGCTCATTCCTTTCAGATAATCGACCATTGTCCAGTTTTCACCGGTACCGAGCAGCGTTGCCGGAAAAGAAATCGAATGGAAAGGCACATTGTCCTTACCCATAAATTCGACATAGCGCACATCTTTGGCATCCAGCCACCAGTCTTTCCAGTTGCGCTCCTCCGGCTTTTCGTCTGCCCACTGCTTGGTAATGCCTATATAGCCGATAGGCGCGTCAAACCAAACATAAAAAACTTTGTTTTCAAATCCCGGACGATTAACCGGAAAGCCCCATTTCAAATCGCGGGTAATGCAGCGTTCCTGCAAGCCTTCTTTCAGCCATTTCTGAGCAATCGAATAAGCCATATCCGGCCAAAAAGGTTCTTTGGACTTAACCCAGGCCGCCAGTTTCGGCTCAATCTGCGGCAGTTTCAAAAACAAATGACGGGTTTCTCTGACTTCCAGATTGGTACTTCCCGAAATCGTGCTGCGCGGGTTAATCAGATCCGTCGGTTCCAGAACCCGGGTGCAGTTTTCGCATTGATCGCCGCGCGCTTTTTCATAACCGCAGTGAGGACAGGTTCCGGTCACATAGCGATCCGGCAGAAACCGCTCGTCATCAACCGAGTAAAGCTGCTTGATAACTCTTTCTTCAATAAAGCCGTTTTTATCAAGCTGATCAAAAATATGATAAACAAGTTCTTTGTTCTGTTCGCTGCTGGAACGTCCGAAGCAGTCAAAAGACAATTCAAAGTCGTCATAAGTCTTTTTATGCCGGGCATGATATTTGTCGCAATAGGCCTCAACACTCATACCTTCCTTGGCCGCGCCGACCTCCGACGGTGTACCGTGCTCATCGGTGCCGCCGATATACAAAACCTCATTTCCCATCATTCGCATAAACCTTGCATAAACGTCGGAAGGGAGCAGACAGCCGACCATATGGCCGAGATGCGGCACCCCGTTTACATAAGGCAGTGCGGAAGTAATCAGAATTTTAGACATGAGGTTTTTCTCCGTTATATTTTAGTATTTATTGTTTTACAGGCGGATTTTACAACAACTGTGCAAATTCTCAAGCAAAAAAAAGGCTGTTTCCACCCGGAAACAGCCTTTTGCAAACAAAAACCGGTTACCGGATTGCCTTGCGGATAATCGCACCGGCATCTTCCCGGGTCAATTCGACCGGATCCAGCTGATACAAAGCCCCCATTGCCTCAAACGAATTTTCGGCCAGCTTTTCGGCCTCATCTTGCTTCAATCCCCAGTCGGAAAGTTTCAGATTTTCAAGGCCGACGTTTTTAATAAGCTTTTTCAAGGCCGTGATAAACGCTGACGGTGAAGCAACGTTCTCTTCGCCCATCGCCCGTGCCATATCCATATAACGTGCCGCCACTTTCTCCTCATCTTTTTCCATAAGATGCGAAAAATAAGGAACCGACAATGCTACCAGGCCGGCACCATGCGGAAGCTGCGGATAAAACGCCGATAACGCATGCTCCATCGAATGCTCGGAAATGCAGCAGGAAGTGCTTTCCACCATGCCCGACTGCGTACTTGCCCAGGCCATTTCCTCTCTGGCCTGCATATTATTGCCGTCCCTGACAGCCTCCGGCAAAAACTTGGCAATCCGCCGAATGGAATCCAGCGCAAACACATCGCTCGCCGGCTGTGCCGACTTGGCCAAATACCCTTCCGCGGCATGGAAAAAAGCGTCCATTCCCTGATATGCGGTCAAATTGGCCGGCACCGAAACCATAAGCTCCGGATCGACAATGGAAAGAGCCGGAAACAACTGCGCAACGCCATAACCGATTTTTTCATTGGTTTCCTGATTGGTAATAACCGTCCACGGATCAGATTCCGTTCCGGTTCCCGCCGTCGTCGGAATGGCAATAATCGGCAGCACTTCCTTTTCAATTTCCCGGCCTTTGACATATTCCCAGTAATTTCCGGGATTTTTGACCATCATGGCAATTGACTTGGCTGAATCGATGGCACTGCCGCCGCCCAGCCCGACAACCATATCGCAGCTTTCCCGCCTTGCCAGTTCCGCCGCCTCCATCACATGAGCCAAAGTCGGATTGGGCAGTATTTTGTCAAACAGCACGGTCTCGACACCGTTTTCTTTCAAATACTGCTTCACTTTGTCAAGATACCCCAGTCTTTTCATCGACTGCCCGTTTGTAATAACAATCAATGCCTTTTTTCCGGGAAGCGCCGCCGTCGCCAGTTCTTTAAGCCTGCCGCGGCCGAAAAGGATTTTAGTCGGAATATAATAGTCAAAATGCATAACAGTCCTCCATAAAATTTCACACGGAAATAATATAGGGAGAATATTGTCACGCTTCAAGCATTATCGCTTTTTCCAATGCATCAATATCATTGCCGCAGACAAGATCATGCAGCCTTGCCTGCTCTTTTTCCGGCAGGTCGTAAATATGCAGTTTCAGCAGGCGTTCAATAACCTTCTCGTCAAAACGCTTTTTTATTTCCCGGGCAGGATTACCGCCGACCAGCGTATATGGCGGAACGTCTTTCGTAACCACGGAACCGGCAGCAATTACCGCCCCCTCGCCGATTGTCACGCCGGGCAAAATCATTGCCCGCATGCCGATCCATACACCGTCGCCGATAACCGTATCTCCCTTGGAACAATACAACTCCGGCAGCTTGTCCAAATGCGGATAACAACTGAACCAATCCATCCGGTGCGTTGAGTTTCCGCCCATCACAATAACCGTCTCCGCCCCAATGCAGACATAATCGCCGATATAAAGTTTGTCGATTTTCCACTGAGGTTTCCAATGCGAAAGACTGTACGCATCGCCATACAGATAACGAACGCAATAATCTTCAAACGAACCGGTCCAGGCATCACTGTAATAACTGTGCTTTCCCTTAATGATAATATTGGGATTTTTGATCGTCTCGGCCAGATTCTGCGTTATTGACCAGTGTTTAATCGGCATTTTTTCCCTTACGTAAAAATTCGGGAAGCTCCGGCAGGTTGGACGCACCGGCTGCCCGGATATGACCGCCGCCGCCCATGCTTGCCGCCAGCTTGGAAACGTCTATGCCGTCCTTGTAAGTATAAAATGAAAGATTCCACTTGTTTTGCTTATTCATAAAGAAATTAATCCTCACGTCATAATCGTCAACATTTTCAACAGAATCGAAGAAATCCGAATAACCTTGCGGCATATTGGCGCAAATGCACTTCAGCCCGTTAATTTCACTCTCAAAGGCAATACTGCGCACCAATCGGAAATTGCGCATTTTAATCCACGACAAAATCGCTTCGCCCTTTTCGACAATGGCGGGAATATCAAGCTCATTGTTAAACAGCTTTACCCAGATTTCGTCATCGGGCTTGTTGGTGCCCAAAGACTGAAAAGCAAACTCAAACGGACGCACCCGGGGATCGCGCAAATCAAAAACGTCGTTCAGCCCCAACAGTTTCACGCCTTCCGGCACCGGACGATCCGGATAGTAATATTCCCAGCACAAGACCATGGCTGCGGTTCCCGATCGACGGATGCCCTTGATGGCCTCATATTCGCCGGTCTGCATTTTCTGCTCATATTCCTCAATTACCGAAGCATGATGGTCAATCCATGTCACATCACGGGTTTTGTTCAATTCAAACATATAATCAACCGGCAGAGCATAATCGCAGATGACGATTTTATCATGCTTCTCAATTTCCTCATAGGGAATTTTCATATCATGATTAATGCCCAGAAATTCTGTTTCCGGATAAACGCTGCGCACAACGGCGGCGGAACCTTTTCCGTCATGATCGGCAATATGATACACACATAACATTTTTCTGTTTCCTTTCCTTCCACACACACTTAAAACTCAACAACCATATTGTCATAAGCCGGCCGGACAAACGACGGAGTTAGCTCATGAATCTTGTCATAATCACATTCGTTGGCCATATGATTGATAATTGCCTTTTCCGGATTAAGCCTGTCAATTACGCTCATAACCTCGTCCAGACCGGCGTGCTGAACCGCGCCTTCCGGCGTTGTCAGCGGCAGCACCATCAGCTTCGGCCGCTTTTTAATCATCTTAAAAGCACTGGCCGCCAAAACCTTAAAATCGGCAATATGCACATATTCTCCGTCGTCAACCACATAACCGTAACATTCGGTACAATGGTTCAGAAGCTTAATCGGTACGATTTTTACCCCCTTGATACTGAATGGCTTGTTGGCTTTGACCACGTTCATGACCAGGCTCGGGCGGCGAATAACATTGTTGGTAACCTTTCTGGAAGCAATCAGATAATCGAAGCGGTGTTCGATTTTCTTCATTGTATACCTTCCGGCATAAACATCCAGGCTCTGACGATTGATGCGGTTGATTTCGCGCAAATCGTCAATACCGTGCAAATGGTCGGCATGCGAATGCGAATACAAAATCCCGTCCACGTTGCGGATATTCTGGGCAATCAGCTGCGCCCGCATATCCGGCCCCGTATCAATCAGCAGCTTAACGCCCTTATATTCCAGATAAGTCGAAGCCCTGGTACGCACATTTTTCGGATTTTCGGGATTGCAGCGGCCAAAACCCGTGCCGAGAGACGGAACCCCCGGCGCCGCTCCGGAACCAAGAATAATCAGCTTGTTTTCCATCAGTAGGCGTACCTCCCCTTGTCACTAGCCTTACGAAACAGCCTGTAAAAATTATCGGAAGTAATCTGCGCCAGTTTTTCAAAAGGAATATCCTTAATCTGCGCCAGTTTTTCAACCGTATGAACCACAAAAGAAGATTCGTTGCGGCGGCCGCGCATAGGCACCGGCGCCAAAAAGGGCGCATCGGTTTCCACCAGCAGGCGCTCAAGCGGCACCTCGGCAAAAATATCGCGCAACTCGCCGGATTTGTTAAAAGTAATAATTCCCGACGCGGAAATATAAAACCCGATGGATAAAGCAAAATCGGCCAATTTCTTTGAAGACGAAAAACAGTGAATTTCACCGCTGAACGGACCTTTTTTATATTCTTCGTCCAAAATGGCGATTGTATCGTCATCGGCATCACGCGTATGAATAATCAGCGGCAGCCCCGTTTCCCGAGCTGCTTTTATTTGTTCAACAAAAACTTTAATTTGAGCTTCTTTCGGACTGTAATCGTAGTAATAATCCAGTCCGCATTCACCGATGGCAACAACTTTTTTATGAGCCGCTTTGGCAATAAAGTCTTCGGCCTTGATATCCGGATATTCCGCCGCATTATGCGGATGCACCCCAACCGCCGTATAAATAAACGGATATTTTTCGGAAATTTCCAGCTGCTTGTCCAGCTCGTCAATATTATTTCCCGCATTCAACATGGCGGTCACGCCGTTTTCGCGCGCCCGGGCCAGCATATCTTCAAAATCTTCTTCAAAATCGTTAAAATCCAAATGACAATGACTGTCTACTAACATCTTACCTTCCGTTTTATATTACCTTGCAAATTCCGCTGATAATATTAATCAGCGCCTGTTTCTTATCCAGATTAAGACGAGCCGTTTCGTCAAAAATCTTAACGGCCTTTTCCCACATTTCAGCCAATTCCTCAACATTGTCACAGCCTTTTACGTTCTCGGCCGCAAACTTCAGAACCAGTTCCTGCACCAGATTATAACTGTCCTCATCGGCGACTGCGGCATCGCAGAAAGCCAGCAAATCGGCCAGCTTATATTTGTTCTTGGCATAGATAATCTTGCACAAATCATCATAGCTTGCCAGCGCCGCATTGTCGGCATAGCGGATAGCCTTGCCGATACTGCCGGAACTCAGCCCTGCCAACCCCTTGACCGCCTTTTCCGAAAGTTCCGACCGATAACGGCGCAGCAAACTGGCCACCTCGTTTTCCGTCAGCGGTTTCAGGTTCATTTTGGCACAGCGCGAACGAATGGTCGGCAACAGCCGGTTCGGATTATGGCTGATAAGCATAATTACCGTTTTTGCGGGAGGTTCCTCAAGAATCTTTAAAATAGCATTGGCTCCGGCATTATTCAAATCGTCAATACTGTCGACAATAACCACGCGCCAGCCGTCGTTAGACGATTTTTTGGCCAGAAACTCATTAATCGTGCGCACATCGTCAACTTTGATAATCGCCGATTTTTTCAGCCCCTTCAGCTCTTCGTCCGAAAGCCTTTCTCCTTCTTTGATGGCTTTCAGAACCTTTTTCTTGTCTGTTTCGGTAAAATCACGCTCAATTACCTTCAAGTCCGGATGCGATGCGTTGGCCACCAGCTTATAAGTCTGCGAATCCACACTTACGTCAAGCGAATTATACTTGTCGCGCTGATTTTCATCTGCGGCCAGCAAAAACCGCGCAAACCTGAATGCCAGCGTCGCCTTGCCGATACCCTCAATGCCGCACAAAAGCCAGGAATTATGTAACGTCCGGTTCTTCCAGGCATTCAGCAAAATCTGTTCCTCTTCGGCATGCCCGAGAAGATAAGTGTTTGTCCGCGGTTCAATCACGCCGCTCTGCCGTTGATCTTCAGCCATCAGCCCAAACCAAACCTTTCACTGACAATCCGAACCACTTCCCTGTGCAGCTCCTCAATACTCTTATTGGCATCAATCACCACACAGCGTTCCGGCTCTTTCAGCGCTATTTCCAAGAATCCGCAGCGCAGACGCTTATGAAAATCAAGTCCCCGGCTCTCATGCCTGGTTTCTTTGACGGCCATACCCTCGGCTTTTTTAAACGAGCGCGCCAGACCGATTTCCGGATCCAAATCAAAAATCAGCGTCAAATCCGGCTTAAAACCGCCCACGGCAATTTCATAAAGGGCATCAAGCGTCTCATAAGGAACTTTTTTATCATAACCATAATACTGATAAGCCACGGTCGAATCCGCAAACCGGTCGCTCAAAACCCAACTGCCTTTTTCCAAAGCCGGCCAGACTTTCGACGTCAGATGAATCCGCCGGTCGGCATAATAAAGCAGACATTCGGCAACCGCGTCAAATTTGTCTTTGTCACCGGTAACTAAAAGTCTTCTCAACTCCTGACCGATTTCCGTACCGCCCGGCTCCTTGCTTGCAATATTTGCAATGCCGGCTTGTTCCAGATAATCGGCCAAAAGGCGGAGCTGGGTAGACTTTCCGGTCCCCTCTCCGCCTTCAAAAGTAATAAACCGGCCTTTCTGCTGCATTTACTCGGCCCCGAACAGCAGATATTTCAAATTCTGACCGATACGACCGAAAAAGCCGAGTTTTTCAACATTTCTGTCAGCCACCAGCGGAACGTTAATCATTTCCCGACCGTCCAGTTCGATTTTTACTTCGCCGAGTTTATCTCCGGCCGCAACCGGAGCTTTAACCGGCTTTTCGTAAACCGCAGTCATCTTAATTTTTGAGGCATGACTTTTTTTCAAAGTCCGCTTTGTGGTCTCGGGAACAATCAGTTTAACCTCTTTTTCGCTGCCGAACACAACCGGAACCTCAGCAACGACCTGATCTTTCGTCAGCAGATCATAATTACCGAACTCCCGGAATCCCCATTCCATCAGACGCTCAGCCTCTTCGGAGCGCTCCTTGTTGGAACTAAGCCCCGTCATAACTTCAATCAGACGGCGGTCGCCTTTGGTTGCCGAAGCCGTCAGACAGAATCCTGCCTCTTCCGTATGTCCGGTCTTCAGGCCGTCGGCATTGGACATTGAATACAGCAACGGATTTCTGTTGCCTTGGGTAATATTGTTATGGGTATAGTATTTTTCCGAGAAAATATGATAAAATTCCGGAAAATCCCTGATAATGAGCTGCGACAGCTTGGCCAGATCTTCAACCGACATTTTCTGATCCGGATGCGGCAAACCGCTCGAATTGGCAAAAGAACTGTTGTTCAGACCGATTTTTTTGGCTTTTTTATTCATCATTTCCGCAAAATCGTCTTCCGATCCCGCCAGATTTTCGGCCGCAACAATGCAGGCATCGTTGCCGGACTGGATTAAAATACCTTTCAGAATATCTTCGACCCGGACTTTTTCTCCGATTTTCAAAAACATCGTCGAACCGCCACTGGCCGCTCCGCCGAGTTTCCAAGCTCTTTCGCTGACGGTAAAGGTGTCGTCCAAAGACAAAGAGCCGTCTTTCAACTTTTCAAAAATCATATAAACGGTCATCAATTTGCTCATTGACGCCGGCGGCACCATTTTTTCATGATCTTTCACATACAAATACTGCCCCGTATCATAATCCATCAAAATCGCATTGCGCGCCTTGGTTTCAATTGCCCAGGCACTGCTGACGCCGACCAATATCAAACCGGCCGTCAAAACGGAAGAATATAATTTTTTTCTGCCAAACATCTGTTCTTTTCCTTATAAACTAATCTTGAACAATTTTTGCGTTATAAATACCGTAATTCTTAACCTTGGCCAAAGTTACCTCAGCCTCTTCGGGAAAACTGAACGGCCCGATGCGTACGCGGTAATAACGGCTGCCGTCAACGTCGGCCTGGGCCACTTTCGACTCTCCGAATCTGCTCAGTTTGGAACTCAAATCTTTCGCCGCATCATGCTGTGCAAAAGAACCCGCCTGTACAAAGTAGCTCTTCTCAGCCGTAACGCCGCCGGCCGCATTATACGGATTATCCAGCCGCAACGGTTCAACCGCCGTATATTCCATTTTCTTAATCGGGGTCGATTTTTTCGTCGAAGCCATAACCGGTTCGACTTTCTGCCCGGTCAAGGCCGCTTTCAGCTCTTTGCTTTCTTTTTCCATCAGTTCGACCCGAACCTTGGCCGTTCCCTTGGTCTGAAAACCAAGCAATTGCGCCCCTCTCTTTGAAATATCGATAATCCGGTTTTTGGCATACGGACCGCGGTCATTTACCCGCAACACCAGAGAACGTCCGTTTTCCAGATTGGTCACTTTGACAATCGACGGCAGCGGCAATGTCCGATGCGCAGCCGTAAGCGTATTCATGTCATAACGCTCGCCGTTGGCGGTTTTTTTGTTATGAAAATCAGATCCGTACCACGAAGCGATACCGACCTCGGAATAATCGTAATCCTCTTTCGGATAATAAGTCTTACCCATTATTTTATAAGGCTTTCCGACCTTATAAACGCCGCCGGTGCCGCTGATAACCGCAGCCTGCGAATAACCGTCCGGCTCGACGGTACTTGCACAACCGGAAAGCAGCACAAGCAGCCCTAAAAACGGTATAGTAGTTTTAAGCTTCATAAAATTTTCCAAAATTCCAAAATTGTTTCGCATAATTTACCCTTTTTTTTTCGTTCCGTAAAGCGGGATATTTCACTTGTGTAATTTTCTCTCCGGAACCGGCACCGCAAAACCGATATTCGGATTATAACGGTTAATTTTCAACAAGAGCTGATAATCCGGATAACCGTCCTGAGGCATTCTGGCTTTGGCCTGCACCTTTTTAACGGCGCGGCGTGTTTTGGCGCCGAGTTGTCCGTCCTCGTCAAGTTTTCCCCAACCCAGTTTGTTTATAAAGGATTGAACTTTCAAAACATCATCCGTCTTCAGCCGCACGGCCGGATTTTGTTCAACCGGCTGCCATTTTTTTCCGGTCCTGATATAATCGGCAAGCAGCCCGACAGCCAGAGCATAATTTTCCGAATGATTCCAGTTCATGATTTTGCGGAAATTCTCCCGCACCAGATATGCCTTGCCTTTGCGCCCCTCGGGAACAATGATTGAAACCTTTTCCGCATCGGGAAGATTCAGCTTTTTGTTATCAGCGGTTTTCACCCCCATCTTGCGCCATTTTTTAACCTCCAGGCGCGTATCGCGGCCACTCAGCGCGTAATCAAAATTCCACGGCAGGCTGACCTCCATGCCCCACTCTTCACCGGCTTTCCAGCCGATGGAAGAAAGATAATTGGCCGCCGAAGCAATCGCGTCTTCAAACGAGTGCCAGATGTCTATTTGTCCGTCACCGTTATAATCGACCGCATAAGCGTTGAACGTTGACGGCATAAACTGAAAATGCCCCATCGCACCGGCCCAGGAACCTTCCATTTTGGTATGGTCTATTTTCCAGACATCGACGATTTTCAACGCCTGATACAACTCCTCTTTAAAAAATTTCGGCCGCCTTTTGTCATAGCTAAGGGTCGTCAGCGCGTCAATAACCTGATAATTGCCGAAATTCTGCCCGAAGTTGGTTTCCATACCCCAAAAGGCAATCAAATAATTGACCGGCACACCGTATTTCTTTTCCATATCCTTGAACAGCGGATAAAGCTCCCGGTACTTTTTCTGGGCCGTCTCCGTTTTTTTGGCGTTAACCACCCGGTTGAGATATTCGGTCGACGTAAGCACAAACTCAATCTGCCGGCGGTCTATTTTTACCACTTCCGGATCCGAATGATAATAATCGTTTTCGCCGTAAACTTTCTTAATTGTTTTTTTCGAAATACCGCGACCGATCATCTCTTCCTTAAGCGCCTCCAGCCACCGGGTATAGGCTTCCGGCGTTTCGTTCTTTGGTGCCGCACTTGCGGGCAACGGCAGACACAGCGCCGACGCCAAAAGTAAAATTCCCAGTTTTGCTCTCATCTTTCCCGTCTCTGTTAAATCAGCTTTTAACGGTATTATAGCGTACAGCTTTTTAAAAACGGTTAATGCCGCACAATTTTTTATAGATAATTTGAATAAGGCGCTTATAATAAATATATTGATTTCTCAAAAACAACCCGAGAGGCTGCCATGAATATATCTGCCGTTTCCCGTTTTCGCCGCCATTTCTGGCTTTACGTCATCGCCGCTGTTGCTTCGCTCGGCGGTTTGCTTGCCGGTTTTGACATGGGAGTCATCTCCGGCGCCCTGCTCTTCATCAACGACACCTGGAACATGTCCGACCTTACCAAAGGCTGGGTTGTCAGTTCGGCCATCGTCGGCGCAGTCATCGGCGCCGCCGGCAACGGTTTTCTTTCCGACATCTACGGCCGCAAAAAAGTCATTATCGCCACAGCCGTTATTTTTGCTGTCGGTTCCATACTCTGCGCCGCGGCTCCCGGCATCGGCTGGCTGATTGCCGGCCGCATTATCCTCGGTCTGGCCGTCGGCATGGTTAACTTTGTCATTCCGCTGTATCTCTCAGAGATTTCACCGCAAAAGGTTCGCGGCATGCTGGTTTCGCTCTATCAGTTGGCCATTACCGCCGGAATTCTGTTCTCCTATCTCATCAACCGTATCTTTGCACTGAGTGAATACAACTGGCGCTGGATGCTGCTTTCCGGACTGTTTCCGGCTTTGGTCATGCTCATCGGCATCAGCTTTCTGGGCGACACCCCCCGCTGGCTCATCAGCAAAAAACGCGAAAACGAAGCCCGCAAAATTTTTCTGGACATTGACCCAGAATGCAACCCGGAAGAACAGATTAAGGAAATCCGCCAAACCATCAAACGCGCGCAAAAAACCAACGGACATACCGGGTTTCAGCGCTGGATGCTGATGCCGGTCATCGTCGGCGTCGGCATGATGTTTATGCAGATATGCACCGGCATCAACACCATTATCTACTATACCACCACCATTTTTAAGGTTGCCGGCTTTTCATCGGCCATCGGCGCCATTTACGCCACTATCGGTATAGGCTTTGTCAACTTTTTCATGACCTTTGTGGCCATCATTTTTGCCGACCGTATCGGCCGCAAACCCCTGCTCTACGCAGGTTTAAGCGGTGTAACCGTCAGTTTGTTCGCGCTTGGCGCCTCTTTCTGGTTTGCCGACATACTCGGCGAGAACCTCAAGTGGATGGCCGTCGGCAGCGTTGTCGTTTATATTGCTTCTTTTGCCTTTTCGCTCGGTCCCATCGGCTGGATTGTCGTTTCAGAGATTCTGCCGTTAAAGATCCGCGGCTTGGCCATGAGCATCTGTACCGTAGCCAACATGGCTTTCAATTTTATCGTCGTCCTCACGTTCCTGCCGCTGATAAACACCGTCGGCGAAGCCTGGACTTTCTGGATGTACGGCATCATCGGCATTTTCTGCCTGTTTTTTACCTACCGCTACCTTCCCGAAACCAAAGGGCGCTCTCTTGAGCAAATTGAAAAGAACTGGGCAGACGGCATACCTGCCAGAAAATTCTAGCCTCTTCTTAAAAAGGTTCCTCTCCGGAACCTTTTCTTTTTTCTTAGTCATTGACTTAGACGCACCATTGTGATACGATAGAACCGTTTTATGAATTATTCTGTTGACTTTTCTTATTATCATAAAATCTCAACAGATGATTCCATGTCTAACTCAAAACATTTATTTATGAAAAATCTAGAAAATGTAAAAAAGATGATGCTCCAATGCGTTGTCATCAACTGGGACGGAACATTGGTTTCTTCTAGCCACATGATTCACGAAGCTTATCTCAGAACCATGCGTGCATTGCAGCTTCAGAAAAAATGGTCTTTTGAAGACACGTTGAGACAAAGCGGCAGACCCCCTGTCGAAATTTTCAGTGATCCGTCCATTTGGGGAAAAAAACAGATCGGAGCAATCGCAAAAGAATTCTTCTACAAAAGGCTGGAAGATATCCGCAAGGAAAATCCCGAATTGTTACAACTCAAAAAAGGAGCCATTGAACTAATCGACTGGTTTGCTCAGCACCCGAGTCATCCGCGAATCGTAATCTGCGGCAACAAAACGCAGGCTATTCTGGAAAAAGAAGTAAAAACCTTCAAGCTTGACAAAGTTCATTCCGTTGTCGGCAGCAGCTTTGACAGCGTAGCAAACAAACCTCATCGGGAAATGTTTAGCCGAGCCGTAGCAGGATTGAACATTAAAGATCGCAAAGAAGAAGTTATTCACATCGGAGACAACCCGTTGGTTGATCCGCCCTTTGCCGGAATATATGGAGCTTCTTCAATATTAATCGCCGAAATCCGGGCAGCAGACGCCGCCTCAATTCCGGAACTTCTGGAGAAGCTGAACTCTTGAGATTTTAACTTACAAAAAAGCGTTCCTTAACGGAGCGCTTTTTTTACATAATAACGTTTCTTGGCCTTCTCTCCGTTTTTCAAGCGCCAATATTTGCGAAACTCGCACAAACTGTTCTGAATATCATGCAAAGCCAGATACCGGCCGCCGCAATAATCCGGATTCTGCCAGCGCACGGCATCCCAATTTTTACCCGTTCTGTTTTGAAGTTTTTCCATTTCCTCAGCCTGAACCGAATACAAATAGCGGCATTTTTCTTCAGCTTCTCTTTTATTCAGCTTTCTGCCGAAAATTATATTCAGTCCCCAATGCGCTCCGGGACCTACGACCAAAAAGTCATTTGCCGTATAACCGACAATATTTCCGGCATAAGTTGCATCAAGCAATATCTGCCCGGAAAGAAACGGCCCTGCCATTGCCACATATTTCTCCACCACGGATAACCCGCACGCAGCCGGAGCCTCAGACAACTCCCGGCAAAAATCACTCATTTTCCCGGCCAGATCAGCCAGCATCAACAAAATCTGAATATGCTTGTCTTTCGGCCGGTATGACGCATTATACGGATGCGACGAAATCAGATAAGCGTTTGAAAACAAACTGCCCTCGCGTTTGCAGGCATCAAACCGCTTTTCATAAAAACCAAAATCAAAACTTTTCGGCTCAAGTAAACCGCCGAACAATTTTTCAATCGTATCTCGACGATTGAAAAAACGATATGCCGCAATATTGAAAAGCTTCTTCTCTGCACTCACTGTTTTATCGGACAAATATTTAGTCAAAGCAAGCGTTCCACCGTCAAGTTCACGATAAACATTGCAAAACCTATAATTTTGCAACACTTCGTCCGTACTCCACGGTGTCGGAACTTTCAGCACGTTCCGCCGATGCCAAACTTCCTGCCTGTCATATACAAATTCAAAAAATTCAGCAATTCTGGTCAACTGACAAATCCCTTTCAAGTTTAACAATAAAAATTTTTGCCGCACGTTTAACAAAAGTAAAACGAAACAAGTTATTTTTACACAAAAATTCTAAACTTTAAAAAGGAGAGGCAGTGCATTTCTGCACTGCCTTTTATATGAAAAAAACTTTTACTGCTTAAAAGGTTTTACTTCACCTGAGTAAAACCGGTAATCGTTCCTTTATATCCCTCAACCTTCGCATTCAACTCTTTATAAACGAAAAAGTCGTTTGTAACAGAGGTCTTATAGGTCGGAGCAATAATTACATCGGCACCGGACGATTCAATGGCCTTATAGGCTGCAGCAGACTTAACATCTTCCATGCCGCCCTGAATTGCGGGAACCGGCAGCGGCAAAGCGCTGGAAGAACCGGCATAGCTCATACCGTCAACAAATTCGTTATCACCGCCGATTTTAATAAAGCCGAAAAGAATTTTAGCCGAAGATTCACCCGAGATTTTCTCTCCTACCTTTACATTCGCTATATGATCGGCAGTAACACGCTCTTGCAAAGCGGCAGAAGGTACACCCATATGCACAGACGAACATCCGGCCAATCCGAACATTGCAACGGTTGCCAGTAAGATACTCTTTTTCATAAGACTTTTCCTTTTATAAAAGTTAAAACAGTTCCTAAATGCACGATTTTGAAAAAAAACATTGCCAAAAACCGAAC
>CALXTV010000018.1 GCA_944391505.1 uncultured Alphaproteobacteria bacterium | reverse complement strand
CAGGGGCAGCGCCTCGCCTTCGATACTTACTCCGACCGCGGGCGCGTCGCCGCTTCTATCTCCGCTTTCTTGTGATTTATGTTGAAAATTTTGTGCGGAGATAAATAATGGTTTGGTGGCATTGGTTGATTATATTGGTTTTTGTTTTTGCCGTTGTTATTTCCATATTTTTTTAATTTTTGACTTGACAATGGTATTAAAAGAGCGTATGTATGTGCTGTTTCCTGAAAGGGTATTTTATCGCGGGGTGGAGCAGCCCGGTAGCTCGTCAGGCTCATAACCTGAAGGTCGTTGGTTCAAATCCAGCCCCCGCAACCAGTTGGAAAGGCTTGGAAATGCTAGGTTTTAGCAATTTTCCAAGCCTTTTTTCTTGGCTTTTTTGCCGCTGCCAAAACGTCTAATTTTCGCCTTTTTTTCCAAGGAAAGCTATTTATTCTGTTACTCATTTGTTACTCCAACTTAAAAGTATGAAAAAACTTTCTTTTTGAGAAAAATTCCAAGTATTTTCGTAATGCCCTGGTACGGGCAAATTATCAAAACCTGAATCAAGATATTTATTATACAATGGAATATCTGAATAAATTTTTCGGGAATCTGTTGCTGGGTGAAAAGAATCTGTTAGATAATCGCGAAATGCAGATAAAAGACAGTATGATGTCCGGAAAAGAAAGTTCACAGAAAAGTTCACAGAAAAGTTCACAGAAAATTTTAGAATTGATGAGACAAAATCCGGCAATAACAACCATGGAATTAGCTCAACTTTTAAATATTTCCCGCCGGGCTATTGCAAAACAAACCGCCTTATTGAAAGAGAAAGGACTTATTCGTCGTATTGGCCCGGATAAAGGTGGACATTGGGAAGTCTTAAATGACCAGAAATAAGGTGCAATGATTAAAGTTTTATTTGTCTGTCTTGGAAATATTTGCCGGTCACCGATGGCGGAGTTTGTATTGAAACAAATGGTCGCGGAAAAAGGGTTGGCAGATAATTTTGAAATAGATTCCGCGGCTACGGAAGGTTACAACGAGATGTGCCATGCCGGTATTCATCATGGAACGCGCCAAATGCTGAAATCCATGCATGTGCCGTTTGAAGAGCATTATTCTCGCCGTATACGCCCGCATGATTATGCGTATTTTGATTATATCTTAGCAATGGATGACAGCAATATTGAAGACATTCAATCATTGGTCGGCATGGATACCGAACACAAAATCTATCGTCTGCTGGATTTTACAGACCAGCCGCGCAATATTAAAGATCCGTGGTACACCGGGAATTTTGACGAAACTTACAGGGATATTGTTGAGGGCTGTCAGGCTTTTTTAGAGTATTTAGATGCGTTGAAAGATTAATGATAATTTTGTAAAATACTGAAGCATTAATATAAAGTTCTTGATTTCCTCCAAAAAGTTTTATATTGTAAAACTAATTGGAGGAAATATGATATATTCATTTGATGATTTAGCGCTGAAGTTTCGCGATTATACTGACATAAAAGGAAAGATCCGTCGGGAACTTCAGGCTGGAAAATTGATACAGGTTGCACGCGGGCTTTATGAAACTAATGCTGATGTTTCAGGTAAATATCTGGCCGGCAGAATTTTTGGGCCGTCTTATTTGTCTTTTGATTGTGCACTGGCCGTGTATTCGCTCATTCCGGAGGCTGTTTATCGGACTTATACCTCGGCGACGTTCAATAAAAGAAAAGCAAAGCGGTATCAAAATCACTTTGGTGTTTTTACCTACAGAGATATTCCGGCGGCGGTTTACCCGTTAGGAATTGTGTTGCATGAAGAGAACGGTTATTCTTATCAAATTGCCACTCCTGAAAAGGCTTTGTGCGATAAGCTTTATTCTTTGCCGCCGGCTAAAAATTTAAGCGAATTACATGCTCTTTTATTTGATGATTTGCGAATTGACGAGCAGGAATTTTGGCGGCTCAATATGAATAGCTTAAATGAGCTGGCTCCATTATATCATGCAAGTAATCTCAAACTGTTAGGCAAGTTAATCAGGAGAAATAAATAATGCAGACTGTTTTGCAACAAATGCTCGGTAATTACAAAACAAATACGACAGAAGATAAGAAAAATGCGCTGAAAGAAGTTGTGCAAGAAGTGGCTTTGTGCGGTTTGTCCCGGGCCGGATTTTTTAAGCATGCAGCTTTTTACGGCGGTACGGCATTGCGTATTTTTTACGGGCTTGACCGGTTTTCCGAAGATTTGGATTTTTCATTGGTTATGCCTAATCCGGATTTTCAGCTCAATCGCTATTTTTCCGGTGTGGAAAGCGAATTGGCGGCGCTAGGGTTGAAGTTTTCGATTGAAGAAAAGCAAAAAACGGTTGATTCAGCCATAAAATCGGCTTTTTTGAAAGGAAATACCAAAGAGCATATTTTAAATATCTATGATATCCAAAACATTGGCATCAATCCTGATGAAATTATAAAAATAAAGTTTGAGGTTGATACCAATCCACCGGCTTTTGCGCAATTTGAAAATAAATATAGGCTGCAGCCGTCTCCGTATCAGGTCAAGCTTTATGACATGTCTTCTTTGTTTGCCGGAAAAATTCATGCGGTTATTTGCCGTTCGTGGAAGAATCGGGTCAAAGGACGGGATTTATATGATTATGTATTTTATCTCTTACGGCAGGCAAAGGTTAATTTATCGCATTTGCAGGCAAGATTGGAAGATTCCGGCACATTGCCTGAAAATGAAGTATTTTCAAGAGAAACATTGCTGAAAATGCTTCAAGAGCGGTTTGAAACAATCGACTTTGAACAGGCCAAACAGGACATTTTACCATTTATTGTTAATCCTGATAAATTAGATTTGTGGAGTAAGGATTTCTTTATGGATATTACTAATAATCTGCAAGTTGCTGAAAAATTACAAGATTGAAAAATCTTTGAGGGTTAAAATATGGAAATAGTTGCATTTATTCTAATTTGTGTGGCGATAGCCGGTCTGTTGGGAAAAAAAGACGAGGCACAGAAACAGAACGACAATCTGAAAAATCCTCAAAACATTTCTGTACGAAATAACTCCCCAAAAAATAACCAACCGTATGGTCCGGGAACGCAGTATTTAAAGCGTTCGGAACTGAGTTATGAGGATATTGAACGGTTACGACGAGAGGCAGAAGCGTATGAGCGTCAGGAACATATAGAACTGACGGCGAATACAATACAGGAATTGCGCTTGTATGTTGCGATGTCTTATGGCGTTGATCCGAATAAAATTGATACATTGAGTGACGGCCGGGTTTTGCTGGATGATCAGGAATGCGGAAATTGGCGTTATAATATTTTCGGACAACTGGAATATTATCATCCCGCAAGATTGCCTGAATATGCTCAAACATATGTTCAGCAGGGGTATTTGGAAAACGGATTTGATGATGATTTTTCAGATGATTCCCTGGCCACAAAATCCAAGGGAAAAGTTATCCGCGGCCCGTGGTAAGAGTGCATTTTTCATAAAAATTGTTTTTGAAGGTCTGAGGTGGCGGATTTTAGGTAACGGTTTGATATTTTTTAATATTATCTAAAATCAGTGGTTCATTTCTTATATTTTTTCTCACTTTGGCTTGAAAGCACAAACAATTATTAAAGGAGAAGTTTATACTTTCTCTTTTTTTTGTATTTACAATACTCGGAAAAGCCCTAAGTTTGCGGTGTTCACATCTCTTTTTGATAATCTGAGATGTTGTTTTTTGGCTATTTTTTAATTTAATTTTTACTGAATTTATATTATAATATATTTGGATATGGGGAACTGTATCCTGAGTACCTTTGGGTGCAAGAGAGCTGTCGTAAGCTCATTACTTACTACGGTACGAATGATACCGTCAGGCTTCAGCATTTTGCGATGAGCCGCATTCCCTCGACTAGAAATGGTCGGGGAGCTTGTGGCGTATGTCCAAAAGCTGTATGCTGTTTCTAGAATATGGCTTTAAAGGCCACAAGAGTCATTGTAGTAGGTATGATTTACGAACTCTCCGACCACCTTACAAAAGGTGGTTTTTTATTGGATAATAGATAACGGAGAGATGTTATGACTAAAGATGAAGATTTTAATATCGAAAAATATTTGCGAGAACTTGCAGATAAATATTGTGAGGATATGCAGGAAGATGAAAAAGTTAAACTTTTAGACCGTATAACCAGTAATGAGGGAAATAAAAAATATTCAGTTTTTGAGAATCGGTCAGAAAACGATCCTTTGTATATTGTTAGTGATAAAGGACAAAAAGTATATGAATTAAGCGAATTATCGGATTTTCCAACGGCAGAGCAACTTAATGAAATGGAAGCAGAAGGAAAATTACTACCAAATAAAGAATATGTTTCTGATAACAATAGAGGTTGGCTTGAGAAATTTAAGAGAAATCGTTACAATAAAAAATTTCGGCAACATCAAGAGCAGGAGAAGCGTGTAAAGGGGATTATAGAGAAACTTGCCGGAAATGATTCTAAAATCAGTAAAGATTTGGCAGAAATTCTAAGCAAAACGGATTTAGAAATTAGAATAAGAAAAAATTGGAAACGTCCAAATGCGTCTGTTATTTTTCAAAAGTCTGAGGATGAAACAAAAAATAATAAGGCTGTTTTGATGGTTTCTGACAAGTTATTTCAAGGAAAAAACCAAAAGGCATTAGTTGGCTTTTTGGCACATGAACTTGGTCATGTGTTAGATTTTAGTCAACGTCCTAATAGTGCAAAAACTCAATATATGGATGGTGCCGAAACTTTAGCAGATATTGCCGGAACACAATTGGCTGTTAATGCGGGGCTTGATAGTCGTGGTTTTGGGAAGTATATGGGTGATGATTATCGTAAAACGAAAATAGAATACAATTATACGGCAAGCGGCACTTTTAGAGAAGAAACCATAAATATAGCTTATAAAAGTATGGTTAAGGTTAGAGATAATGAAAGGCTAAGCGTCAAAAGAAAAAAAGGACGAAAAGATGGTTTAAAAATTATGGAACTTCAAGGTCGAGTTTCCAAAAGTACTGATAGGACTTCATTCCATCCAAATCAGCAAACTCATTTGCAAGGTGCGACATTTTCCATTTATGGAAGAACGTCTGATGGCAGGTAATTAAAAAATAGATATTTCAGGTGCGGTGAATTTTAATCAAAAGGCTTTGAGAGAAATCTCAGAGCCTTTTATTAGTTGCCTTACAGAAAACCCCGAGTTTACTCGGGGCTGAATGCCAAGGTGTTGGAACAACACCGCTCCACGCCAACGAGCGTGGTCAAACCGTAAGGTTTGTAGCTGTTATAGAACCCCCAGTTTACTGGGGGATATCTATTTTGCAGATATTGTACAAATCTTTAAATTTTAGCCGGTTTAAATCAGTTTTTGAAAACACAGTGAGACAGAACAGCTTAAAAAAAGAGAAAATTTTAGAAAGTTCAGATTTTCTTAAAAGCGTTTGTGGCAGAATTATTCTATTTTGTAAAGGGAGGTGTTGAGATGAAAAATTTTTGTATGTTTGTTGTGTTTTTGCTGGTAACCGGATGTTCTCCAGATGCCCCGCAGACAGAATTTTGGATTAAGAACTCTCAGGGAGAATCTATATATCTTCAAGTGGACGGGGCAGAGGACAGCGGACATAAAAAGCTGGCAATTATTCAGCACGGGCTTGCTTCAAATATGGAGCATCCGGCAGTTCAGGCCGCGCGAAAGGCTTTCAGGGCGAAGGGATATGTCGTTGTTATGTTTGACAGCCGGTATTCCATGGGAAAAAGCGGCCGCGGTGTGATTAATGCGCGGTTGTCTACTTTTGAAGATGATTTACAAACCGTGATTGCCTGGGCAAAAAAACAAAATTTTTATCATGAACCGTTTGCTCTTGCCGGGCATTCGTTGGGCGGAGCGTCTGTTTTGGCGTATGCGGCGGCTTATCCGGCACAGGTGGCGTATCTTGTTCCGATAACTCCGGTAATCAGCGGGCAAAGATGGGAGAATTTTTGTCTGAGTAATTTATCTTTCTGTCGTGATTGGAAAAAAGACGGATTTTATGTTTATGACGGAGAACAGATTTTGTATCAGGTGGTTGAAACGGCCAAAACATACGACGCATTGGCGCTGAGTGGCAGAATTAAGGCAGATGTGCTGCTGATAGCCGCGGAAAAAGATGCGGTTGTTAAGACTGAAGATGTTGAGGATCTTTATCATGCGTTGCAGACAAATAAACGGTTGGCGGTTGTTCCGGAAAGCGGTCATAATTTTGAAAGCCGGCAATATCAGCAGCGTCTGTATAAAGATATTCTTGATTTTCTGCATTAAAAATATCTGTGTATGAACGCAGAAGCTTGATTTAAATATCTGTGACTTCTTATATAAGAAGTGTGATGAACTAACTTAATTGAAAGAGGAAAAATATGAAGTACAAATGTTTAGTTTGCGGGCAGGTTTTTGAAGTTGCCGACGGTGAAACGCCGGTTTGTCCGGTTTGCAAAGCAACCGGTGACAAGATTGTTCCTTACAAGGAAGAAGAAATGAATTGGCCGGCCGAACATGTTATTGGTATTGCCAAAGGAGTTGACAGCGAAATTTTGGAAGGTCTGCGCAATCATTTTAACGGCGAATGCAGCGAGGTCGGAATGTATCTGGCCATGGCTCGCCAGGCCATGCGCGAAGGATATCCGGAAGCGGCAGTCGTTTTGGAGCAGATTGCCAAAGAGGAAGCGGAGCATGCTTCCCGTTTCGGAGAAATGTTGGGCGAATTGGTCGGAACTTCCACCAAGACCAATTTGGAGAAAATGCTGGCCGGTGAAAACGGTGCTTGTCACGGTAAAATGGCAATTGCAAAGAAAGCTAAAGAGCTTAATCTGGATGCCATTCATGATTCCGTACATGAAATGGCTCGTGATGAGGCTCGCCACGGCAAGGCGTTGGAAGCATTGCTGAAAAGATATTTTTAATTTGAGATTTGAAAAGGGCTTGGATAATTCCAAGCCCTTTTTGATATTTGTTTTGGTTATTTCAATTTGTTGTATTCCTCATCCGTTACGGCTTCCAGCCATTCGTTTGAGGCTCCTTCGGCGGGGACGGCAATGGCAATATGCGTAAACCAACTGTCCTTGGCCGCACCGTGCCAATGCTTAACTTCTGCGGGGATATTGACAACGTCGCCGGGTTTGAGTTCCTGTGCCGGTTTTCCCCATTCCTGATACCAACCGCGGCCGGAAACAACGAGCAGAATTTGTCCGCCTTTGTGATGAATATGCCAGTTGTTGCGGCAGGCCGGCTCAAAAGTTACGTTGGCAATGCCGACGCCTTCCTGTGTCAGGGGCTGCAGATAGCTCTTGCCGATGAAATATTTGGCATAGGCCGTGTTTTCGGAACCAAAACCGAACAAAACGTTTTCGGCACCGGTTTTGGCGGCTATTTTCAATATTTCTTGAACCTGTTCGTCGGTCAGACCGTTATGCTTGCCGATGTTGATGTGGCTGTTTAATTGGCTGTCAACGTTCGGTAACGAGGCCAACATGGCAATTGTGGCCAGCTCTCTGGTCTGCCAGTCCACATTGTCGCGGGCAAAAATGTCGCCGAACAAATGCGCTTTTAAGTATTCGTCAATGGCCGGAGCAAAGTCAAATAATTTTCCGCTGACGGGACTACCGACAAGTTTGGTCTGATTTTTGGTGCCAAAGTCAAGGCTGCTTCCTTCCGGTCTGGGGCCGGGCAGAGAACCCGGGTTATCTTTGTTGCCGCGTTCTTCAGTAAGCTGCATTAAGGTATTTAAGGCGTTCAGACTTCTCGGAAATCCGCAGTAGGCATAGGCCTGTACCAGAATTTCCTTAAATTCGTTGGTGCTGACGCCGTTGTCCAGTCCTTCGGCCAGTGCCTGTTTCAAACCGTTTTGGTCGCCCCGGGCGGCATAAGACGCTGCTGCCGCAATGGATTTTTGTTGAGGGGTTAAGATATTGTCTGCCATAGCATTTCCTCCTAAAAATAAAAATGTTCCTAAAATTAAACCGATTAAAATTTTGGGCATCGTTAAACTCCTTGTCAGACTGTTGTTTTTAAGAGGTTATTTCCATTCGGAAATCCAGTCGTCGATTTCCTTTTCCGGCGTAACCATCCGGTTGCCGCCGTCGGAAGCAAACAGAATTTCTTTGGTCGAGATGACGCGGGCACCTTTGGCCGCTTTGCTCATATCGCTGATGACATGTCCCGGCCAGCCGGCGTTGGTCATATATAAAACGACGTCTTTGCCGCTTAAGTCGGTTGACGCGAAGAAGGTGGCAACGGCGGGAGCCATTGTATACCACCAGGTCGGTGTGCCGATAACAATTCTGTCATAGTCGGACGGATTGACGTTCAGCGGTTTAATCTCCGGTTTGTAACCGCTTTCGACTTCACGCTTGCCTTGAGCCGAAACTTCGTTCATGGAACCGGTGTAGGGAACTACGGTTTCAATGCGGGCAACGTCGGCAGGAACGGCGGCGGCAATTTTGTCGGCAATGCGTTTGGTGTTGCCGCTGTGCGAAAAATAGACAATCAGGGTTTTGGGGGTATCGGTCATCGGTTCCTCCTGAGCTGCACAGACCGGCGCCGCAGAAAATAATGCAGCGGCCAGACTGATAATTTTTAATATCGAAATTTTGTTAGTCAATGTCTATATCCTTCAGTTCATAATTGCGGGAGCCCAGGCCGATTGTTTCGGCATAGGGCAGAATGTGACGTCCGTTTTGCCTTTCGACACGGGCGATGAAATGATCGCGTCCCGGGTCGTTTGACGACCAGATTTTATCGATGCAGGCCTGATCCAAAGCAACGGGGTCCGTTGAGGCCAGAATTCCGATATCGGCCATGCAGGGGTCTTCCGGGTGAGAATCGCAGTCACAATCGACCGACAAATTGTTCATGACGTCAACATACAAAATATTGCCGTGCATGTAGTCGGCAACGGCTTTGGCCGCTTCGGCCATGGATTCCAGAAAATCATTCTGGGCCGGCAGTTTATCCCAGAGTTCGTCCGGGCTGCGCGTGGCGCCTGCCGTGTGAATGTAAGCCTTGCCGCCGCTTGAGGCAATGCCGATGGACTGATTTTTTATGACGCCGCCGAAACCGCCCATGGCATGACCTTTAAAATGCGCCAGATTTAAAATGGAATCGTAGTTTTTTAAATGACCACCGACGATATCGACTTTCAGATGGCGGCCGTCGGCGGGGATTTCAAGTTCGCCTTCACTGTCCATCAAATCGACTTGGGCAATTTTGGTAAAACCGTGCTCTTCAATGGCCTGAAGGTGTGCTTCCGTTGTGTTGCGGCGTCCGGGGTAAGCCGTGTTGCATTCAATAATCGTTGCGTTAAGTTTTTTAACCAGCTTGCCGATGAGTTCCGGTTTCAGGTAGTTATGTCCGCCCGGTTCGCCGGTGGAAATTTTGACGCCGACCTTGCCTTTAAGCTCTTTGCCAAGCTTTTGGTAAATTTTTATCAGGCTGTCGGGTGAAATTTCTTTGGTAAAATAAACAATGGATTTGTTCATGATAAACCTCTTTTGCAAAATGTTCGTCTCTAAAATAATTCTTAGAGTATACTCGAAGTCAAGCAAAAAATTGAAAGAGTTTTTCGGGCGTGAAAGATTTAAATTTTTGATTGAATGTTTGTCTGAGTTTGCATAAGTTGAAAAAAAGAAACCATGAATTTGACCGAAACGAAAATGACGACTTTGAACAAACTGACGCCAGGTATGACCGCGGTTGTGACAAAGGTTAACGGCAAAGACCGTTTGCTGCGGCGGCATATTCTGGAAATGGGCGTGACGCCGGGAACGGAAGTTACGCTGGTAAAAACCGCGCCGCTGGGTGATCCGCTGGAACTGAAAATCAGAGGATATGAGCTGACTTTACGCAAGAAAGACGCGGCAAATATTGAAATAACCGATATTCACAAAGCGGAAAGCTGTCCGGTAGACATTCGCGACCGGAAAATGCCCGTTTTGCCCCGCAAAGGTGAGAAAAGCGCGCTTCAGATGAAGCGCAGCGGCGGCGTTATCCCCGAAAACCAGACAGTTCGTTTTGCCTTAATCGGCAATCAGAATTGCGGTAAAACAACTTTGTTTAATCAGCTTACCGGCGCCAATCAGCATGTCGGGAATTTTCCCGGTGTAACGGTAGAACGTACGGACGGCGTTATCCGGGGGTATCCGAATACTCTGGTGACGGATTTGCCCGGCATTTATTCATTATCGCCGTATTCCAGCGAGGAGATGATTACCCGCGATTTTCTGCTGAAAGAGAAGCCTGATGCAATCATCAACATAATTGACGCTTCGAATATCGAACGCAATCTGTTTCTGACGCTGCAGCTTTTGGATTTGAACATTCCGATGGTTATTGCCCTGAACATGATGGACGAGGTGCGGCTTAACGGCGGATCCATTGACATTAACCAGATGGAAAATTTGCTCGGCGTGCCGGTTATTCCGATTTCGGCCATGAAAAAAGAAGGGATTGACGAGCTGGTCGAACATGCCGTGAATGTGGCTCGATACCGGGAGGTTCCCGAAAAAGTCGATTTTTGTACTTATGACGGGAAAGACGAGGGCGCGGTTCACCGTTGTGTGCACGCAATAGTACATCTGATTGAGGATCATGCCCAAGCGGCGGGAATCCCGGTGCGTTTTGCCGCCGCCAAGCTGGCGGAGGGTGATGAACCGATTTTAGCATCGCTTTGTCTGACAGATAATGAGGTAAACGCACTGGAGCATATTGTATTGCAGATGGAAAGGGAGAGTTCTCTGGACAGGGAAGCGGCTATGGCCGATATGCGTTTTGCTTTTATTGAAAAACTATGTGGTACATGCGTAACAAAACCCGTTTTGTGCCGGGAGCGTCTGCGCAGTGAAAAGCTGGACAGGATTTTGACCGGAAAATATACGGCTTTGCCGGTTTTTGTGTTGATTATGGCTTTGGTTTTTTATCTTTCTTTCGGGCCGTTCGGAACATGGCTTTCCGATTTGACGGAAATGCTGATTTCGGCTCTCGGTGCGGAGGTTGAAAAGGGATTGACTGCTTACGGCATGAATCCGGTGGTTAAGGCGCTGATTATCGACGGCGTGTTTGCCGGGGTGGGGAGCGTTATCAGTTTTCTGCCGGTTATTGTCGTATTGTTTTTCTTTTTGTCAATGCTGGAAGACAGCGGCTATATGGCCCGGGTGGCTTTCGTTATGGATAAGCTGCTGCGCCGGGCAGGGCTTTCGGGACGCAGTTTTGTGCCGATGCTGATCGGTTTCGGTTGTTCGGTGCCGGCAATTATGGCGGCGCGGACGCTGCCGTCGGAAAGAGACCGCAAGCTGACTATTTTGCTGACGCCGTTTATGAGCTGTTCGGCCAAACTGCCGATTTATGTGCTGCTGACGGCCGCATTTTTTGACCAATATCAGACGCTGGTGATTATCAGTCTTTATGTACTGGGCATAGCCGTCGGTTTGGCGCTGGCTTTTCTGTTGAAGCTGACGATGTTTAAAGGCGAGGCGGTGCCGTTTGTTATGGAGCTGCCCAATTATCGTCTGCCGGGGTTGAAAAACGTCTGGCGGCTGATTTATTATAAGGCCAAGTATTTTATTACCAAGGCTTTTACGATTATCTTTGCGGCGACCATCGTTATATGGTTTTTGCAGACGTTTGACAGCCGGTTGAACGTGGCGGCAGATTCTGCGGACAGTATTTTGTGCAGTATAGGAAGCCTTCTGGTGCCGGTCTTTGAGCCGTTGGGAATATCCGACTGGCGTCTGTCGACGGCTTTTCTGACCGGATTTGCGGCCAAGGAGAGCGTGGTCAGCACCATCGGTGTTTTGCTCGGCGGCCGGATTGATTTGCTGCCGACGCTGCTGACACCGTTGAGCGCGTTTGCTTTTCTGGTCTTTTCGCTGCTGTATACGCCTTGTGTGGCGGCGATTGCCACGGTCAGAAAAGAATTGGGCGGCGCTTATGCCGTTTTTATCGTCGTATTGCAATGCGTGATTGCCTGGTTGGTTGCTCTTGCCGTTTACCGGCTCGGGTTGTTGTTGTAGAAAGGAAAAAAAAATGTCGTTGAGCGAACGTGAAAAAATGGCCCGCGGGCTGCTTTATGACGCGAATCACAATCCGGACTTGGTCAGAGAGCGCGCTGTCTGCAAAGATATGTGTTTTGCTTATAACAATCTTAAACCTTCCGATGAGGCAGGAAAAAGAAAAATCGCCGAAAGGTTGTTCGGCCGTATCGGCAGAGATTTTTCGGTGGTTGCGCCGTTTTATTGCGATTACGGTTATAATATCTTTTGCGGTGAAGACTTTTTTGCCAATCATAACTGCGTGATGCTTGACGGTGCCAGGATAACGTTCGGCGACCATGTATATATTGCGCCGAACTGCTGTCTGGCAACAGCCGGACATCCGCTTGATGCAGAATTGCGTGCCGCCGGTCTGGAGTTTGCACGCGAGATAAAAATCGGCAATAACGTCTGGCTCGGTGCCGGTGTGACGGTGTTGCCGGGTGTAACCATCGGCGACAATACGGTTATCGGTGCCGGAAGCGTCGTAAACAAAGACATTCCGGCAAATGTCGTGGCGGCGGGAAATCCGTGCCGGGTTTTGCGTGAAATTAACGAACGGGATAAACAGATTTGGCAGGAAAAGGAACAGGCCTGTCTTTTGCAAAAGGAAAACAAGGCATGAAAACGAGTTTGGTGTTGGAAGGCGGTGCCAAACGCGGCATTTATACGGCCGGAGTTTTGGACGTCTTGCTGGAAAACGGAATTATGACCGACGGGGTGCTGGGCGTTTCGGCCGGAGCCATTCACGGTTGTTCGTATGTGGCCAGGCAGGCAGGGAGAAGCATTCGGTATAATCTCAAATACGGCAATGATTATCGTTTTATGAGTTTTCGGTCGCTGTTGCTGAGCGGCAATATGGTTGATACACAGTTTTGTTATCATGATCTTCCCGAGAAGCTTGATCCGTTTGACAACGAAATTTTTACGCATTCAAAAACGAAGTTTTATGCTGTTTGTTCCAATGTCGAAACCGGGTGTCCGGAGTATGTGCTTTGCCGTGATATGTTTAAAGACATTGATTTTTTGCGGGCTTCGGCGTCAATGCCTTTTGTATCGCAGATTGTCGAAGCCGGCGGGATGAAACTGCTGGACGGCGGCATTACCGACAGTATTCCGCTGCAGGCCGCTTTTAAGCTTGGTTATGAGCGGAACATCGTGATACAAACGCGTCCGGCGGGATATCGTAAAAAGCCTGCGCATACCGGGTGGCTGGCAAAATTGTTTTACGGAAAATATCCGAAGTTTGTTTCGGCCATAAAAACCCGGCATTTGATGTATAACCGCGAGCTTGACGAGATAGAGCAAATGCGTGACGACGGGCGGATATTGGTTATCCGTCCGAGTCGGTTGGTAAAAATCGGCAAGATGGAGCAAAATCCCGCCGTCGTTAAGGAAATGTACGAGCTTGGGCGTTATGACGCCGAGGCTGCTTTGGAGAGCGTAAAAAAATTTTTGAAGAGAGGCGAGAATGAAAAAAGTTAAAATTACGGTTTTGAAAAAGCATTTTGACAAGGAACTTGCTGCCGAATACGGCGCGGAAGGAATCGGTGCTTGTCCGATGCTGCGGGAAGGGCAGGTCTTTTATGCCGATTATGCCAAGCCGGAAGGTTTTTGCGATGAAGCATGGAAGGCCATTTATCAATATGTGTTTGCTCTGGCGCATGGTGCGGGGAAAGAAGTTTTTTATTACGGCGATTGGATCAGAAAGCCCGGGGTGGCCATCTGCAGCTGCAATGACGGTCTGCGTCCGGTTATTTTTAAGCTGGAAACGACCGATGAGGAAGCCGTTATTGACTATACGCTGATAAAATAAACAAAAAAGAGAGCGCTTCTTTGCAGAAGCGCTCTCTTTTTGTTTTGCTAAGTTAAGGATACTAGCTTTAAGATTATTTGATTTCGGCGGGATCCATCGTAATCTCGGATACAACCTGAGCTTCGGGCATCGGCGCCGGATTCTGAATTGTGACAACCGTTGAAGCCGGAACCGTCAGAGTCGGAGCCTGAGCAACGGGAGCCGCACAGTTGGTGCAGGGAAGCTGACCGGTGTAGGGTTCTTTCTCGTAGCTTACTTCCTGAGTGGTCTTGGGCTCGTAAACGGTTTTGGTCGTTGTTTTCTTGTACAGAACTTCTACCGGTTCGCGAGTCTGCGTAATGGTCGGCTGACATCCGTTGCAGAGCTGCTGTACGACGGCCGGTTGCGGAGCGACAGGCTGAACATACTGAACGGCAGGCTGCTGAACGTACTGAACGGCCGGAATCTGGCGGACGTATTGAATACGGCGAATCTGAACAGGACGCTCTTCGGTAATGACTTTCGGGCCGCTGGCGACATATTTCGGAGCCGGTACCGGATCGCCGAAAATGGTATCGGAGCAGTGTTTGTATTCTCCGGTCTTGACGATTGTGGTCGTCGGACGATAGTTTACGCTTCTGACTTCTCCGTCAGCGGTTTCGACAATGTATTTTTTGGCGGCGCGGTGGCAGACACCATTGTAATAGTTGCAGCCGGCATCATCATAACCGCGATAAACCACGGTCGGTTCCTGCTCGCGATTTGAAGAGCAAGCGGCGGTTAACAAAGCGGCAATTACAAATAGAGCTTTTTTCATTGTATCTCTCTCAAAAGTTAACACTAAAAAGTTTTTTTGGTAATTTTGCCTTAAATATACTCAATTTTTCTAATTTGTCAATTTTTTGTTAATAAAATTTTAACCTTATGGCTATAAAAAAATAATTTTTTTAGTAAAATAAATGAGTTAGGCGTAAAAAAAATTTTAAACTTTTTTTTACCTTTTTTTCGAAAAGTGATTTTTGCCGATTCGTTTTCGATTCGGATTTAATTGTTAATCGTGATCAGTGAGGTTGTCGGCGTTTGAGGCGGAAAAGGTGATGTACTGCCGGGCGGGCAGACGCCGATGAAGGGTATTTGATTGATTTGAGCCGCTTTATAATCAACGAGGGCGTCGCCGAAAAATACGGTTTCTTCCGGTTTCAGCCTGTTTTCGGAGAGTAAGCGGGCGAGCAGGACATCTTTTGTCTGCGGAGAGCCGTAGATATTGCGAATCAGCGGCAGCAGATTCCGGGCAGCAGCAAGCTCTCTGATTTCGTCGGCCGGCGATCCGGTTACGATAAAAGCGGGAATTTGTCTGGCGGAGAGGGTGCGCAGCGTTTCGACGGCGCCGGGAATGTAGGACGCGTGCAAAAGTTTTTGCCGGCAGAGGGCGGCGTAGCGGGAACCGAAGTCTTCCAGTTCGGCGGCGGAAGCGTTGCGGCCGAAAAAGTGTCGGACATAATGGCGGTATTTTTCAAAACGGGAAATGCCGCCGCGATTTTGCTGATATCGGCGAATGTAGTCGGCGGCTTCTTCTCCGAGGGAGGAAAACAGGTCTATGAAAGCCTCGGTTTTAATATGATTGGAATCGGTTATGGTTCCGTCCCAGTCAAAGATTGCCGCTTTGAGTGTCATTCTTTTCTCCGATACTTTCATGATACCGGTTAAAGATTAACAGATTGTAAAATCAATGTTCTTTTCCGGTTTGAGGATTTTTGCCGGGGAAGTTGTTTTTTTTAGAAAAAAAGTCTTGTTTATTTTATTTTTTATGGTAAATATAGGCTTCGTTATCGGATTGTAGTTCAGCCTGGTAGAACGCTTCGTTCGGGACGAAGAGGTCGCTGGTTCAAGTCCAGTCAATCCGACCAAAGAGAAAAAGCCACCGTTGAGGCGGCTTTTTTTGTGGAAGAACCAGCGACCTCGAAAGAGGCTTGAGGACAAAAACAGCCGTTGCTCCGGCTGTTTTTGCCGCAAAAGGCGAAGTTTTGCCGTCTTTTTCGAGACGCAGTGAGGCGTCGAAGAAAAAGCATGAAAAACGAGTGACCGAAGCGCCGTTGTTGAGCGCCGGAGCGCGAAACTTACGGCGCGAGAGAAGGTTCAAGTCCAGTCAATCCGACCAAAGAGAAAAAGCCGCCGTTGAGGTGGCTTTTTTGTGGCGAAACCAGCGACCGTATTCAGTCAAAAAAAAGAGCAGCCGGGAGGGCTGCTCTTTTTGAGTGTCGCTTTTTTTAGCCAAAGCAGACGCTTTGCGTCTGTTTGTGTAACAAGCTGTCTACCAGAGCTCCGGCCTGAATGTCGTGCTTCAGTTGGGCTTGTTCTCTTTCTTTTTTCTTTTTTTCTCGCTCTTCCTTCTCCATATCCGTTGAGGTTTTAGCACCGTAAGAACGGAGAAGTCTTATCATTGCTTTGTCATCGACGTGGTCAAGAACGTGAATGATACATTTTTCTTCGTAATAATCCAATCCGTTGTCGACCGATATACAGCTAATTGTGTAAATGGGGGCGTTGGGGTCGGCTCCGTTTTCAAGAAGTCTGAAGACTGTTTCAAACTGGAGGCGGTCAACGGCCTTTTGCAATTCCAGAGTAATGAGAGCAGTTTGAGCTTCCCATTTTTCTTTCTGGATTTCATCCCAATCTTTTGTTACATTTTCTTGTTTTTTGAAGAATGAGAAAAATTTTTTTAAGCTTTTCATAATTGTATGTTTTTGAGTTAATAATTCCGTTTACAATACAGACTATATCATATTTTGATGACTTAATCAATAGACAAAATTTCGAAAATATATTTTTTTTTTGAAAAAATGAATATGAAAAAAGAGCGCCCGATTGGAAGCGCTCTTTTCGTTTAATTATAATTGAGCAAAGTTTTGCTCAATTTGGGCCGACAGATCTTGTAAGTCTGTCTTTTCGTCAAAACCGATGCAGCGGATATTGTACCCCTTGCTCCGATAGGCCTGTTCAATGGCTTTCCAGCGCTCGGTTCCGTGGTTGTTGTATAAAATAACCTGCGGAACTTCCGGAAACATGGTTAATAATATCCATGTGTGGGTTCCGGCGATGCCTACGGATTTTTTCAGGCGGGCATACATATTGTAATATGCCTTATGCTGAATACCGCGGATGCCCAGAACTTCCGGATTTTCTTCCAGCCCCGGAACATAGAGATTAAACTCCCGCGCAAGAGCCCTGACGTTTTCCAGATCAGCGACTTTGTTAAAGTGCTGTCCCAGAACCAAACCGTTTTTGTTTTTGAGAAATTCAAAAACGGAGAGCGGCAGGCTCTGCTGTTCGGCCGTTATTCCGCACTCACCGTCAGAAATCAATTTCTGCGGAATAAACAACGTACTGTCGCTGTTGCTCATTCCCGGGTAGGCGGGTAAGTTTTCGATATTCGCCGGTGTCAGTCTGCTGGCTGCAAACTTTTCCCATAACGAATTGTCCAATTTGCCGTTTTTCAGTTCGCCGATGATGTCCCAAATATTTTCCGTTTGGTTTCTTTCCTCAAAGGGAAGGATCGACATGCGATTGTAGAAAAAGGACATATTGCGGAAGATTTTGTCGGCTTCTTCTTCGTATGCTTTTTTCTCATCTTTATTTGGGGCGATAACAACGTCGAGGTTGAATGCCTTGGCAAAATTTACCGCCATAATTTCGTGACCGAACTGGCTTTTTATAATAATTTTAGTCTTCATTGTTTTGTTTTTTTAGGGTTAATAATATTTTTTTACCATTATAATATACCATGAATCGCAGGGTTAGTCAAACAGGACAGGGGGTGTCTTTTGTTCGGCCCGTTAAGTGGCGTTTAATTAAGAAAATGGTAATAATTTCTTATTAAATATGCTATGATTTATAAACAGATTTGAAGACCGGTCGGGAGAGCCAAAATGAAAAAATTTCTTTTGTTTTTGACTCTGACAACAAGCGTGTCGGGGACTGCATTTGCCGAGGGTTGGGAATTTTCCCAATCGGGAATGGCAGGACAATATTACGGGGTTATGGAAACCCGCAGCCGCAACAATGTACAAAATATGCCGAATCGCGCCGTATTTCGCGCCGACGGTAATCTGGAAGGCGCTTATGCCTTTGCCGATGCCGGCAGGGTCGGCCTGCATGCCGATTATACGCTGGTGTTTCGTCAGCATGACAAAGATTATAATGACGGAGACTGGCGGTTTTATCCGTATCTGCTGGCAGAAAGGGAAGATTACGGCAAACTGACAATCGGTTATACCTACAATGCGGCTTTTCTTTTACACCAGGGTGCGCAGGAAATCAGCTGGGTCGGCATTCAGGACAGCAATCTGCCGTATTGGCTGACCAGCGCGAACTGGGTCAACGGTTTGAAAAGGGTCAAATTTGCAACGCCGAAGTCGACAGCCATTATGGATGACGGACGGGCGCTCAAATTCAGCTATTTTACACCGATGATCGGCAATACGAAATTCGGTTTCAGTTATGCTCCGGATAACGCCAGCCGGCGCGGTATGGTCAGCAGATATGTAAATTATGAAAAAAAGGAAGACGGTTATACGGCCGCCATGCTGAACAAGTGGAAACTCGGCAGCGGCGACTTGTATACTTCGGCAGCTTATGGCCTGTTTAACCGGACCGACCACGAATGGGCTTTCGGC
Source organism: uncultured Alphaproteobacteria bacterium (assembly GCA_944391505.1). GTDB lineage: Bacteria > Pseudomonadota > Alphaproteobacteria > RF32 > CAG-239 > Scatacola_A. The sequence goes on along the minus strand of CALXTV010000018.1, from coordinate 11,879 downwards.
GCACGCTGGATTGCCGGTGGTTTCAATGTTTCCGCTTCTTATAAAAAGGCCTATATCGACGGTGACAAGAATCCGATTTCTACGCAGGCCGTCAATTCTTATCTGCCGGCCTATTTTGACAATTATCGCGAAGGACAGGCCTGGGATTTCAGCATCGGGTATGATTTCGGACGATTTAAAACCAATCTGGCCTATCTGCATACGGAGGCGGAAAACACCCGCAACCGTGATGATTTGTTTGTGCAGACGAACCGTTATGCTTTGAATAAGTATTTTGAACTGTTTTTAATCAATGCTTATCTGAACTCAAAAGGCAATGACAGGTGGTCTGACAATAATAACCGCGGATATGCGGTTATTACCGGTTTGGCGTTGAAATATTAGCAAGAAAAAATCCCTCCCGTCCGGGAGGGATTTTTTTGTTTCGGGCAGCTTTATTCGACGGCCAGAGCCCTGACATCTTCGCCGTATTCGTCCTTGACGCAGGTTTTGATGCGCATGAGCTGAATCCATTTGCGGAAAGCTCCGACCAAAACAACAATCATTAAGGACATGACGATGATTCCCAGTACGGCCAACAGCGTCTGACTTTGCGGCAGATATTGCTCGAAGACCTGCAGGTAACCGGCCCAGAAAGTTACGACAACCATGAAGATGCCCGGGATGGCGACTGCAAGCGTATATTTGCCGCGGTTGAGCCGGAGCAGCATGGTGGTGCAGACAATCAGGGCACAGGCGGCCAACAACTGATTGCTTAAGCCGAACAGCGGCCAGATGGTGCTGATGTTGCCGGTGTAAACCAGGTAACCCCACAGGAAGGTAAAGACGGCGCTGGTTATGACGATGCCGGGTTTCCATTCTTTGTCGTTGAAGCGGGGCATGACCTTGCCGAGCATTTCCTGCAGGAAGAAACGTCCGACGCGGGTGCCGGCGTCAACGGCGGTCAGAATGAAGACAGCCTCAAACATGACGGCAAAGTTGTACCAGTAAGCGACCAGATGATCCATAAACGGCAGGTTTCTGAAAATGTGTGCCATACCGACGGCCAGAGAAACGGCGCCGCCGGTGCGTCCGTGCAGGTCGATGCCGATATGCTCTTCATAATAGGGCAGGTCGGTAACGGCAAAATTCGGATGCGCGGCCATCAGCGCCTGGTAGGCGTCGTGTGACGCGTTGATGGCAAAATAGTCACCCGGCATCATCGTGCAGGCGGCAATCAAAGCCATTATGGCGACAAAACCTTCGGTAAGCATGGCGCCGTAGCCGACGAAAAGGATTTCCTTTTCGTTACCGATCATTTTCGGTGTGGTACCGGTGCCGATAATGGCGTGGAAACCGGAAATTGCACCGCAGGCGATGGTAATGAAAATGAACGGCAGAACAGGGCCGTTGATGACCGGGCCGCCGCCCTGATCAAACGGGGTGAACATGTGCATCATGATGTCCGGCTGAACAAAGACGATACCCAGCGTTAACATCAGAATCGTGCCGATTTTCAGGTAAGTGGACAGGTAGTCGCGGGGAACCAGCAGAAACCAAACCGGCAGAACGGAAGCGATAAAACCGTAAATCGGAATGGCAAGAGAAACGGTTTCTTTATCCCAGTTGAACATCCAGCCGAAAGCGTCTTCCTGCATCAGCCCGTGTCCGGAAATGATACCGATGACAAGCAGCGTGATGCCGATGATGCTGGCGAGGGTAACGCCGTTTTCCTTATAACGCATGATTAACCCCATTAAAATGGCTATCGGCATGGTGATGGCAACAATAAACAAAGACCACGGTGCGTTGTGCATGGCGCTGACACAGGCAAGCGAAAGGCCGGCCAGGGTCAGAATCAAAATGAACAAAACCGCAAATCCGGCAACTGTGCCAATAAAGGGATTGATTTCGCGTTCGGCAATGGTGGCCAGGCTTTCGCCCTTATGCCGGACAGATGCAAAAATAACGACCATGTCATGGACGGCGCCGCCCAAAACACAGCCGATGAGAATCCACAAAGCGCCGGGCATGAAACCAAACTGCGCAGCCAGAACCGGACCGACCAACGGACCGGCGGCGGCAATGGCGGCAAAGTGATGCCCGAACAAGACATATTTGTTGGTTTTGACATAATCGTGTCCGTCGGCATATTTGACGGCAGGGGTTATCCTGCTTGTCTGCAGCCGGAGCACCTTGTTGGCGATGAACAGGCCGTAGAAACGGTAAGCTATGGCAAAAACACACAGACTGACAAAAACTACCGTCAGCGCATTCATACCCTCAAAACGGCTCCAAAATCCGGACGTTTCGGCAGCCAGAGGCGTGGCAAAAGCCAATGAGGGGGAAAATGCAAAGACGGAGAATATATAAAGAAATAGTTTTTTCATGATATAGTCCTCTTTAGCAAAACAGCACAGACATTATACAAAAAAAAACTGAATAAGTCATTAATAAATTAAGCAGCGGCCGGCTTTGAATATCTTGTTGAATTTTGTATATTTTGTGCTAAAATAGCCGCAAAAGGAATTTCCCGCATGATTGATGACAAAGAAATAGTCGTTCTGACCGGTAAGGAGGCTGTCGGCAAATCGTCGCTGATTGATTATCTGGTTGAGCGAGGCGAAAACAAAATTCTGAAGCTGACAACCCGTCCGCCGCGCAGCGACGAGGTTGACGGCAAGGATTATAAGTTTGTGTCTTTTGACGCGTTTGTGAATGATCCGACAATGCTGGTCAGTTCCAGAATCGGCTATAATTTGTACGGGATAAACAGAAGTTCGCTGGAAGCGCACCAAGGCAGGTCTTTCGTAACACTGGATACGGACGGTATTTTGCAGTTGGAAAAGAGCGTTTCTCCGCAAAGCATAAGAATAATGATGATTTCGGCGCCGTCGCGGGTGGTTATTCAGCGTATGATTAACCGCGGCGAACGGTTGGACGATATTCGTGCCAAGCGACGTTTTGACGAAATGATGTTCGGTGACAGCATTATGAAAAAAATCAAATCGCCGGTTTTTCATCTGGATGGCAGTTTGGATGTTCCCAAGCTGGCAAAGCAGATGTATTATGAACTTAATCGTTACAACAGCGGCAAAACCGCCGCTTTGGTCGCACGGCAGAGTGTTGAGCGTGTTTGACGGATAAATCGGCGTTCTGCCGATTTTTTTTATTTTTCCCGATAAGTTATGTTGACGGTTGTATTTCGTGCCAACTGTGTTATATCTTTGGTATATTGACAAGAGGGGGGTTATGAGCGGCAACCTGGAATTTGAAGAACGTCTGATGAATATCGAAATGGCTCTGGCCAATCAGGAGCGGGTGCTTGACGATTTGAATCAGGTGGTTATCGAGCAGGGAAAGATTATCGATCTGTTGCAAAAACAGAATCAGTATCTGTTGGCTCATATGGACGAAGAAACGGTTAAGCCTTTGAGCGAAGAAACGCCTCCGCCGCATTATTGAGAGGAAAAAATGGATTTAGACGCCTTATATAAGCTGACACACGGTTTGTATATTCTCGGTGCAACGGACAACGGCAGGCCGGTCGGTTCGGTGGTTGATGCCGTGATGCAGGTGGCCAACAAGCCGGTTGTCATTGCTTTGTCCTGCAATAATCAAAGTTATACCAAAGAATGTATCGAGCGGGCGGGCGTGTTCGGTTTGTCTGTTCTCGGCAAGGGCGTTGAGCCTTATGTAATCGCCAATTTCGGTTTTCAGTCAAGCCGGAATGTTGATAAATGGGAAAGTGTTGATTATTGTATCAGAGACGGTATTCCTTATCTGAATGACAATATTGCGACGGTTCGGTGCAAAGTTTTGCAAAGTATTAAGTATGACAGCAATACGCTGTTTATTGCCGAGGTTCTGGATTGTGATAACGGCGAAAGCCGCGAGCCTCTAACCTATCTGGATTATCGCAGTTATTTTAAAGATGAGGTTATCAAGCGTTTTAACGAAGTCAAACAGCAAAAGGAGAAGAAAATGGCTGAAGATAAAAACGAGGGCAAACACTGGGTTTGCACGGTTTGCGGTTATGTCTATGACGGCGATGTTCCGTTTGAGGATTTGCCCGATGACTGGGTTTGTCCGTTGTGCGGTGTCGACAAAAGCTTTTTTGAGCTGCAGTAAAAAAATCCCCGGAAATTTCCGGGGATTTTTTCTAATTCAGAAAACCGACAAATTTCCAGCGGTTGTTGTCATTGTCATATTGCAGGTGAATGACGGCGCCGTTGGGAATATCGGGCTGTTCGACGTTTAAGGCCATCAGCGTCTGAGAAAGCGTGATGCCGTGCCCGGAAACGGCAATGTTCTGATAGTTTGAATTTTGTGCGTATTCGTTCAGGGCTTTGAATACCCGTTTTTGGACATCACGTTTGCTTTCGCCGTTTTCAAAATGAATGTCGATGTATTTCGGATCGGCGCTGCGCCACTGGCGGTAAAGATCGCCGAATTTCTGCTGTGCTTTCGTATAATGCAGGCCTTCGGCAATGCCGACATTGACTTCGGTAAAACGATCGTCATACTGGAGCGGAACCTTGATTATTTTGGAAACGATGGAGCCGGTTTGTTTGGCCCGGCGAAGCGGTGAAGAGACAACGACTTCGATTTTTTTGTCCTGCAGAAGACTGGCCGCGTTATGTGCTTCGTCAATGCCCTGGTTAGTCAGAACAGAATTATTGGTATGGCCCTGAATGCGGCCCTCCAAATTATATGAACTCTGCCCGTGACGAAAAATGTAAAAATTTTTTACCATTTTCTATCCCCGGAGTTGTTGTTGCGGAATGAGTGTACTATAGCCGATTTTTTTCGAAAAATCAAGCCTTAGTTCTTGTCTTCCAGCTTAAGCCAACGGGCGAGCGGAGCCAGGGTTTTGCCCTGGAACAGCACCGAAATGATGACCAGAAAGAAAATGAGGTTAAACAAAAATTGTGCGTTGGGGAATCTTTCCATCAGCGGATAGGTGGCCAGAATAATCGGTACGGCGCCTTTCAGTCCTGCCCAGCTTATGAATATTTTTTCATTGGTACTGTAGCTGCTTTTGTGCAGGCAGATGAAAACGGCGGCCGGCCGGGCAATAAACATCAGAGCCAGAGAGCAGGCAAGGCTGGCCAGCATAATTCCGTCAAATTCGTGCGGATTGACGAGCAGTCCGAGAATTAAAAACATACCGATTTGCATAATCCAGGCGATGGAATCGTGGAAACGAATCAGATGGCGACGGTACATGAAAGGCGTATTGCCGAGGACAATGCCGCAGAGGTAGACGGCCAGAAAGCCGTTTCCGTGTAAAAGTTGAGTCAGGCTGAAAGAAACCAATACTACGCCGACGCCGAAAACAGGATAAAGTCCTTGGTAGACCAGGCACCATTTCTGCAAAAAGCGGCCGACGCCGAAGCCGATGGCCAGGCCAAGTCCGAGGCCGATAGCCATTTGCATGACAAAGTCGGACAACATGGAAGTCGCAGAAAAAGAATCGGCGGTTAAGACGGTGACGGCACCCATGGAGAGCAAAACGGCCATCGGGTCGTTGCTGCCGGATTCAAATTCGAGTATCGGCTTAAGGCCGGGTTTGAGGTGCATGCTGCTGGAACGCATGATGGCAAAGACGGCCGGCGCATCGGTTGAAGAAACGATGGCGCTCAACAGCAGCGAAATTTCAAAGGACAATCCGATGAGGTAATAAGCGCAGACAAACAGAAAAAATGCCGTCAGAAATACGCCAGCCGTGGATAATATCGAGCCGCGGGCAGCGATACTTTTGACTTCGTTCCATTTGGTTTCCAGTCCGCCGGAGAAAAGAATAAAAGCCAGAGCGACGGTGCCGATGTAGTTGCTGAGACGTGCGTTGGAAAACTGGATTTTGCCGACGCCGTCGGTTCCGGCCAGCATGCCGATGCCCAAAAAGAGCAAAAGCCCCGGTATCCCGAAACGGTCGGATATCCGGTTGGCAAAGATGCTGATAATCAGCAGCAAGCCGGCAATTCCCATCAGCCAGTCCAGTGTCATTTGTTTGTCCTTCGGTAATTGTAACAGGGGAGGTCTTGTTGAAAGTCCCAATCTGTATCATATATTTATGTAGATTAAAATTAGGTAAATTAAAGGGGGATAAAATGTCTGCCAAAGAAACAATATGCACCTGTGATGACGCTTTTTCTCCGGCATTATATAATCCGATGCCGTTAATCGGCGACGAGGCTCCCGCATTTGTTGCAGAAACAACGATGGGGCCGGTAACGTTTCCTGACGATTACAGGGGAAAATGGGTGATTCTATTTTCGCATCCGGCTGATTTTACGCCGGTTTGCACCTCCGAAATAGCTTTGTTTTCAACTTATGCCGACGAGTTTAAAAAGCTTGATACCGAGTTACTCGGTGTATCGGTTGATTCGGTCAGTTCTCATTTGGCCTGGCTGAAGGAAATTGAAGATAATATTGAATTTAAGGGGTATAAGGACTTTAAGATAACGTTTCCGATTATTGCCGATCTGAGTATGGAAGTGGCCAAAAAATACGGCATGATTCAGCCTCATTCAAGCAGCACCAAAACAATTCGTTCAGTCTTTTTTATTGATCCGGATGGAAAAATCCGCGCTTCAATTATGTATCCGATGTCAAACGGGCGAAATTTGGACGAGATTAAACGTATTTTGATAGCCATGCAGACGACGGACGAAAAGCATGTTTCAACTCCGGCCAACTGGCAGCCCGGCGATGAAGTGGTTGTGGCTGCGCCGGCAACGATGGACGAGTTGAAAAGGCGTGCCGGAGAAAAAGGTCATAATTGCGAAACATGGTTTTTCTGTTTGAAAAACATTGCACATTAAGACGAATTGTGCCGTGTTGTGATGTAAAACCGGGAATGATACAGGTCATTTCCGGTTTTTTGTGTTCAAATTTTGGAAAAAAATAGCCTAAAAGAGATGTAGGTTCACTTTTGGTTGACACGCTGCAAAAAATCTTTTATAGTAATATTGGGTGTGAATGTTTATCCGCAGCAAAATTTTGCCTGCGGGAATGTGTGTATGATATTCGGAATTTTTTCCTTCATTTCATCATACAAATTTACTTATTTCCCACCTCTGGCCTGTCGGGCTTCGGTTTAATTTTGTCGTGAGGTGATATTATGAAGAAATTTGTTTTATTGTTCTTATTGTTTCTGGGATCTGTTGTTATGATTCCAAAAATGACTGTTGCCTTCGGCAAAATACCTATACATCCAAACCCACCCAAACCGGAGCCCGTCTTTTCTTTTGAGCAGCTTGACAAAGCGTTTAAGACTGCGGCCGTCTGTTTTCTCGGTGTCGGCGATTGTGATAACGAAGTTTCATATGGACAAGGTGATGAAGACTATACCATCGACACGGCCGCGCAGTGCAAAAACGAAGGTTTTATTCTGAATAACTGTAATTCCGTTCAGGTGCCCGAAGGATATTGCCCTTACAATAAATCTTACATAACCCGTTGCAAATGTGCCTCGAACCTTATCTCCTGTCCGGCGGGACAGGTTGGCGTCGGCGAAAGCTGTGGCGGAAAATATGCCTCCTGTAAATGCGACCCTAATTTGAAAAGCTGTGCGTCCAATCAAACCGGGCAGGGTGCCAGCTGCGGGGGAAGATATGAAAGTTGCACTTGTAAAAGCGAATATCAGTATACATCGTCGAACTGCAGCTCTCCGCGTTCACCAAGCGGAGGCAGCTGCGACGGAAAATATATGCAATGCTCATGTCCTGCCGGTGTATCGGCCGGAGCCTATGGCTGCGAAGAATATTATCCGGCTCCCTGTAATTCGGTCTGCAAAAAGGCAAAATCGGATAATTGTGACAACCGAAAAGCAGTTGCAACGCCATATGGCTGTATCGCATATTTTCCGGATTGTCCGAGCAAATGCCAGGAGGCATATCCTGACAACTGCCGCAACCGGGAGGCCGTGCCGGCCAATTATGGCTGCCAGACCTATTGGTCGGATTGTGCAAGCAAGTGTCAGGTGGCCAAAACCAACAATTGCGAAAATCGGACGCATAAAGAATGTCCCAACGGGTGTATGAGTACGTATTCCGACTGCGAATTTAAATGTCAGACCTGTTATACCGACAATTGTCGCAATCGTACGGCGGTCAGTACACCATACGGCTGTAAAAAATATTACAGCGACTGTTCAAGCAAATGTGAAGTTGCCTATACGGATAACTGCCACAACCGGACAGATGTTTCGCATCCTTACGGCTGTTCCAAGTGGTGGTCGGATTGTCCGAGCAAATGCCAAAGCGCAACAGGAAACCCGGATTGTGACGTAACTTCAATATCCTGCTCATACGGCTGTGCCAGTACCAACAGCTGCGGTAGATGTACGGCCTGCAAGACCAATCCGGATTGCGACGTTACGTCGAAAACATGCGAATACGGCTGTGCAACAACCAATTCCTGCGGCAAGTGTACCGGTTGCAAAGGCAACCCTGACTGTGACAAAACACCGGCATCCTGTCAATGGGGCTGTGCCAGCACCAACAGTTGTGGTGTCTGTGTTTCCTGCAAAGATGATCCGGCCTGCAGCGTAACCTCTTTGAGCTGCAAATACGGCTGTAAGACGACCAACTCCTGCGGTAAGTGCACGGCCTGCTATGCGGACAATTGTCGTAATCGTACGGCTGCCAGTTGTCAATATGGCTGTCAGTCTTACTTCTCTGACTGCTCGTCAAAATGTCAGACTTGCAAAAGCTGTACTTATTCAACGGAATGTCCGGGATACACTCTTACCAGTTGTGCAAATGGTATCAGCGATTCCTGTACGGCTTGCGGAATAACCAAATATAAATGCAAACTAAAACCGCTAACCCCGTCCGGATTTGTATGTAATTCCCCCAATAGGGTAACAACCTGCGGTGGTTCAAGGTGTTGTTGTCCGCCGGGTGTTACCTGTACAACTAACTATAAATGTTACTGTGAGGCTACCCAGGATTTGCCAAGTCGGGACACGGCACTGTGACAATATAATAATAAAATAATAATAAAAAATCCCGGTGGCTTTATCCGGGATTTTTTAATGTACCTGAGGCAGGTCGTTCCATGAGGTGGTATAAGACGGACTTTTGTGTTCGCGTTTGATATAATGTCTGATGCCGGCCTCTTGCGCTCCGAAGTAAAGAGTTTTGCGGCCGAGTTTGCGGTTGACGGCGTCGACGGCTTTCATTAATTCCGTTTCTTTGGTGCGTTCGGTTTCCGAAATCAGAAAATCTTTTTGTGCGGCGCCGGCATCTTCGATGCCGACCAGCATGATGCCTGCGCGTTTGTAATAAAATTCGGGGCGGTAAATGCTTTTCAGTCCTTCAGTCATGGCTTTGGTGAATTTGGCCGTGTGGCAAGAGGCTTCCGGCAGACCGATCAGTTTTGAATTGTTATAATACGGTTCATGAAAACGGTTGGTGGCGATGAAAACGACGATGCCGCCGGCCAGGCCGTTTTGTTCGCGGAGGCGCAGGCAGGCGTTGTCGACAAATTCGGCTATGATTTTTTTGAGGTTTTCAAAACCGTTGATTTCGGTTTCAAAACTGCGGGAACAGAGAATGCTTTTTTGCCGGGGTGTATCTTCAAAGCCGATGCAGGGGATCCCGTTCAGTTCCTGTAAAGTTTTTTCGGTCAGAATTCCGAAGCTTTGGCGAATCAGTGCATGCGGTGCGGCGGCCAGTTCGGCGGCGGTAAAAATGCCCATGAAATTTAGTTTTTTGACCAGCTTGCGGCCAATGCCCCAGACATCGCCGACATCAAGCTTTTGAAGCGCGGCGGCAATATTGTCCGGTTCGGTCAAAATGCAGATTTTGCCGACAGTTTGTTTTTTGGCAATTTCGCCGGCGATTTTACAAAGGGTTTTGGTGGCGGCCGCGCCGACAGAAACAGAGATGCCGGTTTGTTTCAGGATTGTATTGCGAATTTGCAGAGTCAGGCGCGGAAGGTCTTCGCGGTCATCTATTTCGGCAAAGGCTTCATCAATTGAATAAATTTCGATTTTTCCGAAGCAATCGGCGATCAGCCGCATAACGCGTTTGGATATATCGGCATAAAGTTCGTAGTTGGAAGACAAGGCTATCCCGCCGGCGGCTTTGAAGGTTTTTTCGATTTTAAAATAGGGGGCGCACATCGGGACCCCGAGTGCCTTGGCTTCATATGAACGGGCGACGACGCAGCCGTCGTTGTTGGAAAGAACAACGACCGGGCGGTCTTTTAAACATGGCCGGAAGACTCTTTCGCAGGAAACGAAAAAGTTGTCGCAGTCGATGAGCAGATACATGGTCAGATTTTCCGGATTACCGAAGTGACAACGCCCCAAACCGAAAAGCGGTCTTTGCGGCTGAGCCGGTAGGGCGGGGTGCGGCCGTCTTCGCCGAGCAAAAAGGCGCTGCCTTCCTGGGAACGAAAGCGGCGGGCGGTCAGTTCACCGTTGAGTTCGGCAATAATCAGTTTTCGGTCGGCGGCGGGCAGGGAGCGGTCGACAACCAGAATATCGCCGTTGAAAATTCCGGCATTTTTAAGAACGTCGCCCTGCATCTTCATAAAATAAGTGGCGGCCGGGCGGTTGATCAGAAAGCGGTTGAGGTCAAGGCTGTTTTCAACGTAATCACAGGCGGGGGAACCGAAAGACATGGCAGACTCCTAAAAATTTGTTCTTATTTTGTTCTTATATTACGACGTCGTTTTAAGATTGCAACAAAAATTTCTTAGCAAAATGCAATTTTTGAATTATATTGGGAGCAGTGTTTGAAATAAGGAGATTTTAGCATGCAGAAAATTGTTCCGACCAAATTGGCCGCCGGTGATGAAATCAGAGTGGTTGCGCCGGCGCGCGGTATCAAAATTATCGGACAGGATTCCCGCGAGATTGCGGCGCAGCGTTTTGCGGCGCTGGGGCTGAAAGTCAGTTTCGGCAAAAATACGACCGATGAAAACTGGGATATGACCGGTTCTTCGCCGATTGAAGACCGAATCGCCGATATTCACGAGGCCTTTGCCGACAAAAACGTGAAAGCAATTTTCACGATTATCGGCGGCGCAAATTCGAATCAGCTGCTGCCGTATCTGGATTATGAACTGATTAAAGCCAATCCGAAAATTTTCTGCGGCTTTTCGGATATTACCGCGCTGCTGAACGGCATTTATGCGATGACCGGGTTGGAAACTTATTCCGGGCCGCATTACAGCTCTTTCGGTATGAAGCACGGTTTTGACTATACGTTGGAAAATATGCGCAAAATGCTGATGGGCAGCGGTGTCAACGAGGTAACGCCGTCTGCGGAATGGAGCGACGATTTGTGGTTTATTGATCAGGAAAAGCGCGAGTTTATCAAAAACGAGGGTTATTGGAATATCCATAACGGCGAAGCCGAGGGAACGATTGTCGGCGGAAATCTCGGAACTTTTGATCTGCTGCTTGGCACCGGATATCGTCCGGCGTTTGTCAAAGACACGATCTTGTTTGTTGAAGATACCGAAGGTTCGGATTTGCTGCAATTCGAACGTAATTTGCAGGCGCTGATTTATCAGCCGGATTTTGCAAATGTCAGGGGATTGGTTATCGGCCGGTTTCAGAAAGGTTCCAAAATCAGCCGCGAACAGTTGGAGTTTATTCTCGGTACCAAGCGTGAATTGAAGAATTTGCCGATTTTGGCCAATGTCGACTTCGGCCACAGCACGCCGCTTCTGACCATTCCGGTTGGCGGTACGGCCAGACTCAGCAACGGTAAATTGACCTTGAAAGATTAAATGTTAAAAAAAAGCCCTCTCGAGAGAGAGGGCTATGGCTTTCCGGCTTAGAAAGAGGTGGCACAGAAGTAGGATAAGTTGGATGTTGGTGTTTGATTGCTACCAAAATTAGAGCATAATTCAGTAATTGCTTTAAAGCTCTGATT
>CALXTV010000017.1 GCA_944391505.1 uncultured Alphaproteobacteria bacterium | reverse complement strand
GGCGTGCAAGAGGTCAGAGGATACCCGATGGAAGCGCAATCAGGGAGAGTAAAGCCTTCGTCGCTTCTGCCGAAGTCGGTGTTGCCGCCGCAGTCCCCGAAACCGATAAAACAGACACCGGCGGTTTGGTAACTTTTTTCTAATTCTGCAAAAAGAGGTGCAGGCTCTGGGATAGGTGTGTGTATGTGTGTGTATATATGTGTCTGACTGTCCGGGGCGGAAACTGTCAAATCCATCGCCGCGGCCGAACCGGCAAAAACAGAAGCCAGTAAAACCGGCAGAAAGAAAACACGATAATCTGACATGGCGCACCTCGAACAGTTGAAAATCCAAAGCCTGCATTTATATGGGTGCACCCGGAGAAAGCCCGAAAATCAAACATGATTTTCTTCGCTGAAGACATCATCACTGAATACACCACTCCCTTTAATATATATTAAATTCGGAATAGTGTCAACACAGAATGAAACAAAGATTATTTTTGTCGTATTTTAAGTGCTTAAAGATTGTTGATTTAATTCTGTTGAATCGGCAGATAGATGGTAAATGTCGTGCCATTATAGGAGGTTGACGTAACCGTCAGGTTTCCTCTGTGCCGCAGTATAATGTGCTTGGCAATCGACAAACCGAGCCCTGTTCCTTTAATATTGAGATCCTTATGTTCCTGCAGGCGGTAAAATCTTTCCGTCAGGCGCGCCAGATTTTCGGGCGTAATTTTAGGTCCCTTGTTATTAACCGAAATTGCCACGGCTTTCCCTTTGGAAACCTTAAAACTTTTGGAAGGCGGAATATGGTCAACGACGGAAGCTTTGAGGGTAACTTCGCTTTTGCTCAAACCATATTTAAGTGCATTATCCGTCAGATTTTGAATCACTTGTTTGATTTGCCGCCCGTCAGCCGTGATTTCCGCCGGAAAATCTTTTTCGATTTCCGTTTTAATGCTGATTTCTCGTTCTCCCGCTTTCAACGACAAAGCCTGCGCCACTTCATCAATCAATTTTCGAACGTTGGTTGGTTCGTCGGGTTTTTGGTCCTGACTCATTTCGATTTTGGAAAGCGACAGCAGGTTTTCAATCAGCGAGGACATATATTCGGCCTGCTCACGCATAATTTTCAAAAACTTTTCCCGCGCTTCCGCATCGTCCTTGGCCGAGGTTTGCAGCGTTTCGATAAAACCGGAGATGATTGACAGCGGCGTGCGCAGTTCATGGCTGGCGTTGGCGACAAAGTCGGACTGCATCTTTTCTATTCTTACGGCTTTGGTCATATCATAGAGCGAAATGACCGCCACGGCACGCCCTTTGGAAAGCCACGGCAGCTGCTTGATGTGAGCATAAAGCTTTTGCGGTTCGCCGTTCTTTTTACCGTTATTAGCATAAAAAATCAGGTTTTCGGATTTGCTTTGTTTTTTCAAAACCTTGGAAACCGCTTCAATAAAATTGTTGGAACTAAACAGGTCGTCGATGTTTTTTTCGGTAATGTCATTTCCCATCAGCTTGCGTGAAGAAAGATTGGCGCCGAGAATATTTCCCGAACGGTCAATCATCAAAATCGGGTCGGGCAGGGAGTCCAGAACTGCCGTATCCGACATGGTCTGCGCTTCCAGAACGTCGGTCTTGTGCGCCCAAAACTGGTGCATGGCATTTACCGCGTCGACAATTTCCTTGGCTTCCTTTTCGGAAAGGGTCATCAGTTTCTCGTCAAAGTCCTCTCCGCGCGAAAGCGTGGTAATGTAGCGTTTGAGCTGCTGCAGTTCAAAGGTAATCGGAAACAGAAAAACGATGTTGAAAAAAATGATGGTCGCATAGGATATAATCGCCAGCGTCGGCGTAATCAGCCGCAGTGCCACCAGCATAATAAACACCAGAGCCGAGGGCAGGGACAAAAACAAAACGCGGTCGACAAACTGGGTGTTTTTTTCAATGTTGAATATTTTGCTGCGCTTTCCGAACATGGTTAAAGGTCCTATAAAATGCAAAAAAAGATAGACGCGACCCAAAAATAAACTATTATGTAAAATAACGCAAAGAGGTTTAAATAGACTTAAAATTTTATAAAAATGACTGAAACGAAGACAACTCCCCTGACACCGATGATGGCGCAGTATCTTGAAATTAAAAATGCGCATAAGGACTACCTTCTTTTTTACCGGATGGGTGATTTTTACGAACTTTTTTTTGACGATGCGGTAGTCGCGTCCAAGGCTCTGGACATAGCCCTGACCAAACGCGGCAAACTCGACAATCAGGACGTTCCGATGTGCGGCGTGCCTTTTCATGCCTATGAAAGCTATCTGGCCAAGTTGATCCGTCAGGGTTTTAAGGTTGCCATCTGCGAACAGACCGAAGATCCGAAAGAAGCCAAAAAAAGAGGGTCGAAGTCTTGCGTCCGGCGCGAGGTAATCCGTTTGGTGACGCCCGGTACGCTGACCGAGGAAAACCTGCTCGATTCGCGAAAAAACAACTATCTTTTGAGCATTGCCAAAATCGGCGACAGCTTAGGCTTTTCCTGGCTTGACCTTTCGACCGGAGATTTTTATACGCAGGAACAATCCGTTAAGCCGAAGAACGAAGCCGCTGTCTTAAGTTCTTCGCTGGCACGCCTGATGCCGGTGGAAATTATCGTCGCCGACAGTTTTCTGCAACAGCCCGAGAATTTTCCGATTCTGAACGAATATCGCGAAAAGCTTACCGTCCTGCCGCAGGCACGGTTTAATTCCGCCAATGCCGAAAAGCGCCTGCTTGATGTTTTTAAGGTCAGCACACTGGAAGCGTTTGGCAGTTTCAGTCGTTCAGAGATAACCGCCGCCGGCATTTTGCTTGATTATGTTGAAAACACGCAGAAAGGCCGTATTCCGAGAATAGAGAAACCGTCCAAGGTTTATGTCAACAAGGTTATGGAAATCGACGGCGCCACCCGCCGTAATCTGGAATTGCTGGAATCCATGATCGGAGACAAAGGCGCTTCGCTGCTCTCGGTTGTTGACCGCACGGTAACCGGCGCCGGCGCGCGGCTGCTCGCCAACCGCATGGCCAACCCGCTGCTTGATATTGATGAAATCAACAAACGTCTGGATATTATCGAATTTTTCAATGACAATCCTACTGTCCGGCAGGATTTGCGCGCGCTTCTCAAAAGCTGTCCCGATGTCGAGCGTGCGGTTTCGCGCCTGACGCTCGGACGCGGCGGCCCGCGCGATTTGGCAAACATCAAGACGACGCTCTCCGCCGTGCCGAAAATCAAAAATCTGCTTTTGGCTGCCGGCAAAGAAGCGCTTTTGGAAAAACTTCCGGAGGCGCTGAAAGCGGTTGCCGAACGGCTCGGATATCACGATCATCTGGTTGCGGCTTTGGACGATGCGTTGGAGGAAGAACTGCCGCTGCTGGCGCGTGACGGAGGCTTTGTTCGCAAAGGATACTATCCGCCGCTGGACGAGATTAAGGAAATAAAAGACGACAGCCACAAACTGATTTTGGAACTGCAGAACAAATATGCCGAAAGTACCGGGATAGCCAATCTTAAAATCAAATATAACAATGTCATCGGTTATTTTATTGAAGTGCAGAGCAAATTTGCCGCCGAAATGCTGGAAAATAAGGATTTTATTCACCGTCAGTCGGTTTTGAATGCCGCGCGGTTTACCACGGTTGAACTGGCCGACTTGGAAAACAAGATTCGCGGTGCGGCCGAAAAAGCTCTGGCCATGGAAGTGGAAATATTCAACAATCTGGTTCAGGACGTGACGATTGCTTCCGATGACATCTCCCGTACGGCCAAGGCTTTGGCCGTACTGGACGTGGGAGCGTCCTTGTCGGATTTGGCCGTTGAAAAAAATTACTGCCGTCCGGTGCTTGACGATTCGCTGGTCTTTGACGTGGCAGAAGGGCGTCACCCGGTTGTTGAAGAGGCGATTGCCGGCGAGCATGCCGGAGCCTTCGTCGGCAACGATTGCTGCCTGAGTGACGATAATTCGTTAATCTGGCTGCTGACCGGACCGAACATGGCCGGTAAATCGACTTTTCTGCGGCAGAACGCCATTATTGCGGTCATGGCGCAAATGGGTTCTTTCGTGCCTTGCAAAAGCGCGCATATCGGCATTATAGACAAGATTTTTTCCCGTGTCGGCGCCTCGGACGATTTGGCACGCGGACGTTCGACTTTCATGGTTGAAATGGTCGAAACCGCCGGTATTCTGAATCAGGCGGACGAGCGCTCGTTTGTCATTCTTGATGAAATCGGCCGCGGTACGGCAACTTTCGACGGTTTGTCGATTGCCTGGGCGGTAATTGAACACCTGCACGAGAAAAACCGCTGCCGGGCGTTGTTTGCCACGCACTATCACGAACTGACGTCGCTTACGTCAAAACTGAACAAAATGTCTTTGCATTGCATGAAAATCAAAGAGTTCAACGACGATGTCGTTTTTCTGCATGAAGTTATTCCCGGCGCCGCCGACCGCTCATACGGCATTCACGTCGCCAAACTGGCGGGATTGCCGCCGGTGGTTATCAAACGTGCCGAACAGGTTCTGGACGCTCTGGAGCATGACAAGAAAAACCGGAAGATAAATGATTTGGCCGATGATTTGCCGCTTTTTGCTTCGGTGCAGAAGAAAGTGACGGAAGAAGAAATTGCCCGGATATCGCCGCTGGAAGAAGCTCTGAAAGCCGTCAACCCGGATAACTTAACGCCCAGGGAAGCTCTTGAAAAGCTTTATGAGCTGAAAACGCTGGTTTAGAATAAATATTGACAGAAAAACAAATTTGCGGCACTCTGCCGTCAGAGTGTTTACTAATTTTATGTATAATTAAAAATATTATTTTATGGAAACGAAAAACAAAATCGTACGTTATTCCGAACGGTTACAACGTACAGATGCTTTTCTGAGTGTAGAGCATTATGATAAGGATTGCTCCGAATATCACAGTGTTGACGGAGTTTATGTTGGCCCGAAGTTTTATTTACGGACTTGTACGTCTCTCAGTTATGCGGTAACGCAACAACAGGCTGTCGATGAGTGTAAAAAACATGGGGGAAATTTTCCGGCTAATTACGAATTATTATTGCTGGGTCTGGTACTGCAGGCGGTAAAAAAGTCGTTATCAAAGAATTGGATTAATCTTGTTGTACCGGCTGAAGATATTTTCAACAAATGCTGGACACGGGAAAATATGAAGGCCGATGACAATGACCATAAATATTTGCTGCTGTTTGGCTATGATGACGACTGCGAACAACCGCAGAATTTTCCAAAAACGGAGCTGATTGGCAAAAAATATGCTCTGGTAGAGGAAAAATATTTGTTTGAGCCTTCAAAGGATTCTTGGCAAAAGTGCTCGTTGCAGCTTCTGTCCGGGGATAAACTTTCCAATCTGTTGTTGACGGACACGGATGATTTGTTTTTGCAAAAGGAGCAAAAACTTTCCTACATCGGCCGATGCAAAGAAATCAGGAATGATGAAATCATCGTCTGCGATACGGGGATCTTCCAGTATGTAAAAGGAGAAGTACGCTGTTTGTTGAAAATAGATGTCAGCAGGGAAGAATATAACAATTCAAACTGCGGCCATGAAGAATGGGTGGATATTGGCGAAGTTTCGGAAGGCGGCACCGTCTTGGTTTGTGAATACAAAGAATGTGATTGGTGTGACAACGGCGAGCAAATTCGAAATTATGCCGTCGAACGACGTTTTGAAAAAGATGAGCAGGGGTTGTTTCAACCGCTGTAAATAAAAAAATTTAAGAAAAAGCTCCCGATTCTTTTCGCGGAGCTTTTTCTGTTGCGACATAAATTAAGCAAAAACAATGAACTGGAAAGCGGTATAATAATACCGTTAAGTAATTATTTGAAAAATTGATGTTTTTTGTTGTTGACAATAAGATTTTATCCTGTATATTCAAGCCGAATTCAATAACCATCTTTATAAGAGAGATAAATATGAACACTTACGCAACAAAACCGTCTGACATCAAAAGAAAATGGTATGTCATCGACGCCGAAGGTGTTGTTCTGGGCCGCATGGCTGCGCAGATTGCGAAAATCCTGCAGGGCAAGAACAAGCCTTCCTATGTTCCGAACCTGGACTGCGGTGACTATGTTATCGTTATCAATGCCGGAAAAGTAAAACTGACCGGCAAAAAACTGACCGCGAAGAAATATTTCAAACATACCGGCTGGATTGGCGGCATCAAAGAAACGACTGCCGGCAAGCTGTTGGCCGGTCGTTTCCCGGAAAGAGTTGTCGAAAAAGCCGTTGAACGCATGATTTCCCGCAACCCGATGGGACGTCAGCAGATGACCAAGTTGAAAGTTTATGCAGGCAGCGAGCATCCGCATACCGCTCAGAACCCTGAGGTTTTGGACATCGCTTCTTGGAACGAAAAGAATAAAAGGAGCGCATTATAATGGCTGAAAAATTAGAATCTTTGAACGAAATTAAGGCTGCAACCACTGAAGTTAAGGCCGCCAGAAAGCCGAGCCGCGACAAACAGGGTCGTTCTTATGCCACGGGTAAGAGAAAAGATGCTGTTGCCCGCGTATGGGTTAAACCCGGCAAAGGCAATGTTACCATCAATGATAAGTCTATTGATGAATATTTTGCCCGCCCGGTTCTGAAAATGATTATCAACCAGCCTTTTGAGGTTGCCAACCGCGTTAATGAATTTGACGTTGTCTGCACCGTAAAGGGCGGCGGTTTGTCCGGTCAGGCCGGCGCTATCAAACATGGTATCGCCAAAGCTCTGAACGAATATGAACCGGAACTCCGTGCCGTT
Source organism: uncultured Alphaproteobacteria bacterium (assembly GCA_944391505.1). Taxonomy (GTDB): domain Bacteria; phylum Pseudomonadota; class Alphaproteobacteria; order RF32; family CAG-239; genus Scatacola_A. Next base: position 31,559 of record CALXTV010000017.1, on the reverse strand, counting down.
CTGAAAAAGGCCGGTTTCCTGACCCGCGATGACAGAACCGTTGAACGTAAGAAATACGGTAAAGCCAAAGCCCGTCGTTCTTATCAGTTTTCGAAGCGTTAGTCTTATCAGAGCACGTTACGAAAAAAGAGGAAGTTTTTACTTCCTCTTTTTTGTTGAAATAGGATAATATCTTGACACCGGGATAAAAATATTATATACCTTTAGTTATCACTTACCATAAGTGTATTTAAAATCCGTTGGGTATTCCGGCGGATTTTTTCATTTTAAAATTACAAAAAGGGGATAAACAATGTATGATTTTTTGAAATTAAAAAAAGAAGTATCGGAGACGACTGCTGATATTGAGCCAGATGATGTGTTGTCGGTTAAAAATAAACTTAAGGACTTTGGCTATTACCAAGAACCTGAATGGGGAATAACTAATTTTACCGATAACCAAATGTTTGATGGAATAAGGCGCTTTCAAGCCGACAATAAACTTCAAGTCGACGGGATTATAAAACCTGCGGGCGAAACTGAAACAAAAATAAATGAAAAAATTAAAAATAGCACTTGGGGAAATAAAACTAAAAAAGTTTTAGATAATTATGTAAAAGATTATAACAACTATCCGGGAAAAACGAATACGGGAATTATGGCTCCTTATAAGGATATGGTTAGAAATTTTGGTGATATGAATAAGTTAGGATTGGAAGGGGCTGATAAATTCTTTCATTGTAAAGGGAATTATGAAGCAGCAAAAAGAGGAGCTTGGGGTAAAACCGTTGCTACGACCATGAGCTTAGCCAAAGAATTAAAGGACGTGTTTAAATATGGGTTGGATGATAGTTTGTCAGATTGGAGGGCTAATCAAAGGGGATGGACAGGAGCAAAAAAAGGAAGATCACTTTTGGAAACCTGCCCAACACATCCTCGCCGTTATAAATAAATGTTGTTTTAAATAATGGGTTATTTTAAAATAAAATAAAAAAGGAACATAGCCAAATGAAACCATTAGTCAAAAAAATATCTGTAAATTTTTTCAAAGGAATAATTCTTTTATTTTTATTGTTAATGCTAGTTTTAGAGGCCTTTTTGACTGCTCCTTATCTTAATTATGATATAATAGTTATTTATACTGCTGTTATTACAGCTTTATGCTGTTCACTTATCGGATTGTTTTTTATAACCTGTTCAAAATGGCTCTATACCTTTCTGTTTATTGCATTTTGTGCATTTTTTTATCTTTACTGTTTTGATGTCAGAATATCTTTGGCACATCAGCAAGAACGGTGCATGGATTTAGGGCGGATATGGGATAAGAAACAAAATAATTGTGTTCGGGGTGATTAAGAAAAAGTATCGTAAAATGAATGGTCATTCAAAACATTCATATAAGAATTTTAATAAAATGGCCCATTGATAAATCAATATAAAAACTTAACGCCGGTTCTCGAAGCGTTGACAGTCGGGTAACAGTTTTCAAAAAAAACGCCGCAACAGCAGAGTTTTTTTTGCGTAGGAATTTGCTTACCCGACATCTGTTTTTTATATAATCTGATATATATAGTATAATCTATTGTACATATAATTTATAATGTATAGTAGAGTAGGTAATCAGTGGCTCTTGATGTATAATATATTTTACATCGAAGAGGGAAAAGGCAATGGTGTTACCGAATAAAAATATATTCAGGATTGGTTATAAGATTAAAGCTTTTCGCAAGGCCAACAACCTGACTCAGGAGCAGCTTGCCGACAAGATGAACTGCAACTTCAAGACCATCGGCAACATTGAAAACGACCGCACCATGCCCGATTTGAAGCAGATTATCAATTTGTGCGATATCTTAAACATCAGTATGGACGAGCTTTTTTCCGAAACTCTCTCTAAAACCGAAAAGATTATTGAGCCCTCTGAAAGCGACGAAGGTTATCCGAAACTTGTCCGTCGCCAGATATCTTCTTATCCGGCCAACCGCCTGCAGCGACTTGAAACTTTGTCGATTAAATTGCGCTCAATGAACGAAAAAGAGCTCAATATTCTTGAGGCGGTCATCGATTCTCTTATCAATAATCGCTGATTTATCCAATCTGTTATCCGTTTTTGAAAAGCTTATAAACTGCGGGCTTCAATGATTATAATATATAAGCTTATATATACTTTTATATTTATTTGTATAATCTATTGCTATTTAAAATTTTAATTGTATAATCTGTTATACTTTTGGAGCGATGTCTGAAAGTTATTTTCCTTTTAAACCACACTAGTTGGGAGAAAATTGTAATGAAAAAAACACTCTTAGCCGGAGCGTCTATGGCAGTCCTGCTGACTGCCGCCAATGCTTTGGCTGCAGAATATACCGGAGAAGTCGATACGACCCCTGCCTCCGGTGAAGTATTTTACGTTGAAGCAGATTCAACGATAAAAGATGCAACCTTCGATTTGAAAGCAGAAGGCACAAGCGAGGCCGATTCCAGCCGCATAGGTTTTGTTGATGCCGGTAACATCACTGTTTCCGGCGAAAATACGTTGCGTGATTTTGTAACCCTTGAGGGTCAAACAAAATTCAACGCCGGCGACAGCAATGCGAAGATGAATGTCGAAGGTTATCTGACCTCAACCCGCAATGCTGATGTCGATCTGAGCAATGTTGATTTGACCATAAAGAAAGGCGATGGAGAATCAAGCATTGTCGGAGAAGACGGCGCACTGGTAATTGATAACGATACGACGGCTTTCAAGGTCGGCAACACGACTTTTGAAGACGGAACCCGTATCAGCCTGTATAAGGCAGCCGCCGGTGAAAGCCAAATAGAAGAAGCTTCCGGCAATACTTCCAATCTGGCTATTGCTGCCGGAAAGACCGTAACTTTCAAAGGCAATAACAAAATTGCGGCCAGCAGCGGCGGTGGTGAAGGCAAGACGCTGTTTAACATCTCCGGCGAAGAGGGTAGCAATGTTAAAATCGAGGGTATTGTTAATGCCGAAATCGATACGGATATTAACGGTTCTGACATCAATATCGCAAACAGTGGCGAAGGTCCTGCACGCTGGGAAATTGCTGCCGATAAGACGTTGAGTATTTCCAACAGCAATGTCACGATGAGCGGTGCTCCCGACGGAAAATTCAACGGTATCGGCAACGTTAACGGCGACGGAAACGTTGTTCTCGGCGAAAATACCAATGTTAATATTACGGACGGCGCCGGAATTGCCGTCAACGAACTGACCATCAGCGAGGGAGCCGTTGTCAATGCCTCCGGACAAATGGAAATTTCCAACCCGGATGATCCGAAATGGAAGTCGGGCAGCATTCTGCAGGGTCTGACCAAAGTAGACATTGAAAAAGGTGCAACGGTTAATATTGCCGACGGTGCTCAGATTGTTACCGGTTACCCGAATGGAAAAATAAATATTGCCGGCACGGTTAACATGAGCGGAGAAAATGCTCTGATTCGTGCAGCTTCCAGTAAAGATGGCACAGAAAAATCGACCCTTAACATCAGCGGCATCGTCAATGTTCTGAAAGATGCCATTGGCATTATTGCCTCGCGCGATACCACGGTTGAGCAGGGCGGTGCGGTCATGGTTGCAAGCGATGCCACGCTGAACCTGATTCAGGATATGAATCGCGGAGCCGAAGCCGATGAGGCTCCGGCGGGTGATGCCGGAACATTCAAAGTTGCCGGTTCACTGGTCAACAACGGCACAATTAATACGCTGAACGGCGACGGAACCGCTGTCACAAATATTGAAGTTTCCGGAGCCTCTTTGGCAGATGCCGGTGAAGACGGAAGCTATGCCGAACAGACAGCCGGCGGTATCTATGTTTCCAACGGCGGTACGATAAACGGCGGCCTGACCTTGAAGGGGGTTAACACGCCGGCAAAAGAGGATAGCGAAGAAAAAATCGCCGCTATGCTCAAAGCCGCACCGAGAGCCGAATTCAATGGCAACAGCACGGTTAACGGCAACATTGAAAATACCGCAGGTGTTCTGACCGTCAATCAGGGCGCAACCCTGAACATTGAGGGCGAAGGCAATAAGGTAACCAATAAAGGGTATCTTGATTTGGCCGGTGTTCTGAACGGCGAGGTAGACAATACAGGCGGAAATATTACCGTTCTTGATTCTGCCGCGCGTATGACCAAGTTCAGCGGCGGCGAACTCAATATCAGTGCCGATGTTGCTGCTTCGTCTCTGGTTTCGGAAGAATCCAATGCTGACGAGATCTATGTCAGCGAGGGTGCAAACCTGAACTTGGACAGCGAAGATCTGAAAACCACTAAACTGACCACCTACGGCACGACCAAACTCGGTGTCGATTATACGGCTGATGCCAAAGTCGGCAACGGCGGTACGTTGGATCTCAGCTCCAATACCCTGACTGGCGATGTGACCGTTTCGGACAATTCGACCCTGACGTTCAACATCGACAAGTTTGGCACGGACGATGCGGAAGCCGAAGGCGGCAAGATTACGGGTAAACTCATAACCAATTTGACGACGGACGGTTCCGCAACGCTCAATCCGGTTATTGCCCTTGGTGCCGGTGACGGAACATACAAACTCGCTTCCGAAGGTGTTGAAGCCAAAGAGGGCACGGCGCCCCTGGGCGAAAACAGCCTCAAAGTTGCCGACAACAATATGCTTTATAATATTGATGCCGACGGCTTAACAAGCGGAGAGGGAATCACTTTCAGCAAAAAAGGCTCGGATGAGGTTGCTTCTTCCGTTGTCAACGCCGGTGGTACGGCTTCCAACGCCAACGCGGTCAACGCCTGGGTCGGCGGCAATTCCGACGCGGCTTCTCTGACCGGTGCTTCGAGGGATATGGCCGAGCATCTGAATACGCTGGCTCAGACCAATCCGGGAGCTTTGGTCAATGCCGTAACGGCTTTGGCACCTGAAAGTGCGGCCATGGTTCAGTCCAACACCACCGAAACCGCAAATCAGATTTTTGCCGCGGTAGGCAGCCGTCTGAGCGGCGGTTCGATTATAACCGGCGACGAAGGAATGTCTTCCGGCGACAGCATCTTTAAACGCGGCGCCATGTGGATTCAGGGGCTGTTCAATCATGCCGAAGCTGATGATACCCGCAGCGCCAAAGGCTTTGATGCCGACAGCGAAGGTGTTGCTTTCGGTGCCGAAAAATACCTTAACGACAATGTCAAGGTTGGTGTCGGTTATGCTTACACCAGTTCGGATATTGACGGCTTCATGAGAGAAACCGATGTCGATACGCATACGGCGTTTGCTTACGGCGAATATAAGCCCTCTGACTGGTTTGTAAATGCGATAGCCTCTTACGGCTGGTCGGATTACAGCGAAAAGAGGAATGTCGCCGGTCGTCACGTCGATGCCGACTATGATGTCAACAGCATCGGTTTGCAGGCCATGACCGGATATGACTTCAATCTTTCCGGCGTTCAGTTGACGCCCGAAGCCGGTCTGCGTTACGTCAACTTCCGTCAGGACAGCTATCGTGACACGGCCGGACAAAAGGTTGCTGAAAACACCTCTGATATTCTGACCGGTGTTATCGGCGCCAGCGTCAAGAAGGACTTTGCTTTGGACAACGGTATGAACCTGCGTCCGGAAGCCCGCCTGGCCATGACCTACGACATGTTCAACGATGCCAACAATTCGGTTGTAACGCTGGCCAACGGTGCGGCTTATACCGTCAACGGCGAAGCGCTTGATCGTTTCGGCGTTGAGGCTGGTGTCGGATTGACGGCTGACGTCAACGACAACGTCGAACTGTCTCTCGGTTATGAGGGCAGATTCCGTGATCATTACGAAGATCACACCGGATTATTCAACGCTAAATATAAATTCTGATAGTTAGCTGAAAGTAATCTTCTTCATATGGGAAAACAGGTTCTCAGAAATGAGAACCTGTTTTTTATTGTATGGGGAACGCGCCTAATGCGTAGTTTCCTCAATACAAAAAAGGCTTTCCTGTTTTTAAGGAAAGCCTTTGTTCTTTGAGCGATGTTATACCCTTGCATGGCGGCGTTCATATTCTCCCACAGCGTTCCAGAAAATGAAGCAGAGGAAAGAAATGCCGCTGTATATCATCAGGCACTTAAGCAGGAATACGGTCGGTACACTGACAATCGGCAGAAAATGATAGCCGAAGTATTCGACAGTGCTTGCGGCCAGGGCGCAGAAAACACCGATGCCGGCAAAACCGAATACGGAAGCGCAGAGACGCAAACTCCAGGCGGTAATTTTTTTCTCGGTTCCGTAAAGGTTTTTGGTTTCCGGTTTGTAGGCCTTTATGGCTGCACCGGAATAGATTAAACAGCCGATGCAGAAAATTACGCCGCTGAAATAACCAACCCAGTCGGCAATCACGTCAGAATAAAACTTGATTGCAAAGGCAGCCACAAACAACACCATACCTGCAATGCACAGCAAAGAGGCAAATTTAGCATTTTTTTCCATAATTTTATAAAATTTAAAGTGAACCTACCAGTATGCTGTGCGATACATCGCAATTCATAGTAATAGGCATAAATCTAATTAACTGATAACAACCTACCATATTTTGCCTGATATGTAAATACAAAAAATAGACAAAATTTTAATTATGGACACTTCAGGCAAAATATGATATGCTAAAAACCTGATTAGATGATTATTGTGCGCTGATTTATTTATTATTTTGAAACTAAAAACAAAAAAATATGAAAACAAAAAAATTTTTGATGCTGATGATGCTTTGCGCGTTGGCATCTTGTGCTTTTGCACAAAACAAAGTCGACAGATTCTTTGGCAACCTCAACGGAGCCGTGCAGATTTATGAACGCTATGAACGCTTGTACAAGCAGGTTCGCGGCATGCGGTCAACCAAGACCAGCGAATACGGAACAATTGTTTGCAAGCCTTATGCGCGTCCGCTCAAAAGTCTGACCTGGTCAAGCCTGCAAATTGAACGTCAGGGACCGTACCTCTATGTCTGGGGCGTTTCCGACGGCAAATTTGTTGCCCGGGGAAGACATGCGCTGACCGTAAGCCAGAGTGCTGTCTACGACTGCCACATTCTCCGCGGCAACCGACTGTGCCATTATAAGGTTACTGTGGTGGTCTTGAACAGAAAAGGCTATGTTTATCTCAAGGACGACAATGGCCGAACCCTTGAGAGCTATACATTTGCCGACCGATAGAAAAGGGAGCTCCGGCTCCCTTTTTTATGCCCGTGTTTGCCATATTTTAAGAATTGCCGCCTATATTAAAACTATTGTCAACAGGAACAAAGCCGATGAAATGTCAGGAATTTGATTTGAACCATGCCCTCGGGGTCAAGATTTTTGAGGAAATCCGCCTGGACGGAGTGGTACTGGAAAAAGGGCGTACTCTGAACGAGGAAGATATAATCCGGCTCAAAATCAGCGGCGTTCCGTCTGTCTACGGCGCCCTCATGGACGAAAATGATCTGACGCTGGAAGCAGCGCTCGGAATTGTTGCGGCCAAGCTCTGCGGCAAAAACACCGCTTATGCCGTCGGTCATGACGGCATTTGCAAAATAACCTCGGCTGTCGACGGCGTTTTCCTTTGTGCCGATGACCGGGTCGCCAAATTTAACCGCCAATCGCATAACCTGATTTTAAATACGGTTCCGCCTTATGCCTTTGTCCGGGCAGGTGAGGTTATTGCCGAGCTGGAACTGACAACGCCGCTGGCCGAACAAACTGCGGTAGATAATATTTTGTTCAGTCTGTCCGGCAATATCGATTTGCTGCAGGTGGCTGAACAAAGTCCGCGCAAAACCGCCCTGATTTATACCAATTTTTACAACGATGCGGCCGAAACCGCCCATTTTACCAATGTTGTCAAAAAACTGGTCGAAGTTTTTCCTGACCTTCAGCTTGACTATCGCAGCGAATACAACGCGCCGCACACAATGGAAGCCGTGGCCGACGCCGTCGAGAAGGCAGTGGCTGACAAAAATGATGTGATTTTCATTCTGCCCGGCCTTAAAAGCAATTATAAAGATGATATCGTTCCTTCCGCCGTCCGCAGTTTCGCTGACGAAATCGTCAATCTGACCATTCCGCAGGTCGCCGTGTCCGACCTGATTATCGCGCATAAACGCGGGCAGAAAATCATCAGCCTGCCGTTTCATTTTGACACGGTCGAATCTCCGCTGACCGTTCATTATGTTAAACTGGCGATTGTTAACGATAAACTGAATGAATATGATTTCGCCCGTCCGCAGAATGTTTTGCTTCCGTCAGGCGGTACCCTGACGCCCGACGAGCAGGAAAATCTGGTTGCCGCCGGCCAAAACCGGTCCGGGGCCAGAGCCGGAATAGCCGCCGTCATCTTGGCTGCAGGCATCGGCAGCCGTGCCGGCCGCAACAAGCTTTTGGTTGAGACCAAAGACGGCAGGCCGCTGTTCCTCAAGGCCGTGGAAGCGGCCGTGAAGTCCAAGGCCAATCCGGTATTTGTCGTCACCGGCAATCAGGCCGCGGCAATGGAAGAGTTTTTGGAAGATATCGACGTCAATGTCATTTACAATCCGGCTTACCGCGCCGGGGTCAAAACGTCTCTGAATCTGGGACTGAAGTCGGTTCCCGCTTTTTGCGACGGTGCTTTGCTGCTGCCTGCGGATATGCCGAACGTCGACGCCAAATTTATTGATAAAATGATTGCCTCTTTCAATAAAAAGCAGGAAAAACAGCTCTGCATAGCTTCATGGAAAGGGGTTAAACACAATCCGGTCATCTGGAGCAAAGCGCTGTACGGCGTTGCCGACCTTGTGCCGGAAAACGCCGACCTCCGCCCGGTTTTTATGGAACATGAGGATTATACCACACTGGTCGAGGCACCGTCCGCCGAAACCCTCTGGGATGTTACTTATGTCAGCGATGTCGAGAAACTGACCAAAGATTGATGGTTTTACTTTGTCGGTTTTTTCTGACAAATAGTGGCTCATTGAAGCGGGTTTGTTTTTGGCAACAAAAACATTCTTTTCAGAACGTTTTTTTTTCGAATTTAAACCAGTTCGTCTACTTCTTCCAAAATTTGATTGGTTTCGTAAAAATGCTTAAGATAAGTATGTCCGGTTCTTTCCACTTCTTCGTCTCTGATAATGGATTGATTGTTTCCGTAGACATTAACCCGGCTGTTTTGCTTGTCTTCCGGCGCTTCGTCGTAAACGCCGCTGGCGCTCAAAGCTTCAATGGCACTTGGAATATAAGTGCTTCCGCCGCTCAGAGAATTATTGTCCTCTTTTTTGGGCTTGTCAAAAGAAGGGGAATGTTTTTGCTTGTTGTCTCTGTCTTCGTCATTGTTGACCAAAACGTTGTTTGCGGTGTCAACCACTTCTACAAAAGACTCCCCTTCGGATCCGATTAAATAGTTATGATCCGTGTGCTTAATTGGGGCGTTCCGGGATTGACTTCCCGCTGAGCTCGATACTTTTCTGGTAGCCGAAATGCTCATAATCTTTCTCCAAAAGTTCTTGGATAACTCTAAATACTTTATAACTATATGTTATCACAGCTTTTTTTATAAATCCATAATTATTTGCCGCTTGCGGACAATTATCGAAAAAAAAGCCGCAGACTTTTTCGCTGCGGCCTTAAGTTTCTTATTCCGAAGGTTTATCCTCGTTACTGTTGGTATTTTCTTCTTTGTTTGCTTCGCGTTTCTTTTTGGACTCGTTTAGTTTTGCCTCCAGCTCTTTTTTTCCTTTTTCGGCGGCAGCGGCCAGAAGCTTAAGTTTTTCTTCCGCCTGGGCTTTCAAGGCGGGAAGCTTTCCTGCGCTGAAAATAATCGCTACGATAACGACAACCAAAAACCATCCCCAAAAACCTGAAAACATTATTTTTCTCCTTTTGTTTGTTTCATTTTGTTCAGGACTTCCGTTGCATCATAAGCGTCCCGGTATTTTTCAATCTGTCCTGTAAGATTTTCATATTCCTCGGCCGCGGCTTCATAATCGGCAACTTGAACCTCATTGTGAAACAAGTTTTTTATTTTTTCAAATCTAATCATTGACTTATCCGACATAAATCCGACCCTTCGGCAGACTTCGGCCGCTTCCCGGTTGTCTCCGCCGCAATAACAGACCGCGTCGCAGCCTGCCCTGATGCAGTTCTCGGCCTTGTCGCCGATATTTCCGCGCAGGGCTTTCATGTCAATGGCGTCAGAAAGCAGCAAGCCGTTAAAACCGATACGGCCGCGGATGATTTCCCTGATACCTTTGGCAGATTGCGTAACCGGATTTTGTCCGTCCGTTTCGGAAATAACCACATGTGCCGTCATACCGGCAGGGGCTGCGTGAAGTTGGCGGAAGGGGTAAAAATCTTTTTCCAGCTCTTTCAAAGACAGGTTCAATACCGGCAGTCCCAAATGAGGATCAACGGTAATCCTGCCGTGTCCGGGCATATGTTTGATGCAGGGACAAATCCTGTTTTTGATATATGTGTCGACCATAATTTTACCCAAACGGGAAGCCTGATGTTCATCGTTTCCGAAGCAGCGGCTTTTTAAAACCGCCGCCGTCTCGTCAAAGGCCAAATCCAAAACCGGCGCATAATTCATGTTTATGCCGCAGGAGCGCAGGTCCCGGCTGATGAGCAGGGCATGCTCATATGCTGCCGCATCAGCCTTTTCGGCCCCGGCGGTTTGTTCCAGTTTTCCTAAAACATACTGCGAGGCATAAGCACGGAATTCCGGCTCAGCCAGCCTTCTTACCCGTCCGCCTTCCTGATCGACGGCGATGAGAATGTCTTCCGTTTCAGCGGCTTCTTTTATTTTCCGGCTTAACGCCGCAAGCTGTGTGCGGTTTTTTACATTGCGTGCAAAAAGAGAAACGCCGAGCGGACGATAGTGGGCCAACAGCCTTTTTTCTTCATCGGACAAAGTTGTTCCGGCGATTGAAATTAAAGCGGCGGAAATGGGTTTGTCCATAGAAAATATCCTTATAAGAAAAGAGAAAGTACGGACTTTGTGCTTCTTATCAAAAGCTGTCCGAAAACGTTCAGGTTTACGCCGAAACTGTTGCCGACGGCCGGCAATATGAATGCAAGCAGGACAATGGCAGCCAAACCCTCTCTTTCAGCGCCGATATAATTGCGAGCCCAGGGTTTGTTTATCCAGCCGAATAAAATTTTTGAACCGTCCAGCGGCGGTATGGGAAGAGCATTGAATATGGCCAGTACAATATTAAAAACAACCATATTCAGCAGAAACAAACCGGTAATTCCCTGAACGGCATTCGGCGGAAGAATATCGACAAACTTAAGCAAAACGGCGGCTATGCCGGCCAGGGCCAGGTTGGTAACAATGCCTGCGGCGGCGACAATAATAACGCCGAGCCTGAAATGGCGCAGGTTTGCAAAGTTTACCGGCACCGGTCTGGCCCAGCCGAACATAAAGCCGGCCTGCGAAAAATAAAGCAGTGCCGGCAACAAAACAGTGCCGAAAATATCGACATGACTGAGCGGATTTAATGTCAGCCTTCCGTAAATCTTGGCTGTATTGTCACCCAGTTTATAGGCAGCATAACCATGCGCCAGCTCATGCAGCACGATAGCCAGGATAATCGGAACAAAATTTACGATCAGGCTGACAAAACTCATTGCTTTTTCTTTACGATACAGGTTCCGCCCAGAGCCTTGATGTCGCGGCAAAGACCGTCAGCGCCGGCCCGGTCGGCAAAAGCGCCGGCCTTCAGGCGATAGAAAATACCGTCAAAATCAAGATCCGCAGTTTCGATTTCATGCGGTTGTCCCTGCAGGGGCGGATATTTTTTAACCAATGTATTCCAGGCGTTTTCGATAGCCTTTTTGTTTTGCGAACTCATCAGTTGAACCTGCCATGTGCCTGCCGGTGCTGTCTTGGAGGCTGCCGTCGGAACTGCGGGAACTTTGGGTGCGGAAACTTCTGCCGTTACCGGAGCGGAGGCGGGAGCCTGCTGAATTTTTGCGGCAGCTTCCGTTTTCGCGTCTATTTGCCAGTTTTTGTTGGGAACTTTTACTTTTTCGCCCTTAACGATTTTTACGGTTTCGACCTTGGCCGGAACAACGGTTGCGGCCTGTGAAGCCTCCTTAATGCTGACGACCTTGTCCTCGGCTTCTTCTTTGGCCGGAGTTGCCTTCGGCGCCTTGGCGATAACCTTTTCCGCTTCCTTTTCCGTCGTCAGTGTTTCCGGAATCTCAATTTTGTTGTCGGCGACGACAGCGGCCGGAGCTGCAGGTTCGATAACCGGAAGCTTAGGTCGTTCCGGCGGCGGCAGCAGATTTTCAATTTTGGTGTCGTCTTCAGGTTTCTTTTCAACAATGTCGTAAACGGACTTGTCCTGATTCAGAATCTCCATGCCGCCCGGATCGCTCGGCTGAACCTTTATGGCCGTTTGCGGACGGCGGATAACCGGAATTTCTTCCGGATTGTTAACCGCATAACGCGGCGACAAAACGAACCAGCCGACAATGCCGGCCAGAGCCACGCCGGAAACGGCTCCGATAAAAACGCTTTTGGAACGTTTCATTTCAATGCGCTTTTCTTCAAAGTTTGCGGCGGACTGATCGGCGATTTTCTGACGAAATTCATTCAGAAAATCATCATTTTTGTTGTCGTCCGGAAATTCCTGAAACATCATGCTTCTCCTGCAATATTACAATACTTTGTTAACACTATAAGCAATAAAACTTTATAATCCTTTAACGTCAGCACAAAACCGCCTAAAAACGGGTGTGCGGGTCAAACAGACGGCGGTGTTCTTCAATGGCGGCAATATCCGTCATGCCGGCGATATATTCGCATACGGCTTCGGCCGTTTCGGTGTCTTTTGCCTGCGACGGCAGGGCAGCCCGGATATCCATCGGCAGCAGTTTGGGGTCGTCCATAAAAATAGCAAACAGTTCTTCGACGATTCTCTGGGACTTCATGTCCATGCGCGCAATCGGCGTCGCCGTATAAAAATATTCTTTCAGAAAACGACGCAGCAGCCGGATTTCCGCTTTCATATCTTCCGAAAAGTCAATCATGAACTTTTTTTGCTTCCGGGCATCGTCACAGTTTTCAATATGATATTCGGCAAGGTTGTTCCGGCTGTTTTGCAGAACGTCGAATATCATTCGGGCAATCATGTTGCGGGTAACGGCATAAATTTTCAGATTGTCGTCGGCATCGGGATGCTGTTTTTCAAACTCTTTCAGAATGTTGTCGACAAAAGGCAGTTCGCGCAGTTTCTTTATGCTGAAGAAACCGGCTCTGAAACCGTCGTCGATATCATGATTGTTGTAGGCGATATCGTCGGCAACCGCACCCACTTGTCCTTCCAGCGAAGGATAATGTCCGAGGTCAAGGTCAAATTTTTTGTTGTAATCTTTCAGGTAACGGCTGGTAATTTTTTTAATCGGACCGTTGTGCTTGACGGTTCCCTCAAGCGTCTCCCATGTCAGGTTCAAACCTTCGAATTCCGGATAATGAATTTCGAGCTTGGTCATTATTTTCAGTGACTGGATATTATGGTCAAACCCGCCGAATTTTTGCATGGCGTTTTGCAGCCCGCGTTCGCCGGCATGACCAAACGGCGAATGCCCGAGGTCGTGCGCCAGCGCAATGGCTTCGCCGAGCTCTTCGTTCAGTTGCAGGCATTTGCAGATTGTGCGCGTAATCTGCGCAACCTCAATGCTGTGCGTCAGCCGCGTGCGATAGTTTTTTCCCTCGTGATAGGCAAAAACCTGCGTCTTGCCGTCCAGCCTGCGAAATGCTGAAGAGTGAATCAGACGATCGCGGTCGCGCTGAAACGGCGAACGGATAATATTGATAAAATCGGCATAAAGACGTCCGCGGCTTTTTTCGGGCGTAAGTGCATAAGTTGCCAGTTCCATATTTTTTGTCTTCCTTTTAACATTTTATCATATATACTTAACAAACAAATTTAAAGAATTGGTAAAAGGCTCAGAATGAAAATAGCGACCTACAACGTCAATTCCGTTAATGCCCGGATGGAAAACCTTACGGCCTGGCTGGCCGAAAAGCGGCCGGATATTGTCCTTTTGCAGGAGATTAAGGCAGAGTTTAATGCTTTTCCTTTTTGGGATTTGCAGATGGCCGGTTATGAGGCAAAAATTCTCGGACAGAAAAGCTATAACGGCGTGGCGGTTCTCAGTCGCGGAAAAATAAAAGTTGTCAGAGAAGGGCTGCCCGGTTTTGCGGATGAAAACGCCCGGTACCTGGAAGCCGACGTCGAAACCGGCGAGGGGACGGTTCGCGTCGCTTCGATTTATCTGCCCAACGGCAATCCGCCGTATAATGCGCCGGACGATGTTTCAAAGTTTGAATACAAACTGCGCTGGATGGATGCTTTTCTGCAGCATGCAAAAGAACTTTTGCGCTGCGGCGGACCAATAATTCTTGGCGGTGACTTCAATGTTATTTTTACCGACGCCGACGTTTACAATCCGGAACTTTTCCGCACCAATGCACTGATGCGTGCGGAAGTCCGCGCACGCTTTCGCGCTCTGTTGTATCAGGGCTGGTTTGATGCTTTCCGAACCCTGCATCCGCATGATGTCGGCTATACGTTTTGGGATTATTCCGGCAATGCGCTGAATGCCGATTACGGCATGCGGATTGATTATCTGCTGCTTTCGCCGCAGGCGGCCGACGGACTGGTGTCCTGCGCAGTTGACAAAACCCCGCGTCTTGGGGTGAAACCCTCTGATCATACAGCTTTAACCGCCGAATTGAGATTGAAAGACAATGGCAAAAAAGAAGGGTAAAAAAGATCGCAGCGAAACACGTCTGCTGGAGGTTTATGAGATAAACCGGCAGGGAGATTTGGTTGCACGTCCGACTGACGGTTCTTCGCCGCTGCGCGTTTATGTCGCACCGAACAAAAAGATAAAGCCGCCGCTGGAAGTCGGCGACTGTTTTCTAGGCAGGATAAAATGTACCGGCAGCGGTTTTTGGAGCAAACCGATTGCCTGCACTTCCAGAGCCGGCGGCGAAAATGCGGCCGAGAAAATTTTCGGCGTTGTCGAACGGAGGGACGACAAATATTATATCAAACCGGCACAAAAAAACGCGCGAATGGATTATCTGCTCGATGATGTCGGCAAATGCCGAAACGGCGATTTCGTGGCGGCCATACTCATCGGCGACCGCAGATTCAAACAGGTGTGCGTCTTCAAAAATTACGGTCCGTTTGAGCTGAACAAAGCCATTTCCTGTCTGATACTGGACAAATATGACATCAGCAACGTCTTTTCAGAAGCCGTAAAAGCAGAGATCATATGTTGTCCGCGGTTTTCGGAAAAGGGAAGGGTAGATTTGACGTCTTTGCCGCTGGTAACCATAGACGGCGAAGATTCGAAAGACTTTGACGACGCCGTCTATGCCGAACGAACCGCAACGGGCTTCAATCTGATTGTCGCCATTGCCGACGTTGCTTTTTATGTCCGTCCGGGAAGCGAGCTCGACCGCGAAGCTTACCGCCGCGGAAATTCGGTTTATCTGCCCAACATGGTGGTGCCGATGCTGCCGGAAAAGCTCAGTAATGATCTTTGTTCGCTTAAACCAAAAGCCAAAAGGGCGGCTCTCGCCTGCTTTATGAAAATAGACCGGAACGGCAATTTGAAAAGCTATGAGTTTAAACGTGCTGTCATAAGGTCGGCGGCAAGGCTGACCTACCGCGAGGTGCAGGAAGCTTTTGACGGACGGTTTAACGCGCAGACCGCGGGGATTTTCACAACGGTTATTCAGCCGCTGTATGAAGCTTATTTTGCCCTGGACAAGGCACGGAAGAAACGCGGTGCGCTGGAGCTTGAAGTTCCCGAAGTAAAAATCAAAATCGGCCGGGACGGTGTGATACAGTCCGTTTCCAGAGCGGAGCACTATGCCAGCCATAGTCTGGTAGAAGAATTTATGATTAACGCCAACGTTGCCGCCGCTAAGGTTTTGGCTGCGCAGAACCTTCCGGTCATGTATCGTGTTCACGAAAAACCGTCGGAGGAAAAACTGAAAGAAGCGGAACCCTTGCTGCGTAGTCTGCAGATGAAGCTTCCCGATTTGCCGGCCCTTAAGCCCGGACATTTTAACAAGCTTCTCGATGTCTGTGCCGAAAAAGGTTGGTCGGCAGGCATCGGCAGTCTGATTCTGCGGCTGCAGGCACAAGCGCGGTACAGTCCGGAACACCTCGGTCATTTCGGACTGGGGCTGGCCGATTATGCGCATTTTACATCACCGATACGCCGCTATGCCGACCTGCTGATTCACCGGGCGCTGATTAAGGCCTATCATATGCCGGACGGCGGAGAGTTGGAAGACACGGCTGACAAAAAGCTCTTTGAACAAATCGGCGAGCATATTTCCGCAACCGAACGACAGGCAGTCTCCGCCGAGCGCGAAACAACCGCCAAATATCTCTCGGCTTATCTTCAGCCGGCCGTTGGCAGCGATTTTGACGTCAAAATTTCAGGGCTGACCTCGGCGGGTATTTTTGTCATGATTGAGAGCCTTGGCGCCGAGGGGCTGATACCGATGCGCACGCTTCCCGATGACGATTATCTGCTGTTGAACTGCGGCTGTGAACTTTCCGGCGTGCACGGAGACAGAAACTTTGTTTTCGGCGATGTCATCCGTGCACGTCTGGTTGAGGCCTCGCAGATAACCGGCGGGTTGATTTTCAAATATATTGATGAAAACGAAGGCGTCGATTATTACGAAAAGGGAAATCGCGGCAGTGTTCGGATTGTTCCGTCTCTGCGGGAGAAAAATAAAAGAAGCAAAACGGGAAGAAATAAAAGATGAAAAAACTGCTGTTGACATTTCTGATTGTTTTTATGGGTGTTTCACAAAGCCGTGCCGATGAAACTTCGCTTTTGACCGGAATTTATACGACGGTCGAACGGGAATATGTTGATACCGTCAATGTCGGAGATTTTGCGATACTGACCTTAAAATCTCTGAATACGCTGGATAAACGGATTCATGTTGCAGATGACGGCAGCCGTCTGACGCTTTATGCCGGCGGCCGGGTTGCCAAAGTGGCGCCCAAGCCGGAAAACGGCAATGACATTGCCGCCTGGGTGCGGCTGACACAGGATTTTATCGCTGCTGCCTGCAAAATGTCGCCGGCTTTGGAGCGCCGCGATTTTGAAATCGTTGACCGTCTGATGATTGACGCGCTTCCCAAACTCGACCGCTCCTCGGTTTATTACAGCGGTTTTGCCCCGGAAAAGAAAGCGCGGACAAAGTTGTCCCGCGCCTATACAGATCGTATGATTGATGATGTTTTATATATCCGCTTGGCTGCTTTTAACAAATACACCGGTGAAAATATCCGTAGGACATTGCGCGAAAATCCGGATTTTTCCGGCGTTATTCTTGATTTGCGCGGCAATCCGGGCGGCTTGCTTTCCGAAGCGGTGGAAATCAGCGGTCTGTTTATGGATGAGGGCAGCGTTATTGCTTCCACCCGCGGCCGCAATGACGATTCGAATAAATATTATATGGCGAAAGGCGGCGATGTTTTGAATGACAAACCGCTGGTCGTGCTGGTCGACGGGCAAACGGCTTCCTCGGCCGAAGTAATGGCGGCCGCCCTTCAGGAGCAGGGAAGAGCCAAACTTGTCGGAACCGGAACTTTCGGCAAGGGTACCGTTCAAAAGCTGATACCTTTGGAAAACGACAGCGCGATGGCGCTGACGGATGCTTATTTTTATACGCCTTCCGAGCACAAGATAGATCAAACTGGCATCCAGCCCGATGTCTGTCTGTCGGGACGGGACGAAACGGCCGATGTCAGGCGCATTCTTTCGCTTCGTTTTGATAACTGTCCGGCCGAAAACCGACAGGGCGCGGAGATAGATGTTGAAGCCGCGCTGGCGTTGTTGCGCAAAAACATGTGAGATTCTTGTTGACATTATGTCCAAAAAATGTATATTACGCCTAAATGTTGATTTTGAAACCTATTTTAAAGAGTAAAAAAACATGGCAAAAGCAGTAAAAGTTAAAGTAAAATTAGAGAGCACTGCCGGTACCGGCACATTCTATCTTGCTGAAAAGAATCCGCGGACTCATCCGGAAAAGCTGTCATTGAAAAAATATGACAAGAAGTCCAAAAAACATGAAGAGTTCGTAGAAAAGAAACTGAAGTAATTCAAACGGAATTCTGTTGTAAGTTTAGATGAAAGTACCGCGGCTTTGTTCCCGGTACTTTTTTATTGGCTTTGTGGCTCAATATCGGGCAGAAAAGTAATATAAAACGTGCCGTCATGATTGACCGAAGTCAGTTCTGCAACAGGCCTGCTTTTTCATATTCTTTGCGCAAATGTTCAATCTCAACATCGGTGTAGCGCTGGGTTGTGGTCAGCGAAGCATGACCCAGAAGCTCCTGAATCGAGCGGAGATCGGTGCCTTCGGCCAAGAGATGTGTGGCAAATGAATGTCTGAGCGCGTGCGGCGTTACCGTATCCGGAAGGCCGAGCTCCGCCCTGATTTTTTCCAGCCGACGCTGAACAACCCGCGCGGTCAGTCTTTCGCCGCGTGCTCCCAGAAACAGAGCCTCGCCCTGGTTCATTTTGTAAGGACATTCCTGCCTGTAAGCTTCCACGGCGTCGGTTACGGCCGGCAAAAGCGGTACAATCCGCGTTTTTTGCCCCTTACCGGTTATCCGCATAAAATTTTGATTGTCCAAATCGCCGACATTCAGGGACAGGGCTTCCGAAATACGCAGTCCGCAGCCGTAGAGCAGGGCAAAGACGGCCTTGTCGCGCAGGCTTATCCAATAGGCATCGTCGGGATTCTTGGTGTTTTGCGGTTTGGCCGCCTGCTTGAGAACATCGAAAGCATCGTCAATTTCCAGGGCTTTCGGCAGAATTTTCGGCTTTCGCGGCGACGAAATGACACTAAGCGCCGAATTTTTGACAATATTATGACTGTCCAGCCATCTGAAAAAATTCTTTACCGCCGAAATTTCACGGGCAACGGAGCTTTTTTCCAGATGTTTTGCCGCACGGGAAGCCAGATAAGCGCGAAAATCCCGCACGTCAAGCCGTCCGAGCTTTGCCAGAGTCAGAGGTTTTTCAAAAAAGTCGAAAAAAGCCGATAAATCGCGAAAATAAGCGTCCAGCGTATGTTCGGAATAACCACGCTCGCTTTTAAGCCAGCTTTGCCACCGGCGGATAATTTCCCGCGCGTCGTCGGCTGCATTATATTTGATTTCGCTCTTCATACTTTCAGCATACGCCGCTCCGGTTAACTTTTCGTATATTTTAATTAATCGGCCGCGGAGAAGTGCGGTTTTGTTTTTTTGTGCGTAAAGTGCAATCGGGTTTGTTTTAAAACCGACAAATTGATATGATAAGCGGCAGATAACAGTTCAGAGGATGGTCGTGTCACAGATTATCGGCGTTTTGTTGCCGTTGCCTTTCAACGATGTTTTTGATTACAGGATCGGAGAGGATATTCCGCTCGGTTCTTTTGTGCGCGTGCCTTTCGGGCGGGAAAAGCAGATAGGCGTTGTTTGGAAAATCGGCCGCTCTTCCAATTTGGAAGAAAGTAAAATTAAAGCGGTTTCCGAAGTTTTTAATTTTCCGCCGTTGTCTGAATCTATGCGAAAATTTATAACCTTTGTCGCCTCATACAATATGGCATTTCTGGGGCTTACGCTCAAAATGGTCATGGGCGTAAAGGCCGTTTTTGACGATAAACAGACCACCACCTTGTATCGGCTCTCCGGCAAAACGCTGGCCGAAGCAAAGCTCAAAAATTCCGATGCCCGCTGGCGGGTAATGGATTTGTTGAGTCATTATCCTTATACGCGGACGGAAATCTGTGCCGGCGCCGGCTGCAGTCCGGCCGTTGTTAAAACCATGATTGATGCCGGCGTATTGGAACCTTTTACCGTTGAAAAGAAAAAATCTTTTCGGCAACCTGATGTCGAACACCAAAAAGTGGTCCTGACGGGCGAACAGGAGGAGGCAGCCGCGCGGCTGGTTGCCAAAATCGGCGGCGGATTTTCGGTTACGCTGCTGGACGGCGTGACCGGATCCGGCAAAACCGAAGTGTATTTCGAGGCCGTGGCCAAAGCATTGGAAAACGGGCGTCAGGTGTTGATTATGGTACCGGAAATTTCTTTGACCACACAGTGGTTGAGCCGTTTTGAAAAAAGGTTTGGTGTTTGTCCGGCCTGCTGGCATTCGGGACTTGGACAGCGTGAGCGTATGGATAACTGGACCGCGGTTATTGAAAACCGCGCCAAGGTGGTGGTTGGCGCGCGTTCTGCTTTGTTTCTGCCCTTTGCCAATCTCGGCCTGATTGTTATTGACGAAAGCCATGACCATTCGTTCAAACAGGAAGACGTGGTCAACTATCAGGGGCGTGACATGGCGGTCGTCCGTGCCAAATTTGAAAATTTTCCGCTGATTCTTTCGACCGCGACCCCGGATTTGGAAACCGTCTGCAACGTGGAGGAGAAAAAATACGATTCTGTCCGTTTAACAAGCCGTTACGCGGCGGCGGTAATGCCCGAGATTAAGATTATCGACCTCAAGAAAGATAAGCCGCAAAAGGGAACCTGGGGTGTTTCGTGGCTTGCGCCGACTTTGGTCAGGGCACTGAAGGAAAACCTTGAAAAAGGCGAACAGTCGGTCTTGTTTCTCAATCGCCGCGGCTATGCGCCGCTGACCATCTGCCGCGACTGCGGACATCGGATTCAGTGCCCGAACTGCACTGCCTGGCTGACCGAACACCGTAGCAGCAATTCGCTGGTCTGTCATCATTGCGGCTATACGACGTCTATTCCGCCGCGCTGCCCGGAATGCGGTTCCGAAGACGGACTGACAGCTTGCGGTCCCGGCGTGGAACGGATTGCCGAAGAGGTCAAAGGGCGTTTCCCTGATGCACGGATTGAAATTCTTTCCAGCGATATTACTTCATCTCTGGCCGAAGTTTCGGCGGTTATCCGCAAGATGGAACAAGGGGAGGTGGATATTCTCATCGGCACGCAGATACTGGCCAAGGGTCATCACTTTCCGAGCCTGACACTGGTCGGAATTGTCGATGCCGATTTGGGGCTGATGGGCAGCGATCTGCGAGCATCAGAGCAAACATTTCAGTTGCTGTCCCAGGTTTCCGGTCGTGCCGGCCGCGGCGATAAAAAAGGTACCGTTTATCTGCAGACGCTTTATCCGGAAAACGCGGTATTACAGGCACTTATAGAAAATAACAGAGACAAGTTCTTAACTTTGGAAAAACAAACCAGACGGATTCTCAAAATGCCGCCTTACGGAAAACTGGCGGCGATTATTGTCAGCGGAACCAATCGGGACATAACCGAAAAAATGGCCGTGCGTCTGGGGCAGGTTGCGCCGAATACGGATTATGTATCAACGCTGGGGCCGGCGCCTGCGCCGATGTATATGCTGCGCGGAAAATATCGCTACCGTCTGCTCGTAAAAGCTGCGAAAAACATTAAAATTCAAGACGTTATTCGTGAATGGCTGCGTCGTGTCGACTGTCCGTCCGGCGTGCGTGTGGAAGTTGACATCGACCCTTATTCGTTTATGTGAAAAAAACGGAATATTAACAAATTTGAAACTAATTATTATATATCATTCGTTCATCTTAAAAAAAGAGAGCAAAACAGTGAAAAAAGATTCGAAAACCAAAATCGGCCGTGTTTACGCTTTGGCGCTTTACGAAGCGGCCGAGGCCAAAAAAGCGGTGTCCCGGGTTTCGGACGACATGGCAAAGCTTCTTGATGCCGTGAAAGCCGATTCCGAAATCGTCAAATATCTTTCCAATCCGTTATGGAACGTCGACGACAAAAAAGCTGCTTTAAAGGCCGTCGCCGCCAAGATGAAGTTAAGCGACGAAACGCTGAATTGTCTGGATTTGATTGCCGAAAACGGCCGCTTTGCGGAACTTCCCCAGATTCTGGAGGCTTTTCGCCATATCTTTTATGAAAAGCACGGTATCGCTGAAGTTGAAGTCGGAACGGTTAAGGTGCTTTCCGCCGCGCAGGATGAAAAACTTCGCGCCAATCTGGAAAAAATGCTTTCCCGGAAAGTTGTGGTTAAATACGAAATTAAGCCTGAACTTCTCGGCGGTCTGGTGATAAAATTTAACTCGAATATGATTGACGATTCTCTTAAATCCAAACTGAATCGTCTGGAATTAGTAATGAAAGGTGGACAATAATGTCTGTACACGCAAGTGAAATATCTTCCATTATCAAGGATAAAATAGCCAAGTCCGACGTCAATGTCGACGTTTCGGAAGTCGGCCGTGTCTTGTCCGTCGGCGACGGTATTGCCCGTGTCTACGGTTTGGACAAGGTTCAGGCAAACGAAATGGTCGAGTTTGAATCCGGCGTTAAGGGAATGGCGCTTAACCTTGAAGAGGACAATGTCGGTGTCGTTATTTTCGGTTCCGACCAGGATATCAAAGAAGGCGATACCGTCAAACGCACGGACAAGATTGTGAGCGTTCCCGTCGGTAAAGAGCTTTTAGGACGGGTTGTCGATGCTCTGGGTGAACCGATTGACGGTAAGGGGCCGGTTAAGGCAAAAGAATTCAGCTATTCCGAAGTAAAGGCGCCGGGTATTATTCCGCGGAAGAGCGTGCATGAACCGATGCAGACCGGACTGAAAATTGTCGATTCTCTGATTCCGATCGGCCGCGGTCAGCGTGAGCTGATAATCGGTGACCGCCAGACCGGTAAAACCGCAATCATTATTGATACCATTATTAACCAAAAGCATATTAACGATCAGGCAAAATCCGAAAAGGAGAAGATGTATTGCATCTATGTTGCCGTCGGTCAGAAACGCTCAACCGTTGCCCAGGTGGTCAAAACTCTGAAAGACCACGGCGCCATGGATTATACCATTGTTGTTGCCGCAACGGCTTCCGATCCGGCGCCGATGCAGTTTATTGCGCCATATTCTGGTTGTGCCATGGGTGAATATTTCCGCGATCGCGGCATGCACGCCGTTATCTTTTACGATGACTTGAGCAAACAGGCCACGGCATATCGTCAGATGTCGCTGCTGCTCCGTCGTCCGCCTGGGCGTGAAGCTTATCCCGGCGACGTTTTCTATTTGCATTCGCGTTTGCTGGAACGCGCGGCCAAAATGAACGATGACGAGGGCGCCGGTTCTCTGACGGCTTTGCCGGTAATCGAAACGCAGGCCGGTGACGTTTCCGCATATATTCCGACCAATGTTATTTCAATTACCGATGGTCAGATATTCCTGGAAACAAGCCTGTTTTATCAAGGTGTCCGTCCGGCTGTGAATGTCGGCATCTCCGTCAGCCGTGTCGGTTCTGCAGCTCAGATTAAAGCCATGAAACAGGTTGCCGGCAAAATTAAGCTGGAACTTGCGCAATATCGCGAAATGGCGGCTTTTGCCCAGTTTGCTTCCGACCTCGACCAGTCGACCAAAAATCTGCTGGCTCGCGGCGAAAGACTGACCGAACTTTTGAAACAGCCGGTTTATCATCCGATGCCGGTTGAAGAAGAGGTTATTGCCATTTTTGCCGGTGTCCGCGGTTATCTTGACAAAGTTCCGGTCAGCGAGGTCAAGGCCTTTGAAGCAAAAGCCCTGACGGCCGTCAAAACGGCTCATCCTGAATTTTTGGAACAGATTCGCGAAGAGAAGGTCATTTCGGAGGAACTGGATAAAAAGCTTACCGGGTTCTTTGACGGCTTTCTGAACGAGTTTGTCGGTGAGGAAAAAGCAGCGTAAGGAAAAACAATGGCGGGCTTAAAAGAGTTAAGAACCAGAATTGAGTCGATTAAATCCACCGAGAAAATTACCTCGGCGATGAAGATGGTTGCTGCGGCTCGTCTGCGGCGCGCCCAGGGTTTAATCGACAAATGCCGGTCCTACAATAACAATATCTTAACCTCGGCAAACCGTGTCCTTTACGAACTCCGGCAGGAGGAAGAAAAAAAGAACATCCGGTTTGTCTATCCCGAACTGATGCGTGGCAGCGGCAAAAGCGAAAACTATATGCTTTTGGTTTTCACTTCTGACCGCGGCCTCTGCGGCAGCTATAATTCCAACGTTGCCCGTGAAGCGTCAAAACGGATAGATGAGCTTAAAGCTGCAGGCAAAAATGTAAAGATATTGTGCGTCGGTAAAAAAGGGCGCGATATTCTCAAGCGCAAATACGCCGACTTAATCGTCGATACCATTGAGGGAATGGCCAGAAAAGGCGCCAGATATGACGAGGCGGTTGAGCTGGGGCAGAAAATCTTGGATATGTATGCCCAAGGTGCTTTCGACGTTTGCGAAATTGTCGTCAGCCGGTTTCGTTCGGCTATCAATCGCACGATTGTCGTTGAACAGGTTTTTCCGGTTCAAATTGCCGAAAACGAGAACATCTGCCGTCAGCAGACACCAAATATCTGCAACGGTGCTTTTTATGACTACGAACCGGGTTTGCTTAAGATCTTGGACGGCTTGCTGCCGCTAGTCTTCCGCAGTAGTCTGTTTCAGGCCGTTGTTCACAGCCAGGCGTCCGAGCAGGGTGCCCGCATGACGTCGATGGATAACGCGACCCGTAACGCCAAAGATATGATTTCCGGATTAACCCTGCGCTATAACCGCATCCGCCAAACGGCGATTACGACCGAACTGACGGAAATTATCGCCGGTGCCGAAGCGCTTTAAGAGAGAATTAGAAGGAGAGATGAATGACTGAAAAGAAAACAGCGGCAAAAACGACGGTCAAAAAAACTGCCGGCCGGAAAAAAGCCGAAAATACCGTCGCTTCCGAGGTTAAAGAGCTGAAGAAGGAAGAGAAGGCCGCCGCTGCCAAAGTTAAGAAAACAGAGAAAAAAGAGCGGGGAACCGGTCATCTCGGGCATATCTCGCAGGTAACCGGCGCGGTTGTTGACGTCCGGTTCGATAATGTAGACGAACTGCCGAACATCATGACCGCTTTGGAATGTGACAACCACGGCAAAAAACTTGTGCTTGAAGTTGCTCAGCACTTGGGCGAAAGCGTCGTCCGTACCATTGCCATGGATACGACCGACGGTTTGGTCAGAGGCATGGAAGTTGTCAATACCGGCGAACCGATTCAGGTCCCGGTCGGTCCCGAACTCTTGGGTCGCATTATCAACGTCATCGGCGAACCGGTTGACGGACGCGGCCCTGTAAAGGCCAAGATGGAATTCCCGATTCACCGTCCGGCTCCTGCTTTTGTCGATCAGTCGACCGAAACCGAGATTTTGACCACCGGCATTAAAGTCATCGACTTGCTTGAACCCTATGCCAAAGGCGGCAAAATCGGTTTGTTCGGCGGTGCCGGCGTCGGCAAAACGGTTTTGATTATGGAACTGATTAACAACATTGCCAAGGGACACGGCGGTTATTCCGTTTTTGCGGGCGTCGGCGAAAGAACCCGCGAAGGCAATGACCTGTATCATGAAATGATTGAATCCGGCGTTATTGACCTGAAAGGCGGAAAATCCAAAACCGTGCTCGTTTACGGTCAGATGAACGAACCGCCGGGAGCCCGTGCCCGCGTCGCTTTGAGTGGTCTGACACAGGCTGAATATTTCCGCGATGAAGAGCATCAGGACGTTTTGTTCTTCGTTGACAACATTTTCCGTTTCACGCAGGCCGGTTCCGAAGTTTCCGCCTTGCTCGGACGTATTCCTTCCGCCGTTGGCTATCAGCCGACCTTGGGTACCGATATGGGTGCCATGCAGGAACGCATTACTTCCACGAAAAACGGTTCGATTACTTCCGTTCAGGCGGTTTACGTTCCGGCTGACGACTTGACCGACCCTGCGCCGGCAACGACTTTTGCCCACTTGGACGCCACCACGGTTTTGTCTCGTCAGATTGCCGAACTCGGTATTTATCCGGCGGTTGACCCGCTTGACTCGACCAGCCGCGTTTTGGATCCGTCCGTTGTCGGTGACGAACATTATCAGGTTGCCCGTCAGGTGCAGGAAGTTTTGCAGAAATATAAGTCGCTGCAGGATATTATTGCCATTCTGGGTATGGACGAACTCTCGGAAGAAGACAAGCTGACGGTTGCCCGTGCGCGTCGTATTCAGAAGTTCCTGTCGCAGCCGTTCCATGTTGCCGAAGTCTTTACCGGAACGCCAGGCGTTTTTGTTAAACTCGAAGATACGATTAAAGGCTTCAAGGGTATCTTGGAGGGCAAATACGACCACATTCCCGAACAGGCGTTTTATATGGTCGGCACGATTGAAGACGTTCTTGAAAAGGCCAAAAAAATGGAGGAAGAAGCCGCTTAGCGGTTTCTTCCGGCTCTTGAATGAGGTTGGACATGAAAAAAGGCATTATCTACAGAATATCGCTGCCGAATGAAATTTATCGGACGGATACGGCGCCGAAAATTGTTGTTCCCGGTATCAAAGGCGATTTAACGGTTTTGGTTGCCCGAGCACCGACATCTGTATTGCTCCGCAACGGGATGGTTCGGATTTTGGATGAGGCGGATAAGGTAACCGGGCGTTATTTTGTCAAAGGTGGAATTGCGGATATTGCCCGCAACCGCTGCGCCGTTTCAACCGAAGAAGTTACGGCTTTTGACGATATAACAGCGGAGCAGGCGGCGGCCAAACGAGATGCTGCGGCTTGCGAAAGAGATAAGGCCTATTATCAGATGATAATTGATTATCTGACGGCTTCTGACAATAGAGAAAATTAAACCAAAGCCCCTCGCAAGAGGGGCTTTAATTTTTCAGTCTTTCAGATAGCCGATTTTGCGCAGCGTTTTAATAACGTTTTCCTTGTTGCGTTTTTTGATGGGACGAATGGGGCGTCCGGCATAAACCGTCCAGGGTTCAAATTTATAATTGGAGGGCACGAAGCTCAATGCGCCGATACTGACGCCTTCGGGAATATCATTGCCGGGCATGATAACTGAGTTGGTGCCGACGCCGGTATATTTACCGAGCCGGACGTTTCCCTGAATTTCTTTAACTTCGGGAATGGAGTGCGTAACCAGTTCGTTAACATAATCGTTGCTGCTGAGCCAAATTTTGACGCCGGCAGCCAGACTGGAACAATCGCCCATTTCAAAGGTGTATTTTCCGTCGCCGCCGGCAATATAGGTACCGGGCGCAATCTCGCAGTCAGAACCGATGACGCAGGCAGACGAAATGCGGCAGAAATCGGCAATGCGCACATTGTTTCCGACTTCGACCAGATCCGGCTTTTTGATGATTACATATTCGCCGAGCGTAAAATTTTTTCCGTGTTTCATATTCAAATCTCCGCAGTTGTTTAACTGCTTCTATCTTTGAATCTTCGGCGCGGTTTGACAAACCAAATAAAATTACGAATTATTACATGGGAAAAAATAAAAGCCCCTTAGGGGCTTTTATGAACTTACGCAGCGGTTGCAGAATTAGCTTTCAACTCAGCCAAAACTTCTTTTTTCAAAGTCACGTTGTCGGCTTTTCCGGTTGCAAAAACGGGCAGCTTGTCCCGATAAAGGATGAGCCTTGGCAGAAAGAGTTCGGACATTCCGTTGTTTTTGATATAAGAATGTAAGACTTCCTGCGTCACCTGATTGTTGTTGGTTACCAGCACAATCTGTTCGCCCTTGCTCTCGTGCGGCACGGCGACAACCCCGTACTGAAATTCGCCGCCCATCCATTCATAAGCCTTGCAGACCATGTCCAGCACGGCATTCAGCGAAACCATTTCACCGCCGATTTTGGCAAAGCGTTTAATCCGGTCTTTAATATAAACAAAACCGATTTCGTCAATCTCGACCACGTCGCCGGTATGATACCAGCCGTCTTCGGGAGGAACCAGCTTACCGGGATGTTCGGGAAGCATGTAGCCGAGCATGATGTTCGGGCCTTTGATGACCAGTTCGCCGCCTTTTTCAATTCCTTCCACCGGTTCAATGCGGTATTGAATGGCCGGCAGCAGCTTGCCGATAGATCCGAAACGGTTGAAAATCCGGTTGTTGGCAGTAACCACCGGCGAACATTCGGTCGAACCGTAGGCTTCCAGAACCCTTATGCCCAGACGTTCCATCCACATATTGCGGGTGTCGGGTTTTACGGCTTCGGCACCGCCGAACATGAATCGGACGTTGTGAAAATCGAACGGGTGTGCAATTTTTGCATAGCCGCGGAAAAACGTGTCGGTTCCGAACATAATCGTTGCGCCGATTTCATAGACGATTTCGGCCACGACGCGGTAGTGCAGGGGAGACGGATATAAAAACAGCTTGGCGCCTTCCAGCAGCGGAAACAGCGTGCCCACCGTCAGACCGAAACTGTGAAACATAGGCAACGCGTTAAAGACCGTGTCTGTTGTATTAATGGTCTCAATCGCCGACATCTGCTTGATGTTCGAGATAATGTTTGCATGGCTCAAAACCACGGCTTTGGGCGCGCCTTCGGAACCGGACGTAAACAGAATAACAGCCTTTTTGCTGCCGCCGTCTTTGTGCGGAACGCGTTTGATTTTATAACGCAGATAGGCGTTGATTTTGCTCCACAGGCCGATTTCCTTACGCAGAGATTCCAGATAAACAACCTTCAGCCCGTTGGCTTTCAAAACCTCGACGACGTTTTCGAGTTTGGCTGTTTTAATAAATGTCGAAGAAGTGATCACCATACGCACTTCTGCCGTTCGACACATGGAAGCGATATTTTTGGCGCCGACCGAAAAATTCAGCATAACCGGTATGCGCTCATAGGCCGAAAGCCCGAAAAAGGCGCAGACAGCGGCAATCGAATTGGGCAGCAGCAGCGCGACGGGCTCACCCTGCGGCGTGTGGCGTTTGAAATATTTGCCGAGCACAAAAGACTTGATGATGATGTCTTTGTAGGTGTTGGGCACGCGCTGAATATCCTCGACAAAGCGCGGACGTTTGTAAAGCCCTTTTTTGGAATGAACCTTGGCCGTTTTCATTAGTTGCGCAAACAGCGAAATATTCGGATTATAATTGCACTCGAAAGACATTTCGCGCAAAATCATATAAACTTCGTTGCTGATGTGGTCGCGCTGCCGGCGCAGTTCGTCTTTGAGCTTGAAGCTTCTCGGCTTGCCGACCGTAATTTTCATCTTCGGCAGCGGCCGGTGCGGAAGTTTTCCTTTGGTCTTGGAAAAATAGCCGTATTGCGGCCCGTTAATCCAAACCGGAATGACCGGCGCGTTGGCCTTGTCGGCGAGCAGCCCCGGCGCTTCGTAAATTTTCATCAGACCACCGTTTTCGGTCATGCGCCCTTCGGCAAAAATCACGCAGAGACGGCCGCCGTCCACCGTTGCAATCAGCTTTTTCAGGTCGGCGGGCTCAATCGGATTAAAAGGCACAATCTCGGCCGTACGCATAAAAAATCGTATCCAGCGTTTGCGATAAAGATGCCCGTTCAGGGCAAAAACCGGATTACCGGGCAAAAACGCAAACAAGAGCAGGGGGTCAAGATAAGAAACGTGATTGGAAACATAAACGCCTTTTTGCGGCAAAAATTTTTCATTAAAGTCAATCTGGCATCTGACCTTAAAGCACCTGAAAAAAAGCCTCAGGCAGAAACGTACAAAGTCCCTCAAGATAAAAATCTCCGAAGTTAATAATACTTTATGTAACCAAAAACCCCCGATTTTGTAAAGGCATAATTTGGCGGGCTCCTTTGGTACTTTCTTAAAGATATGATAAGTTATTGAAAAACATAAATAAGTGCTTCTTTGTCCAGAGGGGGATAATTAAAGGATTGATTTTTGGCAAATGAGGTTATACGGTAAATTCAGTAACATACTGTGAACAATTATTACAATTTTTTTTCTGTCGATTGTTGCAAGTTGTTACGTTACGGACGGCAGGAACTTCAGCACATTATGTTGCGTCGGATTAACAACTGAAGTGTGACTTATGAAAAAACTTTTGACTTTGACTGCCGTCGGAACCGTTCTTGTCTGTGCCGACGCCGTCGCTTCCGGTTTCAACCTCAAAGAACAGTCCGCCGCCGCGCAGGGAAACGCCTTTGCCGGTGCCACGGCCGGAGCCGAAGACATTTCTTATTCTTATTTTAACCCGGCCGGTCTGACCCGCCATAAAGGAACCAAAATTTCCGTCGGCGGCACATGGATTGCGCCGCGCTCACGAGCCAAAAGGGCGCACGCCGACACCGTCATTCCCGGCGATGATTTTCCGGGCTTTCAGGATTCCGGCTATACCGGCGACATCGTGCACGCGGCCGTTGCCCCGGCAATGTATATGTCAAAGCAGTTGGACGACCGTTTCACGGTGGGGCTGTCACTGAATGTTCCCTATGGCATGATTACCAAATATAACGACTTGTGGGCAGGGCGTTTTCACGGCACATTGTCCAAGGTAACCACCGTCACGCTGACGCCGATGGTCGCATACAAGGCCACCGATGAGCTTTCGCTCGGCGCCGGTTTTCAAATGCAGTATATCAAGGCGACGCTGCGCAACGGCGTTCGCGTGCCCAATCCTTACACCGGCGGCGTTCTTCCGGGTGTCGAAGACAAGGCGCGTTTGGAGGGCGATACTTTTGACATCGGTTATCAGCTTGGCGCATTGTATGAACTGACCCCGCAGACTCGTTTCGGTATAGGTTATCGCAGCCAGATTAAACATAAGCTGAAAGGCGACATCGAATTTGAGGGGCTGATGCGTTCGCTGGCCAGTCAGGACATTTCCGCGCGACTGACCACGCCGGCCAACCTGACCATCGGTGCTTATCATGACATTAATGACAAATGGGCGGTCATGGCCGAGTTCGGACGCACTTACTGGTCTTCGTTTGAAGAACTTCGCATCAAGGGCGACAAGGGGCTGGACAACGTTACGCAGGAAAAATGGAAAGACACCACTTTTTACTCAATCGGTGCCAGCTATAAGGTTGACGACCAATGGAAACTTCGCGCCGGTTTTGCCGTCGATCAGAGTGCCGTCGGGCAGGAATACCGCACGCCGCGCATTCCCGACGCCGACCGCTTGTGGTATTCGGCCGGTGTCGAATATAAGTATGATGACAAATGGACTTTTAACGTTGGCTATACCTATATTCGCGCCGACAAGGGAAAGGTCATGCTGTATGGCTTCCACGACGGCGATACGGCTCGCGGCTCATTGCGTGCCGATTATGAAAACGACATTCATATTCTGGCCGCGTCAATCAATTATAATTTCTAAAATTTAAACGCATCGTGGGGAGCACCCTCTCCCCTCTGTCAAGTCCGGCAAAGACAAAGCCCTCTCGGAAGAGAGGGCTTTGCTTTCCGGCTTAGAACGCTGCCGCACAGAAATAAGAGAAGTTGGATGTTGGTGTTTGAGAACCACCAAAATTGCTACAGCCTATTCCCCTAAATGTCTGATTACTTGTACCGGTCCAGTATTCAACATTCTCGGCAAATCCGGAAATTTTATTCTTGCAAACCGTAACCATCTGAGCCACTGTTGGCAGATTCCAGGCAAGACCGGTAGAGGTGTTGAGGCTGTCACAGTATTCGATGGCCTCTGCTTGCGTACCGGTACGGGAAGTACGGGACAAAATCCGGCCGTGTGTACCGCCGCTCTCAATTTCAAAGACGGTACCGATAGCTTTGCCCTCGTCATCGGT
>CALXTV010000016.1 GCA_944391505.1 uncultured Alphaproteobacteria bacterium | reverse complement strand
GGTGTCTAGTACAGATTTTGCGAGCTGAAAAAATGCTCACGTACTGATGCCAATTCCGACTAGGTTGTTGTTTCGTAGCGCTGTCGCTTCTCACAACAACAAGTCTCATTGCTTTTCGGCGAAAAATAGTCCGGCGGACTATTTTTGCTGCCGCAGTGCTCCGCTTTATTTTCCCTAAATCCTTATTATTTCCCTTTTTTAATCTTTTTGGCGGTCAATGAGTTCGGAGCCCCAGTCTTCGGCCAGATGTGCCAGTTTGGCGTCGATGCTTTTAAGCCGTTTTTGTGCAGAGGCCTTGGATATAAACATAAACAGGTTGGGAATTTCATAATAGGCAACCAGTCCTAATCCGGCCGAACCGAGCATGATAATCAGATTAAAAATATCGCCGACGATGAAAAAAGCATTGTGTATGGTAAAAGTGTTGATGATGCTCATCAAATAGATAAAAACACCGGCAAGGTTAAAACTGCCGACAATTACCAGTTTGTCGGTGTTTTTGGGGTCGGTAACCAAAATCGTAAAGGTCGGAAGCAGGCCGATGAGCAAGACCATGACGGCGGGCAGGGTGCTGATGACGATGAACAACAAGCCTATGAACAGAAGCATCTTCTGGATAACGGAAAGCTTGCGGTAGGATTTTTTCAGATTGTCCAAAGGTTTTTTGGTGTTTTCTTTTTTCATTTGATTACCCACAAAATGAGGTTGAAGACAAAGGAGGCCAGCATAACCATGATTGCCAGCATGGACGTAAACCTGATGGCCAGACTGCGTGCTTCTTCGTCCATTTTATAACTGTTGTTAATCAGTTTGTTTTTTTCAGACAGCAAAAAGTTGATGTCGCTGACAGCTTTGGCGTAATTTGCCTTGTCTTTGTTACGTGCCTCTTCGTTTTCGAGAATGTCGCAGAGTTCGTGCAGCTTGCCGTTTTTGTTGATTTTGAGCAGTTCCCGTTCCAGAAATTTTTGATATTTCAGGTTATGGTAGCTTTTAATGACAGGAACTGACGAACTGGCCAGCCATTGCGACAAATGAGGCAGCTGCGCCGGACCGAATTTGTTTTGCATGCTGGTATAAAGGCGCAGAATGGCGCCGGCCTGAAGGTAATCCTTGCCGGAACCGAGATCCGTGAGAATACCGTCAATTTTTTTGCCCATTTTGCAGCGCAGGTAGGCAATGATGTTGCGGTCGTAGGGCATGCTTTTGACAATCTGTCGGGCATAGGTGTTGTCCAGAGCGCGCAATATCCGCGTTGGGGAATTGACAAATTCGTCGCCGAGCAATGGGCTGACGCAGGGAATGTCGTCGTCAAAGTCATACATAATACGATCTAGACCGTAACCGATGTCCTGGCGGTTGATGTAAACTCGGAATTCTGCGGCGTTGGCCGGCGAACGCATATGTTCCTGTTCAAGATACCAAAGCTTTATCAACTCTGAAGAGAAAAGTTCGTGAAAAGCCTTGGTATTCGTTCCTTTGCGCAGGGCATAGAAGATGGCTTTCGGCGCGCCGTCCGGAAACAAGCATAACTCTCGCAGCCGGAGAGGAAGTTCCGGCGCCAGTAAGATGCAGATTTTGGCGATGATGACGTCGGTGCTGACGGATCCTTCCGGCGAAGCGGCAAGCATCTTTTCGATTTTGCCGGCCAGCTTTTCGTTTTCGAGGCCGTTTTTCACCCAGTCAAGCAGTTTTCCCGATCTTACCAGTTCATAAGCTTCTTGCGGCGAATTGCTGATAGCAATGGCAAAATCGCGCGCGGTATAAAATTTTTCGCCGTTGAATGATATGGTTCTTTTGGGGCGGTCAGCCGTATTTCCGCCGACAAAGTTGATTGATTTTCCCTCCAGAAGATTGTATGCCTGAACATAGTTGAGTCTGGAATTGACATCGTCGTTAAGCAGGCTGCGCAGTATCGGCGAAATCTGGTTGGATACCTTATCATCACCGAGCAGCGTTGCATAGCTTCCTTTTTTCAGTTTTATACGCAAAAGTTCCGGCGTGCTCATGTCGCTGCCGAGTTCGTGCCCGAGATAAAGCGCCATCATGACGGCGCCGATAGCGTAAATATCGTTTTTTTCACTGCCGTTGCCTCGTCCTTCCGGTATGGAGAGCATATCTTCAATCGTTTCATAGGCAGACGGTTGATAAAAGGCAGGAAACGACGCAGCGCAGTCACCGACCAGAATTTCGGTCTTTTCGGCATTGGCGTAATACAGGTTGTCCGCGCGAATGGCTCGATGGGTAATATTGTAGCTTTTCAAGGCTTCGACAACGGAAAGAAGACTGATGAGCGTGTTTTTGAATTTTTCGGAATTGCGGATGTCTAAATCGATTTTGCCACCCTCAAAAACTTTGCCGTACGGAATTTTGTAAATCAGTGCCAGATTACGTGATTTTTCCGGCAGCCAGGTAACAATGCCGAATTCGACAAGCTTCATGAGGCTGCGACATTCAATGGACTTGATGTAGGGCAGAATAGTTGAACGCGGGCAGCTCGTGTTGCTACAAAGCAGTGCGAAAAGGCCGCGTTTGGTGTCTATGCGATCAATGACTCGGAATGCTTTGGCTCCGTTGCTGTCCAGCCAGGGAAGCGGCTGGGAATAATCTATCTCGTATCTTTCTTTGACCAGAAACCTGTTGGCGCCGACTTCGCTGCTCTTTTCTGTATTTTCTTCGGGAAGCGTTTCCGGGGCTTCGTTTTCTTCTTCTGCCATGGTTTTATCCGTATTTTCGTATTTGCTTAAACTTCTTTAGCTTATCCTAAACGATTAAGGTTAACAAAGAGCAAATATTTTGTTCAAGTGGCCAATTATTTAATTGTTTTTTGAAAATAAAAATTTTAAAATGAGTGTCAAAAAAGGAATGTTTGTGGAATTTTGCTATGGATAAGGCCAATCATAATCTGGTTTTTGACACCGAAACGATAGATTTTCTGGAGGGGGTCGGCAACAAGGCGCACAACAAAAACGTCGATCTCGGCATTCTCAGTTCGGCCGACAGTCTCAACATTGATTTGAACGCGCTGGAAAGCCTGGACGGAACGCCAAAGCTGAAAACCATCAAACAGAGCAAAAAAGCCGGTAAAAAATCGGAAGAAATTGCGGTTCAGGATTTTATTGAAGAAACTGATGTACATCTGAAAGATATTATCAACAAGGTTTTTCGCAATTCCGAAAGGTCGTTCGTAATCGTCCGCGACGATAAAATCGAATATGCCAACAAGACATTTTTGAAAGTTCTCGGTGTGGCCGGTGAGGAAGACGTTTTGAAAAAGAATTTTCTTAAGTTCGTGGTTAAGGAAGACTGGAACATGCTGGCCGAAAATATCGGCGAAATGCTGACCAACGACAAAAATCTGATGGTTCGTCTGCGTCTGGCCGACAACAGAGTTCAGCGCATGAACTTTGAGGCTGTGTATCTGCCGGATAATCAACATTTTACGTTTATTCTCATCGGCAACAAGATTATGACCAAGGCCAATCTGGTTTCGGGACTTTATGACGATTTGACCGGTCTGCCTAATTTTTATCTGCTTGAAGACCGTGTACAAATGGCGGTTAATGCGGAGAATTATAAAGATGTCCGACAAAAGAAGAACATGATTGCGCTGGCCGGCGTCAGCATTGATAATCTAAAGGCTTTTAAAAACATGGGCATAGACGATTTGATTCTGCGCAAACTTTCGGAACGTCTGGTTCTCAGTCTTAAAAAGGCCTTTACGGTGGCCAGCGGTTTGAAATATCAGTTCTGGATATTGATTCCGAATGTTGACAATTTGGAAAATCTGGACGTGGAAATCAAGCGTATCAAGGCTGCTTTTGACGAGCCGGTTGCCGATAACTTTACCGAACACCGGCTGGATGCGAGCATCGGTGTGAGTATTTTT
The DNA here is from genome assembly GCA_944391505.1 of uncultured Alphaproteobacteria bacterium. GTDB lineage: Bacteria > Pseudomonadota > Alphaproteobacteria > RF32 > CAG-239 > Scatacola_A. Next base: position 38,037 of record CALXTV010000016.1, on the reverse strand, counting down.
CCCGATCCGGCGACGTCGGCCAAAAAACTTATCGAACAGGTTATTCTTTCTATTCAGAAAGCCCAGAGGGACGGCGGCCGACGTGTTGTCGTTTTCGGAGCTTAGCCGTTGAGTGCTTCTTCCAATGAACAACCGAGACGCAGTATTTTGTGCGCGGCGGGCGTGTAGCCGTCGTCGGGGTTGTGTATGGTTAATCCGGGGCAGATGACGGCCGGTGCTTTTGAATCTTTACGGGCCGTAATGATGACTCTTTTGGCGTTTTGTCCGGGTTTGGAAAACAACGGAACAACGGTTACGGCACCCATGCGATTGTGCAGGCAGGCAAGGATTTCGGTAACGGCTTCGGCGCGGTTAATCATATAAAAACAGCCTTTGGGGCGCAGCATCTTCAGGCAAAAACTTATCCAGCCGGAGAGGCTGAAGCCTTTGCCGTTGTGAGCAAAAGCTTTGCCGGGATTGGGCGAAGGCATGTCGTGTTCGGAATAGGGCGGATTGGTAATAACGTGTGAAAACGTGCAAGGTGACGGGCAGTTTTTGGGGACAGCGATGTCGGTATTGGCAAAGCTTAGAAAGCTCTCAAATCCGTTGGCCGCGGCGCTCATGTTTGACAGTTCGGCCAGTTCGGGCTGCAGTTCGAGCCCCGTAATCCGCGGGCCGTTTTCTTTGAATCTTTCGGCCAGACACAGAGAAATGGCGCCGGTACCGGAGCCGACATCAAGAATTGTATCTCCTTTTTTTATTTGCTTAATAACAGACGCCAAAAAAACCGCGTCGATTGAGGCGCGATAACCGTCCAGCGGTTGAAAAATCCTAACTCTCCTGTCAAGCAGATAATCTTCGGAATATTTCTGCATAAACCAGACTCTCTTGTTGCTTTGTCCTAAACGCTGATATAGCATAACCTATAAAATTTGTGAAAGGAAGAAAAAAGATGAAGACTTTGATTGCCATTCCGGCGCGCTATGGTTCGACCCGTTTCCCGGGAAAGCCGCTGGCAAAAATCGCCGGCAAAGAGATGTTGCTTCGGGTTTGGGAAAATGCGCAGAAAACGGCGGCAAAATTTGAAGACTGTCATGCCGTGGTGGCAACCGACGACGAGCGGATTGCCGATTTCTGCAAGAGTAAAAACATTGCCTGCGTGATGACGTCTCCGGATTGTCCGACCGGTACCGACCGTGTGGTTGAGGCAGCCGAGAGCTTTGCCGACAAACCGGAATTCGTGGTCAATCTGCAAGGCGACAATCCGATTTGTCCGCCATGGTTTGTTGAAGCGGTTATTGCCGAGTATTATAATAACAATGCGGTGGAGACGGTTACACCGGTGGTTAATCTGAGTTGGGAGCAGCTTGACAAGTTACGCGAGAACAAAAAAGCCACGCCGTTCAGCGGTACAACGGCCGTTTTTGACAAGAACGGCGATGCCTTTTATTTTTCCAAAAACATTATTCCGGCCATTCGCAAGGAAGAAAAGGTTCGGGCGGCGATGCCGATGTCGCCGGTCTGCCGTCAGGTCGGACTGTATGGTTATCGGATGGACATTCTGCGCAAAATCGCCAAGCTTCCGGAAGGTGTTTATGAAAGGTTGGAAGGATTGGAGCAGTTGCGCTGGATTGAAAACGGCATTAAGGTTCGCTGTGTAAAAGTCGATTATCGCAATTTTGAAAAAATGTCTTCGCTTTCCGGGGTTGATTCGCCGGAAGACGTTGCCAGAGTGGAAGCGGTTTTGGCCGAAACGGGAGAGTTTTGATGACGACGAGAATTATCATTGCCAGACACGGTAACACTTTTACGAAAGACGAAACGCCGCGGCGTGTCGGCGGGCGTACGGATTTGGATCTGGTCGAGGAAGAACGCGGTCGGAACGTGGGGCGCTACCTGAAAGCCAAGGGGCTGATTCCGGCACTGGTTTTTGCTGCGCCGCTGAAACGAACAATCGGCACGGCCAGATTGGCAATAGAAGAAATGGGCGGCGGTATGCCGTTGGAAATTGACGACTCTTTCCGTGAAGTCGATTACGGTCCGGACGAGGATAAGACCGAGGACGAAGTTATGCTGCGTCTGGGGCGGGTCTATGCAGCCAAAGAGGGTAAAAATCCGGAAAAAATGAGCGAAGACGAGCTTAAGGAAACCGGCAAGTGCGTGATTGACTTGTGGAATGAAAAGGCGATTGTGCCGGACGGCTGGAAAGTTTCGCCGGAGGATTGTATTCATACCTGGATGAAGTTCGGCGAAAAAGTCTTCAAAAATTTTCATGGTGAAAACATCATGGTTGTTTCCAGCAACGGCGTTATCCGTTTTGCTCCGTATCTGACCGGTGATTTTAACGGTTTTGCCGGAGAACATGACATAAAAGTGACCACCGGCGGCGTCTGTGTGTTTGAACGCGAAGACGACGAAGAGAACTGGCGTTGCACGGAATGGAACGTCAAGCCGAAGAAATATTTTGAAAGTCTGCCTGATTAGACAATATTGTAAAAAATGTTGTTTTTTGTTTAAAAATAAAGTATCATTAACCATGATATAAGTTTTTTTGTCTATTGTTAATGATATAAAACCGGATTTTAAATTTACAAGGCATTGAAAAATTCGTTTCAGCGACGATTTTTCACTTAGCAGGTTTTGGTCAAAGAGTTATACGCGATAACCGCCCGGCTGTTTTTCAGTATGGAACCATGTGTTTCAGGGATCAGGATATAAAATCAAAAGCTGTTATTTAAAATATGCAATGTTTTTTAAAAGAACGTTTTATTGTTTTAATTTTATTTTTATGTACAGATATGAAAATCGCGAAAGTAAAAATTGGTCTGTTGAAAAAATTATGAAGTGGGTCGGAGTCGGTATCGGCGGCCTTGTGGTGCTTATTGCCCTGATTTCGTCCGTTTATTCCATAAGTCCGGGGTACAGGGGCGTTTTGATTACATTGGGCAAGGTCAGCCAACATTCATATATGAACGGTGTTGGGTTTAAGTGGCCTTTTATTTCCTCAATGATAGAAATGGACGTCCGAACCCGGAAAATGACGGATAAAACCGCAACATACACTTCAGATATTCAGACTGCCGATTTGGAATATACGTTTACGTATGATTTAAATCCCGAGAATGTTCATATGTTGTATGAGAAAGTCGGCTTGGATTATGAGGCAAAAGCAATTCTTCCGAGTTTAAACGATGTTCTCAAGGACGTTATCGGCAAATGGCAGGCACAGGAACTGGTGGCTAACAGAGACAAGGCCAGAGTAGACGTGGTTGCCGGTTTAAAGACGCGTTTGGACAGTCGCTTTTTCCAGAACATAACTTTTCAATTTATCAATATAGATTATTCTGATAAGTTTGAAGGTGCGATAGAGGATAAGGTTATTGCCGAGCAAAAAGCTCAGGAAGCCGTAAACAATACCAAGCGCATTAAGGAAGAAGCGGAACAAAAACTGATTTCCGCCAAGGCCGAAGCCGAAGCGATGGAAATTAAGTCGGAGGCGTTGTCCAAAAACAAGGGACTGACGGAGTATGAAGCCGTTCAGAAATGGGATGGAAAATTGCCGCAGTATATGCTGGGTAATTCTGTGCCTTTTATAAATTTGGGCGGAAAGTAATCTGTCTGGTGTTTGCAAAAAGAGGTTCCGATAAAGCGGAACCTCTTTTTTTAAGCTTTATATGAGGCACGGCGGATGCGATCGTTGATGGCCAGACCGAGACCGTTTTCGGGAATGGGAGACATGGCAAGCCCCGTATAACCGGGAACTGCGTCGGCCTGACGGAGAAAGGCAAAAAGGTTGGCGGCTGCTTCACGAAGATCACCGGTCGGGCTGAGGTTGAGATCGCAGTCAGCGATTTTTCCGAAACCTATAAAAAATTCGCCTGGTTGTCGGGTAGCGGCATTAATGCGCAGCGGGTGGTTCGGTGCATAATGTTTGAGCAGTTGGCCGGGAGCGCTGGGTTTATCCGGACTGCCGTCGGATAACAGGACTTTTTCGTTTAAGAATTTTTCCAGATCTTCTTTTGCCGTTCCGCCGGCGCGCAGAATGATGATATTTTTACCGGTAACATCGATGATGGTCGATTCAACGCCGACCGTACAGGCGCCGCCGTCCAAAATCATGTCGACTTTGTTGCCGAGGCTGTCGAAAACGTGCTGTGCCGTGGTCGGACTGACAGACTTGAATTTGTTGGCTGAAGGTGCAACAATCGGTACGCCGCTTTTTTTGATAAGTTCCAGAGCAACCGGGTGCGACGGCATGCGAACGGCAATATTGGGCAGGCCGGAACAGGCCAGATCAATGGCTGCATTGTTGTCCGTGCGCTTCAAAATCATGGTCAGCGGTCCGGGCCAGAATTGCTTTGCCAGAGCCATAACGCGTTCGTCGGTTTGGGCGTAGGTTTTCAGAAAATCGGTTTCGGCAATGTGAGAAATCAGCGGATCGAAGAACGGTCTCTGTTTGACCTCGAAAATTTTGGCAACAGCCGCGGCAATGTAAACGTTGGCTCCCAAACCATAAACGGTTTCGGTCGGCATGGCGACCAGGCCGCCGCTTTTGATGGTCAGAGCCGCTCGCTCAAGATTATGTTCGTCGGGTTGAAAAATGTTGTTCATGGTCTAAATCTTCAAAATGTGCAGAATTGCCGGTTCAATATCCGAATATTCTTCTAGCACTTCCGAGTCTTCCTTGTCAATGATTTGATACTGGTGACGTTTGGCATTATAAGCCAGATAATCGAATTCGTCACAACCGAGTATAACCAGTTCGGGGAAGCCGGAAAGAGGACTCATTTTGTTGGCCTGAACAAGGTCCAGAAAAATCCGTCCCTCGGGCGCAATGCCGAAAATGGCGGCGCCGTCGTAAGAGATGCCGTTGCAGCGGTGCAGAAATTCCAGAAAATCATGGGGAAGGGATGCGTTGCGGTTCTGAACCAGTTCTTTTTGGGCAAGAATTATTTTTTGGACGTTTACCGGCTTGCCCTGATGCCGCGAGGATATTTTGTTCAGATTTTCAAAAAGCCGCTTCATCTTTTGCGTCCTTGTGATTTCATTGTGTATTGGATAAGTTTTTCGAGTTTTCGCTCATCTTCAAACCGGCTGATGGTTTTGATGGCGGATTTTTTGGCCGCGCGCAGGGTTAAATACTGTTTGCGTTTTTCGATCAGGTTTTTGCGGAGACGCATATATTCGTCTTTTTTGCGTGATATTTTGTCACGACGTTGGGCGGCTTTTTCTTTTGTCCGGACAGGCTTTTCGATTATTTCTTCGTCTTTTTCCGGGGGGCGGTTTATTGGTACCGGCGGAACGGCGTTATTTGTGTTTTGTGTATTTTTTTCTGCCAACGCTTGTTTCTGTTTTAGTTTTTTTGCGGCTTTCTTTTGCCGGCGCGGCATTTTGTCCGGCTGCCAGTATTCATCGCCGGTGTCGAGCAGACGTTTGCTGTTGCGGAAAGCGTCCAGTGCATTTCTGTTGTATAAACCGGTTCGTGATTGGCCGAAATCATACTCAATCTGGAACAGTTTGTTGAAACCGCCGTAAAAGGCAACGTCTTCGCCGATTTCAATGCGGGAAACATAATATTCGGCGCCGTTGGCCATGCCCGTTCGGTCGAGAGAGTGGGCAAAGAAATGGTAAGGTTCGATAATCAGGCAGAGGTTTTTGAATTGATTGACTTCGGCGAAGTTGGTTTTTTCACCGCAGTCCTGGACGGCCACTTTATGATGAACGTTAAGTTCGGGGCCGGTAATCGGGTTACCGCTTTCGTCGCGGGCTAAAATTGTGCCGATAAAGCCGGCCGCTTTAATCCGGGCGATTTGGTCGTCGGTTATCGGGTCTCCGACCTTGATTTCCGGAGAAAGCAGCTTCCGTTTTTTTAATTCTTCCAGCATTTCCTGCGTGTAATTTTTTTCGATAACATCGAATCCTCCTGTCACACCGTATTGCTCCATGTGTTTGATGAGCGTTTCAGTGTAACGGTGATCGTAACCACGCATGTCCATAATGCGGCGCAGAGCGGTTTTGTTGCGGCGGATAAAGGCTTTTACAAAGCGGTATTTTGCTCCGAGAAACAAATTAGCCCGTTCTTTCCTTTCGGCGTCGGGCTTGCTTTTGGTAATATAATGGTTGTAAAGAACCTGAGACAGGTCGTAGGCGTTCAGCCGTTTGTAATCCTGTGGCGAGACGCCTTCCTTAATCAGCAGTTCCGGCAGGTTTCGCTCCAGCAGCCGGAAACTGCGAAATTGGCGAAAAACAATCCAGACCGGAGATGAACCGAGATTGTAGTCTGCCGGTTTGGTGCCGGCGGTTTTTTCGGGGCTGCGCCGCCGATAAGTATCCGAAAGCTTTTTGGAACTCCGTCCGTCTTTTTTCTCATCGATTTTATCGACGGTTCCGTAAAAGTCCATGCGGATGATGTGTTTGATTTCGCGGGGCAGGGCATAATGGCGCTTGTTGATACATTTCATGCCCCAAGACTGGAGTTGTCCGGCCAGGTCAAGGCGGAGTTTTTCCCTGGCGTCGTTTTCGTCCATGTGATAACGGGCGGCGAATTCGCGGACAAAGCTTCCTTTGTAAAGATTTTCGATGTCGGCCTGAACGATGGTGGCTGCATTTTTTTCCAACATGAGGATGTCGTCGCAAGTTTCGGAAATTTTGTTTTGATAGAAATCTTCGAAACGGTTTATTTTTTCGTCCTGAGAATTTTGTTCCGGTTCGGGCAGAGGAAGATTTGACGCGGAAATGGTATCTAAAATTTGGTCGAGAGAAAGGTCTGCTTCGTTAACGAAGTCAGGAAATGCGCCGTCTAATTTTTCTACCCGCCTTTTGACCAAAACTTTTCTCGTTTGTCAGAAAATTTTTATTTTGTCCAAATTTTACATTATTTTTTTTAATTTGACCAGTTTAAATTAGGGTTTTGTTATTTATTTCTGTGTATAATCTGCAAAAAGTTGCGGTTTGGGAGAGATTTTTTATGCTTGAAATCGTTTTTAACCGAAAATGCACGGAAAAGTGTGATGTGAAAGTTATCGGACTGGCCGAAAAACAGCGATTTTGCGACTCGGAATATACATGTTTTCTGGACAAAGAAGAATGTCGGCTTTTGCAACGAGCGATTAAGGCCGAAAATTTTCAGGGAAAAAGCGGAACGACAGTCGAGACCTATTCATCCAAGGGGCGGCTGATGGCGGTTGGCTTAGGCTGCCGTCCCCGGAAGCTTGATCTACGGAAAGTCGGCGGCAGTCTGGTACGGAAACTGGCCAAAAACAGGGTGGCGAAGTTCTGGGTTGACGACGTTAAAGGGTGCGGTCTGAGTAAGGAGGAAGTTGCGCATAATTTTGCTTTCGGCATGCTGCTCGGTTCATATCGCTTTGACAAGTATTTTACCAAAAAACCGGCGGAAGAATATCCCGCTTTGGAAAAAGTTTATTTTGACAGCGTCGGAAAGGGAGAGATTTCGCTGGATAATTTCGTGGATATGGCCTCGCTGGCAAATGCGGTGCGTTATGCCCGCGATTTGGTTAACGAACCGGCCAATTTTCTGACCCCGGAAGCTTTTGCCGCGGACGTGGAGCGGCTGCGGTATTTGAAGCTTGATGTGGATATTCTGGATGAAAAGGAACTCCGTAAGCAGGATTTTAATATGCTGCTGGAGGTTGCCAAAGGTTCCGAGGCCAAGCCCCGGGTCGGTGTGATCGTCTGGCACGGCGACAAGCGTCGTAAAGAGACAGATGTGGTTCTGGTCGGCAAGGGCGTTACCTATGATGCCGGCGGCATTAATCTGAAAGATCGCAAAAATCTGGCAAATATGTATGCGGACATGGCAGGAGCCGCCGCCGTTGCCGCGACGATGAAGTCTATTGCTCTGGAGCGCCGGGTAATTAATGTGGCGGCTGTGGTCGGATTGGTGGAAAACATGCCTTCAGGGAAGGCTCTACATCCGTTTGACGTTATCCGGTCGATGTCGGGGCAGACGGTGGAAGTGACGGATACGGACGGTGAGGGACGTCTGTTGCTGGCTGATTTGCTCTGGTATGCGCAGGAACGTTTTAAACCGGCGCGGATAATTGATATTGCAACGTTGACAGGTTCGGTTGCCTATGCGCTGGCCGGACAATATGCGGGGATTTTCGGCAATGACAAAAAGCTGATCCGCGCGTTAACCGAAAGCGGCGTCGAATGCGGCGAGCCTTTATGGGAACTGCCGTTGAACGAAACGTTTGACAAATGGATAAACTCCGATGTTGCGGATATGAAAAATGTCGGCAAAAATGTCGGCGACGGGTCGCAGGCGGCAGCTTTTTTGCAGCGGTACATCAAAAAAGGGGTCAGTTGGGCGCATATTGACATGGCCGATATGGAAATTGCCGGTGAGGATACGGAATTGTGTCCGAAAGGAGCAACAGGTTTCGGCGTGCAGCTGTTGAACCAATATCTTAAAAATCTTGGAACGGAGAAATAATGAAATGAAAAGAGACGAAAGAATTGTCAGGCTGGCCGAAAACGTGGTCAATTATTCAATCGGTGTGCAGAAAGGCGAACGAATTTATGTGGAATGTTTCGGCAATTCGGCGCAGCCGCTGTTTGAAGAAGTGATTGCCGCGGTGGCACGTGCCGGCGGTGTGCCGTTCTATTACCGCAACGACAACGCTTTTATCCGCGATTTTTTGCGTAATGCGGACGAAGCGCAGATTAAGGCCTATGCCGAAATGCACAAGGGCCTGATGGAAAGCTGTGACGGATATGTCGGTATCCGCGGTTTTGACGATATTTTTGCGCTTTCCGAACTGCCGGCGGAAAAGAATGCGCTTTGGGCCAAATGTTTTTGGGAAACGGTGCATACCCGCGTGCGGCTGAACAAACGCTGGTGCGTTATGCGTTATCCGAACGTGACAATGGCGGCGATGTCTAAAATGTCGCTGAAAGATTTTGAAGATTTTTATTTTGAGGCTTGTCTGCTTGACTATCGTAAGCTGGGGGCGGCAATGACCAATTTGCAGAAACTGATGGAAAAGACGGACCGGGTAAAAATTATTGCACCCGACACGCATCTGGAATTTTCAATAAAAGGAATTCCCGCGGTCAAAAGTGACGGAAAGTACAATATTCCCGACGGGGAGGTTTATACGGCGCCGGTTAAGGACTCTATCAGCGGTTATGTACAATTTAATACCGACAGCGCTTATCACGGTTCTGTGTTTTCGCGTATTCGGCTAGAATTTGAAAAAGGGCGGATTGTACGGGCTTCGTCGCAGGTTAACGACGAGCTGTTTCAGAAAATTTTGGATACGGACGAGGGTTCTCGCTATATGGGCGAATTTGCGCTGGGCGTGAATCCGTATATAACGCATCCGATTTTGGACATTTTGTTCGATGAAAAAATCGGCGGTTCTTTTCATATGGCCATCGGCAACGCCTATGAACATGCGTTTAACGGCAACCGTTCCGCCAATCACTGGGATTTAATCCAGATGCAGGACGCGGAACACGGCGGCGGCGAAATCTGGTTTGATGACGTTCTAGTCCGCAAAGACGGGCGGTTTGTTCTGCCGGAGCTGGAAGTCTTGAATCCGGAAAATCTGAAATAAAAAAAGAAAAACCGTGTCCGATCAGGGAGACGGTTTTTCGCTGAAAGACAGGTACATGCTTTCTTTAAAACAGTAGCCTTTGTCCGGAGAATCGGAAACGACATAATACTTTCTGTCGCGCATAAAGCCTTTGCCGGGCGGAACAGGCTGCCAGTTGAGGGTGTTGAAGTCGTACATGCCGAACAATACATAATCTTCGGTAAAGGCGGCCAACAGGCGGAAATTGTTTGCCTCGCACCTGATGTTCCAAACCGGAATGACATAGTTTTCGCTTTTGGAAAATTCGGTGTTAAGCATACCGTTGTTGATGATGGTGCATTTGTTCAGCGTGGCGCTGAGCGGTTTTTCACCCCAGACCATGGCGATAAATTTGGCCATTTCTTCATTGTCGATGTAGGCAAGAGAAAAAATGGTCCAATCCTCAAGCTTTTGCCCGTCAATTTCGACGGCTTCATGTTCGAAACAGAAGATTTCCTCGTCACAGACGAAAGTCGTTCCCGCGGGAATTTCACAGAGCAGGTGAATGTCCTTGTATGGCGCATAACTCTCTTTGTGATAAAAAGCGGGGATGGTGACGACGCCCTGTGTTCCTGCATAGCAGATCCATTGGATTACTCGCAACTGCTCCGGCGGAGCCTCTCCGATGAAAAGTTTGGATAACGGTTCGGTGCGGTTCAATTGGGTTAAGCCCAGAACGACCTTTCCGTAATAACCCTTTTGGGCAAATTCTTTTTTTGCCGCAGACCACGATTTGAGCATACAGAAATCGTCGGTCGGTCGTAAGTATTTCATTTCCATAAGCAGAGATTTAGAATAATTACTAAAATTTTATAATATTTTGTCTAAACAACATAACCTTTTGTGGTCGTATTTGCAACAGAAAAATTTGTTTTTAGTGAAATAATGTGCTTTTTTTGACAAAAGATATTTACAATATGAGAAAAGATGATAGATTGGCGAAATCGAGATTAGTTTTTTGGATTTATTAATTTAAATTTTTTTTCAGTTATGAAAAATTCTATTATTAATGTTTGTGCCGGAAAAAAGTTTAACCGGGTTTCGAGTTCACATGTTTCTTATTCCGGAGAGGAAATAAAAAAAATGCGCAGGGAGTTTTGCAAGTTGAAAAATCTGCAGCTTACGCAGGGAAAACTCTCGGCCGAACAAAATCTGGACTATGAACGTATGCGTCAAATACTTGTTCATTACGGGTTAAACGTCTGAGTTATACGGTCGGTTATGAAAACGCAGTTGTTTTGTAAAAAACACTGCGTTTTTTTTTGAACCAGAGGCAAAAATAAAGCCCCGGTTTAGCGGGGCTTTGAAATCAGTTTCTTCCGATGGGGTTATATAAACTGTTGTTTATCTGGTAGCGTTGCTGTTCGCTGTATTGCTGCCGGTTCTTGGATAACTCTTTATGCTTTTTGTCCAAGTCGGCGTCGGAATATTTGTTGCTTAAGTAATTGTATAAATCAAATTTCTGGTATTGTTCTACTTTTTCGCCGCGTGCGAGCGCTTTCTGAATGTAGAGTTCGGCCATCAGGCTGACAACTTCTTTATGTTCCTGCGGCAGCTGATAGTACATCTTGCGGGGACGTTCCTGGTGGAGAGGTTTATTATACTGGGTCGGGGTCATAATGTTTTCTCCTTGCTGGGTTGATTATGAAAAAAATATACCATATTCGGAAATTTTTGTCAAATATTTTGTATAAAATTATTTGTGAACTTTTTGTGACAAAGAAAAAACCTCTCACCGGTAAGGGTGAGAGGTTTTTTTTGTTAAAGACGGAGCTTATTCGGCACCTTCTTTAATGGCAAACTCGGCCATATGTTCATACAGAGAACGCTTTTCCTTAACGTTTTCCTGAGCCTTGTTCAACAGGGTCTCATAACGTTCGGGGTTCATCTTGTTGACGACCTGGAAACGCGTTTCGTTTGACATATAATCGGACAACGGTTTGCTCGGCGCTTTGGAATCCAAAGTCAGAGGTGCTTTGCCCTGAGCGATGTTTTCCGGATTGTAACGATACAGCGGCCAAGAACCGGTATCGACGGCGGCTTTCTGGTGTTCCAGACCGTCGGCAAGGTTGAAGCCCTGTGCGATACAATGCGAATAGGCGATGACGATGGACGGGCCGTCATAAGCCTCAGCCTCGTTCAGAGCCTTAATCAGCTGTGTATCGTTGGCGCCGAAAGCAACCTGAGCGACGTAAACGTTGCCGTAAGACATGGCAATCATGCCCAAATCTTTCTTCGGTAAAGATTTACCGGCTGTCGCAAATTTAGCGGAAGCACCCATCGGGGTTGCCTTGGACTGCTGGCCGCCGGTGTTGGAGTAAACTCCCGTATCCATAACCAGAATATTGATGTTTTTGCCGGAAGCGATGGCATGATCCAGACCACCGAAACCGATATCGTATGCCCAGCCGTCGCCGCCCAGAATCCATACCGACTTCTTAATCAGGTAATCAGCCAGTTTGGACAGGGATTTGGCTTCGGGGGTGCTGATGCCGGCCAGTTTGTCGCGCAGCGCTTTGACATTGGCGCGCTGATCGTCAATCTCAACATCGGTAGACTGCGGATTGTTCAGAATCTTGTCTGCCAGTTCGCCGACTTTGTCCTTTAAGCCCTCAAGCAGGGTGCGGGCAAATTTGGTTTGCTGGTCGATGGAGAATCTCATACCCAGGCCGAATTCGGCGTTGTCTTCAAACAGCGAGTTTGCCCAAGCCGGTCCATGGCCTTTTTCGTCTTTGGTGTAAGGCGTGGTCGGCAGGTTGCCGGAGTAAATCGAAGAGCAGCCGGTTGCGTTGGCAACAACCATGCGGTCACCGAACAACTGGGTCAGCAGTTTGATGTACGGGGTTTCGCCGCAGCCTGCGCAGGCACCGGAGAATTCAAACAACGGCTGAATCATCTGTGTGGTCTTCGGAAGATTCTTGGCAACTTCGGTACGTTTTACGTACGGCAGGGTTTCAAAGAACTTCCAGCAGGCTTTCTGTTCGTCCAGATGGTTTTCGATATGATCCATATTGATTGCTTTCTTGGACGGATCTGCTTTGTTCTTGGCCGGGCAGGCGCTGACGCAGATTCCGCAGCCGGTGCAGTCTTCGGGCGACATCTGCCAGATGAACTGTTTGCCGGCAAATTCTTTGCCTTTGTAAGGTGCAGACTTGAAGCCGCGCGGAGCGTCTTTTAACTCTGCTTCGTCGGCAACTTTCATGCGGATAACGCCGTGCGGGCAGACCAGCGAGCATTTGCCGCACTGAATGCAGGTATCGGGATCCCAAACCGGAATTTCGGTAGCAATGCAGCGCTTTTCATATTTGGTCGTGCCGGTCGGCCAGGTGCCGTCGACAACCGCCTCAAAAGCAGAAACCGGAAGCTCGTTGCCGCGGTCGGCAATGATTTCGCCGGTAACTTTTCTGACAAATTCCGGAGCATCGGCCGGAACCGGAAGCTGACGGTGGAATTTGGACGTGACGGAAGACGGATATTCAACCTTGTGCAGATGCTCCAGAGAAGCGTCAACAGCCTGGAAATTTTTCTGAACAATGGCATCGCCTTTTTTGCTGTAGGTTTTCTTAATGGCATTCTTAATCTGCGCAATGGCCTCGTCCTTGGGCAGGATGTTGGAGATTGCGAAGAAGCAGGTCTGCATAACGGTATTGATGCGCTGACCCATGCCGGTTTCTCGGGCAACTTCAACAGCATTGATGGTGTAGAAGTTCAGTTTTTTGTTAATGATTTCTTCCTGAACTTCAATCGGGAGGTGATCCCATACTTCGTCGGCCTTGTACGGTGCGTTCAGCAGGAAGGTTGCGCCCGGTTTGGCGATTTTCAGAATATCAACCTTGCTCATGAACGGGAACTGGTGGCAGGCGACAAAGTCAGCCTTGTTAATCAGGTAAGCGGCTTTAATCGGGTTGTCCGAGAAACGCAGGTGCGATGTTGTCATCGAGCCGGATTTGCGAGAGTCATAGACGAAATAACCCTGACCGTATTTGCCGGCGTCTTCAGCAATAATCTTAATCGAGTTTTTGTTGGCGCCGACGGTACCGTCTGCACCCAGGCCGAAGAATACGGCACGAACAACGTCTTTGGGTTCGGTGTCAATCGAATCGTCAAACGGCAGCGAGGTTTTGCTGACGTCGTCGGTAATGCCGACCGAAAAACCGTTAATCGGTTTGGCCGAAGCACCGTTGTCGTAAACGGCTTTGACCATGCCCGGCGTAAATTCTTTGGACGACAGACCGTAACGACCGCCGAAAATACGCGGCATCGAAGAGATTTCGTTGTTGGCAAAAGCCTGTGTCAGTGTGGCAACGACGTCAAGATACAACGGTTCGCCGATGGAACCGGACTCTTTGGTACGATCCAAAACGTTGACAACCTTGACGGATTTCGGCAAAGCCTTCAGGAAAGACTTGGTCGGGAAAGGACGATACAGGCGAACTTTGACCAGACCGTATTTGCCACCGTTGGCATTGAGATAATTGATGGTTTCTTCGACCGTTTCGGCGCCGGAACCCATGATGACGATAACCTGTTCGGCATCGGCGGCACCGACATAATCAACAACGTTGTATTTGCGGCCGGAGATTTTGGCAAACTTATCCATTTCTTCCTGAACAATGCCTTCAACCTTATTGTAGAAAGGATTGCAGGCTTCGCGTCCCTGGAAGAAAACGTCCGGGTTCTGAGCCGTACCGCGGATGACCGGAGCTTCCGGACGCAGAGCATGTTCGGCGTTGAACTGGTAGTTTACGCCTTCCAACATGGCGCGGAGGTCATCGTCGGACAGAACTTTGATTTTTTTGATTTCGTGCGAAGTGCGGAAACCGTCAAAGAAGTGCATGAACGGAACGCGGGAGCGCAGCGTGGACGTCTGGGCAATGGCCGCGAAGTCGTGAGCTTCCTGAACGGAATTGGAGCACAGCATGGCAAAACCGGTCTGACGGCAGGACATGACGTCGGTATGGTCACCGAAAATGGACAGAGCATGGTAGGCCAGAGAACGGGCGGCGACATGCATGACAAACGGCGAAAGCTCACCGGCGATCTTGTACATGTTCGGAATCATCAGAAGCAAGCCCTGAGAAGCGGTGAAGGTGGTGGTCAGCGCACCGGCCTGGATTGAACCGTGGCAGGCGCCGGCAGCACCGGCTTCGGACTGCATTTCCTGAACTTCGGGAACGACGCCCCAGAGGTTCTTCTGTTTAGCCGCAGACCACGCATCGGCCCATTCGCCCATCGGTGACGACGGGGTAATCGGGTAAATTACGCAGACTTCGTTCATGCGGTGGGCAACGGAAGCTGCGGCTTCGTTACCGTCCATCATTTTCATCTTAACGTCAGACATATATTTTTATCCTCGTTTGGTTAACATAGAAAAGGCCCTCGGATTAAGACGATTTTATGCCTAATCTTCCGGCCCCGGGTTACTTTAAATAGAATCTTATGTACGCGTTTTATAGCACTTTATTTTTTTAAATTCCAGCAAAAAAGACTCAAACCGGAGAACGTCTTGATAACTCTTAATTCGTGATTTTGTGGATTTTTTTTGTCTAGACAAGAGCCTTTGTTCGTGCTATGCAGAAAAAATTCAGAAGACTATTAAGAAATTATTGTTTTACTTAAAAATTTATTCGTATGAAAGATTTTATTATTATGGCAGTTGTGCTGGTTTTGTTTGGCATTTGGCTGCTGGTTTATTATTTGAAAAGGCGCAATATTGCCGATGGCGAGCTTTGTGACAGAGTTTCTTACCTGACAGAAAAAGATGTAAATCAGCTTAACGGTAAGCCGAAATCGGAGCAGACGGAGAAAGTTTCTGCCGAAGCATCAACAATCGGAAAGCCGTCTGCTGTCGGTAGTGATGCAAAAGAAGAAAAGGCTGTTCCGGCTTCGGAAGTCAGGTCGCAGAAAGAAACGGCAGAAGAATTTTTGTGGAAGCAATGGGTGGCCAGAACCGGTGATTATCGCTTGTCAAAAGATGCGATTGCCGCTGCAGCAGAGGCTTTGACCATTGAACAGGCACTGGTGCTTTGCAAGCGTTATCAGAGCCACCATCCGCAGCTTTATGCAGGTATTCGGAGATATGCCGACTGGTATGAACGTTCCGAGCCTGCGGCCAAGATTATCGGCCTGCGCATGGAGGCGGTGATGAAGCGGGGCGGGGTCGTCCGTCGTCCCTGAAACTGCAAGAGCAATCAATATTGTCATGCAAGACGATTTAGTTTGTTAATTTTACGGCTAAAAATGCGGAGGCGAAAATCGTCCCGCATTTTTTTTGTGAAACGTAACTAAAAAGCTTGAAGTTTCGGCAGCTTATTATAGTATTGACTTATTAAGAGGGAACTTGAGAAAAGTAAGGAGACTGCTTATGAAAAAGTTTTTGGCCGTTTTGGCTGTATCGGCTGTTGCTTTGTCCGTTTGTGAAGCCAGAGCGGAATTTAATTTGGTTGAGGAAGCACAAAAGCTTCAGAATAAGCAAGATGAACTGACGCAGAAAGTTGCTGACGCCAAGGCTGCCGCTGCCGAAAAATATGAGGCTCAGAAAGCAGAGCGCGAAGCCAAAGCGGCCGAACAAAAAGCTGAAAGAGAGGCAAAGGCTGTCGAACAGAAGGCCAAGTATGAGCCTAAGAAAGCTGAGATAGAGGCCAACCGAGCCGAACAGCAGCAGAAAATTAACGAAAAGAAAAAAGCTCTGGAAACTTTGTTTGCAAAGTAAATTAAAATGAAGAAAATTTTTGTAACGGCATTGTTTTTGTTGAGTGTTTCGGCATGCGGCGGGATGGCTCCTTTTCCGGAAGAGGACAAGACACCGCTGACCCCGCAGGGCAAGCTGAATGCCTGTATTTTGGAAAAGGCCAGAGAAAAGGCGGCAGAACCGGCGACTTTCGGCGATGTCGATCTGGCCGCAAATCAGGTGGCTAATTATTGTATTCGCAGTCTGGATATGCTGGACAGCGGCTTGTACCGGCAGTCGGTTATTAATGCGACGGCGATTATCAATTCTTATAATCAATAGCTTTACTTATTGGTTTTTATGGGGCGGGTAACGGGAATACGTAATGTAAACATTGCTCGTAACAACGGTATCTAAGTTCGCTTCGGCCGCGGAGACGCGTCCTTGCTTACTAAGATATTCCGTTGCTCTTGCAGAGAAAAAATGTCATTACTTTGACATTTTTTCCTTAGCGAGTCCTCTCGGGTTCGATTCAAGTCTTTATCTTTCCATAAAAAATACCCCAAGAGGGGTGGTAAGATTGTGCCAAATGTAAGGGCGGGTAACGGGAATCTTGAGTTTGTTTTGTAACATTTGCGTCGTTGCGCTGTCGCTTCTCGCAAATTAACAAAACTGCACCGTTCGCAACGAAAAGCTCCGCCGGAGCTTTTCTATCGGCTCACGCCCGCTTGGGTTCGATTCAAGTCTTTATCTTTCCATTAAAAAACCACCTCCAAGGGGGTGGTAAGATTGTGCCAAATGTAAGGGCGGGTAACGGGAATATGTAATGTAAACATTACTCGTTACAACGGTATCTAAGTTCGCTTCGGCCGCGGAGACGCGTCCTTGCTTACTAAGATATTCCGTTGCTCTTGCAGAGAAAAAATGTCATTACTTTGACATTTTTTCCTTAGCGAGTCCTCTCGGGTTCGATTCAAGTCTTTATCTTTCCATAAAAAATACCCCAAGAGGGGTGGTAAGATTGTGCCAAATGTAAGGGCGGGTAACGGGAATCTTGAGTTTGTTTTGTAACATTTGCGTCGTTGCGCTGTCGCTTCTCGCAAATTAACAAAACTGCACCGTTCGCAACGAAAAGCTCCACCGGAGCTTTTCTATCGGCTCACGCCCGCTCGGGTTCGATTCAAGTTTTATCTTTCCATAAAAAATACCCCAAGAGGGGTATTTTTTATGGAGCGGGTAACGGGAATCGAACCCGCATTAAAAGCTTGGGAAGCTCTCATTCTACCATTGAATTATACCCGCGGCAGAAACATTGCTACTATAATTCGCTTCTCAAATTAATCAATATATTTTTTGCTTTTCTTTAGCGTTTTTTTCTTTATACTCCCCCTTCGGAGGTGCTTTATGCGAAAAGATTTTTATGTTTTTCGGCACGGAGAAACCGAGTTGAACCGGCAGAAGCGCTGGCAGGGATCCGGTGTGGATTATGATTTGAACGAAACCGGTATCAAACAGGCGGAAGAACTTTTGGAAAAGCTTCGCGGCAGAGGGCTTGGGGTTATTTTCTCCAGTCCGCTTATTCGGGCGCGCCATACGGCAGAGGTTGTTGCCCGGGGGCTTAATGTGCCGGTATTTGTGCGTGAAGACCTTCGCGAATGTTTTTACGGTGATGCCGAGGGAAAATCGATTGCTGATTTGGCAGAATGTTGTCCGGAAATTTTGAACAATTGGAATAATCCCGACGAAAAGTATGCGGATATTTGTTTTCCGAATGGAGAAAGCCGGATAAAAGCAAGGGATCGCGTATTAAAAGCAATCGGTCGTTTGACAGATGAACCTTATTCGGTTTTCGGGGTAGCCATTCATGGTGGTACCATGGGACAACTATTGAATTTTTATCATGTTTCTTACGATAAAATTCCAAACTGCGCGGTGTTTCATTTGGTTTGCAATGACGGAAAATGGTATGCCGAGGGCGGCATATTTTAAGGATTATGTGTTCCCTACATAAATGACGGCTCAATATGGATAACAACGCGACGGTTTCTGATGCGGTTTTCCGGTATCGGTTCGCCGAACGGGTCAAGATTCGGATATTTTGGGCTGACGTCGTTCATGCCGGTTGCGCGCATACGGACGCGGGCGATGCCTCGTTCTTCCAGAAAATGGGCGACGGCAGAAGCGCGAGCTGATGAAAGTTCCCAGTTGGAAGGATATTTTTCGTCGGAAATTTTTTCGTCGCTGGTATGCCCTTCAATGCTGAATACAAAATTTTTATAGCGATCGGACTGCAATGTGGCAGCCATTCTTTTGAGCGCAGGGATGGCATCGGGTTTTATTTCTGCCGAGCCCTGATTAAACAGCATATCTCCGCCAAATTCCAGAACAATACCCTGCGTATCGCTGCCGATGGCGATTTTTTGTTCCATGTCCAGCGACTGAATGTCATCGTTGAGTTCGGTCATCAGCATTTCAATCGGGCGTTGAATGACTTTTTTGCCCAAACCTTCGCTTAAACCTGCGGAAATTTGTTCATATTTGGCAACGTCCGGTTTGGAAACCGAAAGCATCATGACAAAAAAGCACAGCAACAATGTGACCATGTCGCCGTAAGTGGACATCCAGTCTTCGTCAATTTTGTCTTCCGGTTTTTTCTTCATGTTTATCTTCCCGAGTTGAGATCGCGGTCGATGGAAAACTGCTCGTTCATGTCGACAAAGGAGTTGATTTTGTCCTGAATATAGCGCGGGCTTTTGCGCTCGGCAAGGAGAACCAGCCCTTCCATCTGCAAATTGTTTTTAAACATGGTTACGTCATTGCGCATGCTCATTTTGGTGGCCAACGGAATGAAGATCAGGCGGGCCAGAATAATACCGTAGAATGTTGTGACCAAAGCAACGGCCATACTTGGGCCAATTGCCGATGGATCCCCCCCCATGCTGCTGAGCATGATAATCAGTCCGATCAGCGTACCAAGCATACCAAAAGCAGGGGCGTCACCGCCCATCTTTTTGAGAGCATCGGTTTCGCGGCGGTCACGTTCGGCCTGAGATTCCATCATATTTTCCAAAATTGTTTTGATTTCCGCACCCGTGTAGCCGGTAACGACCAGGTCGGCTCCATAGGCCAGAAATGGATTTTCGGTGCGGATTTCGTCGGTAATTTCGTTTTCAAGTCCTTGCAAACCGTTCTTCTGAATGATGTAAGCCCAGCGGACAATCTGGCCGACTTCGTCTTTCAGCGAAGCTTCGGAATCTTTGTGTCTGGCGAAAGATTTGCCCATCAGGCGGATGGCTTTGAGTGCAAGACCCGTTTCATAAGACAGGAAAAGCGCAACGAAAGTGCCGCCGAAAACGATGATGACGCTCGGGATATCGACAAAAGCCATCGGTTTGTCCGTGGCCGATAAAATTGAACCGAGTACAACGACGATAGCGGCAATAAAACCGAATAATGTTCCTTTTGACATAATTTTTCAGAGTCCTTCCTTCTGGTCTGACGTTTTATTTTTTTCCGGCCTTGACGTAGGCTATGTTGGCGTGTTCTTCGCAGTAAGTTTGGCCGATTTTGACTTTTCTGCCGCAAAAATGAAAGTTTTCGTCTTTGGGATCGCCAATGGGCCAGCGGCAGGTGTGGTTGTCAAGATCCGTAAGCGATGTTTTGCCGCTGTGGGGAAAATTGCTTTTTAACGACATTTTGGCAATCGGCTCAAATTTTTCTTCTTTCGCGGGTTCCGGTTTCTTTTCTTCTTTGGGTTTCGCCGGGGCAGCCTTTTCTTCTTTTTTGGTCGTTTTTTCAGGCATTGTCTTTTCCGGTGCGGCTTCGTCTTTTTTCTTTATCGGAGACGGACGTCCGGAAAGTTGCAGGCGGTGGACTTTGCCGACGATGGAGTTTTTGGAAACACCGAGACGCTTGCCGATTTCGCCGGTGGTTAAGCCTTCATGCCACATCTTTTTGAGGTCTTCAACCATTTGCTCAGTCCATGCCATGTTTTTTCTCCTTAAATTAAGCTTTTAATGCAGGTTATCCCAATATTATGAAAATATCGTTACCGAGTCTAGCAATATTAGCATTTTATCACTTTTTTTTTATGATTTTATAGATTATATTGATTTGCAAATCAACTTTTACGAGGTTATAAAATGCGCAAAAATTATGTTGAAGTTCTGCTGTCTCTCGGTTTGTTACTGCCGTCCGCCGGTGCTTTGGCCGCGGATAAGGAAATTGTACTTGATAAAGGCAAATCCGTGGATATGGCAATCAGTATTTATAACAACAGTCTTGGTTTTGTTCGGGATACCCGAGAGGTTATGCTCGAAAAGGGGAAAAACTCGGTTGCCTTTGTCGGTGTAGCGGATCAGATTAAGCCCGAAACGGCTATGCTTTCCGGTGATGGGATTGTGGTTAGGGAACAGAATTACAATTATAATTTGCTGACACCTTATAATATCCTTAATGAATCCGTCGGAAAAACGGTAAAAACCGCTTTGTATAACGAACAGACCGGACAGACGACTTTCAGCAGCGCCAAAATTATCGACAGCAATAACGGTCGCCCTGTTTTGCAGTTTGATTACGGTATCGAAACCGATTTTCCGGGGCGTGTTGTTTATGAAAAACTTCCCGAAAACCTTACAGCCGAACCGACGTTGAACATAACGCTCAACAATAAAACGGCCGGCAGCAAGAAGCTTGAGCTGGCGTATCTGACAACGGGCATCAGCTGGAAAGCCGATTATGTGGCGGAGGTTGACGGGCGTGATACGTTGTCCTTAAACGGCTGGATTACTCTTGATAATCAATCCGGCACGGCGTATGAGAATGCGGCGGTGCAGTTGATTGCGGGAAGTGTCAACGAAATTCCGGCGCCGGCGGCTCCGCGGATGTACGGCATGGTTATGAAAGCCGCCGTTAATGATATGGCTGTGGCGGAAAGCACCGCCGGAGCAAGCCGCGAGGCTTTGGGTGATTATTATCTTTATACGCTGCCGTTCCGGACGACAGTTAAAGACAAGCAGTCAAAACAGGTCAGTTTGTTTGCCCGGGACAAGGTTCGGTTTGTTCGCGAATATAAGCTGGTTTCGCCTTTGTATGCGGGACTAAATATGCGTGGCAGCGAATTTGAAAGAGCCAATCCGCAGGTCATGTTCAAGTTGAACAACGTTGAGGCCGAAGGTCTTGGTTTGCCGATGCCCGGCGGCACTGTACGTTTTTATGAAAATGACAGCAAGGGAAATATGCAGTTTATCGGCGAAAGCAGCTTCCGGCAGTTGGCCAAGGGTGAAAAGACGGAGCTTTTGCTGGGAAAATCGTTTGATGTTTCGGCAAAAGGAAAGATTGCCAATGTGACAAAACTGGCCAAGGACAGTTGGGAAGGAGATTTTGAAGTTTCTTTCAAAAATGCAAAAAGCGAATCGGCAACGGTTAATTTTGAGCAGAATTTCGGCGGTAACTGGACGATTGTTTCGGAAAGTCTGAAAAGCGACAAGAAAAACGCTTCGACGGCACTTTGGAAGGTTGAAGTTCCGGCCAACGGCGAAAAGGTGCTGACCTTTAAGGCCAGAATTACGGCATTATGAAAAAAACGGGACGAATATTAGCCGCTGCGGCCGCATTGGCTTTTGCTTTTGCGGCACAGGCGGCAGCAGAGAAAAAAGTTAACTTTGATGTCGATATGGACATCGGGAAAAAGCTTCCGCCTTATGAGGAAATGCTTAAGAAATATGTTGCCGATAATCGGATTGTTGACCGAAAGTATGATTATCACTGGGATATAGGCAATGTTTTTGACAATGTTTTCCGGTTGACCATTGATTATTACGGGCAGACCGAAAAACGCATTAAAAATCCTCACGAAGACGAATTGGCGGCTCTGCTTTCCGTGTTGCCGCCCGAATATTACCAGTATATCGGGCCGTATCTGCATACGGTGCCGAATATGCCGGAGCGAATCCTGAATATGCCCGGTATTAAAGAAACTAAAAACCAATTTCCGAAACGGATTGCCCGGGAGCTGGAAGGAATAGAAGACCTCGAGTTTCTTTCGCCGTATTTGTATTATGTACTGATGCCCGAAAGCTGGCCGGATTACAGGCAGACAATGGAAAAAGTGCCCCGACCGTCAACCCGTGCCAAAGTTGTGCATGATCCGGCTTTTTTTGAAAAAATCAAAGCTTTGGTGCCCGATGATGAATTTCTGCCCGGTGCGGAAAAGCAAGATAAGGTTTCGGCGAGCGATTTGCGGACGCTGGAGCCGACCAAAAACGGACTGTTGACGGCTGCTGATGTTCGGGCTTTTACCAGAACTTTGGATAAAGTTAACGCTTTTACCAAAGATTTGAAAATCTATGACCGGATTAATACCGCGGGAACGCTTATTGACGTTTGGGAGAAAGAACATGGAACAGGAACGCAGGTCAGTCTGCTGAAAGATATGGTTAACCCCTGTCAGCGAATGGTTCAGAAAATCAGGTATGCCGGGCTGGAAAGAGAGTTTGCCAAGATTGTCAACACCGAGGGTTTTGATACGACGGGTTGGGCATATACCTGTGACAAGACGGTTAAGGCTTATCGGGTTTCCATGCTGACACGGAGCGTGGTGGCCGGCATTCTGATGTATCAACAAGGTGTTTATGACGCGTTTCGGGATATTGCGGGCAAACGTATCGGCGATTTGCAGCGGGAGACGATTCAGGCTATTTTGGAAATGTATGAAGCGCCGACCGCCGATGTCTTGGAGACGCGCAAAAACCGGGGCGAACTCGGCAGAAAGATTATTGACAATAACCAATTTATAGGTAATGCTCCGATTTTAGTGCTGTATTAATCAGCAGGAAAAACAAACAGGGACGAAAATAATGAGGACAGTTGTGTTGGGCGGTGGCGAAAGCGGTACGGGTGCGTGCCTGCTGGCCCGTAAGCTTGGACATGAAGTTTTTTTGTCGGACAAAGGTAATCTTTCCGACAAATACCGTGAGATTTTGATCAATAACCGGATTGAATTTGAAGAGGGCGGTCACAGTCTTGATAAAATCTACAATGCGGATTTGGTTATCAAAAGTCCGGGAATCCCGGACAACAATCCGGTGGTTGAGGAGCTGCGGCGCCGGGGCATTGAGGTTATTTCGGAAATTGAGTTTGCCGGGCGGCACAGTTCGGCCAAAATGTGTTGTATTACCGGCAGCAACGGAAAGACCACGACCACGTTGCTGATTAAGCATATTCTGGATACGGCGGAAATTGACGCCGGGCTGGCCGGCAATGTCGGCTTTTCGCTGGCGGCGCAGGTCGCGGCGGAGGCGCATTCGCTGTATGTGATTGAGTTGTCAAGTTTTCAACTGGACGGCATGTATGATTTCAGAGCCGATGTGGCGGTACTGACCAATATTACGCCGGATCATCTGGATCGTTATGATTTCAAATATGAAAATTATATCAACTCGAAATTCCGGATTTTGCAGAATATGCGTCCGGAAGATTTGTTTGTTTACGGTTATGACAGCGATGCCGTACGCGAGAAAGTAAAAGAACTTGACATTGTTCCGGTGCAGGCGCCGTTTACGTATCTTGACAAAAAGGACTGTGCGGCGTATATGGATGGTAACCGGTTGACGGCAAAAGAATCGGGACGGGTTTTCTCGATTGACAAAGACGAAATAAGCATAAAGGGCCGCCATAATATTTATAATGCGATGTGTGCGGTTCTGGCCTGTATGAGGCTCGGCGTCAGCAACGAAAAAATTGCCGAGGGACTGAGAAGTTTTCCGCAGGTGGAGCATCGTCTGGAAACGGTATTGGTCAAAGACGGCGTTACTTATATCAACGACTCAAAAGCGACGAACGTGGATTCTGCCTGGTATGCGCTGGACAGCATGACCGCACCTGTGGTTTGGATTGCCGGCGGCAAGGACAAGGGCAATGATTACAGCGTTTTGTCCGATTTGGTTCGGAAGAAGGTCAAGGCACTGGTTTGCATGGGGCTGCATAACGAGAAGCTGATTGAAAGTTTTTCGCCGTTGTGTAAAGTGATTGACACAGATAACCTGGAAGATGCCGTCAAAGCGGCCCGGAGCTGTGCCGAACCGGGCGATGTCGTTCTGCTTTCGCCCTGCTGTGCCAGTTTTGATTTGTTTAAGAGTTATGAACACCGCGGCGAAATGTTTAAACAGGAAGTGAGAAAGTAAAAGACAATGACGATTTTGGATAATGTTAAAAACGTGTATTTTGTTGGTATCGGCGGTATCGGCATGAGTGCGTTGGCTCGTTATTTCAAGCTTAAGGGGTATAATGTGGCCGGTTATGACCGCACGCAAACGCCGCTTACGGAAAAGATGGCTCGTGAAGAAGGAATTTCCGTCAACTATGTCGACGATGAACGGGAAATTGCCGAAATCTACCGCAATGCGGAAGATACGCTGGTGGTTTATACACCTGCCATTCCGCGCGACAACCGCCAGCTTAACTTTTTTATTGATCGGGGTATGAAGCCGCATAAGCGTTCGGAAGTTCTCGGCCTTCTTTCGCACGCGGGCAAGGCCTTGTGCATTGCGGGCACGCACGGCAAAACCACGACTTCTACGCTGCTGGCCTGGCTGCTGCACAATTCTCATGTTAAGTGCAGCGCTTTTCTGGGCGGTATTTCCGAAAATTTCGGCAGCAATCTGCTGGTGGATACGTCGTCGGACTATATTGTCATTGAGGCCGACGAGTTTGACCGCTCTTTTCTGACGCTTAATCCGGAAAAGGCGGTGATTACTTCCATGGATGCCGATCATATGGACATTTACGGCAATCGCGATAGTATTATTGCCGCATTTGAGGATTTTGCCTGCAACGTTGTTCCCGCAGGAAAGCTGTTTGTCAAGAAAGGGCTGGAAATTAAAAAACGCAGGGTTGACGGTTATTACAGCTTGAACGACAAGGCGGATTTTTATGCCGATAATCTGCGTTTGGAAAACGGTTTGTACAGCTTTGACTATCATGGTCGTGACGGTGACATTCTCAATCTGAAACTCGGGGTGCCGGGCATGGTCAACATTGAGAATGCGACGGCAGCGATTACGGTGGCGCTGGACTGCGGCGTAACGGCCGACGAAATTCGGGCGGCGTTGCCGGCATTTAAGGGCGTTCACCGCCGGTTTAACATTATCTCGGCAAGCGAAGATTTGATTTTGATTGACGATTATGCGCATCACCCCAAAGAAATTGAGGCTACTCTGAAATCCGTGCGCCGGATTTGGCCGGATCGTTATCTGACGGTGGTGTTTCAGCCGCATTTGTATTCGCGAACCAGAGATTTTGCGCCGGAATTTGCGCAAAGCCTGTCGTTGGCGGACGAGGTGATTTTGATGAATATTTATCCGGCCAGAGAAAAGCCGATTCCGAATGTCAGTTCCGACATTATTATGGACAAGATTACAGTTCCGGTGCGATTAATGACGGAAAACGAGATTGTCGAAGCCGCTTCCGGCTTTAAAGGAATCGCAATAACCATGGGTGCCGGCGATATCGATAAACTTCCGATAAAAATTTATGCAAAATTAAATGTCGCAAAATCAGCAGCTTAGTTGGTTGAGGGACATTTTTTCTTGCAATCTGAATTTATTTGCGGATATAAAGCATAAAAAATGATTTAACTCTTTCATAAGGTGTAAAAAAATGGCACGTGTTACTGTTGAAGACTGCGTTGATAAAATTCCGAATCGTTATGAACTGCTGATGGTTGCGGCTCAGAGAGCCAAGGACATCAGTGCCGGTGCGCCGATTACGGTTGCCCGCGACAATGACAAAAATCCGGTTGTTGCTCTGCGCGAGATTGCCGACGAAACCGTCAGCATTGAAGAATTGCAGAAGTCTCTGGTTATGGGGCTGCAGAAATATGTTGAAGTCGAGGAGCCGGAAGAAGAAGAGCTTGAAATTATGGCTGCTGAAAAAGAACTGGCCGATTTGGACGAGCAGTTCTCCGGTCTGTTGCTGGATACGGAAATGAATGACGGTATGCAGGTTCACGGTGATGATGACGATGCGCTGGATTTGGATGCGGCAGATGCCGGCAGCGATGATGATCTTTCGCTTGATGACGAAGGCGGTCTGGATGACGGTTTCGATTTGGGTGAGGATGCCGGAGAGGATTTTGATGAAGAATAGTGCCGTCTGCGGTTGCCGATGAATAAAGCCCCGTATTGTGAGCGGGGCTTTTGCATTTTAAAGTAATTGTTAATTTTTTAATTATAGTATAAAATAGCGTTCAAAGAACGATTTTAGAAGAATTTTTATTAGAATAATAAGGTTACAATGTTAAGACAGTATGAACTTGTTGATTTGGTCAAATCCTATGATCCCGATGCCGATGAAGATGCCCTGAACCGCGCTTATGTCTTTGCGATGAAAAAGCACGGTGCCCAACTTCGCACTTCCGGCGACCCTTATTATTCGCATCCGGTGGAAGTGGCCGGTATCCTGACCAAGTTCAAACTTGATTCCGTTTCCATTATTGCCGGGCTGCTGCATGATACGGTCGAGGATACCGATACGACGGTCGAAGAAGTCCGCGAGTTGTTTGGCGACCAGGTGGCACAGATTGTCGATGGTCTGACCAAGCTGGCAAAAATCGAGCAAAAGTCGGCCAACAACAAGCAGGCGGAAAATTTCCGCAAGCTGCTGCTGGCAATGTCGGAAGATATCCGCGTGTTGCTGATTAAGTTGGCGGATCGTCTGCACAACATGCGCACGCTGCATTTCTGTGCGCCGGAAAAACGCGCCCGCATTGCCCGTGAAACGCTGGATATTTATGCGCCGCTGGCCGAGCGTATCGGTATGCAGGAGGTTAAAAGCGAACTGGAGGAAATCGCCTTTGCCGAATTGCACAAAGAGGCGCATGATTCAATTGTCGCCCGCCTGAACTTCCTGCGCGAAAAAGACAGCAATCTGGTGCCGAAAATTATTGAGCAGTTGCAAAAGGATATGGAGGAAAACGGTATCAAAGCCGTGGTATCCGGCCGGGAAAAGACGCCTTATTCCATTTGGCGCAAGATGCAGCAGAAGAATGCGTCGTTTGAGCAGTTGTCTGATATTATGGCCTTTCGCATTATTGTTGATGACGTGGCAACCTGTTATCAGGCGCTGGGTATTGTGCACAGCAAATATCACATGGTTCCGCGCCGCTTTAAGGATTATATTTCAACGCCGAAGCCAAACGGTTATCAATCCATTCATACCGGCGTTATCGGGCCGGAAAATACGCGCATTGAAATTCAGATACGTACGCACGAAATGCACGAAATCGGCGAAAAGGGCGTGGCTGCGCACTGGGCTTATAAACAGGGGCAAAAGGCCGAAGGCAAAAATTTCCGCTGGATACGCGAATTGCTGGAGATTTTGGAGCAGGCCTCCAATCCTGAAGAGTTTTTGGAGAACACCAAGCTGGAAATGTATAATGACCAGGTGTTCTGCTTTACGCCGAAAGGCGACCTCATCGGTTTGCCGGTTAATTCGACGCCGGTCGATTTTGCCTATGCGGTGCATTCGTCGGTCGGCGATACCTGCGTCGGTGCAAAAATTAACGGCGAAATCCGTCCGTTGCGTACCGTTTTGCAAAACGGCGATCAGGTGGAAATTCTGACCTCTAAGGCGCAGCACCCTTCGACGGAGTGGGAGCGCTTCGTGGTCACCGGCAAGGCCAAAGCCGCCATCCGCCGTTATGTGCGCGCCTATAAACGCGAACAGTTTATTACGCTGGGGCAGGAAATTCTTGAGCGTTTGTTCAAGGGCGAAAGTCTGGAATTTTCGGAAAAAGGGCTGGTCAACGTATTGCCGAACTTTGAGGCGGAAACGATTGACGACATTTATGCCAAAGTCGGCGAGGGCATTGTTACCGGCTGGGACGTTTTGAAGGCGGTTTATCCGGGATATAAGCAGTCGAAACTCGAAAAAGTGGTCAAGTCGGTTAAACTGCCGAGCTTCAAGAAAATCGTCAAGCCAAAGAAGGGCAAGGGCGAACCCCTGAAAATCAAGGGGTTGATTCCGGGTATGGCGGTTCATTTTGCCGGCTGCTGCCATCCGCTGCCGGGTGACCGTATCGTCGGCATTGTGACAACCGGCAAAGGCGTGGCAGTGCATACCATCGACTGTAAGGCGCTTGAAAAATACGCCGATGAACCCGAGCGCTGGCTGGACATAGCCTGGGGTGAAGAGGCTGAAAACGAAATGCACACCGGTCGTTTGAAAATCATGCTGGCCAACGAACCGGGAACTTTGGCTGATCTTTCCAACCTGATTGCGCGCAACAACGGAAACATTGCCAATCTTAACATCATTAACCGCACAGTCAGCTACTTTGAGATTCTGGTTGATGTGGAAGTTAAGGATCTCAAGCATTTGACGGACATTATTGCAGCGCTCAAAGCGTCAAAGGTTATATCTTATGTAGCTCGCGCCGCTCAGTAAAAACTCGTATAGCGGTCAACTAGTACAGAAACATCGGGATAAAATTTTTAGTCACGTACTTCTATGTACGCTCAAAAAATTTTCCCCTCGTTTCTTACTATTTGACTCACTCTCCGAGTTTTTGCAAAACTCGTATGGGGAACTAATACAGGATTAGCGGGTAAAATAAATGTTCATATGCATTTTGTATACTTTTAAATGCTCATATGCGTTTTGTATACTTTACTTTTTTCACTCTTAAATCTTACTATACACCTTGTTCTCCGAGTTTTTGCAAAACCATTATATAATGGGGAAGCAGTTATAAAAATCTTGTTGTTCTTAAATAAAATGTATATATTGCAATCAGCAATGCAAAAGAACGGGCAAGCCGGGGGAGAATTTTATGATTGTCGGAATAGGCTGTGATTTGGCCGATATAAGGCGTTTTGAAAAAATACTGGCAAAATTCGGCCGCAGTTTTGAGGAACGGGTCTTTTCGGAAAAAGAAAAGGCCGAGCTGCGGCAGCGGAAAAATCTTCAACCGAGGGGATATGCCTGTGCCGCGGCCAAACGTTTTGCCGTTAAGGAAGCTTGTTCCAAGGCTTTGGGTACGGGGTTTCGTGACGGGATTTTTTTGACAGATATTGAAGTCGTTCATCAGCCGGACGGCAAGCCGGAACTGTTTCTCCGCAACGGCGCCGATCGCCGCTGCCGCGAAATCTGCGGCGGAAGCGCCTTTAAGCTGCATGTGACGATAACCGACGATTATCCCTGGGCGCAGGCCTTTGTTATTATTGAGATTATTTAAATTTTGGGGTTGATATAATAAAAATAATCGCTAGTATGTAAGACATTGTTTTGGAAAAGGGTATTGTTCATGTCTTTCTCCAAAACAGTAATGATGAAAACCGGAAATTTGTGGGGAAAGAAATGGAGAAAGAAGAAAGTTTGGCCGATACCGTCAAAACGGTGTTCTATGCGGTTGTCATTGCTATTTTAATTCGTACTTTTCTGTTTGAGCCGTTTAAAATTCCGTCGGGGTCGATGTATCCGACCCTGTATGTCGGCGATTATCTGTTTGTTTCCAAATATACTTACGGTTATTCCAAACATTCGCTGCCTTTTTCGCTGCCGTTGTTTGGCGGGCGGATTTGGGAAGATATGCCGCAGCGCGGCGACGTGGTTGTCTTTAAGTTTCCGCAGGACAACAAGACCGATTTTATCAAACGTGTTATCGGTCTGCCCGGCGACAAGATAAAAATGAGCGGCGGCCGGCTGTATATTAACGGCGAGAAAGTTGTTCGCGAAGAGGCAGGTGATTTTGTTATCCGCGACGAAAGCGGCAATGCCGAACGTTTTCGCCAGTATACGGAAACGCTTCCCGAAGGATTTAAACATACGATTATTGAAGTTTCCGACAGAGAACCGGCGGACAATACGCTTGAAGTAACGGTGCCGCAGGGGAGCTTCTTCGTTATGGGTGACAATCGTGACAAGTCTAACGACAGTCGTTTTGACGTTGGTTTTGTGCCTTTTGAAAATCTGGTCGGCAAAGCGCGTTTTCTGTTTTTCTCACATAATGACGAGGGCGCCTGGTACAAGCCCTGGATCTGGCCGAAAAAAATCCGCTGGGGTCGTTTGTTTGACAAAATCAACTAATTTCACTATGTGCCTTAAAGAGGGGAAAGTGAAATGAAAAATCTGCAGGAACTTGAAGAAATTCTCGGCTATGCGTTTAAGGACAAAAAACTGCTCAGGCAGGCGCTGACGCACAGCAGTTATTCGCCGCGTTTGAGCGATAATTACGAACGGCTTGAGTTTTTGGGCGACAGGGTATTGGGGCTGACGATTGCGGCGCTTTTATACCGTATGTTTCCGGACGAGCCGGAAGGCAGCCTTTCGCAAAGGCACACCGGGCTGGTTAATAAGGACTGTGTTTCCGAAACGGCACGCCGGCTCGGGCTGGATCGATAT
The DNA here is from genome assembly GCA_944391505.1 of uncultured Alphaproteobacteria bacterium. GTDB lineage: Bacteria > Pseudomonadota > Alphaproteobacteria > RF32 > CAG-239 > Scatacola_A. The sequence continues at coordinate 7,389 of CALXTV010000016.1, read as the reverse complement.
GTTATCGTTGCAAACGAGGAAATTCGCGAGAATGAAAATGTGCTTTGCGATGTTTGCGAGGCGGTTATCGGTGCCATTTTTATCGATGCCGGATGCGAACAGGCGGTTGAGTTTGTTAATGAGCATTGGAAAGAACTGATAGACAAGAATGTGGCGCCGCCGAAAGACGCCAAGACTTTGCTTCAGGAATCGGCGCATAATCTGGGACTCGGGGTGCCGCAGTATAAGCTGCTTGGACGCGAAGGCAGCGAGCATGAGCCGCTTTTTCATATGGAAGTAGTTTTTTCCAACGGTCTTGCCGAAAAGGGCAGTGGCCGCAACAAAAAACTGGCTGAGCAGGAGGCTGCGTCCAAAATGCTGGTAAAGCTGGGGGTTAAAAATGGCTGACGGGCTTTCCCCGCAGACACGCTGCGGCTTTGTGGCTCTCATCGGGGCTCCGAACGCCGGAAAGTCGACGATTACCAATAATTTTGTCGGTTCCAAAGTATCAATCGTGTCGCCGAAAGTGCAGACAACCCGGACGCTGGTTAAGGGAATCGGCATTTATGACAATACGCAGATAATTTTTTTGGATACGCCGGGTATTTTCAAACCCAAACGGCGGCTTGATCGCGCGATGGTGGCTTCGGCCTGGGGCGGGGTCGGAGATGCTGATATTACCGTTTTGGTTGTTGACGCGCGTCGCGGATTTGATGACGAAACGCAGTCAATTGTGGCGAAGCTTAACAAAAACAAGATTGAAGCGGTTCTGGTCTTAAATAAAATCGATTTGGTCAAAAAAGAAAAACTGCTGGAATTGAGCGCAAAAATTAATGCGGCCGGAAAATTTAAGGAGACCTTTATGGTTTCGGCTTTGACCGGACAGCAGATTGACGATTTTTATAAGTATCTGGCCGAAAGTCTGCCGGTCAGTCCGTGGTATTATCCCGAAGAGCAGATTTCGGATATGCCGCTGAAGCTTCTGGCGGCGGAAATTGTCCGCGAAAAATTGTTTTTGTTTCTGCGACAGGAACTTCCCTATGCGCTGACTGTCGAACCGGAGTTGTGGGAGCGTCGCGAAGACGGTTCGGTTCGCGCCGAAATTACGATTTACGTCGAGCGTGACAGCCAGAAGATCATTGTTCTGGGCAAGGGAGGGGCAATGATTAAGCGTATCGGGCAGGCGGCGCGCCGGGAAATAGAAGATTTGCTGGAGGAGCGGATTCATCTTTTTCTGTTTGTGAAAGTTCGTGAAAACTGGGGTGAAGATCCGGCCAGATATGCGGATTGGGGACTTAATTTCAACGCCTGATTTCTTATAAATATATAAAGTTTTGTCCGGACATCGTTTTTTCAAATTAAGCAATTATATTTTTGCCGAAGGAGAAAAGCATGAGGAAAAGTTTGTTATTAACCGCTTTGATATGGCTTTCGGCCTGTTCACCGCAACAAGAGCCCCTTTGCGGCGTCTATCAGGGAATTCTTCCGGCGGCGGACGGCCCCGGGATTGAGACGACGCTTACTTTTCGTGATGATAATTCGGTAACACAGCGTTTGGTATATATCGGCCAAAAAGACGGCATTTTTATTGACAAAGGAACTTTTGCGGCCGATGACGGTGTCGTTGCAATTATGCTTCCCGGTGATGCTCCTGTCTATTATCGTCAGGAAACCGGTCGTTTGCGCCGTCTTGATATGGATATGCAGCCTATTGAAGGAGCTTTGGCAGATTCTTATCTGCTTAAAAAGGTTAAATCCTGTCCGGCCGAGAAAAACAAAATTGATTAATAGTCATGGATTAGCCGGAAAGAAACGGACGTTCATTATTAATTGACTCTTTCTGGGAACTAGGGTATCCTGTCAATAATAGGTGTTTGTGGTCTGACGGACGGTATTAATCCGTCTGAAAATATTCTGTTTTGGAGTAAGACCATGCAAACACAATATCTTTTTCTTTTATTTTCCGCTTTTGCTTCTGTCCTTTATGCTTCCGAGGTTTTGGCTGTCACCTGCACGGCGACGCCGGAATGCGCCTTGCTCGGTTATAAATATTCGCAAGAAGAATGTCCGCGGGGCGGTTTGAAATGCCCGACCGGAGACGGTTATTACTGTCCGACGCCGCGACCGAAATGCAACATCGGTGACATTTTCTACACGGACAACACCTGTGTTGCCGCGTCAAATCATGACAACAGCAAAACGGTGCTGGGTATTGTGGTTTATCTCAATGACGATGGTGTTGGCGGTCAGATTATGGCGCCCTGGCCGATTGATTCGAACGGGAATAAAAGCAGTTCCAATGTCGCTATGTATTGGTCTCCGCAAATAAAAGATATTCAAGAGCTTTCAAACTACACATCTTCCTCAACAGCTTCAACAGATGATGACAGCTGTGGGAATACGGATAAGATTGTAGCGCAGGGTAATGCCAGCACTTATCCGGCTGCCTGGGCAACGAGAAAATACGCGCCGACCGCTGAAACGGCAGGTAAATGGTGCTTGCCGGCAGCAGGTGTGATGGCTGACATCTATAATAATCGAACAGCTATTCAGGATGCCATTAAAAATGTTGGCGGCGTTGAATATCCGAATTGTTGCACCTGGTCTTCCTCTGAAATATCCGAACACTTTACATGGACTTCAAGCCTTGTTTCTGATTATGGTTTGAGTGGCAGCAACAAGAGCAGTACGCTCAATTATTATGTTCGCCCGGTGCTGGAGTTTTAGGGGCTTTTGATACTACCTTTTCTGTTATCAACCCGGTAAAAATATTTTGTGTTTAATATTTTTGCCGGGTTGATTTTTGTTTGTTTTAAAATTTGGCACGACTTTTGCATAGGTATTATGCAAACACGGAAAATTATCCAAAACTATTGGGGAGAATATAATGGATAATACGAAATACATAGCCTTGTCGCGTCAGATGGCTTTGTGGAAGCAGATGGATATTGTTTCCAACAATATGGCCAATATGAACACGTCCGGCTATAAACAAGACGATGCCATTTTTGCCTCGTATCTGACCCAGACCAAAAATGCCGAGGGGTTCGGCAAGGTTCCGGTTTATTTTACGCAGGATTTCGGTATGTATAAGGATTTTAAGGAAGGAGCCATTGTTCATACCGGAAATACTTTTGACGTGGCATTGCACGGTGACGCTTTTTTTGCGATTGAAACGCCGGAGGGCGAAAGATATACACGTAAGGGGCAGTTTCAGCTTGATGCCGACGGACAGTTGATAACCAGCGAAGGGTATGCGGTTATGTCGGAGAACAATGAGCCTTTCTTTTTTGCTCCCGGAGAAACGGAGATTACCATTGCCGAGAACGGCGACGTTTCTACCGAAAACGGCATTATCGGGCGGATTAAGACCGTGACGTTTGAAAATAATCAGAAACTTTTAAAAGTTGCCGATACAATGTTTGAAAATACTTCCGGAAATATGATGCAGCCGGCAGAAAATGTCAGGGTTGTTCAGGGGGCGGTTGAAAAGTCCAACGTTGATCCGATTACGGAAATGACGGAGATGATCAAACTGCAGCGCTCTTATGAAATGGTTCAGTCGATGATTGACGAAGAGCATGACCGGATTTCGAACACAATCAGCACTTATTCACAGTTAGCTTAAGCAAGGGGAAAACAAAATGAGATCATTAGCAATCGGCGCAACGGGAATGCTGGCACAGCAGACGAACGTGGACGTTATTTCCAACAATATCGCCAATATGAACACGACGGCTTACACCAAAAGAAGAGCCGAATTTAACGATCTTTTGTATCAGAACATCATTCGTCCGGGTTCGGCTTCGACCTCTTCCGACACGATTGTGCCGTCCGGTATTCAGCTCGGTCTCGGTGTCAGAACGGCGGCCGTTTACCGCATTACCGACGGTACCAGCCTGACAAACACCAACGACACGCTGGATTTGGCTATTCGCGGCCGCGGCTATTTTCAGATTGAACTGCCGGAGGGAAAAGGAACGGCCTATACCCGTGACGGCGCTTTTCAGCGCAACGGCGACGGGGTTATCGTGACGCATGACGGCTATGTGGTTCAGCCGGAAATTACCATTCCGGAAGACGCCGTTGAAATCTATGTTAACAATTCCGGCGAAGTTTGGATTAAGCAAGACGGCGAAACCGACGAAGTCAACGTCGGACAGCTTGAACTGGCAACATTTCCGAACGAGGCGGGGTTGGAAGCCATGGGGCAGAACCTGTTTCTGGAAACGGAGGCTTCCGGCGCGCCGATTATCGATAATCCGGATACCGAATCTTTCGGTTCGGTTCTGCAGGGCTATCTGGAAACGTCAAACGTTAATCCGGTGGCCGAAATTACCGAGCTTGTTTCGGCGCAGCGCGCTTATGAAATGAACTCGAAAATTATTCAGACTTCCGACCAAATGCTCAGCACGATTACGTCGTTGAGATAGTTGCGGACGGATGTCAGGGGAAATGGTGATGAAACTCTTTTTGACCGCAGTTTTGATGTTATGCCGCATTAGTATGGCAAGTGCAGAGAATCTGCTGATTGTGGGGGAAGATGAAATCAGACAGGCAGTTAAAGAAGAATTTGTCGAGCAGGGACAGAATCAGGCTTTGGATCTGGAATTTTTTGGTGGGCAAACCGTCTTTCATATCGAAAATGCTCAAAAAGCTAAAATTCTGGTCTCTGGTCTGAAACAGGACGAGCTGCAAAACCGCTTTTCCTGCAATGTGGAAATTTTTGCCGACGGCAGGCTTTATGCCCGAACCGAATTTACCGGCCGGTATTATCTGCTGGGCGAGGTTTGGGTGCCGTCGCGGAATATTCAGAAAGGCGAAGTTATTGCCCCCGAAATGCTGAAGCAAATCAGTATCAGGCTGAACCGGGTTAAACCGAGTTTTGTTACCGAAAAAGAACAACTGGCCGGAAAAGAAGCCAAAAAGCTTTTGAAAGAAGGAAAAATCGTGACGGACCGGGATATCGGCAATCAGATTTTGATTAAGAAAGGCGATGTCGTGACCGTGATTTATAAAACCGATAAGATGCAGATTACGGCCAAAGTCGAGGCATTAAGCGACGGCGGCAAAGGGGATAAGATTGAACTGCTTAACACAAAAAGCCAAAGGACGCTGTTTGGCAATGTCGTTGACAAAGACACCGTTGAAGCGGACATCCAATAGAAGGGGACTATTGACATGAACAACAACCAAACTTTTACAAAAACGGCGGCAATTTTGCTGATGGCCACGACCCTGAGCGGCTGCAACGCATGGAGCCGTATCCGGAATATCGGCGGCGAACCGCCTTTGACGCCGATTGAAAATCCGGTCACGGCGCCCGGTTATCAGCCGGTTTCAATGCCGATGCCTGAGCAGCCCGAGCATTATGCCGGAGCCAACTCGCTCTGGCGCCCGGGTTCGTCAGGGTTCTTTAAAGATCAGCGTGCGGCCAAAGTGGGCGATATTATTACGGTTAATGTTTCGGCGTCCGATGCGGCTAAGCTGGAAAACGAAACCGAGCAGACCCGCGATAATAACTCGGATACGGTCGGCGTAAGCAGGTTGTTCGGTTATGAAGAATATGCCAAAGACTATCTGCCTGATTCCGTTATTCCGGCCAATCTGGTTGACGTTCAGTCGGATCATGACGTTACCGGCGAGGGCAAAATCGACCGCAGCGAAGAAATTAACGTTACGATGGCGGCTGTTGTGACGCAGGTGTTGCCGAACGGTAATCTGGTTATTGAAGGAACGCAGGAAATCAGAGTTAACTACGAGCTTCGTCAGTTGACCGTAAGAGGCATTATCCGCAGGGCGGACATTTCTTCCGACAACTCAATTGAATCGAGCAAAATTGCCGAACTCCGCGTTTCGTACGGCGGGCAGGGTACGATTTCCGATATGCAGCAGCCCAGATACGGACGCCAGCTGCTGGATATTATCGCGCCGTTCTAAATACAAGTTCCCCTATTATTATGTTGACGCTTTTAAAGAAAAAATCTCCCCATTTTTTCTTTAGCATGCGGGGTTTTCCCCAAGTCCCGCATGTTTCCTGAAAGAAAAGTCTGTCTTTTTTTCCCCTATATATAAAGGCAGACTTTTTTCAGGGTATTACTGAAATTAACTGTTTAAAAAGATAATCCGATGGATTATATGTTTTTATGATAACTTTTTTAGTTTTTAAGGAAGCTGAGATGAACAACAAAATGGACCAAGTTAAAAATGCTGAGAACGAAGCCGTTATCCTTCTGAATCATGCGATGGCACTGGCAAAAGCCTCGACCAGCAATGATGAGCTGGAAATCGTTTCGGTTCTGGACAGCAATTTGAAACTTTGGGTGGAAATAGAAACGTCACTTAAAAGCGCAAAGAATTTGCTTCCCGAAGATATTAAAACGAATCTTATCAAACTGTCGCGCTTCGTTGAGCGTATGACCCTTTCCAAAGGGGTTAAAATGACCAAGTCGGACTTTGACTGCCTGATTAACATCAATATGCAGATTTCGGAAGGTTTGATTGAAGCGGTTAAAAACAATCTGGCAACGGAAGAGGCCTTTTCGCTGTTGAAATGCGCCATTGATTTGTCAACCGCCCGCGAAAACGGCGATGCCAAAGAGCTGGTCAGTGCTTTGGACAACAATATGCAGCTGTGGGTTTATATTAAGACCTTGGCTTCCAAGCATGACAATCCGCTGCCGCCGGAAACCAAAAACAATCTGATTAAGCTGGCCGATTATGTTTCCAGCAAGACGCTTGAGATTGGCAAAAACGTTGATGACATCAATCAGAAAACTCTTGATTCGATGATTATGACCAATTTGCAGATTTCCGAAGGCTTGATGACCAAGAGAATTGCCTGTTAACAGGAACAAGAGCTGAAAAATCCCCGGAAATGAAATGACCGGGGATTTTTTGTGGTGCTTTAGAACGGTGCTTCGCAATAGAAACCCAGTTCACCTGAACAATTTAAATAATGCCATCCGTCGTAGGAGGAACAATATCCGGTTCCACTTGATGAACGCAGATTGCATGCACAACAAGAAGCTCCTCTGTCAATCTTACAGGCGTTATCTCCGCTTGCCAGCCCCCAGTTCAGGCCTCCGGCGGTTCTGGCAGCGCAGGTTGTGGTGGCCGTTGCGCCATCTCCGGTACCGCCGGCAATGACGACAATACCATGCAGACCGCTGCTGTCGACACTGACAATTTTTCCGATGCCAATTCCGTTTTCGTCCACATAGGTATCGCCAACCTTATATTTTCTTTGGGTTTCCTCATACCCCGGGCAGTAGACTTTGGACTGGTCGAGGGGGCATTTGAGAATGGTTTTTCCCGAGCAGTCGGCTTCAGATTTGTTGTAACCGAGGGCATCGCAGGTCGGCGGGGTGGTGCAGACCTGAGCGGCGGCGGATTGGGCGGACAGCAGCA
>CALXTV010000015.1 GCA_944391505.1 uncultured Alphaproteobacteria bacterium | reverse complement strand
AAGGTGAAGTTTGATTGGCGAAAGAGTTTGCGGAAGCAAACGGAGAGAGCCTAGCAAACGAACCGGGCGAGCAAAGCCTTAGATTATTGTGATGAAGTTTACAGAAAAATAACGGGACATAGCTCAGCCTGACCGGGGCGCCGGCTGCGGTGACGCGCTTGCTTCGGGCTTGAGGAAGAAAAAGCTGCCGGTGGCAGGTTTTTCGACGAAAGGTGAAGTTTGATTGGCGAAAGAGTTTGCGGAAGCAAACGGAGAGAGCCTAGCAAACGAACCGGGCGAGCAAAGCCTTAGATTATTGTGATGAAGTTTACAGAAAAATAACGGGACATAGCTCAGCCTGACCGGGGCGCCGGCTGCGGTGACGCGCTTGCTTCGGGCTTGAGGAAGAAAAAGCTGCCGGTGGCAGGTTTTTCGACGAAAGGTGAAGTTTGATTGGCGAAAGAGTTTGCGGAAGCAAACGGAGAGAGCCTAGCAAACGAACCGGGCGAGCAAAGCGTTGAATTATTATGATGAAGTTTACAGAAAAATAACGGGACATAGCTCAGCCTGGTAGAGCGCTTGCTTTGGGAGCAAGATGCCGACGGTTCGAATCCGCCTGTCCCGACCATAAAGTTTTTATATAAGCAGGTATAGGATTCGAACCGTCGGAGAGACGGTTCGACTACCAGCAATAGGCGAGACAGGAGTATCGCCGGTTTTGCCGAAAGGCAAAAATTGCGCCTGTGCAACTTGAAGCAAAGCGTAGAGTAATCCGCCTGTCCCGACCATAAAAAAAGACCTACAAATGTAGGTCTTTTTGCGTTGAATAGGATGTCAGAACATTACCGCTATGCGTTTGATATTGTCGGGAGCGTACTTTCTATCCCAACTAGCTTCGCCTTTTTCCAGATCGAAATAATAGGCACGGAACGGGCTAAATCTCTCGGAACACCAAAGGCATCCCAAATAATTGTCGGCTTCAATTTCATTCTTTCTCAAGATTTTAATCGTTGCCACAAATTTTTCTTTCTCTGTACTGCCCCAGTGCTTTTTCAAAACATCTTTGGATGGCAGAAATCCGGGTTTGCCATTTAAACGCATTTTTTTGACTTCTTCACGTGTGGTCACAGGAACATTGCCACCACATTTTAGAGCCACATGTGCGCCGGACAACAGCTGAATTCCCCATAACTCGCTTGTGCGGCTCAAATCAAGTCCGTTTTCAACCGTCAATTCATTTCCCCGGCGATACACCAATGGCAGGTCCGTCGGGATAAAACCAACTCGGTTGTTACTTTCACTGATTTCCAAGGCTGTAATAACAGCTTCAGCTTTAATTTTCTTTGTTTCCATAATAATTATTAAGTTAATTACACAATACTTTCAATCACGAGTCTATTTATAACATATTTTTTAGAAGAAAACAAGTATTTGTTTGTCTAAAATAGACAAATTTATTAACCGGGGCGTGACGCTGCGTAAAAAGCTGTTGCACAGCTTAACTGCGCGGTAGTCGTTTGAATTGTAACGCTCATCGGCTCACTCTCGTTTCGCCGCTTCGCTGACAATTCTATACCGCGCCATAAAAAAACTCCCCAACGGGGAGTTTTTTTATGGCGCGCCCTAGACGATTCGAACGTCTGACCCACAGCTTAGAAGGCTGTTGCTCTATCCAGCTGAGCTAAGGGCGCATGGATGACTTTTATTCTGGAACGGAATATAAACTTTTGTAAAAAGCAAGTCAAGCTTAAAATAATACCAAAATCGTAATCAACGTGGTTTGCAACCACAGTAATTTTGTGAATACAAATTTAGTTTTTTTATCAGTTTTTCCCGTAATTCCTGCATGCCGTGTTTGCGTCCTTCAATGTGAACGTAAGGCACGCCGGTTTCTGCCGAAGCTTTGGCTGCCGCGGCGTTAACCTGTTCCAGGTTTTTATAACGGGAGACACCCAAGACGGAGGCGACTGCGTCAAATCCGTTGGCTTTGGCATATTCCATGACTCTTTTCAGCCGCAAGTGAAAACAAACAGAACAACGGGCGCCTCGCTCCGGTTCATCTTCCAATCCGCGGACGGCCTCACACCAGCGGGGATTGTCGTACTCCAATTCGATAAAGGAAATTTTGTAATTTTCGCAGACGCGTTTGTTTTCTTCCAGGCGTTTGAGATATTCCGTTTCCGGACGAATATTCGGATTGTAAAATACGACAGTCATCTTCATGCCGCTTTCGGCGGCTTTGGCAATTACGGCACAAGAGCAGGGCGCACAGCAGGAAAGCAGCAGAATTTTTTGAGGCGCGGGCATGTCAGACGGCTTCTGAATTCGGTTTTTTTTGTTCACCGAGTTCATTGAGGTATTTTTCGGCCTCAAGGGCGGCCATACAGCCGCTGCCGGCGGCAATAATCGCCTGTCGGTATTGCGGATCGCGGACGTCTCCGGCGGCAAAAATACCTTTTATACTGGTTTCGCAGCTGTTTTCTCCGGTAATAATGTAGCCTTCGGAATCGAGTTTAAGATGACCTTTGACCAAATCGGTGTTGGGGTGGTGGCCGATGGCGATGAAAACGCCGTCGACGGCAAGTTCGGTCGTATTGTCGGTTTTGACGTTTTTCAGTTTCAGACCGGTGACGCCGAGTGGGTTTTCCGTTCCCAGAACCTCTTCCACGACGCAGTTCCAGACAACGTTGATTTTGTGGTTTTGGGCAACGCGTTCCTGCATGGTTTTGTCTGCGCGGAAAGCATCGCGGCGGTGGATAATCGTGACGTTTTTGGCAAAGTTGGTCAGATATATGGCCTCTTCCAGAGCGGAATTTCCGCCGCCGACAACGGCAACGTCGCGGTTGCGGTAAAAGAAACCGTCGCAGGTTGCGCAGGCGGACACGCCGAAACCGCGGAATTTTTCTTCACTGGGCAGACCGAGCCAGCGGGCCGAGGCGCCGGTGGCGATAATCAGAGAATCGCCGACGAAAGAATTGGCGTTTTCCGAAGAGCAGACAAACGGCCGGTGTTCAAAATCGATTTCGGTAATGGTATCGTCAATAATCTGAACACCCAGGTTTTGAGCCTGTTCCCGCATACGCTGCATCAAATCGCCACCCTGAATCGGCTCGGGAAAACCGGGAAAATTTTCCACTTCCGTGGTTATGGTCAACTGACCGCCGACCTGGGTTCCCGAAACAAGTACGGGTTTAAGTCCGGCGCGGGCGGCATAAATTCCGGCGGTATAGCCGGCCGGGCCTGAACCGATAATGAGTAGTTTTGATTTATATTCAGCCATTCGTCAATTCTCCGTTATTTTGAATGAGCCTAATATAAAGCCGCTCTTTTTATCTTTCAAGCAATTAAAAAAGGTTGGCGGATAATTTGTCCGGAGCCGGAAATTTTAAGTTAAAATGGTAATCAGTCTGCACTGTCCTTTGTTTCTTCGCAATATTTGTGTGCGCTTTCTTTGTCTCCGGGAACCTTTGAATGGTGACAGCCAAAGTCGTGCGGCAGGTTGTTGGGAAAAGAACAGCCGCATTTGTCGTCCTCGCTGCAGTCGCATTTGTCCGCATAGTCATATCCGTAAGCGCAGTTTTTGCTTTCAGTCATGGTTTTCTCCCAAAAAAAATTAAAGCCGGTCAGGTAACCGGCCTTAATATATTTCTGGCAGATAAAATTTAAAGATCGACTATTTGTAAATAACGTCGAGAATCTCAAAAGATTTTTTGCCGCCGGGTGCAACGTATTCGGCAACGTCTCCGACTTCTTTGCCGATGAGGGCCTTGGCCAGCGGTGAAGACAAAGAGATTTTGTTCTTTTCGATATTGGCTTCGTAGTCGCCGACAATCTGGTATGATTTTTCGGTATCGGTGTCTTCATCGACAACAACGACGGTGGCTCCGAAACGGATAACGTTTCCGCTGTTTTGCGAAGGATCAATAACCTGAGCGCGGCTGATGACGGCTTCCAGTTCCTGAATACGTCCCTCAATGAAGCTTTGCTTTTCTTTGGCTGCGGAGTATTCGGCATTTTCCGAGAGGTCGCCGTGGGAACGCGCTTCGGCAATGGCGGCGATGATGTTCGGCCGGTCAACGCCTTTAAGGTGCTTCAATTCGGCTTCCAGAGCCGTGAAACCGTCTTTAGTCAAAGGAAACTTATCCATCTTTTTTACTCCTAAAAAAATTGCTGCCCGCAAATTGCTTTGCCGGGTTCGCATTTTGAAAAAAAGTTAGAAAAATCAAGCTGCGACAAACCGTATGGGAATTTGTCACAGCCTTTTGTTGCTTATTGGCGAGTAATATAGCACAGAAATAAAATACTTCAAGCCTTTTATTTTTTTGTTATTGAAAGCCAAAAAGACTGTACAAAAGTTTATGCCGTGGTATAAAAAAGAAGCTAAGTGCTTTGATTTTAAAGGAGAAAACTTGTGAAAAAACTTTATCTTGCTTCGGCTTTGGCCGCTGTTATGACATTATCTTCCAATGCTATGGCCATTGACAGTACGGGGTGCGGTCTCGGTTCCATGGCCTGGAGAGGGCAGAGCGGTACGGCGCCGCAGGTTCTAGCTGTTACGACCAATGGTTCTTTTGGTACGCAGACTTTTGGTATTTCTTCCGGTACTTCCGGTTGCGATCAAAACGGCCGCATTACCGGCGGAACCCAGAGAATGGTTCTGAACTTTTTGGAAAACAATATGGAGCAGTATGCGCTTGACGCTTCCCGCGGCGAGGGCGAGACTCTGGATACGTTAGCCGGTATTATGGAAGTTGACAAGAATGAACTGGCTGCCAAAGTTCATGACAATTTTGCATTTATTTTTCCGAACGACAATGTCGATGCGGTTGAAGTTACTTTGAACCTGTTCAAAGTTATGAATGCTTAGTTAAAAGACGGAGAGCCGCCCTGCCGGGAAGGAGGGCGGCTTTTTTGTTTCGATTATGTTTATGCAGAAAAACGGAATGGCAAAGTTTGTTGCGGTGCTGTTAGCGGCGGGGTTGTGGGCATTGCCGGCCATGGCCGGCGTTGAGGATAATCCGCAATGGCTGGCTCTGGGACATTATCGGCCGCAGTTGACCGGCGGGGTCGAAAGCACGGTTGATACGCCGAATTTTTTTCTGTCTCCGGAAGGCAAAAGTAATCCGAAAGCTGAACTTGAGGCAACCGTTGCTTTGTTCAACGAGGGGACGGACATTGCCAAAATGTGCGTTTTTCCGGCACGTTACAAGTTTTTGAGGGCGCAGGGACTGACAAAGACGGAATTTCCGGAATGCAAAGAATATGAAGAATTTCGTCATGACTTGCGGCCGGCGGGCGTAACGCTTCTGTTTACGGACGCCTATATGAATAATCCGTCGTCGCTGTTCGGGCATACGCTGATGCGGATTGACACTTCGCGCAAAGGAACACAACTGCTGGCACACGGTGTTAACTACGGTGCATTTACGGCAGGGCAGGAAAATTCGGTGCTTTTTGCGGTATGGGGGCTTACCGGCGGATTTTACGGCGGGTTTACGGTTAAGCCGTATTATGACATTATCAATACTTACAACAATCTCGAAAACCGCGACATTTGGGAATATAATCTTAATCTGACCTCGGAAGAGCTGGATATGTTTGTGGCTCATTTGTGGGAGGTCGGGCAAACGCAGACCCGTTATTACTTTTTTACCGAAAACTGTTCTTATATGCTGATGGAAGTTCTTGACGCCGTGCGGCCGTCGCTGAAACTGGCAGACGATTTTCCCGTGCAGGCTATTCCGTTGGATACGATCAAGGCTGTAACAAACCGTCCGGGATTGGTTAAAAGCGTTAATTACCGGCCGTCGCGGCAGTCAAAAATCCGTTATCGCTTCAAACAGATGAACGAAAAGCAGAAAAAAGCCTATTATGAGGCGATATTGAATCAGAACTGGGAACTGGCCGGGCTGGAAGAAAGCGAGAAAGCCGACGTGCTGGAGACGGCTTATCAATATGTGCAGTATCAATATGTGGCCAAGGATTTGGAATTGAAGGAATATCGCCGGCGCAGTTTTCAGAGTCTGAAAGCGAGAAGCAGAATCGACGGTGCACCGCATTTTGCAGAACATGACAACGGTCGCCCGCCGGAAGCCGGGCATGATTCCATGCGGGCGGTTATCGGTATCGGAAATCGGAATGGCGAAGCTTTTCAGGAGGTTCAATTCCGGCCGGCCTATCATTCGCTGACCGATGACAACTACGGTTTTCTGCGCGGAGCGGAAATTAATTTTCTGAATACAACACTGAGGCATTATGACAACCGCAATAAGACGGTTTTGCAAAAACTGGATTTGGTCGGGATTAAGTCGCTTTCGCCGGCCGATCTGATGTTTATGCCGACTTCGTATACAATTATGGCGGATATCGAGCGGGTTTATAATCCGCAGACGGAGAAAGAGGGCTATGCCTTTAATTTGAAAGTCGGCGGCGGCTTGACCTATGCGCTGACCGACGAAATATGGGTCTATGCCATGAACAGCCTTTACGGGAGTTACGGCGGCTTTCTGCCTCATAACCAATGGGCGGGAATCGGTTTTGCCGGCGGCGTGTATGCCGATTTCGGCCGCTGGCGGCTGTTGGCGGAGGCCGAAAAAGTATTTGCCACTTCGCATTTTGCCGAAAGCATGAAATATTCGGCGGAAGCGTCGTTCAGTCTGAGCCGTAATACGGCTTTGGCGGCCAGTTACAAATATCAGGTCAATTACGGCCACAATCTTGATGAGTTCATGACCTCATTGCGCTTCTATTTTTAGAGTTTATTTCTTTGCCAGTTGGCGGGAACGCAATGATTTGATGAAGTCGCGGGCGGCTTTTTCGTGCCCGGGGCCGGTGGTTTGTACCTGCAGGTTCAGTCCGGGAGCGATGTTGCCGGTGGCGTAGCTGAAGTTGTGGTCGCTGTCTTTGCCGTCAAAAATCAGATAGCTGTTGTCGTCAATTTCAAGAACGCTGAAATCCTTGAGTTTCATTACGCAGTCATTGAGCGCGACCAAGGATAAATCCGGCACTTTTTCGCCGGACTTGATGATACGGATAAATTCGGCGGTGTTGTTAACGAGGGTTGAGTTCTGGTTGACGTCAAACTGCAGTGAATTGTCGTTGACGGTTTTGGAACCTTTGACGGTCAGAAATTCGCCGCGGTCAACACTGGTGTTCGGCAGATTCAGCTCATCGACGGATTTGGCGACTTCTTTGGAAAGCTGTTCGGAAGCTTTTGAAAAAGTCCGGTTGTTTTCCATGGCCTGCATGACCGGCGTGATTGACTCCAACAGCTGCGACATGGTTTGGGCCATGCTGCGCGCCAGTTCCGGCATGACCTTTTCAAAAGCGGCGTTCATTTGTTCGACGGATTTGTTCATTTGTTCGCTGCTTTGAGCCAGGGCTTTTTCGACATCGTCGTTTATCAGATGTTCTTCGGCGGCCGCGGTGCCGGAAGCAAAGATTAAAGAAAGTGCCAAAACTAAACTGCGTTTCATTTTATTCTCCCGTAACAATATTTCTCATATAGTACTTTAATTCAAAATTTACAGAGCGCAAGGCAAATATTAATCGTTGATTTTTTGCGGGCAAGCTAGTATTCTCCTCGTAATTGCAATATTTCATAAGGAGAAAGACAATGTTGAGAGAGGAACTGCAAAAGGCTCTGAAAGAATCAATGCTTAACAAGGATACGGATACGGTCAGCGCCGTGCGCCTGATTATTGCCGGTATGAAAGAAAAAGACGTGGATGCCCGCGGTAAAGGACTGAAAGAAGCCAGCGATGCCGATTTGCTGTCGATGATGCAGAGCATGATTAAGCAGCGCAACGATTCAATAAAAATGTATGTTGACGGCAACCGTGAAGATTTGGCGGCCAAAGAGCGCAAGGAAATCAGCATTATCGAGCGCTTTCTGCCCAAACAGATGAGCGATGCCGAAATCGAGGCCGCTATTAAAGGCATTATTGCCGAAACCGGTGCCGCTTCCATGAAAGACATGGGCAAGGTTATGGGGGCTCTTAAGACTAAGTATGCCGGACAACTGGATTTCGGAAAAGCCAGCGGAATGATTAAAAATCTGCTCGGGTAGGTTTTTTGAATGGCTTCGGCGGATTTGCAAAAGTTTTTGGACGAACTGCGCGCCCGTATATCCATTGTCGATGTGGTGGGCGCGAAGGTTAAGCTTGTCCGAAAAGGCCGGGAATATCAGGCCTGCTGTCCGTTTCATAATGAGAAGACGCCGTCGTTTACGGTTAACGAAGCCAAAGGATTTTATCATTGTTTCGGCTGCGGCGCGCATGGCGATATCATCAAGTTTGAGATGGAGGCCAATAATCTGCCGTTTATGGACGCTGTGCACAAGCTGGCGGACAAGGCCGGTTTGCGAGTACCGCAGCTGAGCCATGAAAGCCGCGAAGAAATTGAGAAAAAGGCTTCGCAGTATGACATTATGGAGATGGCGTCCAAGTTTTTTGAAAAATGTCTGCGTCTGCCGGAAGGCGTGCGGGCAATGGATTATCTGGCCAACCGCGGTTTCGGCGAAGAGACGATTGCCAAGTTTCGTCTCGGATATGCGCCGAACAACAACGGTTTGAAAGCGCTGCTGGCTTCCAAGGGTATCAGTGAGGCCGAAATGCACGAACTGGGGTTGATTGCAATTCCGGAAGACAAGAGCCGTCGTTCGCATGATTTTTTCCGAGACCGGGTCATTATTCCGATTATGGACAAGCGGGGGCGGGTTATCGCTTTCGGTGGTCGCATTATGGGCGACGGACAGCCGAAGTATCTGAACTCTCCGGAAACGCCGGTTTTTAACAAGCGCCGGGTGCTTTATAATTTGAATAATGCACGGGACAAGGCTTTTGAAGCGCATAATATTATTGTCTGCGAAGGGTACATGGACGTAATCGCGATGGACAAATACGGCATAGAATATGCCGTGGCGCCGTTGGGAACGGCTTTGACCGAAGACCAGATTCAGGAGGCCTGGCGCGTTTGTCCGATGCCGACTCTTTGTTTTGACGGAGACAGCGCCGGTATTCGTGCGGCCGTGCGTTCGGTCGACCGCGCGTTGCCGATTTTGAAGGCCGGTTATTCGACACGCTATGCCTTTTTGCCGGACAAGATGGATCCGGACGAGTATTTGAAAGCCAAGGGCCGCGACGAGTTTTTGAAAATCATCGGAGACACGGTGCCGTTGGCGGAGCTGGTCTGGCGGAAGAATATTCAAAGCAAGGATATGTCGACGCCTGAACAGAAGGCGCTGATTGAGAAAAATATTATGGAAGAGGTTGGCAAAATTGCCGACGAAAAAGTCCGCGGTTATTATATTCAGGAAATGAAAAAGCGGATTTATGAGGAGTTCGGGCGCGGCGTTTGGACGGATCGCCGCAAAAAGACGGCGCCGGCGGCGAAAAAGCCCGTGCAGTTGAGACCCAAGCCAAGTTTGGACGAGCTGGTTTTGAAATTTGTGCTGGCGGCATTTGTTTATTATCCGGAGCTGATTGCCGAGTATGAGGAAAAAATGTCTTTCTTTGACTTTAACAATCAGCGTATGCATGTTATGTTTGACAAGATGGTTGAGATTTGTTCCGAAAACGAACAAATCGGATTTGCCGATATGTATAAAAAACTTGCCGAAAGCGGTTTTGATAAAGATTTGTCCGGGTTGTGGGAACTGGAAATGCTGAAGCAGCAAAATCCGTATCTGCCGAAAATAAGAACCGAAATTGACACAAAAATTATAGAAGTTCAGCTCAGACAGCTGGAAAACGAGATCAGGGAATGTCTGCGGATTATGCAGACTTCCGAGTCGTTTCCGGACGAAGTGTATAAAAGGTATGAATCCCTGAAAAAAGAAAAAGATGCCTTATTGAATACACAAAATTTTAATTAATGTCTTATATGATAATTCGCGGAAAACAAAGAAGAATCGAAAAAGAGGCCGAATCGGCGCGTTTTTTTGTTTAAAGCAAGTGTTGACAAAAAGCTTTAAAATAATTAAAAAAAGTGCCAGCTAGCAGATTTTCGGGCTTTTCTTTATTGTTTTCCGGCCTGAAAATTTAGAAATCGATTTTAGGGAACGACATGTCAGATACAGATAATCAAGACTTTTATGAAGGCAGCGCCGCCGATGCGCCGCTGATTGATTCATTGGGAAGCGCCGTCAAGAGACTTATCGATAAAGGTAAAGTCCGCGGTTATATTACTGTTGAGGAACTGAACAAAGCTCTGCCGCCGGAGAAGGAGTCTTCCGAGCAGATCGAAGATATTATGTCGGAAATATCCGATATGGGCATCAGCATCATATCCGAATCCGATGCCGACAGTTTTGAGCCGGACGTGGTCGAGGAAGAAGACGACTACGATGAATCCGGAAATTTTGACGAGAAAGATCTCGGGCGTTCAGATGACCCGGTAAGAATGTATCTTAAGGAAATGGGCACCGTCGAGCTGTTGTCGAGGGAAGGCGAAATTGCCATTGCCAAACGTATTGAGGCCGGCAAAACGGTCATGATTGACGGTTTGTGCGAAAGTCCGATGACTCTGAAGGCTATTGCCGGCTGGCGCGACGATTTGGTCGAAGGCAAAATGCAGCTGCGCGACATTGTTGACCTGGAAATGATGTATGGCGATGATCCCGAGGCGCTGGCTTATGATGACGATGAGGCGCCCGTTGATTTGGACAAAGTTGCCGAAGAACTGGAAACCAAGGAAAATCTCGACGATATAGATGACGATCTGGAAGACGACATGGAGCTTGAGGACACCGTTGATGATGAAGTCGAGGACGAAGATGACGCGGCTGACTTAGGCGGTGAGAGCGATGAGGAAACCGAAGCGGCCGATGACGATGATGACGACGACGGCGTCGGCGGGCGGGCTGCCGCATCGGTTTCGGCGATGGAAGAAGCCTTACTGGAACCGGTTCTGGATATTTTGAACAAAATTTCGAGCTATTACGATGATTTGAAAAAAATTCAGAATCAGCGTGTGGAAGCCGTTTTGGCCGGTAAAAACATCAGTCCGAGCGTCGAGAAAAAATATCTGCAGGTTAAAAAGGAGCTGGTTGAGTTGATGAGCTCCATTCATCTGAATTCGACCCGCATCGAACAACTGGTTGAGCAACTGAACGGTTTGAACAAGCGTCTGATGGGGCTTGAGGGCAAGCTGCTTCGTTATGCGCTTTCCTGCAAAATCAAACGGGAAGATTTTCTGGAAGTTTATCAGAAATCGGAGCTTGATCCGAACTGGATTGAAAATATTTCTCATAAGTCGGACAAGCACTGGAAGAACTTTGTCGAAAAATACGGCGCCGAAATTGCTGAGTTGCGTGACAATGTGGCAAAAATGGCGCAGGAGTGCGGGCTGCCGATTACCGAATACCGCAAGATGGTAGATACCATCAAAAAAGGTGAACGCGAGGCGGAAAGAGCCAAAAAGGAAATGATTGAGGCCAACCTGCGACTGGTTATTTCCATTGCCAAGAAATATACAAACCGCGGGCTTCAGTTCCTTGACCTCATTCAGGAAGGAAACATCGGTTTGATGAAGGCCGTTGACAAGTTCGAATATCGCCGCGGTTACAAGTTTTCGACTTATGCGACCTGGTGGATAAGACAGGCGATTACGCGTTCGATTGCCGATCAGGCACGAACCATTCGTATTCCGGTCCATATGATTGAAACCATCAACAAACTGGTTCGAACCTCGCGTCAGATGCTCTCGGAGATGGGGCGTGAGCCGGTACCCGAAGAACTGGCCGAACGTTTGTCCATGCCGTTGGAAAAGGTTCGCAAGGTTATGAAAATTGCTAAGGAGCCGGTTTCGCTGGAAGCGCCGGTCGGTGACGAGGAAGATTCTTCTCTGGGCGATTTTATTGCCGATGAGAGCGCTTTGCAGCCGCTGGATTCCGCCATTCATTCAAATTTGAAGGAAACCTGCACGCGGATTTTGTCGTCGCTGACGCCGCGCGAAGAACGCGTGCTGCGTATGAGGTTCGGTATCGGCATGAACACGGATCATACGCTGGAAGAAGTCGGACAGCAGTTTAACGTTACACGTGAGCGTATTCGTCAGATTGAGGCCAAAGCGCTGCGAAAGCTGAAGCATCCATCGCGTTCGCGCAAGTTGCGTTCGTTTTTGGACAACTGATAACCAAAGGCCCCGCGAGAGCGGGGTTTTTGTGTCGGAAAAAACAGAATTGTATTTTGAGAGAATAAAAAGTGACGTACGACTATAACGATGACGATAAGCAGGTTATGAAAATTGCCGCGCAGGCCAGGAACAAATCACGTTTTCAGGAATTGGTAGATTTTGTGAAGATTTCCGGTTTTAAAAAAATCGGGGTTGCCAACTGCAAATCTGTTCAGCCGCTGGCCGATAAATTTGTTGAGCTGTTGAGAGAGCAGGGGTTGAATGTTGTTGCCATGAACTGCAAAGAAAGCGGGCTTGACGCCTGCATGATTTGCGACGATATGAAAGGTCCGTGCTGTGATCCGGTTTCTCAGGCGGCGTTTATGAATGAGCAGCAAACGGATTTTAACATCGATTTCGGGCTTTGTCTCGGGCACGGATTGTTGTTCCAAAAATACTCGAAGGCACCGGTGACGACCTTTCTGGTAAAGGACTTTGCCCATAATCATAATGTTGTTGAAACTTTGTCATAATAATATTTGTTTGACAGGAGGCTTTTAAAGGTGTAAGTCTTTTTTGTCAAATTATAAAAATACATTTATTATGGAAAAAAGAGTTTTAGCCGTAAAGGACACTTTGCGTGCCTTGGCTTTAATGAAGAGTATGCTTGCCGCCAATATGATCGACAATGATCTGGTGGAAAGTGCAAGCGACAGTTTGTCCAGCGGTGATGTTGTTGACGGGAACGGGTGTGTTTATCATCTGAAACTGGTCTGGCTGAAGCGCGGGGACGGTGATTTGGTCGGTTGTCCGTGTTTTGTGTGTCCGTTTAAGGGATTTTTGCCGAACGGCATGCCTGTGGATACGTTGGTTTATGTCAAGGCTTTTTCCTCCAATGGTCTTAATAATTGTAAGATGCATTTGAGAGGCGAGGAGCTTGAACAAGACGAGATTGTTGACGGAAGCAGTTTTAAGATGACTGACGAAAAAAGACGTTATCCGGATGAAGAGTATGTCTACCGGGACGGTATTATTTCTTTGAAGGCTTGATTTTGGCCTGCGTATTTGTTGTCCTTGCCGAATTTTATTTGGCAAGGATAAATTTTTGCTCTTTTTATGAAATAGTTCTTGACTAAAGGTGGTTAATTTCATATTTTCTGGGAAGTACGGGCCCTTAGCTCAGTTGGTTAGAGCAGGCCGCTCATAACGGTCTGGTCGCAGGTTCGAGTCCGGCAGGGCCCACCAGTTAAAAGCTCCGATTTAGCGCGGGGCTTTTTGTGTATCCGGAAAACGGCAGGATTTCAATAACTACCGGTTCGTCATTAAAGTGGGGGCAAGGGGCAGCCTGGAGATAAAAAAAAGAACGGTGCAATGGCATCGTTCCTTTTTACAGTTTCAAAAACTTTTTTTGCTCAAGCGATCAGCCTTCATCGTCAAAGAAACCGTCGCTGCCTTCCTCATAACCGTTTTCCAGTGCTGTGTACGAACAGATAAGTACCGGAAAAATCAGCGAATACAATAATTTTTCTTTTGCAGAAAAATCGGCACCCCTGAATAACATGTCGATAATGCAAAAAACCACAAGACTCAGAATAAAAAAAATTGCAAAGTCCCGGAAAAGAATTTTTAAATCCATTGTTTTGATTTTTTAATAATTATTTTTTCGTTTCCTTGAGTAGCATATTTATTGGCGACAGTCAAGTTTTTTGTTAACTTTTTATAAAAATTCCTATGTTTTTCCGGCAGAAAGCAAAAAATCAGCAGTATGGAAATAATATTTTTTTCATAACATGATTTTTTAGTTTGACATAATTGTTATTTTGTCTTCTTTTTATTGTGTTTGTATTGTTTTCCGGCAGTTACAAAAGGTTTTTCTACGGGCGTGTAGCTCAGTTGGTCAGAGCGCTGTGTTCACATCGCAGAGGTCACAAGTTCAAGCCTTGTCACGCCTACCATAAAACAAAATTTCGAGGTATTTATAAAAACGTTTTGTAATGAAAAAGGCAGCATTTCTGCTGCCTTTTAAAGTGTTGCTGTGAGGTTGAAACCTCATCAGTTTTGTTTGCTTCCCGTTTTGTTATAAGTTCTTATGTTTTCTGACATGTTTTCATAGATTTGCGGCTCTGTTTCCCGCATTAAACGCATAAAATCACTTACAAACAAATCATATAACTCGGAGTGCATCATCAGGCTTTCCGTTTTAAGGGCGGAAAAGGGATATAATTGCGCGTCGTCCCGGAGCGCTGTGTCCATAATCAGATACATATCCCTGTCGGCGGAATGGTCTACCGTTAAATGTCCTTTTTCCAGAGCGGAAAGGAATGTCTTCTGCGGAAGCGCCAGAGAAGCCAAAAAGCCCCATGTCGAAAAAGGGCGGGTAGTCTGCAGAAATTCTGCCGGCCAGCTTTCCATTTTCTTTTTTAGTATGTCAAAAGCCATATCCAAATCGTTTTTTGCGGCGGCAATCTTATCTTCGGCAAAGACCAAGGCGAATAATTCGTCTTTGTTCGGGATTGGGTTTTCGGAAAAGCCGAAACTGAGACGGATTACTTTATTTTCAAAGTCTGATGGCGGTATTATGCGCCGGTGCAGCCCTTGTCCCGTGCGGGAAAAAAACAGCAGCGGAGAGCTGAGCAGATTTTTCGTCGGCAGCCAGGCGGCATAGTATTCCAAATCTGTTTTTATTTCCAAATGCCAATGCGGAAAGTATTCCGGCACGCCGTTTTTTTGTCCCCGGAGATGGCCGGCGATTAGTCCAGCATACAGAAACAGGTGAGATGCAACGCGCATAGGCAGACGGGTAGGTTGTCTTGTCTGTTCCAGCTCGGTAAACAGCCTGTCCAAAAAATACTCAAACAATATTGCCTGCTGCGGATATTGGTTCCGACGGAAGCAGTTCAAAATTTTCTCGTTCATAATTGACATAATTTTAAATTCATAAAAATAAGTTAAGCAGGCTTATCTTATTCATTTTTTTCGAAAAGTCAAATCAGGTCATTGCGGTTGCGGCGGTTTGTTTGAAAGAATATCGCCGGCAAAATTCCGGCGGCAGAATCAGGCAATTTTTTGAGAGCATCGGGTCTTTATCCCGCAGATGATTAAGCCTACATTGAAAGTACAATAACATTAACAAGGAGACTGACAATGAAAGGATTGATCATGAGTGCTGTTTTGGGGGCTTCCTTACTGGCTGCCGCGGACGGGCAGGCGGCTGCGGGTAATAATCCGTTCGGATTGGTTTATGAAAACGCAATTAAGGAAAATGTGCTCGGGAAAGTCAATATTCATCCGTTGACATATAAGCTGCATGGTTTGGAGATTGCAGCCAATGTTTATACGCCGGCAAACTATGACAAGGCAAAGAAATATCCGGCGATTGTTGTTGCGCATCCGAACGGCGGCACCAAAGAGCAAGTTGCCGGACTTTTTGCCCAGCGCATGGTCGAAAACGGTTATATTACCATTGCGGCCGATGCGGCATTGTCCGACAATATCCCTGCAAAACAGCTTGAAACCGCGCAAGCCTATTTTTATCGGATAAAGACGCAGCGTCCGACGAAAACGCCGTCAAGAGCCGTTACCGCCGACATGCTCAACATTCCGAACAGGGTCGGGAAAAAGATTTTTTTGAATAGTGAAGAAATGTTTTCTGTTCCTAAATCCATAACATCTCCTTTCATGTTCGTTTATCGGTGTTTAAGAACAATACTGAAAAAAGGACAAAAAAATACCGGACAGAATAATTGGTTTTACCCAGTCATCTTATCCAGCTTTTATGCCCTCCGATGAGGATTACAAAACACTTAATTTTTTTCGCCGTCCATTCATATTATATTGAAAATGAAAGTCAAGACTTTTATTGTGAAAAAATAAAAAGTTTGTATTGTATTTTTGGCGGGCAGGGACTGTGCTTTTGCCGAATGCAGCCGCAGTGTTGAAAGGAGCCGGTATGATTACGATAAGAAATGAAGAAGAAAAAGATTATGAAAAAGTTGAAAAGCTGGTTCGACGGGCTTTTTATAATGTTTTTGTTCCCGGTTGTTTTGAGCATTATCTGGTTCATGTTATGCGTTCGCATGCCGATTTTTTGCCGGAACTTGATTTCGTTCTTGAAAAAGACGGACGGATTATCGGAAACATTATGTATACCCGTGCCAGAGTGGTTGATGAAAACGGACGGGAAAAAAAGTGTCTGACACTGGGGCCTGTTTGCATCGCTCCCGAGTATCAGCGGAAAGGATATGGCCGGAGACTGATAAACCACTCGCTGGAAAAAGCAGCCGGGCTCGGTTATGAGGCCGTTGTTTTGTTCGGAAGCCCCGCGAATTATGCCGGCAGCGGTTTTAAAAGCTGTAAGAAGTATAATGTATGTTCGGAAGAAGGAAAATATCCCTCGGCAATGATGGTCAAAGAGCTTGTGGCCGGTGTGTTTACCGGAGAAAGACAGGTATATTCCTGCAGTCCGGTCATGAATGTTTCGGAAGAAGATGCCCGTTTATATGATGACGCGTTGGAACCGATGGAGAAAAGAGAGCAGCCGAGCCAGGAGGAATTTTATATAATGAGCCGTTCTTTTTTGGAATAGGGGCTTCGTTAATCTCTTGTGTGTCCGGTCATAATCAACGGTGTTTTCTGCGGATAAAGGTTTTTATCAATCTCCGTTCCTTTTCGCAGGGCTTCGGCCGTCGCTTTTTCCGCATCCGGTGAAATATAGCCCGGATTTTGTTCTTCCGTTCCCTGATGAAATTCGGCCGGACGGGTTTGGAAAATGTCTTCCGTATGCAGCGCCGTTAATTCCTTCGTTCGGGCATTGAGACAGGAATTGGATAAGGCATTTTGCAAAGCGCGGGAAATCATGCAGCCGAAGCTGCCGCCGATGTCCGATTTTGTTCCGAATTTGTTTTGGAAACCGGGCTCAATGTAAGCTTTCATTTGGTGCAGCTCTTCGGTCTTGCCCATCCAAACGGTAAACTTGTCTTCAACGGAATTATAATCAAGCAGATTGTCTATGTAAAACAGACGGGAACGTCCTTTGACGGTTTCATGCGGGCGTTCGACAATGCCGATGCAGGAGGTTTCGCAACAGTCGAGCTCATAATAGTCGGTTAGGGCGGAGGCGTCTTCCGACGCATAGTGATAGTCGTCGAGCGAAACAAAACCGATTTTGGTAAAAGAAGACTTTTTCAGGCTGTCCTGCGGTACGACCGATATGACCGCCGCCTGTTTGCAGATGTCGGAAATTTCTCCGGCCGTATAGCCTCTGCGTTTCATGTCTTCGCGCATGATTTCGTCAAGTTTGCAGGCAACATAATCGCCGTGGCAAAAAGACAGGATATTCAGGTTTCGCATAAGTTTTCGGGCTTGTTCGCCGTCTTGTTTCCGGCCGTCTTTTTTCGAGATGATTTTTTTGAGGCACTGTTCGTAAAAATCACGGATGTAAGAGGGGTTTTGTTCTTCTTCCGTAAAGCGACTTTTATCCTTTTCAGTATGGCACAGCCGGCTGTTGGTTAATTCCCGGGCGTTGGCATTTTGGTAATAGACGGACAATATTTGGACGTCTGTTTGTTCTTCGGCGCCGTTTCTGCCCAGCAGCCGGTTGGCATATTTGGCCATGGCGTTGGCGTCTTTGGCCGTGAGTGTGCCGTCTCCGCTCAGGCAGAGTACCGTCGGTTTGTCAAAGCTGACCTCCCGGAGCGAAATATCCTGCCAGCCGTGTGGATTTTTTTCTGTCTTCGGGCATCTGCGGCCGATTTTGATTTGAGTTGCCATTTTGTTGTCCTTTGCTGAAATAAGTTTAGCATGGCAGTCGGTAAAGTTAAAGTTTTTATTTGTTCGGCAGCCGATTTTTGCCGCATTTCTTCGGAAAGTTATTCCTTGCTGCAAATTTATTCTGGCAACTGTTTGTAAAATATGGCTTTTTTCTAATTATATAAGAACTATCTAATATTATCCGCTGTTTATTTTCAGATGTTTCCGTAAAATATTTTGCAGTTTGTTATTGTTAAACAGAAAGGAACTGTTGAATGTCTGAAAATGAGGAATATCTGGAAGAAACGAAGTTGATTACGGAGACTTTTGAAAATTTGTTCGGAAAATTGAAAAAAAGAGGTTTGAAAGAAACGTATTTTTTTCTGGAACTTGCTTATAAAGTTTATACGCAGGACGTTTTCAGGGAGATTATTCAAAAACGCTCAAAATGAATTTTGTTTCATCTTATCGCAGCCGATATGAAGTCTGGTTCATGGATAAACTTGTAGTTTCATGGTATAGGATGCGATATGGGAAACGATCTGAATAAATATCTTGGTCTGAGAGTTCGGTCTTTGCGCGAAAATGCACAGATGACCCAGGAGGAACTGGCCAATTTCTGTGAGGTCAGCTGGCGGACAATTTCTAATTTGGAAAGAGGATGCGTGACGCCGGATTTAATGATGATTTGCAAAATTTCCAAAAAGTTTAACGTCGGTCTGGACGATTTGCTCAATATTGATGTTCAGCGGCGTAAATCCATGTCCAGAATTGCCACCGAGAATTTGCTCATTGAAAGAATTAAAACGATAGACGATCCGACGCTGGACTTTGTGGTGGAACAGCTGAATGTGGTCTTCAAATATTTTGGAGTGTGAAGTAGGATTATGAGAATTGGCGACAAGTTGATTTTGCTGAGGAAAATCCTGAGCTTTGCCGCAATAGCCAAGTCCGGAAACGTTACGGCCGCCGCGTTGGAAAACGGTATGAAACAGTCAAACCTTTCGGGCTATGTCAAAGAACTGGAAGAAAAAGTCGGTGCCAAACTGTTTGAGCACAGCGACAGGCGCATGATTCTGACTGAGGCCGGAAAAAATCTGTATGAAATAAGTTGCAGTATCGAAAAGTCGGTTTATAAAATAAATGCTTACAAACAGCAGAGCAACAACGTGTCGGGTGCAGTGCGCCTGTGGACGAGCGACGGCTTGGCGGCGGCTTATCTTTCGTCTTGTCTGCCCGGTTTTTATCAGCTTTATCCCGATGTGAAAATTGAGATAATCTGTTCGATTGATGCGCCGTCCGTTCTTTATGATGCGGATTTGGCCGTGGTTTATGAAAAGCCGGTGCATCCTGATGCAGTTATTTTGTTGAAACATAATCTGCGCTTCGGGTTGTTTGCGTCAATGGAATATCTGTCGAGTTTCGGCTATCCCAAAGATATTGAGGATATTCAAAAAAATCATCGCATTTGCGTTCGTTCCAATTATCGGGAAGTTTGGGACGAATGGGGACGTTTTATTGACGGCTGCGGAAATATTGCGGCGGAAACAAACTCTTCTTCCATGCTTATGCAACTGACCAAGGACGGTATCGGTATTGCCTTGCATCCGTTCAGTGTCGGGTTGAGAGAAAAAAATCTGGTTTGTCTGAACAAAATAAAGTTTGAGCTTTCGCATCCGTTTTGGATTGTTTCTTACAAAGACGTCAAAGATCAGAAAAAAGTCAGAGTTCTGATTGATTATATCAAAAAAGCAACTGCTGCACTATAAAGTCGTAAAGCGCTACGGCTTCGCGTTTGTCCATTCGACACAAAATCCACAGTTTTTGAGAAATGTTTCCGCCGGTTGAGAGGGTTGTATATTCACAATCCCAGTTCGGTGCAGCGGTAAGCACGGCCAAATCAGCATTTTGTGCCGTCGGGCAGTCGGTTATTTCCCAGGACGGATGTTTTCGACGGAATTCGGCAAGATTTTTCATATCCAAGTCGGGCGCCAGATAAAATTTTATTTTTCCGCGGTTCTGAGGACAGATGACTTTTTCCAGTTCTTCCAAATTTTGTTCCAGCCGGCGGGCCAGCTGACTTATTCTCATTCCCTGCGGGGTCGGAATTACGCCCTGATTGCTGCGTTGCAGCAAAGTAACTCCCGAAGCCTTTTCAAAGTCGGTTATCAATCGGCTCAGGTTTGACTGTTTTATGCCGTTTTCTTCTGCTGACTTTGATATTTTTCCTTTGCGCAGAATGTCGTTAAAATAAAGAATTATCTTAATCAGTGCCAATTTTTGCTTTATGTTCATTTTGAAAAATCTCTTTATTTATCGACTCAAAATATATAGTTACGTATAATATTAGTATATTTTAATTTGTGCCCGGTCAAGCGTATAATAGTTTTATGGAGAAGAATTCTATAGAAATAGTTGTCGTGCAGAACCAGGCTGATTTTGACGAAGCAATGAAAGTCCGCCGGGCGGTTTTTGTTGATGAGCAGAAAATTCCGGCAGAGCAGGAATTTGACGGCAACGATTTTGTTTCTACCCATATTCTGGCGAAAGTCAACGGTGTCGGCGTCGGTACGATGCGTATCCGCTATTTTTCCGATTTTACAAAATTTGAGCGAATGGCCGTTTTGCCGGAATACCGTAAGAGCAGCGTTTCCAACGACATTATGAACAAGGGGTTTGATTTTGTGGCGCGTAAGGGATACCGTCAGGTTTACGGCATGTGCAAGAAAGAACTTCTGAACCGTTGGCAGAAATGCGGTTATGAGCGGATAGAAGGCGCGCCGGTTCTGCAGCATAACGGTATGGAACTTATTCCGATTAAACGGGAACTTCCAAAAGACGGCAGAGCACTGCATATTTGTTCTCATCCGGAACTGCTGACGGCCAGGGAAGATGCCTGGGACGAAGTGCTTTCTTCACAACAAGACAAAAAACTGATGATGATTGCCAACATTAAAGGCAAACTTTTCCGCGGATAAACGTGTTTTAGGCGGAAACATTTCCTGAAATTGACAAAAAAATGGACATTTGAAATTCGTTGTGCTATAGCTTAGCTGTTTGATTACGAATTTTAGATGTATTGAGATATAATTTAGTCTGGTAGTAACCTTTTAAATTTTTTTGTATGGAAGCAAAAACAAAGCTGGTTAAAGATCTGATTACGGGTCTTGACCTCAATCGGGAAGAAGCACTGGAGTTGATTGTTTTTATTATGACGCAGAGCGGTATTTCGTTTTTTGATTTTTCCAAGTTCGGTGCCGATGTGACGGTTATTCATGATCTGCTGGCGAAGCAGAATGGGCTTTTGCAAGGACTTGAAAAGAAGCTGACGGCATTGGAAGAGAAGACGACGGAAAAAACAACGGAAAAGGAAAACAAGCGAAAGCAAAAGCAAAAGGAACCCTCTGCGGTAACCATTTATCCGAAAGGCTACAGCGCGAACGGAAAAAAACTCGGACGCCCGCGAAAAGAAAAGGCGGCTGATAAGGGAAAGGTTTCCGTATCGGCGGTTGAGCAACCCGAAAATGAAGACGCTCGAAAAGTCGGCAGTGAGCCGGTTCAGAACCCTCCTGCCGTTGTTGCAGAAGACGTCCAAGCGCCGGTTTTGGAAAAAGCTGAACAACAGAAGCCGCGGGAAAATGTTTTCAAAGCAGCTTCCTCTCGGGAAAAACGCCAGTCTTCAATGCCTTTGACCAAAGCGGAAGCGGCGTCTTTGGAAATGGGAAAAGTGCTGCCGCTTAAGCTGGTGTACAAAACCGGAGAAGGGCTTTATTTGTCAGAACGGATTTTGAACAGTCTTAATCCCGAAGGCGTTGTCGTTCCTTACAGAATTAACGGCAAGTTTTTTCTGCTGCGTATTTTTGACGAAGTTTCGGCGATGTCCGTTCAGGAAGCTGTCGCAGTTGCAAAAAAACGGGAAAGAATCAACGGAAAACCGTGGATGCTTCTGACACCGCAGCAAAAAGAAAGCTGCAAGGCGGTTCAGACGGAATTGAACGAGGTTATTAAAAAAATCGGCGGCGATTTGTTTGACGGTCAATACCTGACAAATCCGCCCTCGTACGGAAACAAATCCGGTCAAAAAATCCGTTTTACGGTGGAATTATGAGGCCGGTTTTGTGCGGCAAAAGCGCTTTTCTCTGCGGAAAGCGCTTTTGTTTTAGGGGTATAACCGAAAAGTCCGGGTTGATTATCAAAGAAAGTTTATGTTATAAACAAAGCGTATTGTGGTAATTTTAGCGAAAGATTTGAAATATGGTCGGAAATGAAGTTGTCATAAGAAGAGCGGAACCGGCAGATGCGGCATTTATCGCCGGAGCTGTCGCCGCCGTTTCGGAAAGGGTTTCCGATAAGACTGCCGGCGATGCGGAAAGGCTGAAAAAGGATATATTCGGCAAAACTCCGAAAGCGGAAGTGATTATTGCCGAGGCGGAAGGGCAGGTCGTGGGCATGGCTTTGTATGCGGCGACTTATTTTGCCGATAAGGGAGAGTCGATGTGGGTCAGCCAGATGTACGTCGAGCCTCATTTTCGCAATCGCAAGCAGTGGATTGCGCCGGCGTTAATGTCCGGGCTGATTAAAACGGCTCAGGAGAACAACTGGACACATATCTGTTGGGCAACTGCCATTGAGGATAATATTCCGAAAAAGCTTTCACAGAAACTCGGTGCCAGAGCTTCAGAAAATATTGTAATGTTTGCATTGCCGCTTAACGATGAATAATTCTCCGGATTGGAAAAAAGATAAGAGACGGCGGCTTTTGGGCTGTTCCAAATGGCTGAGCATTTTCGGCGGCATATTGGTTTTTGGCGCTTTGGCAATGGTGTCCATGCGCAGTTTTATCGTCGAGGCTTTTAACGATGCCCGGCATAAAAGTTTTATGGCACCGGCGGGGAAGATGTTTGCCCATAATGCCGATCATTTTTATTTTGCTGCCGTGAGCGATACGGGGGCGCGAACCGAGCCCGTTGAAGAAATCATGAACGAAATTCGCAAGAGCAATGCCAAATTTGTGCTTTATGTCGGAGATTTGGTTCGTTATCGAAATCCGAGCCATTTTCAGTGGATGGCGGAAGAAATTGACGAAAAGCTCGGAAGGACGCCGTTGTATGCCGTTCCGGGAAATCATGACATTCTTTCGGTTAAAGGTGTTGCCGACCGCTCGCTTTATCATGAGGTTTTCGGGCCGGGATATTATTGGTTCAGTTACGGAGACGTGTTGTTTATCGGGCTGGATTCTTCAACTTCGACCTATGATGACGAACAGTTGTTCTGGTTGGACAGAACGCTGGAAAAGATTCGGCCGCAGTTTAAATACTGTGTTATCTTTTCTCATGTACCGCCGATTAATGTAAAGGTTCCCAATGATCACCGACTGTTTGACGAATCCCGTGACAAATTTGCCGAGGTTATCCGGGGCAGGGGTGTCAATCTGCTGATTTCAGGGCATGTGCATTTCTTTTCTCAGAGCGAATTTGCCGGTGTGCCGCTGGTAACGCTTCCGTCTTCCGGACAGCCGATAAGATCGGAAGTGAGAAAGTTCGGTTATGTTATGTTTAAGGCGGGGAAAGGCGGAATTGTCAAGATTAAGCCGACATACGTTAATGCCGAAGACGATATGGAGCATTTGGAAGCGTTTATGAGCAGCGCTTTGGTCGATGAGGATATTAATTTCTTTTCGGCATGGGTACTTGGCGCCGGAATAATGCTTTTTCTGGCCGGAAAGCTTCTTAAACGAAGACTTTAATTTGTTGCTGTTGTTTGGCTCTGTCTTTGAAAAACGTCATTTCTGTCCGATGCGGATTTAAAATCCGTGTGATATGCCTATATATTGTCGGTAATGATTTGCAGACAAGGAGGGACAATGAAATATGTAAAACCGGAGCGGCTTACCGAACAGTCGCTGATTTTGGACGTACGGACGCCCGACGAGATAAAGGAAGAGGCGTTGTCGCTGCCTTTTTTTAATGAAGAGCTGAGCAAGCTCAATCCGAAAAATTTTGTGTATGAACATAATCTGGACGGCAGCAAAACGCTTAACATTATTTGTCATTCCGGTTCCCGATCAAAGCGGGCGGCCGAGTTGTTTGAAAAAAACGGTTTTTTTAACGTGGCCGTGGTTGACGGAGGTTTGGTCGAGGCTGAACGGGAAGGACTGAGAATAGTCCGTCATTGAATTTAAAAAAGGCAAAGCCCTCATAAATGAGGGCTTTGCACATAAAAATAATTTCTTTTAGCATTTGATCTTTGCGCACAAAGCCTGATAATCGACGGGCTTGTTAACGCTGCAGACCAAAGTCATGGGTGTGTTGAAAATGTCTTCGGCGGTTTCGCGGATATTGCGGGCCGAAACTTTCGGAATGTCGAACATCAGCTCCTGAATGTCAAACATCTCGCCCTGAGAGAAAATCTGCCAGCTGACTTCGCGGCTGCGGGCAATTTCGGAGCCAAACATTTCCATATAACCGCTCATGGCCAGATTACGCGAGCGTTCCATACGGCGCGGGCTGGCTTTTTCCGTCTTAACACGAACAATGTTTTGGCATACTGTGTTCAGGACGTCATCGATGTTTTCCTGCTGAGTCTTAATTGATATCTGCAGTGAGCGGCGGCCATAGTAGCCGGCAATGCGGACATCGCTTAAAACATCGGTACCGATGAAAGAGCGCTCCAGACGACCGTTCAGCAGTTTGATGAGCACGGCCAAATCGGCATTGCGAACTCCGGAGATATCAAAACCAAAGTAGAACAATGACTGCTGCTGGGCAGGAATCATTGCAAAACCGCCGGTATAGATATCTTTCTGCACTTTGTTTTTCTTACCTTTCGGCAAGTCGGCAAAGGCTTTTTCGGCCCGGGCGGAAATTTCGTTTTGGTCGATGTTTCCGCTGACCAGGAGTGCCATGTTGTGCGCAACATAGAACTGTTTGGCGAAAGCCTGCAGGTCTTCGTTGGTAAAACGAGATACCGAACTGATGTAGCCTTCCATGTCCCAGTTGATGTCTGCAACACCGTAGGCGGTGTGTTTGTAGAGCAGTTTCAGCTGGCGGCGCGGAATCGGGAACATGTCTTTCGTGTGCTGGATAATGTCGGCTTTGGCGGCTTCGATTTCCTTGTCAGAGAAAGAGGTTGCGGTTACCATTTCGGCCAGAGTACTGACGGCGTCAGGCACTTTTTCAACAGGTACTTCCAGGTAGTAGTAAGTCATGGTGCCGGCATAGTCTGCGATTATGCCTTTGGCGCGGCTGAGCAAAAGCTTTTCAAAAAGCGCCGAGATACCAAGATTTTCCTTGGTTTCATGGTTGTGTCCCACACCTACTGCCAAGCAGAAGTTTACATTTTTAACACTCGGAGAACAAGGATTTGTAATCAGAGTTACTCCATTTTGTAATTTTGTTTTTGTTTCCATAAAAATAAAAAAATTAATACGTTAAACACGGAAATTTTGTAGACCTTTAAAATGATTTTGTCAAGTCCTGTTGGATAAAACATTTCGAAAAATGTTGAATTTGACAAAAAATGATTGCATCGGAAAAGGAAAAAGTATAGAAGTTTTGCCGTAAATTTAAATCAATGGATAGATTATGGTAAGAAAAATTATTGTGTACAGCCGCAGCCGGGCAAAAACGGCCGAGGCCGAAGAAGTGTTAAATAAGCTGAATATAGAAGTTGTTTCGCTTGAAAACGCAGGTGTCGGGAATTTGGAAAGAATCAGAGAATCGGCAGAAAACACCGGAGCGCTGGTTGCTTTGGAAATAGCCAACCTGACGGGTGAGTGCTGTATTTGCGATGATTGTACGCTGGCGGTTAACGCATTGAACGGGTATCCCGGATTTGCGGCCGGTATTTCGACGGCGGGCCAAGATGCGGACGAAGTTCTGGACGATATTTTGTCGGCCATGAAACGGAAAGAACCGTCGGATCGCCGGGCTCTGATGACTTGTGTGCTTATTTTTGCCCGTCCTTGCGGCGAAGATAAAAAGCAGGAAGCGGAAATGTTTATGGGAGAGGTTCGAGGTCGTATCCTTTTGCAAAAAACGCCTGAACAGGGAACGGACTTTGACCGGATATTTCTGCCGGACGGAAGCGAAAAAGCGTTGTCGGAGCTTTCGATAGCGGAAAAAAACAGAATATCTCATGTCGGGGAGGCTCTTCATAAACTGGCGGCTTATTTGACTCGGGAATAATCTTTATGTCTGAAAAAAACGGGGTTGTTGCGAACTCCGTTTTTTTGTGCCGGTTGACAGCCGCAACGGATTATTTTAAGATGCGCGCATTGCGGGAGATTAGAAAATGCCTGATTTTGAAATAGAAGACAGTTTGAAATGTTCGGTAGCCGGGGTTGACGAAGCGGGTCGGGGGCCTTGGGCCGGGCCGGTTGTGGCCGGCGCCGTGCTTATCCGGGACAGAAATCTTTGCGAAGAATTGTTGAAAGGTTTGGACGACTCCAAGAAAATTTCGGCCAAAAAACGTGAAATGCTGTATGAAAAACTGCGTGAGGAAGAGCAGAAAGGGAAACTTTTTATCGGCATCGGGAAGGCAAGCGCCGAGGAAATTGACCGCTGCAACATTCTTCAGGCCACTTTTGCAGCCATGAAAAGAGCTGTTGAAGCCCTGGCAGTAAAGCCGGATTTTGCGATTATTGACGGTAACCAGACACCGAAAGATTTTCCCTGTCGTACCCGAACCGTGGTTAAGGGCGATGCGCGCTGTATGTCGATTGCTGCGGCTTCGATTGCCGCCAAGGTATACAGAGACCGTCTGATGCGGGAGATGGCACGAAAATATCCTCATTACGCTTTTGAAAAAAATGCCGGTTACGGTACCAAGGCGCATATTGACGGTCTTAAGCAATACGGCGTGACACCCGAACATCGTAAGTCATACCGGCCGATTCAGGAATTTTTGCGTTCAGCCTAAAGAAAAATTGACAAAATTTCAAAAACAAGTGATAATTCGGTTGTTAAAACCGAATTATTTACTTTTTAAAAATTAAAATATTATGATGAATGAAGAATTAGTTCGAGCCCTGAATCAGATTCATCTCGAAGCCGGTATTATTGAAACCTTGTTATGCCAATACAGAGTTACTGCCGACGAAGCCAACATCAAAATTCTGACGGGAGCTTTGTCCGAAATTCATCAGGAGATGAATTTTGACGATTTCAGCGAGCAGTGGTGTTTGGAAGATCTCGGTTCTCTGTGCAACGACTATATCGGACTCTGTCGCGAGATTTGTCTTTCGCCGGTCGTTATGACATCAAATCCGCCGATATTTGTAGCGGCTTTTAATGTTTTGCTGCGTTGTTCGTATAAATATCTGTCTGATCAAAGGACGAAACTGCTGATGACGGAAACAGCAAAAATGATGGCCGCTGCAGATGAATATTTGACGGATGAAACTTTTGTCAAATTCATTTATTGGTTTGATGCGCTTAATTTTGACGAACCCTGGAACGAAGCGGCGAAAATTCCGCGGATAATCAGAATGGCCGAGGAAGAAAATGAGGAAATGCTTCAACGGCTGCTGCAGGAACATATTGCCGCAGGTGGAAACAGAGGCAGATTTCCCGAGGCCTGATGTTTAATCTTCAAACGTTATATTATGGACAGGCAGGAGATGGTTAAGGCACTAAACCGGATTTATCTGGTTCTGGAGCTTTCGGAGAGTGTCCGGTCTCAGATTGTGCACGGTGACGATTGGGAAAACAAGGCGTTGATGCGGGAAAGTATTCTTACGCTTTTGGGGCAGAAACTTGACGAACAACAGCGGGAACGGCAGGAAAAAGAAGCCGGAGAGTTCGATATCTGGAACTTTTCGGTTATGTATCGGTGCATCGGTTATTTTAAGGACATTTGTTCCTGGATATTGATGACGCCGGAGCTTATGAAAAATTATCCGCCGGTTTTCGGACATTTGTTCGGGCTGATCTGCAAAATCGAGAGCCTGTATCTGGACGGTATTACGACTGCGCCGCTGGTTGCCAATGTGCTGGTGGTTTGCGAGAAGGACATTCCCGACCGGTATTTGGAGGAAATGGCCGGCATTTTTCTGGTTGAGGGCATGTGTGTCAATCAACTGCGAAAAATTCCCCGGTTGAAAGGTTTGTTTGACGATGCGGAAAATGTTATGCTTCCCTCCGATGACGAACTGGTGCGACTTCTGTTGGCTTTCGGCGGAAAACTTCCGTCAGCCTGATTATGTTTTAAAGCAGCTTCGTACATTTGTGCGGGCTGCTTTAATTTTATTATTTGCCTGAAAAATTAAAACCTTAGCAAAATAGGGAGATTCCAAGGAAAATTTTTTTGATTCCCGTTAATAAATTTATAACCATCTGTCTATCATACTGGCTGCAGAGCGAAAACATAACCTTAGAAAAGTGGTTTTATTATGAGCAGTATTCAGACGAGGACTATTCTTAATACGATTATCAATGACGATTGTATAAAAGTTATGAATCAGATGGAAGAAGGTTCCGTCGATCTGATTTTTGCCGATCCGCCGTATAACCTTCAGCTCGGCGATGCTCTGACACGTCCCGACAACAGCAATGTAAGCGGCGTTTATGAGGAGTGGGACAGTTTTGAAAGTCTGGCTGCCTATGACCGCTATACGCGTGAGTGGATGACCGCAGCCCGCCGGGTTTTGAAAGAGGACGGTGCCATCTGGGTTATCGGTTCTTATCATAATATTTTCCGTGTCGGCTATATCCTGCAGGATTTGGGGTTCTGGATTTTGAACGATATTATCTGGAACAAGACCAATCCGATGCCGAATTTTAAGGGTACACGTTTTACCAATGCTCATGAAACTCTGATTTGGGCGGTTAAAAATCCAAAATCGAAATATACGTTTAATTATGAAGCGATGAAAGCTCTTAACGAAGATACGCAGATGCGCAGCGACTGGCAGATTCCGCTTTGTACCGGCAAAGAACGCCTTAAAGGGGAAGACGGCGGCAAACTGCATCCGACGCAGAAACCGGAGGCTCTGCTTTATCGTGTGATTATGGCTTCATCAAAGGTCGGAGACGTTGTGTTGGATCCGTTTTTCGGAACCGGAACAACCGGGGCCGTGGCAAAGAAACTCGGTCGTAATTTTATCGGCATTGAAAAAGATAAGCATTATGTTAAAGGGGCGCAGGCTCGTATTGATGCTGTTGAGCGTGTCGAAAACGACCTTTGTCTTGAGTTCAGTTCGAAGAAGCGGCAGCCTCGCATACCTTTCGGTGCCGTGGTCGAACGCGGTTTGCTTAATCCCGGTGATATTTTGTATGACTCAAGCAAAAAACATTGTGCGGCGGTGCGTTCGGACGGAACAATCAAAAGCGAAAAGATGGAAGGTTCCATTCATCAGGTCGGGGCGGCAGCTCAAAATGCGTCGGCTTGCAATGGTTGGGTCTATTGGTATTTTGAAGACCGTGAGAGGGGGCTGGTTTGTATTGACGAATTGCGCAATCAGGTGCGGCTCGAAATTTACGGCGAATGATTTTGTTCTGCGACTCTCGAAAACCCGGCGGCTTCGTCGGGTTTTTTTGTTAAAAAAGTCTGATAAAATTATTGTGCCGGAGGAATTTATGGTTTATATTTCCCTGAAATGCGGAATTTATTAAAGAATTGAACAAAATCAATGCAGAGATGGTATAAAAAAAATAATAATAAAAAAACTGTGCCGGACAGAAATTTGAGCCAGACGCAGAAAAATTTTGCCGCCATCGATTTGGGGACCAACTCCTGCCGGCTGGTCATTGCCAGTCCGACCCCGGCTTCTTTCCGCATTGTTGAAACTTTTTCCAAAATTACACGGCTGGGCGAGGGAATTATCAATGATAATGAACTGTCGCGTCCGGCCATGCGCCGGACAATCAATGCACTTAAGGTCTGTGCCGGCGTTATTGAAGAATATGCCCCGATTTATCGTTCCCGTTTTGTGGCAACGGCGGCGTGTCGCAGAGCCAAAAACTGCAAGGAATTTCTGGATCTGGTCAAAAAGGAAACCGGGCTGACGATTGAAACGATTTCTTCCAAAGAGGAAGCGCGGCTGGCGGTGGTCGGTTGTATTCCGCTTTTAAACCGGAACATCAAAAGGGCTTTGGTTTTTGACATCGGCGGCGGTTCAACGGAAATTTCGCTGGCGCGAGTGACGAACAGCGGCAAGACCTTTATTGAGGGTTTTGTTTCTCTTCCTTACGGCGTGGTTACGATTTCGGAGGCGTTTCCGTCACAGGATATGACGACGCTGGCCTACGATACGATTATTGAGCGGACGCATAAGCTTCTGAAAGAGTTTGATGAAAAATACAACATTCGTGAGGCGATTAAAAATCAGGAGATTCAGATTATCGGTACGTCCGGAACGGTGACGGTTCTGGGCGCGGTTCATCTGAATCTGCCCCGCTATAACCGTTCGGCGGTTGACGGTATTTCGATTACCCGGCAGGATATTGACCGGGCAATAGCCAAGATCAAACGTCTGGGGGACGAGGGACGTAAAAAACACCCGTGTATCGGTGCCCAGAAGGCAGATCTTACAATGGCCGGCTGTGCAATTATCGAAGGCCTGTGCTCTTTTTGGCCGATTGAGGAGATTACGGTTGCCGACCGCGGCATTCGCGAGGGTATTTTGCTGGATATGATGCACAGCAACAAGAACAAAAATATTTATAACAAAAAGAAAAAATTTCATCCGCCGTTCCGGCGCCGCGGAAGCCGGCCGGAGAACGGGAAACCGTCTAAAAACAAACAGGAATAACCATTATGACCAAAAATGTTTTTGCCGCCATCGATTTGGGAACCAACTCCTGTCGGCTGCTGATTGCCGACGAAGAAGGCCGTGAGCTTTGCAAGGAAATTGTTACGACGCGACTGGGCGAGGGAATGTATCCGGAAATGAAATTTACGGCGGAGGCTTTTGCCCGGGGTTTGGATTGTTTGAAAAATTTTGCGGAGTTGATGAAAAAATACGGCGTTACCAAATATCGTGCAATTGCGACTGCCGGTTGCCGCATGGCATCAAACGGCGCCGAATTTGTCAAAAAAGTTTTGGACGAAGCGGAAATTAAGCTTGAAGTTATAGACGGTTACGAAGAGGCCAGGCTGAATCTGAAAGGCGCATTGGTAAACGTGAAAGGCAAAGCGCCTTATGTGCTGGTTTATGATCTCGGCGGCGGTTCAACCGAAATTACGCTGGCAACCAACAGCGACAATCCCGAAATTCTGCATACGATTTCCATTCCATGGGGAGCGCGCAACGCTACCGAGGCTTTCGGACTGGAAAATTATAATCCGGAGAGTGCCGCAAAGCTTCGTGACGAAATCAAAAAGCAGGTCAGCGGCTTTTGTCTGGACTGCAGGCTCGGAGATTATGATGGGAAAGTCTGCTGCGTGGCCACATCCAGCACGCCGCTCCGGCTTACGTCCTGGGTAAGGCAGTACGGCGAATATGACCGGGAGCGGGCTGACGGCGAAGAGGTAACCGTTTCCGAACTTGACCGGGTTATCGGCGAAGTGAACGCCATGTCGCGCGAGAAGCTGGCGCAAATGCCTTATGTCGGCGAAAAACGTTCCTTTATTTTTCAGGCGGCCAGTATTATTTTTAAGACAATCTACGACGGGCTCGGGGTGCAAAAACTCACGGCTTCGCTGAAAAGCGCAAAAGACGGAATTATCGACGAACTGGTAGAAAAAAATGGCAAAACTCACAAAATCGGCTAAGGAAGTGCGCGGTCGTCATCAACTGACGGTTCGGGTCAAAACTTCAAAATATCGCGACAAGTCTTCCAACCGCTGGCTGGAAAGACAACTGAACGATCCGTATGTGGCGGAATCCAAACGTCTGGGGTATCGTTCGCGGGCGGCGTTCAAGCTGATTCAACTGGATGAAAAGTACAAGTTTTTGGGCAAAGGGCGGACAATCGTTGATCTCGGCTGTGCACCGGGCGGTTGGACACAGGTGGCGGTTATGCGCAATAAAGGAGCCGGCCAGGTGGTTGGTCTGGATATTCTGGAAACGCAGCCGATTGAAGGGGCGACGCTGATTCAGCAGGATTTTACCGAGGCAAATGCCGCGGACAAACTTAAAGCGCTTCTGAACGGCAAGGCGGATATCGTGATGAGCGATATGGCCGCAAACACGACCGGACACCAGCAGACCGACCATCTGCGCACTATTGCGCT
Organism: uncultured Alphaproteobacteria bacterium; assembly: GCA_944391505.1. Classification (GTDB taxonomy): domain Bacteria; phylum Pseudomonadota; class Alphaproteobacteria; order RF32; family CAG-239; genus Scatacola_A. The sequence continues at coordinate 14,963 of CALXTV010000015.1, read as the reverse complement.
GGTTGAGGCGGCTTATGAATTTGCCAAAGAGGTTTTGGCAGAAAACGGAATATTTATTGCCAAAGTTTTTCAGGGCGGTGCGGAAGGTTCGCTGTTGGCCGACGCCAAAAAGAATTTCAAAAAAGTCGGGCACTGCAAGCCCGATGCCAGCCGGCAGGGTTCCCCGGAGACTTATCTGGTTTGTCAGGGGTTTCGCGGAACGGTCTAATCCGGAATTGCGGTCGGGAGAAAAAGATGCAGCAAAGTGCCAGGTATAATGCGGTTTTGGAGCTGATCGGCGAGATATTCAAAGATTTGCGTCCGGCGGACGTTATTATCAATGCTTATCTGCGCGAGCGCAAATATATCGGTTCCGGCGACCGGCGGTTTATTGCCGAGACGGTGTGGAAACTTATCCGGCACCGGCGCCGGCTGGAGTTTGAAGCAGGTTCCGACGATCCGCGCCGGATTTTGCTCGTTTATCTGAAAGACGAAGATCCGGATTTGATATTCGGTGCCGGAGAATATGCGCCGCCGGCTTTGACCAAAGAAGAAAAAATATGGCTGAAAAACCTTAAGGAAGACGTCTATCCGCCTGATGTCGAAGCGGAATGTCCGAAATGGCTGTTTGATAAAATCGGCGACACGGCATTGTTAAAATCGTTAAACGAGCCGGCCAGTGCCGATTTGCGTATTAATCGCGGTACCCGGGAAAGTGTTTTGCAAAAACTGCGGGGCGAGGGGTTGTTTTTTGCGCCGACGCCATATTCGCCAATCGGCATTCGTTCAAGCGAGCGGGTTAATCTTAATAACTGCATTGCCTATAAAGAAGGGGAGGTTGAAGTTCAGGACGAAGCTTCACAACTGGCGGCGATTTTATGTGACGTAAAGCCGGAGCATAAGATTGTTGACTATTGTGCCGGAGCGGGCGGAAAAAGTCTGGCAATCGCTTCGCTTTTGAACGGAGGCGGCAAAATAGAGGCTCATGATGTCGACCAACGCCGGCTGGAGCAGATAAAACCCCGGCTGGAGCGCTTGCAAATTAAGAATGTTGAACCCGTGCAGAGTGTCGAGGGCAGAAGTTATGACCGTTTTATTATCGACGCGCCCTGTTCCGGAACGGGAACCTGGCGGCGTTCGCCGGATGCGAAGTTTCGTCTGACGCCGCAAAAGTTAAGCGATTTGAACAAGATACAGTCGGAACTGCTTGATATTGCTTTTGAACATACGCGCCCCGGCGGCCGCATCGTTTATATTACCTGCTCAATTCTGCGCGATGAAAATGAGGACATTGTCAATGCTTTTACGGCGCGTAACAGTAAAGTGCGGCATGTTGATTTGCAACAGTTGTGGGAAAAGCTGCTGGAGGCTCCTTATCCGGGACGCAATCGTGAATTTCTGCATTTTTCGCCGCTGACGACAAATACGGACGGCTTTTTCTTTACCGTGTTGGAAAAGGCGGCTTAAACTTCGGGAAGCTGTTTGTTGTTTACCTGATAAACGTAAGAGATAATTTCAGCAACGGCGGCAAAAGCCTCGACCGGAATTTCTTCGTCAATGTCTACGGCTTTTAAAATTTGGATTAAATCGGCGTCCTGACGGATTTCAATGCCTTCGTCAATGGCAATCTGAACAATCTTTTGCGCTATATGTCCCTGGCCCTTGGCCAGAACTTTCGGTGCCGCCTGTTTGGCGTAGTCATAGCCCAACGCAACCGCATAATCTGTGGACAACGCGTCAGCGCCGTTGTTTTCGTTTTGTTTTCTGCTATTATCCTGTTCAGACATGATGCCGTCCTTTTTTGGATAATTGTACCGGCCGGTATCGGGTTTGGCAAGGGTTTTTATTTGGCATAATTCTTGCATCGGTTATGTTGGGGAACGTAACCATAATTGCATAAAGGGGATATTGCATGGATTTGAACAGTCTGACGCTTTTTCAGCGAGCAAATACGGAATTGGACTATCTGACCGAACGTCAGAAAGTTCTGGCTGCGAATCTGGCAAACGCAAACACCCCCGGTTATGTTGCCAAAGACCTTGAAAAGCCCCGCTTTGACGAAGTTCTTAAAGATACGCTGCCTTTGAGTGTTACGAACGAGAAACATTTTGCGACTCTGCCTTCGGAGACGTCTTCGGGCGGCGTTTTTACGCCCAGGCCGGATTATGCCCTGACCATTGACGGCAACGGTGTGATTATTGAGGATCAGCTCAATAAGGTGGCTGATACCAAGGGGGATTATAACCGGATGTTGTCCATCTATACTTCGTATCGTAATATGCTGCGGACAGCGGCGGCGAAAGTCGGATCATAGGGAGGTAACGCGTTATGGCCGGAAACTTGTCAATCAGTGCGGATATCGCGGTTTCGGGAATGAAGGCGCAGGCCGAACGTCTGCGGGTTATTTCCGAGAATATGGCCAATGCGGATTCTGTCGGCATTCGTCCGGGAGAGGATCCGTATCGCCGTCGGGTCGTAACTTTCAAAAATTATGTCGATGAGGAAACCGGAGCGCAGCTTGTTAAGGTAGACAAAGTGCTTCAGGATCAATCGCCGTTTCAGATGAAATATATGCCGAATCATCCTGCGGCCAATGCCGAAGGCTATGTTGCCATGCCAAACGTCAATCCGCTGGTCGAGATGATGGATATGAAAGAGGCGCAGCGCAGTTATGACGCCAATTTGAGCATGATGCAGACGGCGCGCGATATGAACAGCCGAATTCTTGATGTTTTGGAATAAGATAAGGGAGAAAAACTTTGACGAACAATATCAGCAGTGCACTGAACGCTTATCAGCAGGCTCTCGGCAGAATAGGTGCGAAACTTCCGGCGGCCGAGACTAAACCGGTCGAAAAAGCCAGTTTTCAGGATATGGTCGAGCAGGCCCTGACGACAACCGTTGATCTTTCCAAAAAAAGTGAACAGACGGCTATCAGCGGTATTTCGGGAAATGCCGATATTCAGGATGTCGTTTTGGCGGTGGCCAATGCGCAGACGGCTCTTGAAACGGTTGTGGCCGTTCGAGATTCGGCAATCAGCGCCTATAAAGAAATAATGTCTATGCCGATGTAACGGCATAATTTTTATCACAGATGTTTGATCCGGAAAATTGCGGTGCAATTTTTTAACATCTTCGCAAAAAAAAGCTTGATTATTTTGCGGAATCGGAATAAATCTTTGCTTGTCTTTATAAAAATGCGGCCGTGGCGAAATTGGTAGACGCGTAACGTTGAGGTCGTTATGAGCTAAGCTCATGGAAGTTCGAGTCTTCTCGGCCGCACCAAAATAAAGACAAAGTCTTATTTTGGATAGCGGAGAGGGTCTCGGACCCGCGACATTCAAAACTCAAATCAACAGGAAATTTGTTTTTTAATAACCATTGAAATACTGGAAAAACTCAGGCTTAATCGGACAAGCTTTGTAAAGCGGGAGAGGGAAGATGAAGAAAAAGGCCAAAAAGCGTTTGCCCGGCTCCAAAATTAAAAAACAAAGAAAATTCACTCGTAAAAAACAGCAGCAGATTCAATACGGTATTGGTCAGAAAATGATTAATTCCGTTCTTATCGCATTGGACGAAGGCGATAAGATTCATATTCGCAAGATTGTTGAAGGGCTTGACGAATATGATTTGGCACGTTTGATTGAGGTTTTGGATTTTTATCATCGGCGCCAACTGGTTGAAATTTTGGGCGATCATATTGACCCGGAAGTCTTTCCCGAACTGAACGAAGTTGTTCAGGAACAGGTTATTGATACCTTAGATGAAAACCAGATTGTCAATATTGTCAATGAGTTGGATTCCGATGAAGCCGTCGAAATTCTGGAGCATATGGACGATGAGGAGCAAAAATCCATTATCGACCAGTTGGATCCGGAATTAAAATATCAGGTTGAATCCTCCCTTAATTATCCCGAAGATTCGGCCGGACGTATTATGTCCCGCGATTTTGTGAGCATGCCTGATGACTGGACGGTTAAAGAAGCCAAACAATATCTGCTTTCGGATACGGAACTTCCCGACGAGTTTTATACGGTTTTTCTGACGGACTCTTCAACGCTGCGTCCTACCGGTGAGATTACGCTGGATAAGCTTCTGCGCGCAAAAGGCGACGAAAAACTATGCAATATTATGGATTGCGAGATTGTGCCGGTTGACGTGTATACGGATCAGGAAGAAGTTGCGCACATGTTTCGCGAATATGGCTGGATGTCGGCGCTGGTGGTTGACAACAAAGGCCGGCTTATCGGCGTGATTAATATTGACGATGTGGTTGACATTGTGCACGAAGAAGCCAGCGAAGACATGATGCACCTGACCGGTGCGGAAGAAGGCGACGTCTATAAGTCGGTTTTCGGCATTTTCAAGTCGCGTTCCGTGTGGCTGATTACCAATTTGTTTGCAACTATTCTGGCCTCGACGGTGGTTAAAGGTTTTCAGGACATTATTGCCGAAATTTCGGTCTTAGCGGTGCTGATGCCGATTGTGGCTTCCATGGGCGGTACGACAGGCAACCAGACGCTGGCCGTTGCCGTGCGGGCGCTGGCGACTAAGGAACTGACCGCAAGCAATACTCTGCGGACAATCGGTAAAGAATTTATGGTCGGGGTGGTTAACGGGATATTGTTTGCCTGTTTAATCGGGCTGATTACATGGTTTATGTTTCCGAACCGGCAGGAATTGAGCGCAATTATTGCCATTGCAATGTTTTGCAACCTTTCGTTGGCCAGTCTGGCCGGTATTCTCATTCCTCTGACTTTGAATCGGTTTAAAGTCGATCCGGCCGTTTCTTCCGGTGTTTTTCTGATTGCTCTGACCGATTCCGGCGGGTATTTTATCTTTTTAGGCCTGGCCAAGCTGATTCTTTTCTAAAATATCTGCATATTTGCGATTATGGTCTTTTTATCTGCAAAATTTTGCTTATAATACAAACTAATGTTTTAATGAGCGGGAGATAGATTGTGTTGTTGGGTTTGTGTGTGGCGGCAGCGGTTCTGATTGCGGATCAGGTTTCCAAGTATTATATTCTTAACAGCGTACTTGAAGATCGCGCCATGATTATCTATACCTCCTGGTTTAATTTGGTAAAAGCCTGGAATACCGGGGTCAGCTTTTCTATGTTTAATGATAAAGGAACATTGGGCGTGGTTATGCTTTCGGTGCTGGCGGTCGGAATTATTGTCTTTTTGTTTTTGTGGTTGCGCCGGGAACCAAGCCGTCTTTTGCAGGCTGCGCTCGGTTTTATTATCGGCGGTGCGGTCGGCAACCTGATTGACCGCATTCGTCTGGGGGCCGTTTTTGACTTTCTGGATTTTCATATCGGCGATGCGCATTGGCCGGCGTTTAACGTATCAGACAGCTTTATCTGCATCGGCGCCATAATAATTATTATTCATGGCTTGTTTAACAAGGATAAGTCTGCTATTTAATAAGCGGGAAAGAGAGAAGAAATGAAAAAATCTTTGGTTTTGATGTCTGTATTGTTAGCTGTTTCGGTTCTCGGTGCGTGCAGTACGGCAACGAAAAAGAAACTTGGTTTGGTCAGCGAAGGACCCGATGAGTTTATGGTTATGTCGAGAGCGCCGTTGTCACTGCCGCCGGATTATGATTTGCGGCCGGTTAACGATATGAGTGCGTTGAATGATGTTGACATAGCTGACCGTCTGTCCGGTATGGATTTGTCTGAGCGGAAGCTGATGTATAAAATCGATGCGCAGAATACCGACGATGACATTAAGGCAAAAATTGAACGGGAATTTAAGGAACTGAATGCAAACGGTTAGGAAATATCTTATCTGGATCTTTTTTTGCTGTTTTTTATTCGGCATTCGTTCTGCCTGTGCCAAAATTTTTGATATGGAAGAATTTCGTCTGGATAACGGCCTGCAGGTTATCGTTATTCCTAACCATAAAGCGCCGATTGTCCGTCAGATGGTCTGGTATAAGGTCGGCAGCGTTGATGAGGCTTTGGGCAAGGGCGGAACGGCTCATCTGCTTGAACATTTGATGTTCAGGGGAACAAAAAAGGTTAAAGATTCGGAATTTAACAGTATTATTGCCCGTAACGGCGGCGAAAGCAATGCTTTTACGGCACAGGATTTTACCGCTTATTATGAAACCATGGACGTCAGTCGTTTGGAACTGGCAATGGCTTTGGAGGCCGACCGGATGGAAAATCTGGATTTCGGTCAAAAGGCTTTTGACAAAGAGCGTGATGTCGTTTTTCAGGAACGGATGCAGGTGGTGGAAAACAATCCGTCGTCTTATTTTAGCGAATCGCTGAGGCGGGTTTTGTGGCAACAGCATCCCTATGGTCGTTCGATTTCGGGTTCGCCGGAAGAAATAAAGAGCATCAGCCGTGCCGACATTATGGATTTTTACCGCCGCTATTATTCGCCGAACAATGCAATATTGGTTCTTTCCGGAGATATTGAGCCGAAAACGGCCCGATTGTTGGCCGAAAAATACTTCGGCGGCATTGAGCCGCGTCCGGCGGGCGATAAGGCCGATTTTCCAAAGCTGGACAAATATTTTTCCGGCCGACTGGAAATGAGTTTGCCGGAGATAAAGGCCGTCCGGCTGATAAAATCTTATATTGCGCCGTCGTTTAATACGGAGCCCCGGGCTATTTATCCTTTGCTGGTTTTGTCCGCGTATTTGGGCGAGGGTGAAACCTCAAAATTATATAAAAAACTGGTTTTGGAAAAAAAGAATGCGCTGGGGGTTTCAACCTCGTATGATTTTGCGTCGCGAAGCTACGGCGGTTTCAGCATTTCGGCCATGCCAAAGGAAAATGCAGATTTGAAAGCTTTTGAAAAGGCGCTGAACAACGCCGTCGAAGAAGCTTTGGCCGAAATAACCGTTGAAGAAATAGAGACAACGAAAGAGAAAATGCTGGCCGGACAGGTCTATCTTCGTGACAATCCGAATGATGCGGCCTATATTGCCGGTTCAATGGCGGCTGTCGGTATACCGGTTGAAGACATTGAGAATCATGCCGACAATATCCGCAAGGTTTCGGCGGAAGACGTTCGTCGTGCCGCGGAAAAGCTGTTTGGCAGTGCGATTAACGTAACCGGTATTATCCGGCCGCAGGAGGAGGGACGGTAAGATGGCGCGCAGGTATTATCATAAAACCCGGTCTTACGCCTGGTTGTGGTGGCTGTTGCTGATTGCCCTTTTGGTTTACGGCGGATGGAAACTTTATAACCGCTGGTTCGTATTTAATCCGCAGGTTATTTTGGAAAACGCCGTATTGAAAGAAAAAAGTTTCGACACGGAAGTAAAAGAAATTACTTCGCCGAAAGCCAAAATCAAGGCTTATCTGTTTCAAGACAGCACGAATCCGATTGTCAGCATCAATTTTTTGTTTAAAAACGCCGGCTTGTCTACCGATGAAGCGGCGCAGAGCGGCATAAGCACCATGACGGCGGCGTTGCTGACCGAAGGTGCCGCTAATCTGGACAGCCAGCAGTTTAAGGAAATTTTGGAGCAAAAGGCCATCGGCATGGGTTTCGGAGCCGACATGGACGACTTTTCGGGCTATTTGCTGACGACGCGCGAGAATATGGATACGGCGTTTAAAATGCTGAATTTGGCCATAACACAGCCCCGTTTTGACGAAGAAGACATTCGCCGCATCAAAGAACAGATGCTGGTTGCGCTTAAGCGTCAAACAGAGCATCCGTCGGGCGTTTTGGCTTTGGAAGCGGCAAAGGAAATTTTCGGAAAACATCCGTATTCCCGTAATCCGATCGGCGATGCCGAGGCTATTGTCAAAATTGACCGGCCGCAACTGCGTGAATTTGTCCGGAATCATTTCAGCAAGAGCAATCTGATGGTCGGGATTGCCGGTGACGTAAGCGAAGAAGAAGCGGAAACAATTGTTGACACGCTGTTTGGCAGTCTGCCCGAAAGCGGCCGCATTGTTTTTGTTCGTGAGGCCGAAATTGATTTTGACGGCAGAACAAAAAACATCAACCGTCCGTCGGCGCAGATTGTTTCCTCTTTTGCGGCAAAAGGAATCGGAAGAACGCATCCTGATTTCTATCCGTTGTTTATTGCCAACCATATTCTCGGCGGTTCGGGTCTGAGTTCGCGGCTTTCCGTTGCTGCCCGCGAAAAAGAGGGGCTGACTTACGGTATTGATACTTACCTGAGTCTGCCTGATAAAGCGCCGATGCTGCGCGGCGGTTTTTCGGCGACTCCGGAGAATTTTTCCCGTGTGGTTGAAATCGTCAAGTCTCAGTGGGCAAAAATGGGTCGAAAAGGGGTAAGCGAAGAAGAACTGGACGAGGCCAAAGATTATCTGATTGCTTCGTATAATCTGCGTTTTGCTTCAATAGATACGATTTCTTCCATATTGGTTTATATGCAGAAAGATAATTTGGGACTTGATTTTTTGCAAAAGCGCAATGATTATGTGCGGCAGGTCAAGTTAGAAGATGTCAACCGCGTTGCCAAAGAATATTTTAAGCCGGAAAAGATGATCTTTGTCAATGTCGGTCGTTTTGATAAACAGGGAGTTCAATAATGTTTGAAAAAACCGTGAATAAAACCAAAGCCTGGAAAAAGCTGGAACACCATTATAAACATTTTCGCAAACTGCAAATGAAAGATTTGTTTGCCGTTGATCCCGACAGAGCCAAAAAATTCAGCGTAAATTTTGATGCCATGTATTTGGATTATTCCAAAAACCGTATCAATGACCGGACAATGAAGCTGTTGCTGAATCTGGCCAGAGAATGCGATCTGGAAAACAAAATCAAGGCGATGTTCAAGGGCGACAAGATTAATGTTACCGAGAAGCGGCCGGTTTTGCATATTGCGCTGCGAAACCGTGCCAACACGCCGATTTATGTCGACGGTAAGAACGTTATGCCGCAGATTAACGAAGTTTTGGCGAAAATGAAGAAGTTTTCCGATGCGGTGCGTTTCGGCGAGTTCAGAGGACAGACAGGCAAAAAGCTGACCAACATCGTCAACATCGGTATCGGCGGTTCCGATCTGGGGCCGGTAATGGCCTGCGAAGCTCTGCGCAAATATTGGGCGAAGGATATCAACTGCTATTTTATCTCCAATATTGACGGCACGGCCTGCGCCGAAGTGTTGAACAAAATTGATCCGGAGACGACGCTGTTTATTGTTGCGTCCAAGACCTTTACGACCATTGAAACGCTTACCAATGCCAGAACCTGTCGCAAATGGCTGGTTGACGCTTTGGGCGAACATGCGGTGGCCAAGCATTTCGTCGCTTTGTCGACAAATACCAAAGAGGTTGAAAAATTCGGCATCAATCCCGAAAATATGTTTGAATTCTGGGATTTTGTCGGCGGGCGTTATTCCATGTGGTCGGCCATCGGATTGATTATTGCCATTGCGGTCGGTTTTGAAAATTTTGAACGGATGCTGGAAGGCGCTTATGCGATGGATCAGCATTTTTACAACACCGATTTTGAACATAACATTCCGGTTATTCTCGCCATGCTTGGTATCTGGTACAATAATTTCTTCGGGCTGCACCGTTATGCGGTTATTCCCTATGACCAGTATCTGCAGTATGTTCCGATGTATTTGCAGCAGTTGGATATGGAGAGCAACGGCAAGTTTGTGGCCATGAACGGCGAATATGTGAAATATGCGACCGGGCCGGTTTTGTTCGGCGGTGCGGGAACCAACGTTCAACATTCGTTCTTTCAACTGATTCACCAGGGGCCTGAGGTGGTGCCGATAGACTTTGTTATTCCGGCTATTTCGCATAATGAAGTCGGCGAACATCATGAGATTCTGGTGGCAAACGTACTGGCGCAGGGAGAAGCCCTGATGCGCGGAAAAACCGTTAAGGAAGCGGCCGCAGAACTCAAAAAGGCGGGAAAAAGCCGGGAAGAAATCAATTATCTGAAGAGATTTAAGAGTTTTGAGGGAAACCGTCCGTCAAATACAATCGTGTTCAAAAAGATAGACCCATATACGCTCGGTATGCTGATTGCAATGTATGAGCATAAGGTTTTTGTTCAGGGTGTGGTTTGGAACGTTGATTCATTTGACCAGTACGGCGTTGAGCTCGGCAAGCAGATGGCTTTGAGTATTCTGCCCGAGCTGCAGGGAACGGCTTACGGCATCGGGCATGACGCGTCAACGACGTCGCTGATTGAACTGATTAAAAAGCTGCGCAAATAGAAGACCGGCGGAAACGGAGACTGAATGACAATCAGAATTCTGCCAAATAACCTGGTTAATCAGATTGCCGCCGGTGAGGTTATCGAACGGCCGGCTTCGGTTGTTAAAGAACTGGTGGAAAATTCGATTGATGCCGGTGCGACATCTATTGAAGTAACGCTGGTTGACGGCGGCAAGAGTCTGATTGTGGTTTCCGACAACGGCAAGGGTATCGGCAAGGACGAACTTCCGGTGGCCGTCGAACGGCACGCAACTTCAAAGCTCCCCGACGATAATTTGTTTAATATCAACTTTTTAGGTTTTCGAGGTGAAGCTTTACCTTCAATTTCTTCCGTATCACGCATGACAATCGTTTCGCGTCAGGAAGGGGCCGAAAATGCCTGGAAAATTGAAGTTAACGGCGGAGAGAAAAGCGCAGTTATGCCGGCGGCACATCCGAAGGGCACCCGGATTGAGGTGCGCGATTTGTTTTATTCGGCGCCGGCTCGGCTCAAATTCTTAAAGTCGACACCGTCGGAAACGGCGCAGTGTATTGATATTTTGAACAGAATTGCGCTGGCTAATCCGACGATTTCGTTCTATCTAAGTGACGAAAACAAGAAAAAAGTGGCACTGAACGCCTGCCAGGGAGAACTCTTCGATGCGCGGCTGAAACGGCTTTCCGACGTAATGGGGCGGGAGTTTAGCGAAAATTCGCTGCTGATTAACGCGCATCGCGAAAATCTGACGATAACCGGTTATGTTTCGCTGCCGACGTTGAATAAGTCCAATTCGCTGTATCAGTATTTGTTTGTCAATAACCGTCCGGTGCGTGACAAGCTGCTGCTGGGTGCCATAAAAGGGGCTTATCAGGACGTTTTGGCGCACAATCGCTACCCGATGGCCGCGCTTTATTTTGACATTGATCCCGCTTATGTCGATGTAAACGTGCATCCGGCCAAAGCCGAGGTGCGTTTCTATGACAATGCGCTGGTTCGCGGCTTGCTGGTCAGTGCCGTTCGTCAGGCGCTGGCTCTCGGTGATCGCCGGTCTGCCAATAATTTGAATTTGGCCGAATTCGTACATGACAATATTCCCGATTTCGGCGGAGGCGAGGGAATGGTTTTGCGGGAGCACAATCCTTCTGGCCGTAATATGCCGGTTTTTCGTACGCCTTTGCCGCAGCCGCGGCGGCAGGCTGATTTGCCGGAGTTGGAGCGCAAGGTCTTTTCGATTAAGGTCGATGATGAACCGACTTCCGGAACGGCGCCGTCCGTCGACAGCGGAGAAGTCGGAGTGCTTGGACTGGCCAAGGCGCAGTTTCATGACACTTATATTATTTCCCAGACGGAAGACAGCATTATTATTATTGACCAGCATGCGTCGCACGAGCGGATTGTCATGGAAAAGCTGAAGGCTTCGCTGCTGTCGGAAAATAAGCTGGCAACGCAGATTTTGCTGATTCCGGAAATTGTCGATTTGAGCATGAGCGAGAAAACACGGCTTCTTGAAGCGGCCGATGAGTTGCAGCGATTGGGGCTTTCCGTAGAGGAGTTTGGTTCGACGGCGGTAATTGTGCGCGAAGTTCCCGCGCTGCTCGGTGATTGTGACATTAAAGCGCTGATCTGGGATTTGGCCGGAGAGATGGCCGAATGGGGAAAGGGTTTCAGCCTGACCGACAAACTGCATACGATTTGTGCGACAATTGCCTGCCACGGTTCGGTGCGTGCCGGCCGCAAGCTTAATATTGAGGAAATGAACCGCCTGTTGCGCGATATGGAGAAAACCGAACATTCCGGTCAGTGTAACCACGGCCGGCCGACATATGTCGAATTGAAGCTGAAAGACATAGAGAAGCTTTTTGAACGTCGCTAGGAAAGAACGGGTTCGTTTCGTTGATTTTGTATTTGTAATTCATTTCGGAAAGATGAAACCGCAAAGGTTTGCGCATGTTTGAAGATCGGATAGATAAAAAGGCGTTTTTGCAAGATCCGTTTGAGGCGGCGACCGAAGTTTTGCTCGGTTCTTATTTGTGCAGCCGTATCGGCGGCTGTCTGACTGCCGGTCGGATTACCGAACTGGAAGTTTATATCGGTGCCGAAGACAAGGCATGTCATGCTTATTTGAACCGCAAAACGCCGCGGAACGCGGCAATGTTTGAGACGGGCGGCTGCGCTTATGTCTTTTTTGTTTACGGAATGTACAATCAGTTTAATGTCGTCCTTAACGAGGCGGGTACGGCCAATGCCGCGCTTATCCGCGGTTTGGAACCGGTGGCCGGTATTGAAACGATGCAGGAGAGGCGCGGAACAGACCGGCTGGACAATCTGACGACGGGGCCGGGCAAACTGTGTCAGGCCTTGGGCATTACCCGCGAACAAAACGGCATTGATCTGGGCGGCGATTTGTTGTGGTTGTCGCCGCGGGACAAAAAGATTGAATGGCAGGCAACGCCGCGCATCGGTATAGATTATGCCGAGGAATATGCGGAAAAGCCGTGGCGCTTTGTGATAAGGGGCAGTCGTTTCGTGAGTAAAATTCCGAAGAAAGGACGGCCGAGATGATGTTTGCCGTTGCCGCAGCCTTTTTATGTCCGTTATTTCATGCCGTGTCGAATATTGTTGACGCGCATTTGTCAAACAAGGTTTTCCGCAAGCTGCCGACGCTGATTTTTTATAATTGTCTGACAAATTTTCTGGCGGCGCCGATGGTTCTGATTTTCGGGTGGCCGCAATGGTACGGGTGGGAGATTATGTCGGTATTGGCGGTTGTCGGCATTATTGACGTCCTTTATCAGATACCCTATTATGAAGCGCTGCGGCGCGGCGATACATCGGTTATAGCGGCATGGTTTTCCCTGGGATACGTTCTGGTGCCGGTGCTGGCTTATTTTATGGTTGACGAAAGGCTTGGTGTTGTTCAGTACGTCGGTTTCGGAATTATCATTGCCGCCAGTGTGGTTTTGAACATCGAAAATCCGCGAAAGATAAGAATAAACAAGGCCTTTTATCTGATGCTGCTGTCGTCGTTTTTGCTTTCGTTGCAGGCGGTTTTGTATAAGTATGCGCTGGAAAGGGCAGATTGGGTCAGTACGGTTTTCTATTCGGCGTTGTTTTCGACGCTGACGGTTTTCGGCTTTTTGGCGCCGCGCATTGCCCGATTGAACATTAAGGCGAATTTTCCGCGTTACAAAGCAAAGTTTTATGTTTTCGGTTTGAACGAGGTTGTGAATCAGATCGGGTCGATCGCTTTTGTGTTTGCCATGTCGCAGCTGCCGGTGGTGGTTGTTGAAAGTGTTAATTCGACGCAGCCTTTGTTTGTTTTGGCGGTTGGTGCCGGATTGTATGCCTTGTTTGGCGATAAGTTTAAAGAAGATGTTTCATCGTTTCATCTGCTGCGCAAAAGCATTTGCTTTCTTTTTATTACGGTCGGCGTGTTTATGGTCTTGAAATAAGTCCGGCAGTTCATATTTTTTTCTTGTCAACAAGGAGGAAAATAATGAGCAAAGCAGATTCACAAAATCCAAATCTGGATATTCAGGTCGGGGCTTTTATCCGTTCTCTGGCGGCAAAGGGTGGAAAGCCTTTATATGAAGTCGGTTATGAAGCGGCGCGCAAGGTTTTGACCGATGTTCAGGATATTTGCGTCGAAAAGGGTATCGTGGATATCAAAGATATGGATATTCCGTTGGAAAACGGCGGAAAATCAAGAGTAAGAATCATTTGTCCGGAAGATGCGGCCAAACCTTTGCCGGTTATTTTTTATATTCACGGCGGCGGCTGGGTCATGGGTGACGAAAATACGCATGACAGGCTTATCCGCGAGCTTGCCGCCGGTGTTAATGCGGCCGTGGTTTTTCCCGTTTACCGGCCGGCGCCGGAAGCGCGCTATCCGGAACAGATAAACGAGATGTTTGCGGTTTTGGAGCATATAACGCGGCATGCGGCGGATTATAATTTCTCTTCAAAGCTGGCTTTAGCCGGAGACAGCGTTGGCGGCAACATGGCGACGGTTTTGGCGATGATGGCCAAGAAAAAGGATTTTCCCGAAATTGTCTGTCAGTTGCTTTATTATCCGGTTACCGATGCGACTATGGATACTGATTCTTACCGGAATTTTGCAGAAGGTCCCTGGCTGACGGCCAAGGCTATGGCCTGGTTTTGGGATGCGTATCTGCCGGATAAAAAACGGCGTTCGGAAGTTTATGCGTCGCCTTTAAACGCATCAACGGGGATTTTGGCGGAACTTCCGCCGGCATTGGTGTTGACGGCTGAAAATGACGTTTTGCGCGACGAAGGGGAGGCATATGCCCGCAAACTGGCGGCTGCCGGGGTTAAGACGGCGGCGCTGCGGGTAAACGGAACAATTCACGATTTCATGATGTTAAACGGCATTTCCGCCAGCGAACCGACCCGGGCGGCAATGCTGCTTTCGATTTGTTATCTGAGGCAGATGCTGCGGGAGAAATGCTGAATGAAAAAATAATACTTGACCTTTGGGAGAGAATTGATTAAAAAACATACCGTTGTATAAAGAGGAGAGGTGGCAGAGTGGTTTAATGCAGCGGTCTTGAAAACCGTCGAGGGTGCGAGCCCTCCCAGAGTTCGAATCTCTGCCTCTCCGCCAGTTGTAAGAAGCCCGTTGAGATGACGGGCTTTTTTTATAGGCGGAGAACCGCTCAAACGTCGCGGAGCTTGTTTTCGCGGGGCAGAGCTTTCAATTCGTCTAGGGCTTGTTCGCCGGCTGTCGCCGCCTTACCGCCAAGACATCATTGGTTTTGCAGACAAAAATGACATTTAAGGTCATTTTTGCTTAGCAACTCTCTC
>CALXTV010000014.1 GCA_944391505.1 uncultured Alphaproteobacteria bacterium | reverse complement strand
CTTAATATATCTTAATTTCCTGAAAATGTCAACGCCCAATGAAGCAACCTTTATTTTTCGATAAAAAAAAGTCCTGCAAAGCAGGACTTTAAGGGTTTCCGATTTTTTTATCTTTTCTCATAAGCGCCGCAGAAACTTTTTTCTTTGGCTGCGTCTTTCGCCGTAACATAAATGGCAATTTTCTGGCCGGGTTCAAGTTTCCATGCACTCGGATTATTGTTCCGGTGGAAAAATATTGTCTTACCGTTGCTTAGTTTAACCGTCCGGCTCCAGGAAAGATAGCCGCCGGAAACTTCGGTAATGGTCAAAGACGGGGAAGCTTTCAGATCTTCTTCAAAAAGGGAATTTGTAAAGGCTTCCATGGAATACCACTGTCCGGTCATCAGAAACAAATAACCGGCGTAAACTCCTAAAACAACGACTGCCGCGATAATTACCAGTCCGGCTTTTTTTGCAATCTTTTTCATTTTTTTATGATTTTTAGTTTGACATTTTCTGAGAAAGAAAAATCAGCATTGAGAAAGTCTTAATCTCAAATTAAGAGTTTCACATCAACCGCATCATAATCAACATACTAATTTTTCATCAGAAAACAAAATACCACATTTTGACGAAACTGTCTAGACAAAAAATATCAAAAAAAAGACCCCGTACAAAACGAGGCCTTTGTTTTCTCAACCGCGGCTAATCGGCAAGACCGATAAGGCGATACTTGACCCGCACGTCATAGTCTTCGCCAAAACTGTTAACCAGAGCCGACGCAACGTCCTGACTAAGGTCAATCCGAGCTCTGCGTTTAACGCCGTCAATAACGGCATCTGACGGATTTTCACCTTTATCGACAATATTATCGGCCACGGCAATAATTTTTTCTTCTCCTTGCGGGATAAGCTTCGGGCGTCCGAGATCTTCCTGAAACAGCTCAATCATGGCCGTTTGCGAAAGTCCTTCAAAGCTGCCGCTGCGGAGCAGGGGTTGGGTCGTTTTCACGACCAGATCAAAACGCCGTCCGACTTCATCTATTTTATCGCCGTTCTCAAGATCATGCACAACATCGTTGACAATCTCCTGCGCAATGGCCGAACGTTCATTAACTTCCCACATTTTTTCGATTTCGCCTTTGACTTCCTCCATCGGAATGGGGTGCGCGTCGGCAATCCGGTCAACCCGGGCAATGACAAAACCGTCATCGGTTTCGGTAACCTGACTTATTTCGTCAATATTATAAGAAAAAGCGGTATCAACAAATTCGGTTGATTTCAGAATATTCTCATAACCGGCCGGAGCTTCGGCATATTTTCCGTCTTCGCCCAAACCTTTGACTTTCTGAATTTTAACGTTCATTTCCTTGGCAATGTCTTCCAGCGTTGCGCCGCCGCCGATTTTATCTTCTATTTCGGCAGCAATCGTATAAGCCTCGTCATAAGCGCGCTCTTTTTTCAGCGTTTCGATGATTCTTTTGCGAGCCTGAGCCTTATCAGCCTTGGAGCCTGCCCGAATATCGGCAATTTTCATGATATGCCAGCCCAAATCAGACTTCGCCGGCCCGGTAACATCGCCTTTCTGTGCGGCAAAAACCTCATCGGCCATTTCGGCAATCAGCAAATCTTTGGCCACATATCCCAAATCCGTTGTCTCTTTGTCCTGTCCGGCGACTTCTTTGGCAACATCATAAAAATCCCGGCCTTTTTTCAATTCTTCCATGGCTTTGTCGGCATCTTCCTGCTTGTCAAAAACCATTTGCAGAATTTCACGGGTTTCGGGCGTTTCAAACTGTCCGATATTTTCCTCGTAATAGGCTTCAATATCGGCTTCTTCCGGCACAACTTTTTCGGCCATGTCGTCTATGGACAGCGTAATGAAGGAAACGTCGCGTTTTTCCGGTTCAATAAAGTTGGTATTGAAGTCTTCGTAATATTGTTCGGTTTCTTCCGGCGTAATTTTGCGATCAATCTTAACTTTCGCCGGATCAACGACAATATACTTAAAAGTTTTTTTCTGGCTCTCGGCCTTGGCCAGCCTGTCAAGCAGGACTTCGGGAACATTCATGTTCGAGGAGGGGTTCTGAATCAACTGCTGCTTGATGATGTCTTTTTTCAGAGCGTCAATATAACGCTGCTCGCTCCAGCCGGATGCGGACAGAACCCGGCGCAGACGCTCCAGGCTGAAATTGCCGTTGGCGTCCAGAAACTCCGCCTGCGAATAAATGATTTTGCGCACCAGATTGTCGCTGATGCTGATGTTCAGCTTTTCGGCAGTTCGTTCAATGATGGCATTGGTCAGTTCGCGCTGCACCAAACCCTGCAGCATGGCATTGCGGATTTCGTCATTAATCTGCAGAGCGTCGCCGAACAAACTGCGTGCCATCTGCTGCTCCTGTTCGAAAAGCATACCGAACTGCTGCTGCGATATCTTGATGTCGTCCACTTTAATAACCGGCTTATTTCTTGACGCGCCGGTAATATACCCCGAAACCCCAAACAAAGACATAAAGCTCAACGCCGTCAAAATCAAAATCAGTTTTGACAACCAGTTTTTCTGAGCTTTTGCTAACTTATCCATCATTGCTGAAAAATCCTATAAAACTGTTAATTTTAAGCTTCGGCTATTATAAGGTAATTTTAATAATTTATGCAATCTTATAAATATTCGTGTTGAAAAGTTTTTTTGACTGGAAAATATATTTTTGTTGTGCTACAAAGACGACAATGAAAACTACAGGTTAAAAGGATTTTGATTATGGCAAGAAAAAAACTTATTGCTGGAAACTGGAAAATGAACGGCCTTTTGGAAGACGGCGTTGCTCTGGCAAAGGGAATCGCCCAGGAAGTCAAGGCTTTCGGAAAATCTGAATGTGAATTTCTGGTCTGTCCGCCGTTCACGCTGCTCTCATCGGTGAAAAAAGCTTTGCGCGGAGCCAAGGTGGCACTCGGCGCCCAAGATGTGCATTTTGCCGAGAAAGGCGCGCATACCGGCGACATCAGCCCGCTGATGCTCAAAGATTTGGGCTGTACTTATGTCATCGTCGGCCATTCCGAGCGCCGCGCCGATCATTTTGAATCCGACGAACTTGTCTGCAAAAAAGCCGCGGCCGCTCATGCTGCCGGCCTCAAAACGGTTATTTGCATCGGCGAAACCGAGGCAGAGCGTGATGCCGGAAAAACCATTGATGTCTGCCGCAAGCAGATTTTAGGCTCAGTTCCGGAAGATTCAACCGCAACCGATACGGTTATCGCTTATGAACCCGTATGGGCCATCGGCACAGGGAAGACCCCGACGGCTGCCGATGTCGAAGAAGTTCATGCGGCCGTCCGCAAGGCTCTGGCCGGAAAAATCGGCAAAGGCAATGCCAATAAAATGAAAATTCTCTACGGCGGTTCCGTCAAACCGGCCAATGCCAAAGAATTTCTTTCTTTGCCCGATGTCGACGGCGCATTGATTGGCGGTGCTAGCCTTAAAGTTGCCGATTTTATGGCAATAGCCAAAAACGTTTGTGGAAAATAGAACTCAAAAAATAAGGAAGTAAAAATATGGAAACAGTTTTATTGGTCGTCCACCTGCTGGTTGCAATTTTTCTGGTAAGCCTGATTTTAATGCAGCGCTCCGGCGGCGGTGCTCTTGACGGCCTGGGCGGCGGCAGCGGCGCCAGTTCGTTTTTAAGCGCCCGCGGCACCGGAAACATGCTTACCCGCATGACGGCTATTCTGGCCACGATATTCTTTCTGACCAGCATTTCGCTTTCAATTTATTATAAGGGCGTTCAACCCAAGCCGACTTCCATTTTGGAACAGGCTCCGGCGGCTCAGACCGAACCCGCCGCACCGAGCGCACCGGTGGCCGGAAAATAAATGACCGCACATTTCAGACATAAGGCACCCTCTTTCGAGACGGTGCCTTTGTCACTTTTAAACAACCGTTATTTTAGATGGGAATTGTACTGATGACTGAACTGGCAAATCTGAATAAAGTATTGTCAACCAAAGCAAAATTCATTTTTATCACCGGCGGGGTCGTTTCTTCGCTCGGCAAGGGGCTGGCGTCGGCTTCGCTGGCTTCCATTCTGCAGGCGAGGGGCTTCAAAGTCCGCCTGCGCAAACTGGATCCGTACCTGAACGTCGACCCCGGCACCATGAGCCCTTATCAACACGGTGAAGTTTTTGTTACCGACGACGGAACCGAAGCCGATCTCGACCTTGGACATTATGAACGTTTTTCGGGTGTCCCGGCCAAAAGCACCGACAGTGTCACAACCGGAAAAATCTATCAACGCGTTATCGACAAGGAACGCCACGGCGATTATCTTGGCGCCACCATTCAGGTCATTCCTCATGTTACCAACGAAATCAAAGATTTTATCTATTCTGACGTCTCCGATGAAGATTTCGTGCTTTGCGAAATCGGCGGCACCGTCGGCGACATTGAAGGTCAGCCCTATCTGGAGGCAATTCGTCAGGTTGCTTACGACCTGGGACGCGACCGGGTTATGTTTATTCACGTAACGCTGCTGCCTTATATTCCGACGGCCGGCGAGCTGAAAACCAAGCCCACCCAGCACTCTGTCAAAAAGCTTCAGGAATACGGGATTCAGCCGGATATGCTGCTTTGCCGCTCGCAAACGCCGATTCCGCAGAATGAAAAGCGCAAAATCGCCTTGTTCTGCAACATTCGTGAAGACAACGTCATTGCCGCTTTGGACGTCGATACCATTTATCAGGTGCCGGTAGCTTATTCTCATGAGGGCATGGATACACAAGTTTGCAAACATTTCGGCCTGGACTGCGGCAAAGAACCCGATTTGAGCAAATGGGAAAACATCGTCAACACGATTCGCTGCCCGGAAGGCGAGGTTAAAATCGCTGTCGTCGGCAAATATACCCAGCTGCTGGAAGCCTATAAGTCACTGAACGAAGCGCTGACCCACGGCGGAATTGCCAACAAATTCAAAGTCCGCATCAAATGGATTGATTCCGAGCTTCTGGAACAGGAAAATCCGGCCACATATCTGGCCGAAGTCAATGGTATTCTGGTTCCCGGAGGCTTTGGCGAACGCGGAACCGAGGGTAAAATGCTGGCTATTAAATATGCCCGCGAACATAAAGTGCCGTTTTTGGGAATTTGCTTCGGTATGCAGCTGTCCGTCATTGAAACCATGCGCAACGTCGCCGGCATCAAAACCGCCGGTACCACAGAGTTTGGCAAAGCCTGCGAACCGGTGGTCGGTCTGATGACCGAATGGGATAAGGACGGCGCCAAACAGGTTCGTCACAAAGACGGCGATTTGGGCGGCACCATGCGCCTGGGAGCCTATCAGGCGGTTCTGAGCAAAGATTCTCTGGTTTATAAAATTTACGGTACCGATAAAATTTCCGAACGTCATCGTCACCGCTACGAGGTCAACATGAAATATGAGGACCAGCTGCGCAAAGCCGGTATGATTATTGCCGCAAAATCGCCCGACGGCAAACTTCCCGAAATCTGCGAACGTCTGGATCATCCCTGGTTTATCGGCGTTCAGTTTCACCCGGAGCTTAAATCCAGACCTTTTGCGCCGCACCCGCTGTTTGTGTCTTTTGTTAAAGCGGCAATTGACAAGAGCCGGCTGCTGTAACTTCAAAACGCTTGCTCGTTTGGCAGTTTTAAAACTCAAGTATCCGGAATTAATAAGGGGTCTGCAAAAGCGTTTCTGTTTAATACCTGAAATGCGGAGTTGCCAAATTCTGCCAAACCTGTTAAAACAAATTATTCTTAACCAAGCCGCAAAGGAAAAGCATTATGGAACAAAGAACAATTGAAATCGGGAGCTTTAAAATCGGCAACAAACTGCCGTTGGCACTGCTTGCCGGACCTTGTCAGATTGAAAGCCGTCAACACGCGATTGACATGGCCGGTGCCATGGTTGAAATCACCAAAGAACTCGGCATAAACTACATTTTCAAAGCTTCCTTTGACAAAGCCAACCGCACCTCCATCAACGGCGCCCGCGGTGTCGGATTGGAAGAGGGAATGCGTACTTTTGAAGAAATAAAGAAACTGTATAATAACATTCCGATTGTTACCGACGTTCACGAAAAGGAACAATGCGAAATTGTCTCTCAATATGTCGATATGCTTCAAATTCCTGCTTTTTTGTGCCGTCAGACCGACTTGGTTGTCGCCGCTGCCAAAACCGGCAAGGTCGTTAACATCAAAAAAGGCCAGTTTTGCGCTCCCTGGGATATGAAGCACATTGTCAAAAAGGCCGAAGATTCGGGAAATGTCAACGTTTGCCTGACCGAACGCGGTGCCAGTTTCGGCTATAATACGCTGGTAACGGACTTCCGCGGTTTACCGATTATGGCAAGAGAAACAGGCTGCCCGGTTATTTTTGACGCGACTCACTCGGTTCAGCAGCCCAGCGGGCAGGGCGGCACTTCGGGCGGTCAGCGCGAATTTGCGCCGGTACTTGCCCGAGCGGCCGTTGCCGTTGGTGTGGCCGCGGTGTTCATCGAAACCCACGACAACCCGGACAAGGCTCTGTCCGACGGTCCGAACATGATACCGCTCAAGGACATGAAGCGGGTCTTAAACGAGTTGATGACTTACGATAAAGTTACCAAGTCAATCATTCACGACTATTAATTAAACATCTTCTCCCCGGACACGTTTCGGGGAGAACTTTTTGAGAAAAACAAGATGAAAGATTTTTTCAAACAACGGGGATTCTGGCTGCTCCTGGCCTGTGCTTTGCTGGCCGTTCTCTCCGCCTGGCAGTTTGACGCCAATCCGCCATCCTGGGTCTATGAAGTGATGTCGAGGGAATAATTTTGCAATTCACGGACGAAGGATACATTATCAAAGTCAGAAAACATGGTGAAACCTCTCTGATTTTAACGGTAATAACCCGTACGCACGGCAAGCTTGTCGGCTATGTGAGAGGCGGATACAGCAAAAAGAACCTCGGCGTTTTTCAGCCCGGCAATCTGATTTCGATAGACGCTTATGCCCGGATTGAAGAAAACATGCTTTCTTTCCGTACCGAACTGCTCAAACCGACAGCGGTTCGCTTTCTCGGCAGCATGGACAAACTGTCCGCCCTTTCAGCCTTTTGTGAACTGGCCGATGCCTGCATGCCAGAAAAAGCAGAATTAGAGCGTTTTTATTATATGATAGACAGCTTTTTTAATTTTATAGATGAAAAAAACTGGATAGTTCATTATTCTTACTTTGAATTTTATCTCCTTGATTTTCTCGGTATAGGGCTTGACCTCAGCGAATGTTCAGCCACCGGCACAACCGAAAATCTGGCTTACGTCTCGCCGAAAACCGGTCGCGCCGTTTGTGCCGAAGCCGGAGAACCCTATAAAAGCCGACTGTTCAGATTTCCGCATTATATTGTCGATAAAAATTACAATCCGGAGCCCTCGGAAGTGGCCGACCTGCTGCGCATGACCGAGTTTTTCCTCAACAAAAACTTTTTTCAGACTCACAACTTGAAATTCCCGAAAAACCGTGCTAATTTGCTGCATAACTTAGGCCTATAAACGTTTTTAGAGTATTTATGACATGCAGGAAGTAGAAGAGAAAATCAAAGATGTTCATCTCTCGGAGGAACTGAGCAAAAGATATTTGTCTTATGCCATGTCGACCATTGTCGACCGTGCGCTTCCCGATGTCCGTGACGGACTGAAGCCGGTTCACCGCCGCCTGCTTTTTGCCATGCGCCAGCTGCATCTGGATCCGAAATCCGGCTTTAAGAAATGTGCCCGCGTCGTCGGCGATGTCATTGGTAAATATCACCCGCACGGCGACAGTGCCGTTTACGGCGCCATGGTGCGTCTGGCACAGGATTTTTCCGTGCGCTATCCGCTGGTTGACGGCCAGGGCAACTTTGGCAATATTGACGGTGACGGCGCCGCCGCCATGCGTTATACGGAAGCCCGGTTGACCGAATTTGCCATGGCTCTGATGGAGGGCCTTAATGACAATGCCGTTGATTTTCGCGAAACCTATGACGGCGAAGAAGAAGAACCCGTTGTTATGCCGTCCATGGTGCCCAATCTGCTCTGCAACGGATCGGCCGGCATAGCCGTCGGCATGGCCACCAATATTCCGCCGCACAACCTGAGCGAAGTTTGTGACGCGTTGCTTTATCTGATTGAAAAACCCGACTGCGAAATAGAACCGCTGGTTCGCCGCATAAAAGGTCCCGATTTTCCGACCGGTGGCATTATCATTGACAGTTTTGACAGCATACTCAACACCTATAAGCAGGGACGGGGAACTTTCCGCATCCGTGCCAAATGGGAGAAGGAAGACCTCGGTCACGGCCAGTATCAGATTATTGTTACCGAAATTCCGTATCAGGTCATCAAATCCAAACTGATTGAAAAAATCGCCCAGTTGCTGATGGACAAGAAATTGCCCATGCTAAGCGACATTCGTGATGAATCGGCCCACGACGTCCGCATTGTTCTTGAACCGAAGAACCGCACGGTTGATGCAAATCTGCTGATGGAACATCTGTTTAAGAATACCGACCTGGAGAGCCGCTTCCCGATGAACATGAACGTTCTTGATTCCGACGGGGTTCCGCGGGTTATGTGCATTAAAGACGTATTGGTCGAATTTTTGAATCACCGCCACAATGTTCTGAAACGTCGCTCCCAATATCGTCTGGACAAGATAAACAACCGTCTCGAAATCTTGTCCGGATACCTGATTGCCTATCTTAATCTGGACGAAATTATCCGTATTATCCGTGAAGAGGATGATGCCAAAGCGGTAATGATGAAAGAATTTTCGCTGACCGAAAATCAGGCCGAAGCAATTTTGAACATGAAGCTGCGTTCTCTGCGCAAATTGGAAGAAACCGAAATCCGCCGTGAATTTGACGATCTTTCGGCCGAAAAGGGCGAACTTGAGGCCTTGCTTGGCGACGAAAGCAAACGTTGGCAGGCTCTGGCCGAGGAAATCAAGGCCATTCGCGAAAAATTCGGCAAAAAGACGGCTCTGGGCAAACGCCGTACCGAATTTGCCGAAGTTTCGGAAGAAATTGAAGTGCCGTTGGAAGTCTTTGTCGAAAAAGAACCGATTACGGTCATTTTGTCGCAAAAAGGCTGGATACGCTGCATCAAAGGTCACGCGGCACTTAATGAAGACTTCAAGTTTAAGGACGACGACGCATTGCAGATTGCCCTGCACGCACAGACGACCGACCGGATTATCTTTTTCGACACTTCCGGAAAGTTCTTTACGGTTCAGGCGTCCGAAATTCCCAGCGGCCGCGGATTTGGTCAGCCGCTGCGGCTGATGATTGACCTCGGCAACAACGATCGCATCTGCCATGCCTTTGTTTTTGAACCCAAAGCGTCTTATGTCATCGCTTCCAATACCGGGAAGGGTTTCATGGTCGACGAAAATCATATCATTGCCCAGACCCGCAACGGCCGCAAGATTATGAACCTCGGCGACGGCGAAACGGCCGCTTTCTGCGTTAAGGTAACCGGAGACAGCCTTGCCGTTGTCGGCGACAACCGCAAACTGCTGATTTTCCCGGTTGAAGAAGTACCGACCATGGCACGCGGCCGCGGCGTAACGCTGCAGAAATACAAGGACGGCGGATTGGCCGATATTCAGAGTTTTAATGCGGCGGAAGGTTTCTCTTATGCCCGCAGCGGCGGCGTTAAGGTTGAAACCGATCTGCTGGCCTGGCTCGGACATCGCGCTCAGGTCGGCAAGCTGGTTCCGTTCGGTTTTCCGAAAAACAACAAGTTTATGGGTGGATAATGGCGGAAATTTTGTTTGAATTTGTCCGGGTAGGGCACAGTGTCAAGGTAACGGCCATCGAGCCTGAGACCAAAATTGAGGCTTCCGTCGTCGTTCCCGACACGCTCTCTCAGGATCAAATGAAGTTTCAGGCGCTCAACCGCCTCAAATATGTCCTCAAAAAGCAGGAGGAGGAATAATCTTCCGCCCCTTTTTCAAGCTTGTGGATAACTGAAGCCTTTTCGCTCTAATCGCTTTGATTTTATAAAATTTTGCTATATCCTATGCCCGATAATTTTATTTGGGGAAATATAGGGGTATATTTATGTCAAATCAAAATCCGGAAAGTTCCAGTCTGCCTGATTTCATGTCCGAAAAAAACAAAATCGTCTACACCGAAGATGCCGAAACGGAAAACTCCTGGCTCAACAACAATCTGCACAGATTAATGATTTGGGTCAGCGTCATCTGGTTTGCGGTTGTGCTCATCTATATTACGCAGTTTTTCGGCTGGTCCAACCTGTTTTTGATGATGCCGGATGAGTTTGGCGGTTTTCTGGCCGGCGTAACGCTGCCATTGGCCATTATCTGGGTGGTCATGGCTTATATTGACAGAGGTTCAAGCTTCAAACGCGAGGCCAAATTTCTCCGTGCATACATGAATCAGCTCGTTTACCCCGAAGAAGGCAGTGCTACGACTGCCAAAGCCATGGCCGATGCTATCCGCTCTCAGGTTATCGAACTTCAGGAAGTAACCAAACTGGCAACTGCCCAAACCGAAAAAATCAAGCAGGAACTCGGTGGCCGCGTAGACGACTTTGCCAAGCTCGTCGGCGTTTTGGATAACTATTCCTCAAAAACCATGACTGAATTGACCGACGGCGTCAAAACGCTGGTCAAAAGCTTTGACTATGTTGCCGAACGTGCCGAAAATTCGACCGGAACATTCAAGGAACAAATTCGGGACTTTACCAATTCGGCCGTTCTCATCAAAAAAGAAGTTTCCGATCTTCTCAACGAAATTTCGCCCCGCATTAAGGAAATCAGGGAATCATCCGAAGCTCTCGGAGCCATTTCCGAAAACAACAACGCCAGACTGGCAAGAGCCAATGAGATGTTGCTGGAGTACGGCAATAAAACCGGCGAAACCATTGCTCATATTTCCGATGTCCTTGCCGGACAAGGCGACCGGTTGGAACAGGTATCCTCTAAAGCGGTAAAAAGCTGCGAAAACGTATTTGCCCACCTTGACGACGGTATCAGCCGCATAGATACGACCTTGCGCGGACAAAGTAAATTTATTCTTGATCACATTGAATCTCTCGGTAAGCAAAACGATGCGCTCAGCAAAAGTTTCAGCCGTCAGGGTGAATTTCTTGCCGCTGAGGTCGACAAGGTTATGGCCCGCGCCAATGTCATTGAAGAAAGCGTTTCCAATCAGGTTCGCGAGCTGGAAGGTGTTTCTGATCGTATTCTGGACAGCCTGAACAGTATCAGCGGCGGCATTGACGAAAAGACTTCCGCTCTTGAGCTCAAATCCGAAGCTGCCGTCAGCCGTATTAACGAAGTTGTTGCTGCTTTGGAAGACGAAGCGGAAAAACTCGGTTCAATGACCAATACGGCCGTTGAAAAAACTTCGGCCGTTGCTTCGGACATTGAAGAAAAACGCAACAACTTGCGCGCCTTGGCCGACGAAATAACCGCCGGACTTCAAAAACTCAACCAACAACTGAGCGATAATGCTGATGGCATCAGCATTCAAACTAAAGTTTCAATCGAGCAGTTAGACAAAGTGGCCGAGGTTATGACCAAACATCGCGATAATTTGATTGAAGCCTCCAACATTGTTGTTACGCAAAGCAAAATCAGCGAAACGTCGCTGGCTCAGCAGCAGCGTCATATCAACGGTTCCGTTAACAAAATTGAAGAAACCAAGGCAGAGCTCAAACGCCAAATTGAAGAACTTACCCGAGCCGCCGCTATCATTGACAGCGAGGCTGGCTCTGCCATCGGTCGCCTTAAAACCCAAATGGATCAGGCGCTCAAGGCTTCTGAAGAAGTTGTCATCAGAACCAAAGACATCGGCAACAATCTACAGGAACAGTTGGAAATTTTTGATGATTCGACCTCAAATACGCTTGCCAAAATCAATCAGTTTGGCAATATTGTTTCCGAACAGCATGAAAAACTGGAAAACATTTCCGGCCGCATTACCGATCGGGCGTCAACCGTTGCCAATGTCCTAATTGAACAAGCCAAGGTCATTGACAAATCGACCGAAAATTCTACCAAAACCTTTAATGAAATTCTCAATTCGTTCGAATCTCAGTCAACCATGCTTAATTCTGTGGCCGAAAACACTGTCGGCTATGTCTCCGACGTGGTTCGTGCCCTTGATGAAAAGGCCGAGGCCATCAATCTGCTGTTTAAACATCAGGAAAATGAATTTTTCGACATTTGTGACCGTATTTCCGAAAATACCAACAATATCGGCAGCTCGCTGAAAAATCAGGTTTCAGTCATTGAGCAAAGCGCTGACCGTGTCTTTGCACGCATGGCATTGCTTGAAGAAGACGTCAGCAAACGCGCCGAAAATGTCGTTGCCAATTCAACAAAATCGATTGACCGTTTGGCCGAAATTGATAAGACCGTCGCCGAACAAAACGCCGAAATTAATAAATTTATGCAAGATATTGCACAAAAACTCAACGATGTTTCCACAGACTTCCGTACTAATCTGGACACTTTCTCCAACATTGTCAAAGATGTCCGCGAAGAGTCTAACACCGCAACGCTTACATTATTGAACAACTGTGAAAAACTTAAACAGGCCAACACCGGCCTGGCGGACGAAACCCGCAACATTTCGGCTCAGATTGACGGACAGGTTAAAGAAATTGACCAGACTATTGTCAAAACGCAGGCACAGGCAGATACCTTGCGCGAAACCTTCGACCATCAAAAAGAAAGCCTGACGGATATTGTCAACGTTGTTTCCACCCAGGCACGGCTGGGCGAAGCTTCTATGGCGCAGCAGTACAAATATTTGTCTGATACGGCTTCCGATGTCGCCCAAAAAATGAGCGAAATCAATGCCAAGTTCAAGGAAAACACCGATAACGTTGTCGAAGCATCTTCCAAAGCTGCTTACGAGTTTGACGTTCTGGGCGACCGCCTTCTGAAAGTCAGTGAAGACATAGCCAAAGCTTCCAAAAATTCGATTAAAAACATTGAGCAGGTAAATATGAGCCTGAATCAATGTGCCGAAGATTTGTCGCTGACAGTTGACAATTCCGGAAAGAAACTCGGAGCTTCGGTTGCCGACTACGAAAAATACATTGCATCTTTCAATACGGTTACGGCTGAAGCCAGCAGCGGTGTTGCTGAAATCAGCAATATGATTGCCGACCAGTCGGACAAAATGATTAAGATATCTGAGGACACCAAAGAGTTGGTTGACTGTTTCAATATTGTGTTGATGGACACCTCAAAACAGCTTTCCAACCGTGCCAATCAGGCTTATGACAAAGTCAAGGGACTGGGCGAAAATCTCAAAACGCTGAGTCTGCAGGTTGAAGAAGCCGCTAACATGAGCGCCAAACACTTTGAAAACTCCGGTGACAAATTGCGTGCGTCCATCAGCGAAGCGGCTGCCAATGCCGAACGTATATCCAACGAGATTCGCAGCTCGGGCGAGGTGTTCCTCAAACAATCCGGGGTATTGGTTGCAGCTACGGACGACACGCTTCAAAAAATCAACAACGTCATGGATGTTTTGAACACCTCAACGGAAGAATTTTCCCGCCGCGGCAACGAGTTGGTCAGCAAGTCCGGCAGTTTTAACGAACTGTTCAACAAACAGCTCAAAATTCTTATCGAAACTTCCGACAAAGCCGACACCAAACTGGCTAATCTGCAAAAACGCTACGAAGGCATTAAGGTTGACACGTTCCTCAAGGACGCTTCCTTCATTATTGAAAAGCTCGAAACCGCGGCCGTAGATATTAACCGCATTTTTAATCCCGATGCCGAGGAGGATTTGTGGAAAAAATATTACAACGGCGATACGGCAGCTTTTGTACGTCATCTCTCCAGAACCATGAGCAAGAGCCAGATTCTTTCTATTCGTTCCGAGTTTGAAAAGAATCTCGAATTCCGCAATATCGTTACCAAATATCTGTCCGAATTCGAAACACTGGTCAGCAAGGCTCGAGAAAACGAACGTTCCGGAATTCTGCTTTCGGTCATCTCCGGAGCGGACATCGGCAAGCTCTATTACATTCTGGCACGTTCATTGGATAAACTGAACTGAGGTATATAGATGATTTCAGCGGCAGCAAACAGCCTGACCCCCGATTTCTCCGGCCTGACCGCCGAAATATCCAAATCAGTCAGCCACCTGAAAGCTAAAGCGGCAGAACTGCATTTTAACACGCCGGAAGCGGTACAAAACAACAGTTTTAACGATTTTCCGCTCAACAGCTATGCCGTTTCCTATCTGGAACCGCAAACGTCGTTTACTGTACAGCACTTGGCTTCCGAAGCCGGGCAAGGTGAAAAACTGAACCGTCAGCCGCAGCAGAAAAACGTTTTGAACGAGGACGAAAAAACGCCCCCGGACATTGAAAAGGCAGAAAACCCGGTTAGTTTTTGGGAAGAACTGGTCGAAGCAGCCGATTTTTCCGCGTTTCGCTACGGCATGTCAGTTTATGAACCAAAAGTTGCAACGGTAAATGACGCTCTGTTTATGATCTCGGGTCTGGAAACCGTTTCCGGAACTTATGCCGCCGGTGCCTATGACTATGTTGCCAATATCAATTCCCGGCCGCAGGTTCTGATAGATTTAATGCACGAATTTAACCGCAGTTTTGATTATACGATATGAGCAGATTTTTCAACGGTTTTGACAGTAACGTCTTTTTAGCACCCATGGCCGGCATCACCGATAAACCGATGCGCCGGCTGGTTTCTTCCATGGGGCCGGGAACCATGGTCTCCGAAATGGTTGCCATCAATGCAATCTCCCGCAAAAACCCCAAAAGTTATCGCATTGCCGACGTCCGTGACGAACCGTACAAAGTTGTGGTACAATTGGTCGGCGGAGATGAAAAGCTTTTTGCCGATTCCGTTCGTCTGGCGGAAGAACTCGGCGCTTACTCCGTGGACATCAACATGGGCTGCCCGGTCAAGAAAATCGTCAACAACCATTCCGGCTCATGGCTGATGAAAGACATACTCCAAGCCTCCAAAATAATCGAAAGTGCTGTCAAGGCCACGCCGTTGAAAGTCAGCGTCAAGTTTCGCAAAGGCTGGGACAACAGTTCGGTTAATGCCGTCGATTTTGCCAAAATGTGCGAAGACAGCGGCGCCGCTTATATAACCGTCCACGGACGCACCCGCAGCGATTTCTATTCCGGAATCGCCGATTGGGACATTATTGCCGCCGTTAAACAGGCCGTTAAAATCCCGGTCATCGGCAACGGCGACATTACCGACCCTGAAAACGCAGCGAAAATGTTGCGGCATGCTGGGGTAGATGGCATTATGGTTGGCCGCGCCGCACTCGGCAATCCCTGGCTTGTTTCTCAGATTCACGAATATGTCAATGAAGGCAAAAAACCGCGAAAAATAAGCATTTCCGAAATAAAAAATGCCTTGTTAACCCATATTAAAGAGTTGACGGACTACTATGGCGAGAAAATGGCTCTGCCTTTATCTCGGAAACATGTTTGCTGGTACAGCAAAAATCTGTACGATGCCAAACTTTTTCGCGAAACTTATATGAAAATAAATAACTTTGCCGATGCAATTTCCGAAATCAATCGCTATTTTGATAGTTGCGAGCAAAGAGAGCAGGGAGAAGGAAAATGAAGATTATTGTCTGCGGCGCCGGCTCGGTCGGCCGAAGCATTGTCGCTTATCTCAGCCGCGGCAGCAATGATATTATCGTTATCGACACGGATTTCCATAAACTGGATGAAATATCCAAAGAATGGGATATTCAACCCATAAAAGGCTCTTCCTCGCACCCCGACATATTGGAAAAAGCCGGAGCCCGCAGCGCCGATATGATTATTGCCGCCACCAATTGCGACGAGGTCAACCTCGTAACCTGTCAGGTCGCTCATTCGCTGTTTAACATTCCCAAAAAAATCGCCCGTATTGATTCCTCGTCTTTTCTGGCTCCGCAATGGAATATGCTGTATAACGAAGAAAACATTCCGGTCGATTTGGTCATTTCGCCGGAAATTGAAATCGGTAAGGCCATTTTGGAAGTTTTGAAAATCCCCGGCACCTCCGAAGTCCTGACTCTTGCCGGCAAAAAAGTTTATCTGCTGGCCTTTCGCTGCCAAAACAACTGCCCGCTGATTCAAACGCCTCTGGTGCATTTGGAGCATCTGGCTCCCGAACTCGACATAAACATTGTCAGTATTGTCCGCAACGGACGCAGCTTTATTCCCCGTGGCCGGGACATCATTAATCCGGGTGACGAAATCTACTTTCTTGTCGCTGCGGACAAAATCGCCGATACCATTCGCAATTTTGGCATGGAACGCACGCCGAACGAAAAAATCATCATCTTCGGCGGCAGCCTCATTTCCGAATATATTGCTTCTAGACTGGAACAGGACGATAATATCCAAAGCGTTAAGATCATTGACGAAGACGAAGAAAGTGCGCGTTATCTGGCAGATACGCTTGAAGATACCGTTGTCATTCACGGCGAGATGATGAGCGATGTCATTCTCAACGAAGCGGGGCTTCCGTCGGCCGATGCCGCCATAGCCGTCACGTCTCACGACAAAGATAATCTATTGGCCTCGCTGCTTGCCAAGAAGAGAGGCGTATCTTCCGCCATTTCGCTGGTCAACTCACGGGCCTATGACAACCTTATCGATAATGTTTCTGACAATATTCTGATAGATCGCTCTTCGGTAACGATTTCAAGCATTTTGCAGGAGCTTCGGCGCGCCAGACTGACCGATGCCTATTCTTTGGGTCGCGGTTTTGGCGAATTATGGGAAATCCGCGTCGATGCCGACAGTCTTATTGCCGACCGCACGGTTGCCGAAATCGGACTGCCAAAAACCAGCCTGATAGGAGCCGTCTGCCGCGATGAAACGGTCATATTTCCATCATCTTCCGAGAAAATAGAAGCCGGAGACCTTTTGATTGTGTTTGTCAGCACACAGGATATCCGCAAAGTCGAACGCCTGTTGACATAGAATTATCCCCTTTGTGCAATCAAGGCTTTACTAATAAAATAAAAAAGGATTAAAATAAAATCCTAAAAACAAATAAAAAAGGATACGACAATGTCTCAAAATGTTCAGGAAGACTTCTTAAATGATCTCAAAAAAAACAAGGTTTCCGTAACCGTGTTTCTGATTAACGGCGTAAAACTTCAGGGAATTATTACCTGGTTTGATGAAAATTCGCTGCTTTTAAGAAGAGACGGACATACCCAGCTTATTTACAAACATGCCGTTTCGACAATCATGCCGAGCACGGCAGTCGACATCGCCATTCCCGAAGAGTAGATGGCTTACATTGAAATTGACCGAAACAATCAGGTTCGGGCAGCAGTTGTCTTTCCGAATGTTTTGAGTGATTCTGTTTCCGTAACGCCCGAAACAAGACTGGAAGAGGCCGTTGGCCTGGCCAGAGCCATCAGTCTTGACATCGTTTACAAAGAAATTGTCAAACTCCGCGAAATAAAACCTTCCGCTTACTTTAGCCGCGGCTTCATTGACCGCGTCAAACCGTTGTTTGAAGCGGAAAATATAGGGCTGATGATTGTTGATGCCGCATTGACCCCAATTCAGCAACGTAATTTGGAAAAAGCGCTTAAAATCAAAGTCATTGACCGTACGGCATTGATTTTGGAAATTTTCGGCGAACGAGCCAAGACCAAAGAAGGTAAACTCCAAGTCGAGCTGGCACATTTAACCTATCAACGCAGCCGTTTGGTTCGCAGTTGGACACATTTGGAACGTCAACGCGGCGGCGCCGGTTTTCTCGGCGGCCCCGGCGAAACACAAATCGAGCTTGACCGGCGTATCATTGACGACAAAATCGTCCGCATCAAAAAAGAACTTGAAAAAGTAAAAAAGACCAGAGAACTGCAGCGTTCGGCGCGAAAACGCATACCATACCCGGTTATCGCTCTGGTCGGTTACACCAATGCCGGCAAATCAACATTGTTCAATTATTTGTGTTCAGCCGGCGTGTTTGCCGAAAATTTGCTGTTTGCCACATTGGATCCGACCATGCGGCGCATCAGATTGCCCGGCGGGCGCGAAGTCATTTTGTCCGACACGGTTGGCTTTATTTCCGATCTGCCGCACGAACTGATTA
The DNA here is from genome assembly GCA_944391505.1 of uncultured Alphaproteobacteria bacterium. Lineage (GTDB taxonomy): Bacteria > Pseudomonadota > Alphaproteobacteria > RF32 > CAG-239 > Scatacola_A. The sequence goes on along the minus strand of CALXTV010000014.1, from coordinate 30,342 downwards.
TGTCTTTTCGCGCAACACTTGAAGAGGTTCTTGAAGCGGACATCATCGTACATGTTCGCGACATTGCCAACGAAAACACCTTGGCGCAGAAAAAAGACGTTCTCAACGTGCTCAAAAGCCTGGGGCTTAAGAATATTGAAAACGAAAACAACTATATTGAGGTCTTAAATAAAATCGATCTTCTCGACGATGCCGGCCGGCAATATCTTGACGAAACCGCCGCGCGCCGCTCGAATATTGTTCCGCTTTCCTCCGTAACCGGAGAGGGAACCGACCGTTTTCTTAAACTTGCCGAAGAAAAGCTTTCCGCCGGTTTTGATACGGTTGAAGTGAAAATCAATGCTGCCGACGGCAAACTGATTTCCTGGATATATAAAAATACCGATGTCATCTCCGCCTCGACGCAAAATGAACAGATAGTAATGTGCCTGAAAGCCGACACAGCGGCACTCTCGCGTTTAAAAAATAAAATTCCGGTTAAAACTTTATATTAGCTTGCATTACCAGCCAAAATAATTAGATAAACCCCGCAATCTTTCTCTTGGAGGAAACAGAAATGTTAATATTGTTGGGGTTGATACTGCTTAGCGCCTGCACAACAGAGCAAAACAGCTATCAACAGCAGCTGCAAAGCTGGGTAGGCATGAGTCAGGAGGCTCTCTATGACAGTTGGGGCGAGCCAAACAACATTATCCATCCGACCCCTGATAGCACAGTCGTTACATATATCAAATATTACGACTCGCCCATAGACGGCAATACGGAACCTTACGCCGACGAAATTGCCTATTCCGCCATATCGACGGACAATTACGGCCTCCCGCCGCAATCTGAAACTTATTATTGTCAAACGAGTTTTATTATTGAAAATTATGAAGTAATCAGCTATTCATTTAATGGAGACGATTGCATAACAGAAGACTAAAATGTTAAAATTCAGCCCGATAACCCTTGCCGATGAAAAACGTTACATTCCGCTTTATGCGGTTTGCGAAGAAAAAGCTGCCGACTACGGCTTTGCCAACCTCTGGTGCTGGCAGGACAAATACCATTACGAAGCGGCTTTTGCCGACGACTTATGCTGGCTGCGTCATTATGAAAACGGCCGTCCCGTATACAATCCGCCGATTGGCCGCTGGCAACGCCCGGATTGGCGGGAGCTTTTGTGGCAACACTTTCCGCAGGGCTTTTCTTTCACAAGAGTTCCGGAAACTCTTGCTCATATTTTGGAAAATTGTTTCGAAAACAAAATCACTTTGAACGAAGAAAGAGAACATTTTGAGTATGTTTACAGTATTCCGGAACTGATTTCCCTAAACGGCTATCGCTTTCGCAACAAACGAAAACTCTCCAATCAATTCAAACAATATTATAACTACATTTACAAAGACGTATCCGAAGAGCTGATTCCGGATATAAAAGAATTTCAAAATTGCTGGATAAACAGTCCCGAGGTCAGAGAAGACAAGGACTTGAATATGCTTCTGTCCGAAAATGAGGCAATTATGCGAATGTTGAACAACTGGCAGAAACTTTCCGGACAAATTTTCGGCGGTGTTTTGATTATTGACAACCGGGTCATGGCCTATGCCCTGTGTGAAAAACTTGATGAAGAAACAATCGCCGTCCATTTTGAGAAAGCATCTTTGCAATATCGCGGCGCTTATGCCGCCATCAACCGAATTACGCTGGAAAATGCCGGCTGCAACTATCACTTTGTCAACCGCGAGCAAGACCTCGGACTTGCAGGCCTGCGCAAAGTAAAATTAGAATACAATCCGGTACGCTTTGTCAAAAAATATAATATTACCGGAATCTTTTAATTTTTGATTCGTCGGACATTCGGAAGTTTCAGAAAATCCTGTTGCATTTTTTTCAGATATTCGATATCCGGCAACGGAGAATTCATCTTTGACGCCAAATATCTGAAAAATACAGGTTTCAGATAAGGGAGCAGGGCGGTCTTTTTGACAAACTTCCAATAAGCTGACAGCGCTCGGGCATAAAGTTTTCTCAGAATATCGTCCTGCAAATTCGGGTTATCCAAAATCATATAACAGTAAGCCATGAAACGGTCATTATCAAGCTGCAGTTTGTTGCCCGAAAAATTACCGAGCTCTTTCGGAACCAGAACAACATTGTCATGGATTTTGACAATTCCTTTGGCATAAAGCGCCGCCCGCAGCGGTATCGATTCGTCCTGAATAAAAACGCGTTCGTCCGCACCGCCCGCTTTTTGCAGAACTTCTGTCTTTATCAACTGCCCCATCCGGGTAAAACGCCCGGACAGAACCGTCCGCAACGCGTCTTTTTCAAAATCGTAAGTAAAATTGGCAGACATAAATTCATGTTCCAGTTCGGTCGGTTCTTTACCCGTTTTGATAAAAGTTCCGTAAACCATGTCGGCAGAAAGCTCTTCGGCTAACTGAAGCATTTTTTGTGTTGAATCAAGCGGAAAAATGTCATCGGAATCAAGCATACGCGTATATTTGCCTTCCGCTGCCGCAATTCCCTGATTGATGCGGACGCTGATACCACGATTTTCTGTATTGGCAAAAATTTTGACGTTTTTTATGCCTTTGGTCATTTCGCGTATAATTTCCACCGACTTGTCGGTTGAAACATCGTCAACAAAGATAAATTCCGGGTTTTTAAGTCCCGTCTGATTAAGCAGCGCTTTCAGCACGGAAGGCAGATAATACTCTTTGTTATAAACCGTCATTACAAAACTGACGTCAATTTCATTTTCCATTTTAAGCCTCTGTTTCAAAACATTCCGATGTTTGAAGCATAGACTTTAAAAGACATAAAAACAACCATCTTTTTAGAGTTTGTCAATGACATCTGCCGCAGAGATACAGGCCTTTTGAAGCAGGAGTCGGATAAAGCAGAGCCTCGTCCGGAAACTCTGTTTCGGAAATAATCCGTCCGCCGTGAAGTTTCAGCTCTCCGACCGAAAGTTTTCCTCTGGCCGACTTTTTCAACAAGTCACGATTCATCAGCACCACGGCATTGCGGTTCAAGGGTCTGATGTCATCAAATTTTCCGACATCGGTCATAAAAGAATAAATATATTTGAAACAGCGCCGGTCTTCCGTCTTTTCTTCTTTATAGACGAAGAGGGGCTTATTGCTCTTGGCTTTCATCGTCATCTCGTCAACGTGTCCGTTATAAATAAAATGTGATGTTTCCGAATTAAGGATTTTAATTTCCGTACCAATCTCTTTGCGAAATTCGCGCATTAAGGCGTTTTCGGCCGTTTCTCCCCGGCGAACACGTCTCTCAATAATACCAAAAGGCAGTTTCAAACGGCCGCTTTCGTCCGGTTTCCATACTTCCGGATTTTTAAGCAGAAAAAGATAATTTTCCTTGTTTTTCGCAATTCCGGATACAAAAAGGCCGCCTTCATCTTCTTTGTCAATCATTTGCTTCTCCATAATTTTTTAAAAGAAAGGATCATATGCCCATTGCAACAGAGCCTGACGCTGTCGGGCACGGCAGTTCAAATCGCCGATATAACAGTTTTTTTCGATTTGAGCCTTATGACGTCTGAAGTTTTTCCAGCGATTTATCTGAATTTCATCAATTCTCGGAATCCGGCGGCCGTAATAATAACGGCAATACCATTGAAACCAGCCACGCGGATCTGGTTCCAGAATCCACCCCCGGCGGCGCCATTCACTCAACGGCAGACGCGATTTGACATGAAAAAAATTTTGATTTATATCCGCACGGCCCGGGGAAAGATGAGCATTTTCAAACCAGAATTCGGGAAACTCGTTACGACAGTCGTTAAGATATTTTCCTTCAAAAACGCCCATATTCAGCATTTCTATGGGCGTAAGCTCCGGCTTAAAGTCCAGCGCAAAATTTTCTCCGGCAGGCTCAACCAGATGATATGAATAGTCATGCTGCATCTTGTCATCAACAAACACGACAAAATGCGACAACGGAAATTCTTTTTTGCCGTCCCTGTAAAAATCGTGCCTCATAAGCCTGACCTCCTTTTCTGTGTCAATATATAATTTCGACACAGAAAAAAACAGCACCCCGGAAAGAGTGCTGTTCTAATTATCTACTGCGTCAAAACTATTCTTTTAGGGCTTCGGCGCTTAATTCCGCTTCCAAAGCGGCGGTTGCATCGGCTTCACCACTGAGATCAATAAACTGATCTTCTTCATCTTCGGGCAGGGAGGGTGGAATATTTCCTTCCTCTTCTGCAGCCTGCAACGAAGCGGCTTCTTTTTCCGGAGCCTGTTGAACATCAACCTCTGCTTCGGACGTTTCCGAAGCGGCAACATCCGGTACAATCAGCGGCGCAGCATTTTCCGGCAACTGTTTCTGCGCTTCGCCGGACGGCGGCAGTTCAACCCACTCCGATGCCGGAGCCGCGGCCGGTTCTGTTGTCGGCGGAGTTACGGTATCTGTATCTGCCGGTTGACCTATATTCAAAAGCGACTGCGGACCGTCCTGTTTCTCCTCGGCGGTTGTCTCGGCAGCATCTTTTTCGGCGTCTTCGGTTGAAACTTCGGAAAGCGGCTGCGTTGTATCTTCAGAAACCTGTTCTTCCAAGGCCGCCGGTTCCGTAAAGTCTTTCAAAACCTTCTCGCCTTCAGTTCCCTCGGCAGGCGTCTCCGGTTTTTGCGTTTCTTCCGAGGTTACAACAGGTTGATCCTGTGTTTCTGCGGCTTTTTCATCATTGTTTTTTTGCTTTATGTCTGCCAGCTTGGGCAGGGCATCTCGCTCTTTCAACTGCTCTTCGGACAAAAGCTTGCTTTTGTCGACTTCGGTATCAATACACTTAAGCAGCCAAACATCATAAATCGGATGCTCTACGGCATTCAGAGCCGGAGAAGAAGACATCATCCAGCCCTTGAAAATATTAAACTGCATTTTACCGAACGAACTGTCGGCAACATCAACAAAAGCATAGTTTTCGGGTGTTTCTTCGGGCGGTGTGGACTTACAGGCACGCACAACGATCGAAAAACTTCCAAAAGCCACTTCGCTGTTGACCGGCACCTCAATAACGCTGACTCTTCCGGTAATCTTGTCCATAGCCTGCATTTGAGCCGTGTTTCGCTCAATTTCGGCAGCCCGGACTTGTCCGGACAAACACAAAGAACCGATTGCAACAGCCGTCAAAAGTTTATTTTTTGTCACCATTGTCTGTCACCATAAAGATAATTTCACCGACCATATCTTCCAAAGTCTTAAAATCCTTCGTATTGGCCATGACATCGCCGTCAGCAAGCAGAGTCGTTTCCTTGCCGGGAAGAATCTTTATGAATTTATCGCCGACCAAACCGTCACTGACAATGGCCGCCACGCTGTCGACCGGAAGCTTGATGTCAGGAGCGATACTCATTTTAACTTCGGCAATATAATCTTCATTGTCAAGCTTCTGCGAAATAACCGTACCGACTTTGATGCCGTTGATACGAACGTCGGAACCGACATTCAAACCGCCGACTTTAAGAAATTTTGCCGTCAATTCATATCCTTTGACAACCTGCAAATCAGAAACCCTGTATCCGAAATACAGAAAAAAAGCGGCCACAAAGACAACAACAATACCCATAATGGTTTCTACCGGTTTTTTATTCATCAGACTCTCCTCAAAATACTAATTCAAATCCAGTTCTTTTTCCATCTCGTCGATTTTTTCATTTCCCGCTTTGCTGCGGTTAGCCTTGCCAATGCTGATAATACGGTCGACCAGCTCTTCAATGACCATGGCATCCTGCGTATAAGAAAACTCACCGCCCGGCTGTAAATATTCCTCGGATCCGCCGGGTTCGATTTCTATATATTTAGCCCCCATAATACCGGAGCTGACAATCGATGCGCTGCTGTCGTCGGGAACATGTATGCCTTCTTTCAGCTCCATGGTCATAATAGCATTGAAATGGTCGTCAAGCTTGGCATCGACCACCCGGCCGACCGTAATCCCGGCCAAACGAACCTTGTCGCCGACCATTAAACCGTCGGTTCTGCCGAAACGAGCTTTCAGGGCATAATAATCGCCACTTTCCGCATGTTCGATTTCTTTTCGCTGCGAGGTAAAGAAAATTGTGCCGGCAATCAAGGCCAGAGCGACATACAAACCGACGCTCAGCGATTTTGCCTCTTCCTTGGTATATTTTTCCTGCACGGGCATAAACTCCACTTTGAAATATTTATATCTGCATATATAAATAAAGTAAAATAAACATTTTGTCATCAATCAATTTGAAAAATAAAAATAGTTGTTAAAATTTAAAAATTAATTTGCTAGTATAAGGAAGCAAGATTTTAAGGAATTTACGGAAAACATGATTGTCATCAAAAACCTGTCTAAAAGCTTCAATGAAATCAAGGCCGTTAATGATGTCAGCTTTTGCATCAAAAAAGGCGAGGTGGTTGCGTTGCTTGGCCCGAACGGTGCCGGCAAGACCACGCTTATGCGTCTGCTGACCGGGTACCTTGTCCCGGACGGCGGCGAAATTTCCGTTTATGGCATCGACATCGCCCAACAAAGAGTCGACGCCCTTAAAAAAATCGCTTATGTTCCGGAAAACGCACCGCTTTATCCGGAAATGACGGTTTTTGAATACCTGCATTTTGCAGCCGCGCTTCGCGGCCTGACCAAAGATGATCTCCTGATTAATCTGGCCGAGGCTGCCTCGCAGATGAAACTTGCCGAAGTTCTCAATCAGCGGATAGAAACCCTGTCCAAAGGCTTCCGCCACCGTACGGCCGTTGCCGGCGCTCTAATCCACAAACCCCGGATTCTGATTCTTGACGAACCAACGGAAGGTCTCGATCCCAATCAGAAATTCGAAATGCGTGCCTTCATACGCCGTTACGGTGAAAAAAACATTGTCATCGTTTCGACCCATATTATGGAAGAAGTCGAAAACATTGCTTCACGCATTCTTTTAATGAACAAAGGCAAACTGATCAGCGACACAACGCCGCTGTCTTTGATGAATTTGTACCCGCGAAAAGACATGGCCGAAGTTTTTCGCTTTATGACGGCCGATTAACCGGAGAAACCCCGATGCCGATAGCATTTAAAACCGTTTTCAACAAAGAATTTGCCGGCTTTTTTCGCAGCGGCAACGCTTATATCGTTTTAGGCATTTATGCGCTTTTGTCTTTTGCCGCAACTTTTTATGCCGGCGGTTACTTTTCTTTGGATAACACATCGCTGACCTCGTTCTTTCTCTACCAGCCGGAAATTCTGATCGTTCTGCTTCCGGCAATCACCATGCGCTCCTGGACGGACGAACGCCGGCAGGGAACTCTCGAATACCTGCTGACCCAGCCGATAAGCTATGTTTCGGCCGTTTTGGCAAAGTTCGGCGCCGCTTGGCTGTTCGGCCTGTTAATGTTGTCCGTCAGTCTGCCGTTTTGGCTCTTAACATCTTTTCTGACGCCGCTCGACAACCTCAACATTCTTTCTTCCTATTTGGTCTGCATATTGATAATCGGCACTTTTTCGGCTCTTGGCTGCACCGTTTCAGCTTTCAACAGCAATACCGTTATTGCCTATATCATAAGCATCTTCGTTTTGTGGTGCCTCTGCAACCTGAATCTGGACTTTTTGATAACACCGGCGGAAAACATTTCGGACGACGTTTTCGTCCGGGTTATTCGTTCGCTCAATTTCAACAAACATTATCAGGACTTTGTCAGCGGACAAATAGGCCTGGATAATGTCATCTATTTCTTCTCGGTCATGATTCCGGCCCTGTGGTTGAATGTCATCGCCCTCGAATTTAAAAAGAAGTAAGGAACAGATTATGGCAAATATTGCACGCAGCATCAGACTGAAAAAAAATTATATTCTGGCAGTTTTTGCCATACTTCTCTTTTTGTCTTTTGTCTTTGTCAACATCGGCAGCGGTCTGTTGTTCGGCCGAAAAAAGGCCGATTTTACCGGCGACGCCCGCTACACGCTTTCTGAAGCCAGCCGACAGATTGTCTCCGAGATAAACACCCCCGTATATATCCGGCTTTACCTTTCTTCCGCCGTCAGCCGTGAATATCCGGCGCTTTACCAATATTCGCAGACGGTTCTCCGCCGGCTTGAGACCTACCGAAACCAAAATCCGGAAATGATACAAATTGAAGTCAAAGATCCGGAACCTTACGGAAAAATCGCCGAAGAAGCTAAGGCACAGGGGCTGAAAAGCTTCTTGAGTACCGACGGACAGTTTGAACTTTATTTCGGTGCCGTATTTGGCAACGACAACGGCGACAGCCGGATTATTGAGCAGTTTTCTCCGGGCCGGGCCGGCTATCTGGAAAATGACATCAGCCGGACAATCGCCGGCCTCAACAACCCGCTGCGAACAAAAATAGGCATTCTGAACGGAAACCTGCCGATTTCCGAAAAAACTTACGGACAAAACAAAGGAAACGAATGGGCTTTCTTAAAACTGCTGCAAAACGAATACGATGTTGTTCCCATATCGTCAAGAATGGTCGAAATTCCTTACGATGTCGAGACCTTGCTTTTGATAAGCCCCGCCAATATTCCTCCTCTGTTTGCCTATGCTCTTGACCAATATTTGCTGCGCGGCGGCAGAGTCATCTTGTTTGCCGATCCTTATTCGGAAATTGAAGCCGAAATTTACGGAACGGCATCGGTCAACAGCGGCAACATCAACAAAACCCTGAAAAATTGGGGTGCTTCCGTTGATTTTAACAAAGTAATCGGCGACCCGGACATAAGCGAAAACATTGTTGCGACCACAGACAAAGGACAACGGCTGCAAAACCGGCCGACCTGGCTGAATCTGAACAAGCAACACATCAATCAGGACCTTGTTTTCAGCAAAAACATAGCCTCCGTTCGCTTAAAAAGTCCGGGAAGCATAGAGTTGCAGACAAAAGAACATATAAAAAGCACTCCTCTGTTTTCTACCACCCAAAACGGCAACAGCATTGATACCGAAACACTGAAATTGTTTGGCGACCAAAACTTTGCCGATGAACATCGTCAATATATTATCGCAGCACTGATTGAAGGAACGGCGGACTCCTCTTATCTGCATAATCCGTTGGACGGAACGGGTTTTGAAGAGGAAATGCTGCCGTTTTTGCCGACTTCGATTAAAGAAGGAAAATTACTCATAATCGCCGATTCAGATATTCTGGCGGATTCTCTCTGGATAAATGAACAAATCAGCGGCGACGGCGGCGTTTATGAGCAGATTCCCTACACCCAAAACGGCGAACTTATTCTCCGTGCGGTTGACTATATGACCGGGGCAGGGAACATCGCCGGCCTTGGCAGCAAACAGCTTTCTCCGGAACTGAACAGCATTTCCCGTGAAATATACCAGCGAAGATTAAAACCGTATCTGCCGGAATACGAAAGCGTCAAAAAACTCTTGGAAGAAAAAGAAAAGTTTGTAAAAACATGGAACGAAGTCATCCAAAATAATGAAGCCAAATTAAATATGTCCGTCGTCAAAAAGCTGGAACAGACACGTCGTGATATAGAAAAAATCAAAGAAAAACAAAAGCAAATCGAATATCGGGTTCGCAAAGAAACAACAGCCGAAATCGATGCCGTCATCTGGATAAACATGGCCGGCATTCCGGCGCTTATCCTGTTTGCGGTTTGGATTTTCTGTTTCATTCGCACAAAACGCCGCAGCCGCAAAGTCCGGGAGGTTATTAATGAATACAAAATATCTTAAACAAGCCTTTGTCCTGTTTTTAGGCTCTCTGATTTTCGCCGGAACCGCCTTATGGTTTGCCGTTCCGGAAAAAAATCACAACCGCGGCGGCGAACGTCTTTTTGCAAATACCGCGGCAAATATCGGCAATCTCGGACAGATAACGATCGAGACAGACGGCAATGTCGTTAATTTTCGGCAGGAAGACAGTCTCTGGCGTGTTCTGGAAGCCGGAAATTATTATGCCGGCTACCGCCAAATAAACAATCTTTTTAATGACCTTGAAACATCGCGCATCTTCCGTCGTATCGGAAAAGAAACACCGGAAGATAAGCAAAAATACGGCCTGGATAAACAAGAGGCCGTCCGCATCATCACCCGTGATTCTATCGGTCGGATTTTGGATTCTGTCCGTATCGGGAAAGCCGCTGCAGAAAATTTATATCATTTTGCCCAAACGGACGGAGAAAATGACATATTCCTCGTCACCGGAGTCTTCAATTTTCCGCAGACGATTGCCTCCTGGCTTCAACAACCGTTGCTTTCCATACCGCCGACAGATATTCGCAGCCTGAAAATAGGGGAACAAACGGCCATCCGCTCCAACCTTATCGTTCCTTTCAAAATCAAAGAGAGCGGAAAAAATACGGATGTCGGACGTTTTCTGACCGCTTTCGGTTTTGTCGCCGCTTATGACGTTCGCCGCAGTGCAGACTTTGACCCGTCGCAATATGCCGAACCCAAATTGATAACAGTATCAACCTTTGACGGTCTGGTCGCAACCCTTGAAATTTATAACCGGGAAAACAAAGAATATTGGACTTCGCTCAAAATTTCAACGACAACCCTACCAACAACCGCCGTCAGTGATTATATCAAAAGCAGCGCCTTCCTGTATGAGGACTGGTATTTCAAACTTGACCCCGATATCGGAAGGATTTTGTTTAATGCTTTTATATAATGACGGATTAAATGGAACAGGAAAGATTTCTGCTCAAAATATCAACCAATTTGTTTATCGCCTCGGATAGTGAAGGCAAAATCGGCTATGCCAGCCCGAAAGCCGTCCTGCTGTTTGGTTTTCCAGAAAAATCAGACATTAAGCTGTCATCTTTTCTAAGTCATGAAAATTGGCATGAACTGAAACGCCATATTAACGATGTTTTGGCAACAAAAATCCCCGGATATTTTATGCTCCGCCATCAAAACCGGACATTTAACGTCTATATCTACAGCCATAACGGCAAAGCCGTCCAATGTTGGGAAGACATTACCGAAAGGCGGCAGCTTTCCGACGCGCTCCACAGAACATCTGAACGTCTTGAGTTTGCTGAAAAGACGACCCGTTTGGGTTACTGGGAACTGGACATCAAAGCCAGACGGCTTTACTGGTCGGCCGAAATGTATCGCTTGTTCGGCCTTAACGCCCGCAGCATATCTCACAAGAAAAACATCATTCGAGAACACATTCTGCCGGAAGATTATCCGTTATATCGTCAAAAACTGCATGAGCTTGTACATACGGGAGAACCCGTCGACGGCATTTTTCGTTTGCGCCGAAGCGACGACAGCATCATACACTGCCAATTTAAAGCCGCCGTCCTTAACGACGGCGGACACAGCAAAATCGCCGGAATTTTTCAGGATGTAACTCAACTGATTGAAATGCAACAGGATCTGGATAAAGCTCGCCGCGCTGCCGAAGCTTCCGACCGCTCAAAATCATATTTTTTGGCACAGGCCAGTCATGACCTCCGTCAACCGATGCAGACACTCCGGATATTCATTTCAACATTGGAAGAAGAAACGCTTAACCGCCGCCAAAAAGATATTTTGAACAAAATTTCCGCATCTGCGGATAACTTAAACAGTCTTTTGGATAATCTGTTAGACATTTCGAAACTTAATTCCGAAGGCTTTCGAGCCGATATTCGCAATTTTGACATTTCTGATGTGCTAAAGAACATTTTTTTTGAATTTCAGGAAATCGCCCGCTCACGAGGAATTGTTTTTCATACCTCGCTTTGCCACTATACCGTTCGCAGCGATCCGCTTCTGGTCGAGCGGGTCATTCGCAACTTACTGAGCAACGCCTTTAAATACACACGCACCAAAATTTTGCTGGGCTGCAAACGCGAACACGATTTCATCAAAATAATGGTTATGGATAACGGCGAAGGAATAACGCCGGCAGAAAAAGAACGAATATTTGATGAATTCTATCAAAGCAGGCATATCAATAACAATCAGCGCAGCGGAGCAGGGCTCGGATTGTCCATCGTTCGGCGTATTTCCGATCTTCTGGAACTTGACATCACGGTTAAAAGCATTCCTGGCCGGGGAAGCAGTTTCGGATTTCTTTTACCCTTGGAAAAAGGCACTTAAAAAGCCCTGACCGGGACTTTTCTTTATTCGGGATTATCTAACTGAGCATGAATAACTTGATTAATCGCCTCAAGCTGTTCTTCCGTCAGCTTCTTCCGACACTGTTCCCGGTTATATTCTTCGCTGCCGCCGCTATCTTTCGCCGCCACTGCAAACATGTCACAATAATTATTGCGATAAACCAGCCAGGCATTATACGTATCCCGCACACGTCCTTTAAACATACCGTTGCCGGCATTCCACGAGCTATATATTTTATCATTAGCTATTTTCACATAAATCTTTTGAATTTCAGACAATAAGCGAGCCGCTTCTTGTTTTAAACATATGGCATGTTCATCATCAGTCAGTATATTGTCAACTTTAGTCCTTGCCAAATTTCTAATACAATCATCATAGGGCGTAGCATTAGCCGTCGCCGCTTTGCAAAAAAAGCCTAAACCAACCAACAAAACAGCAGCTTTTCTCATCATCGGGATATTCCTTTTCTAAAAATATATAATGTCATCGTATATTAGGCAAACTTAAGAAAAGGTTAACGACGTTTAAAAGCTGTTGCTTAAAATGTCGGATATTAGAGTTGTTGAGCGAATGCGAAACCTACGCAGCAAGAGCGAACCCTCGGGTTCGAACCCCCACAAAAAAAACGGCTCTCCGTTACCCGGAAAACCGTTTTGAATATGGTAGGCGCGTGGGGGTTCGAACCCCAGACCCACTGATTAAGAGTCAGTTGCTCTACCAACTGAGCTACGCACCCATAATCATCAGACAAAACGGAATATAAACCGCAAAAAATTTATTTGCAACAACTTTTTTACGATAGCCGTTTATTTTTTTCAGATACAATCTATTGACAAAAACTTACCGAAAGATTACGTTCAATAACGCTTAAATATAAATTATGTCCATCTATTATTATCATCGCAATCACTGCTTTATTCCGTTTATTTATCTACATTCTGATGTAGTTACAAGTGATTGCAATCTGATTTAATAATAGATAAGACACTGCCATTTTCAATTTATCGTCTGTGAAGATGATTACGATTGAATTTAAGTTATTGTTAGTGAAAAAAGAAGCCATCTGTGAAGACAGCTTCTTTTGCTCGAATGTTATTAAATCAAAATATCGGGAAGAGGCCTGTCGGAAACTGTAAACGCAGATGTTTACGCAAAGCCCGGTATGGAAGCTTCCCGACCAATACGAAGAAGGCGTCCGTTTTCTGTTTATAAAAACAGAATTTATCGGCGCCTTTTTTGTATTCTTAAATTGTACACTTAATCCTTTACAAAATTGTATTTTGTTATAAACCTATATATATCCGCAACAAACAAAAGGACAAATACGATGAAGAAAAGATATATTTTTCTTTCTGTCTTGGTTTTGATTATCGCCGGCGTCTATTTCTTTGCGCCGTCTCTTGAAACCATTGTTCAGAAAATTGTTCACAAATACGGCAGCGAAATTACCGGAACCGACGTAAATCTTCAGGGATTTGAACTTGGCCTGACGACCGGCGAGGGACGCATCAGCAAAATTATCGTAGGCAACCCCAAAGATTACACAACGAAAAATCTTTTTGAGCTGGGCGAAATTTACGTAAAAGTAGACATCAAGAGCCTGACCTCGGATACAATCGTCATTGAAAACGTTGAGGTCAGCAAACCCGTCATCAGCTATGAAATGCTCTCCTTAACCAGAAACAATATATCCGACGTTCTGGACAATATTAAGAAAAATACGGCAAAAACGACACAGCAGGAAGAAGCCGAGACGACAAAAGCAAAAGAATCTGATTCTGCCGCCGCTGACGGTGCCGGTAAAAAGGTCATTATCAAAAAGCTGACGGTCAAAGACGGCGAAATCAATGCCGTTGCCGTCAAAGACAGCAGCGTTTCGGTCAAACTTCCGACAATTACCATGACAGATATCGGTGCTGATAAAAAAGGCGAGCCGATTTCCGCCACCATATCCAAAATCATCGGCAAAATTCTCGACACGGCCTCCAAAACCGTTGTCAGCAGTAAGATTTCGGATCTGAAAAGCGTTGCCGAAAAAAATCTTGAAGACATTGCCGGAGGCGTCAAAGACCGGGTTAAATCCATCGGCATCTTCGGCAAATAGCCGACAATCAAAAAAAGAGCTGGAAACAGCTCTTTTTTCATTTTAAATAATCCTCCAAAACACCCGGTGTTAAAAGCTGAGGCAGAATAACATAACTTTTGCCCGTTCCGTCATAATATACATACAGCGGTATGGAGTTTCGCCCGTATCCGGCCAGCGCCTGCGTAATATCGGAACTGCGCCCGGTCCAGTCCGCTTTAAACAGGCGAATGTTTTGTGCCCGGACAAGCTGTTCAAATTTTTTTGACTGCAGTGCAATTTTCTCGTTAGCCAGACAGGTAATGCACCATTTGGCCGTAAAATCGATAAGAACCTTTTCTCCGGAAGCAACTGCCTGATTAACGGCGGCCTTATCATAAGCTTCCCATAAAACTTCGGCCTTATTGTTACGCACGGCATTAACCTGGCTGAAAAGCACCCAAAACAGCCATACAGCAGTCAAAAAAACCGGAACGGCAAAGATTTTTTTCAAAATATCCATCCATCTTCCGGGTCTGGGCAGAAAACGATGAATAAATCTCGGAAACAAACCGGCCAGTGTAAAGGGCAGGGCATAACCGACGCTTAAGGCCAGAAAAACCGGATAATAAACATAAACCGGTTTGGCCAGAGTATAACCAATGGCGATTCCCATAAACGGCCCGGTACACGGACTGGCAATCAATACGGCGAAAAAACCTGTCATAAAGGCATTTATCTTCTGTTGCCGAAAAGAAATTCGTCCCGCACGCCCGGCAAAGGGATTATGCAACTTAACAATATCCAGAAGCATCAGAAAAATAAGCGAAAAAACAACAATCATAATACCGACGAATATCGGGGACTGAAGCTGGAATCCCCAACCGACCTGTTCGCCGGCCGACCGCAGAGCAATAAGCACCGTTGCAATCAGAAAAAAGGAAAAAACAACCCCCAGAAAATAGAGCAGGGATTCAACCCGGGCCTTATGCTTGTTATACGGGCTTTGAGCCAGAGAAATGACCTTAAGCGTCAGAATCGGAAAAATACAGGGCATCAGGTTCAGTATCAGCCCGCCGGCAAAAGCCATCAGTATAATCAGCCAAAGTCCCCGGCGCTCACTGCCGACAGGTTCAAAAACACTCAGATTTTTTCCCGGACTCAGAGTCAGTTCATAACCGGTATCGCCGTCGGGAATCTCCAACAGCAGAACACCCGATAATACGTCAAAAACATCACTTTCCAAAGGAATTTCCAGAGAAAGCCGTCCTTTTCCGTCATAACCGGCTTTCTGAGGAGCTGTATTCGCAATAATGTCTTTTTGCAGCGGAATAAAAAGGATTTTCTTTATATCTTCGGAAAAATCAAATCCGCTGCCGTCAATATTTATCAGCAGCCGGTTTCCGTCAATCGTCTCATAAAAAGCTTTCCAGTCCGTTTTCTTGGAAAAACAGGGCATGGCTGAAGCAAGCTCTTTCTTCCACTTTACCGATGTTTCCGCCGGAGTGTCGGCAACCGGAAGAGAAAAATCAAGCCTGATTGTCTCCGGTACGCAAACATCCTTGCAGGCCAGCCAGGAAACATCTGCCGAAAATTTCACTGAACCGGCCGCAACAGATGTTTTTTCCGGCTGCGGTTTAATTTTCGTACGCAAATAAGCAACGTCATCATAACCATACTGCGCCAGCCCGTCGACGACAAACTTCCGTGGACGGCTCAATACCGGTTCATCGGCGGCGTATCCTTCCGGAAGCCGCCATTTAATCCGATTGGCAAGTCCGGCATCGCCCGGATTGCTCCAGAAAGTATGCCAGCCGTTGCGCATTTTCAGGCGGACAAGTACCTCCGTATCCTGTTCCGGATTAACCGTTTCGCTGTCGGTTATAAGCGAAACGGCAACCTTGTCTGTTCCGCCCTCCGCCGTAATGGCAAAGCCTTCCGGAGAAAACAGGAACAAAAACAGAAACAATACCGGACTTAATATTTTAGCCATTGTTGCTTTTCTTTTTTGCTTTCACGGCAATAACAAAGTTATAGTATGCGGCGGCAATGACGCTCAGCGCTTTAACAAGGCTCAACACACCGAGAATAATGGCAATCGGCATAAACCAGCCCGGTATGATACAAAGAATAATCAAAGCGATGAACGTCTCAAAACCTTGGGCAAAACCACCCAGATAAAACGGAGACTGCCGCAGGTTCAGCTTTTCGGAAGCATTGTTTTTGTATGCGACCACGGCATAAGCAAGCAACGCGCAGGAAGAAGACGCAAACGCAAACAGCAGAAAACCTGCCGCCACGGCATTGTCATACGGATTTGCAAGAGCAAAACCGAAAATAACGCCGGCATAAAAAATATAATCCAGGGCGGCGTCAAGGAAAATGCCGAAATCCGTAATTTCCGAATGGCGGGCTATTGCACCGTCAAGCGCGTCGAAGGCTCTGTTGACCAAGATACAAAACAAAGCATAACCATACATTCCCATGGCCAGAAAATTAATGGCAAAGAGACCGATGACAAATCCCGAAAGCGAAACAAAATTTGCCGAAACGCCGCTTTTGCCGAACTTTTTGCCCATAACATCAAAGAAACCATAAACAAAACCGTAAATTTTCTTAAAGAAACCGGCAATTTGAGCCGACATTTCTTTAATTTTAAGCTCTTCAAGCTTATCCCCGATACGGAGATTGTTTTTTATTGATTTAATTTTATCCAGCATATTATAATACCTTTCGAAAAATTGACGGATACGCCTAAGTATAAACACAAAATTTATTTAAAGTAAAACGGCTTCGGCAACGGGGTGTAAAACATAATATGAGATTTTTTCGCTGCTTTTCAACAATTTTCATTTTAGGCTGCATAGCATGGTATTTGGCCGCATCCGGCACAAATTATCAAAGCTTCGGCGGTCAAACGATGGGAACCTGGTACAGCGTCAAAATTCGCACCTCAAAAGAAGATAAAAATCTGCCGCAAAAAATAAGCGAATACCTCGAAGCTTTTAACAGGAAAATGTCCGTTTTCGATCCGGAATCGGAAATCAGCCGCATAAACCGGGCCAAGGCCGGCGAATGGATAAGACTTTCGCCGGAAATGTCGGCGGTCATGAAAGACGCAGCCAGAATCTGGAAGTTGAGCGGCGGCGCTTTTGACCCGACTGTCGGTAAACTTGTCGGTTTATGGGGTTTCGGTGCCGAAACGCTGCAAAAAATGCCTTCGGCCACCGAAATTTCCGAAGCTCTGAAAGAAACCGGCTTTGACAAACTGGAATTTGATGACGACTGCACGCGGATAAAAAAGAAAAAAGACAACATTTACATCAATCTTTCCGCCATTGCCAAGGGCTACGGCGTCGACAGGCTGTCCGAACTTCTGAAAGAAGAGGGATATACGGACTTTGTGATCGAAATCGGCGGTGAGGTCATTGCCCGGGGCAATCGCTCCCCCAAAGAAAACGGATGGAAAATCGGTGTCGCCAAACCGGCTCAAACACGAGAAAACGCTTTTGTCGTCAGTCTTCGCGACAAGGCCGTTGCCACCTCCGGCGATTATCGGAATTATTATTACAAAGACGGCCAAAAATATTCGCACACCATTTCACCGCGCAGCGGATATCCGGTTAAACACAATCTGGCTTCGGTTACCGTCTTCGGCGACAGCAGCATGGAAGCCGACGCCCTGGCAACCGCGGCTATGGTCATGGGAGAAAAAAAGGCGCTGAAATTCGCCAACGACAACAATCTGGCTTTCATTCTGTTCGTCCGTCGCGGCGACGACAGCTTTGAAACGCTTCTTTCCGAACAGGCAAAAAAAATAACGGGAGAATAAATCTTGTCAGTTATCGAACATCAGGCAACCGTTACCGCCGTCAGCGGCAAAACCGTCACGGTCGAAATTACTTCCCGACGGGCCTGCGAAGCATGTCATCTGAAAGACGGCTGCAACCTGTCCGAAAGCAAAAACAAAACTTTGCAGATTTACGCGCCGTCCTCCGGCCGCTGCCGCCCCGGACAAAAAGTTACGGTTTATATTGAAGAACGCAGTGGTTGGCTTGCCGTTTTCTTTGCCTATATCCTGCCGTTGCTGCTGGTTTTGACCGCGCTGACCGCCGTCTGGATTTTTACCGGCAGCGAAACCGCGGCCGCCGTTTGCGGACTGGCGATTCTCGTTCCGTATTATCTGGTTCTGATATTGTTCCGCAAAAATTTCGACCGCCGTTTCAGCTTTAAAATCAGGGAATAAAAAGCTTTATCTGGGTGTAATCGGCATATTTTGCTTTGTTTACGCAAAATATGTGCTATTTTTATCCATTATGATCCCAACAGAGAAAGCTTGCCCATGTCCGCTTTAATCATTTCCAATGTTTTGATTCTGGCCGGTATCGCTCTGATTGCCGCTGTTGTTCTGTACGTTGTTTCGCAAAAATTCAAAGTGGAAGAAAACCCGAAGATTGCCGAAATCGAAGCCTTATTGCCCGGTGTCAACTGTGGAGCCTGCGGCAAGGCCGGCTGTCATGCTTTTGCCGAAGCCTGCGCAAAAAGCAGCGCCGAAGAATTCAAAAACCTTTTTTGCACGGCCGGCGGACAGGAAGTCATGAATAAAGTCGCAGCCCGGCTCGGTTATGTTGCCGCCGCCAGAGAACCGACCGTTGCCGTGCTCAAATGCAACGGCACCTGCCAAAACGCACCGGACAAAGTTATTTATACCGGCATGAAAAGCTGTCGCATGGCGGCGCGCATATCCGTCGGACGCAGCGGTTGCCCGAACGGCTGCCTGCGTTTCGGCGACTGCGTTCGCGCCTGTCCGTTTGGCGCCATCAGTCTGGACGAAACAACCGGCATCCCGGTCGTCGACGAAAATAAATGTACTTCATGCGGCGCCTGTGTCCGCACTTGTCCCCGCGGCCTGTATGAGATACGTCCCAAAGGCAAAAACGGTGTCCGTGTCTACGTCGCCTGCAGCAATACGCAAAAAGGAGCCCTGGCACGCAAAAACTGCAAGGCCGCCTGCATTGCCTGTCTGAAATGTACAAAAATTTGTCCCGAAATTCGGGTTGAAAACAATCTTTCCTACATTCCGCCGACGGTTTCGGCAGAAGAATTCGGAAAACGACTGGCCGAAGCCTGTCCGACCGGAGCCATCGCATACACCGGAGAAAAAACATCAACCGAGGTAAAAAATGAGCAATAAAAAAACTTTTACCATGGGCGGCATCCACCCCGACAAACACAAAATCACCGCCGAAAAACCGATTGAAGACGCCGGTCTGCCCGAAATTGTCTACATTCCGGTCAAGCAACATATCGGCAGTCCGGCAAAGATTCTTGTGGCCAAAGGAGACAAGGTTAGGGTCGGCACGTTGCTGGCCGACGCCGACGGTATCGTCTCCGCCGACGTCCATTCCTCCGTTTCCGGCGAGGTTCTGAAAGTGGAAGAAATAGAAGGCGAATTCGGCTATCTGGAACAGATGATAACAATTAAAGTCGAAGGTGACGAATGGGAAGCCTCCATTGACCGCTCGCCGGACATTATCCGGGAAATCAACGCTTCCCCGGAAGAAATCATTGCCAAAATCCGCGAAGCCGGCATCGTCGGCATGGGCGGAGCAGGGTATCCGACCCCCGTAAAGACGACAATTCCCGCCGGCAAAAAGGTCGATTGTCTGATTGTCAACGGCATTGAATGTGAACCATACCTGACTGCCGACGATCGCCTTATGGTCGAAAAAGCCGAACAAATTATCATTGGCGCCAAAATTCTCAACAAGGCACTTGGTATTCAGAACGCGGTTATTGCCGTTGACGAGAACAAACCCGCCGCAATAGAAGCTTTGCGCAACATCACCCGCTCTTATGTCGGCGTCAACGTTCAGGTTATGAAAACAAAATATCCGCAGGGAGCCGAAAAACAGTTGATAGAAGCCGTTACGGGCAGGGAGGTGCCGTCCGGAAAACTGCCGGCCGATGTCGGCTGCATCGTTCAAAACGTCGGCACCGTCAACGCCGTTTACGAGGCTGTTCAAAAAAACAAACCGTTGTTTGAACGCGTTGTAACCGTCAGCGGCGATGCTGCCGAAACGCCGTCCAATTTTCTGGTACGCATCGGCACGCCGGCCTCTTTTCTCATCAACAAGGTACACGGCAGCCCGGACAAAATCGGCAAAATCATCTTCGGCGGCCCCATGATGGGCACTTCCGCCGTCAACATAAATGCCCCGATAACCAAATTAAGCTCCGGAATTCTGCTTTTTAAGGACGACATTTCATTCAAACCGGAAGAAACCGTCTGCATTCGCTGCGGAAAATGCGTCGAGGCCTGTCCGGTCGGTCTCATGCCCTTTGCCATTGCCGCACAGGTTCGCGACGGCGATTATCACGAAATGAAAAAGCTCCATGTTCTTGACTGCATCGAATGCGGTTCCTGCGCTTATATCTGCCCGGCGCGCATTCCGCTGCTCGATTATTGCAAACTCGGCAAATATGAACTGAAAAAATCAAAATAAGGCTTATGACTATGCTCAAAATATCTACCGCTCCGCATATAAATTCTCCGCAGGATACACGCAGCATCATGCGCGATGTCATCATTGCCCTTATGCCGGCACTGGCCGCCGCCCTGCTTTTCTTTGGACTGAGCGCCCTGGTGGTCGTGCTTACGGCTGTTGCCGGCTGTGTCGCTTTTGAGTATCTGGTCTGCCGTTATATTCTGAAAATTCCGCCGACCACCGGCGATCTTTCCGCCGTTGTAACCGGCCTGCTGCTGGCTTATAACCTGCCGTCGAATATGCCGGTTTGGATGGTTCTCGTCGGCTGCTTCGTTGCCGTCGTCATTGCCAAAACGGCTTTTGGCGGCCTGGGCAAAAACGTTTTCAATCCGGCATTGGTCGGCCGCGTTTTTCTGTTTATTTCTTTTCCGGTACAGATGACCAGTTGGCCCAAACCGGATTTCTTAAACTTTTTGAACGCCGATGTCGAAACGGGAGCCACAACGCTCGGCATTCTCAAACATATTGATGCCGAAAGCTCAGCCACCAAACTGGCCGGCGGCTTAAGCGATCTTCCCGATTACGGACAAATGTTTATCGGCTATACCGGCGGCTGCATCGGTGAGGTTTCGGCACTGGCTCTGCTTCTCGGCTTTGCCTGGCTGCTTTGGAGGCGGATTATCGGCTGGCATATTCCTTTTTATTACCTTGCGACGGTATTTATTTTCACAAGCGTTATGTGGCTGCATTCCGGAAACATTCAGGTCGAACCGGTAACTCAACTGCTTTCCGGCGGCTTGCTGCTCGGTGCAATTTTCATGGCAACCGACTACGTCACAACTCCGATGACCCGCAAAGGCCAGATTGTTTTTGCCGTCGGCTGCGGCATTCTGACCGTGATAATCCGCCGTTGGAGCGTATATCCCGAGGGCGTGTCTTTTGCAATTCTGATTATGAACGCTTTTGTTCCGATTATCGACTACTTTACCGTTCCGCGCGTTTTTGGCACTGGGAGAAAATAATATGGCAGAAAGACAACCTCTGAAGTCAAATCTTTTCAACATGGCGGCCGTTTTGGTTATCGTCTGCGCCTTATCGGCTCTGACCTTGGCTTATGTCCATAAAAAAACCGAAGCGCCGATAAAAGCCGTCAAAGACAATCTGGAGCTTCGCGCCATTACCGAAATTATTCCGGAGGGGTTCGACAACAATCCTTTTGCGGAAAAAACTTATATAACCACTTCCGACCACAAACGACTGACAATGTATCCGGTTCGCCGTGACGGAAAAATCACCGCTTTGGTCATCAAATCGTACACCGACAAGGGTTTTGGCGGCCGAATGGAAATAATGGTCGGCATTATGCTGGACGGCCGCATCAGCGGTTACAAGCTCATTGATCACAAAGAAACGCCGGGCTTGGGTACCAAAGTGGCCGACGAGGCTTTTGCCGGACAATTCAGGGGAATTAATCCCGACAGAACCGACCTGCGCGTCAAAAAAGACGGCGGCGACATTGACGCGGTAACCGCAGCCACCATCAGCTCCCGCGCAGTCATTGACGCCATCAGACGCGCCTACGATGCTTATACAACTTTTTCAGCAGGAATTTAGCCATGAGTTCGCAATCCGTTCAAAACCTGACCCGGGGCATTATCCGCGAAAACCCGACCTTTGTAATGCTTCTCGGCATGTGCCCGACGCTGGGCGTCACAACCTCGGCCGGCAACGGTCTCGGCATGGGGCTGGCCACGCTGTTTGTGCTGATTCTTTCCAATTCGGCCATCTCGCTGGTAAAAAGCCTCATTCCGGCCATGGTGCGTATTCCGTGCTACATCGTCATCATCGCCTCCTTCGTAACCGTGGTAGACCTGCTGATGGCCGCCTACCTGCCGGAACTCCATGCGCAGCTGGGCATTTTCATTCCTTTGATTGTCGTCAACTGTATCATTCTCGGAAGAGCCGAAGCCTTTGCGGCCAAAAACAATCTGTTTCAGTCAATTCTTGATGCCGTCGGCATGGGGCTCGGTTTTACGCTCGGCCTCACATCATTGGGAATTGTCCGCGAAATTTTGGGTTCATACTCCGTCTTCGGCTGGAGTTTTGCCGGCGAGGGGGCTTATCCGCTGCTGCTGTTCATCATGCCGCCCGGCGCTTTTATTGCCCTGGCCGGCCTGATTATCGTTTTCAATAAACTGCGGGGAGAAAATAAATGAGCTACCTGATGATTTTTATCGCCGCCATTTTCGTAAACAACATTGTTTTGTCGCAGTTTCTGGGCATTTGTCCGTTTCTCGGCGTGTCAAAGAAAATCTCCACCGCGCTCGGCATGGGCTTTGCGGTCATGTTTGTCATGACGCTTTCTGCCATTGTGACCTTTCTCATTTATTATAAACTGCTGGTGCCCTATGAACTGACCTTTATGATAACCGTCGTTTTCATTCTGGTTATCGCCGCATTGGTCCAAATGGTCGAAATTATCCTCAAAAAAGTTTCGCCGCCGTTATATCAGGCTCTGGGAATCTTTCTGCCGCTGATTACCACCAACTGTGCCGTATTGGGCATTGCCATTCTGTCCATTCAGAAAAAATTCGGCCTGCTTTCTTCTGTCTGCTATGGCCTGGCAAACGCCATGGGCTTCACGCTGGCCATTGTTTTGTTTGCCGGCTTGCGTGAAAGAATGTCACGCACCAAACTTCCGGCAGCGGTCAAAGGCGCGCCGATAGCTCTGATAACCGCAGGTCTGTTGTCCATGGCGTTCATGGGTTTTGCCGGCATCGGCGGTTAAGCGCGAAAAAGGGTTTTGCCTTTTAAAGCAAAACCCTTTTCCCAATCATGACTTAAGCCATTGTCTGATATACGAACGCTTTATCAGCTGATAGTCCCGGGGCAGGGAATACACCCGCTTGTCACTGTCCAAAATCATTACGTCTTCCTTATCGGCGTTGATTTGTCGCAGCATGTTTTTGTTACCGGAAAACATTTTGCGCAAAAAACCTTTGCCGACAATGCAGTCGTCAAAAACATACGTCGTACCGGATTTTATAATTTCTGACATACCGTTGGCGTAATAGACCCGCAAATAAGTCTCAATTCCCTGAAACTGCGCCGGATTAAATTTAATATCCGTCAATATTTTAGCCAAAACCGAATATTCGTATGTCTCCGAATTCGGACAAAGCGGCTTAAATACCGGTTCGGACAACAGCCACACTTTCTGCCTTTTAAACGGCTGAGATTTCCCCCGTACCAAAAACTCGCTGACAGCATCGTCCAAAACAATGCTTTTGTTCTCATAAACAGCCATAATCTGTCCAAGTCTTTGATTATACACAAAATGCGAAAAGCCCTGTTCCTCAAGTTGATCCAGCCAGCTCTGCGGCACGACGGAAAATTGTCTGCCCTGCGCAATGTTGTATAAATTTCCGAAAACATAAAAAACCGGCTCTTCCAGCTTTTTTTGTACGCAGCCGCGGCTGTTGTAACACAGCACCCGGTCATACAAAACATACATTCCCAAGCGCTGCCGCATCTGCTTAACCGCCTCGCTAAAGCTTCTTTGCAGCAAAGACTTGTTCAATCCGTCTTTTTCGTCTATCGAATACAACGGAACCGTAATAATACTTTGTGCCATATGCTTAAATTTTAAATGAATAATAAGTTATCTGAACACATTTCAACCACTTTTTGACGAAAAAATCAAGATTTTTTAAGTATATCGGAAATTTTTCGGATAATTTCTTCAAACATTTCATAGGTCAGCACACCGGTATTAATATTGTAACGGGAAGTATGATAAGAATTAACCATCAGCAGATTATGCCTCTCCAGACGATGTACGGCGCCGTGTGCAAACTTAAAAGCTGCCTTTTTGTAACCCAAGACACCCAAAACGGCATTATGTGCCACACTGCCAAGCGTTAATATGATTTTCAAATTTTTCATATCGCCGATTTCCTCAATCAGAAACTTTCCACAAGTATGCACCTCATCACCGGTAACCTTATTTTGCGGCGGCACACAGCGCACCGAGTTAGTAACCCGGACGTTTATCAGTTCAAATCCGTCGTCTTTCCTTTTGCCGTAATTTCCGGTGGCAAAGCCGTATTTTTTCAAAATCGGATACAACACGTCACCGGCATAATCATTGGTAAAGGGCCGGGCCGTTTGATTGGCACCGTTAAGACCGGGCGCCAGACCGACAATCAAAACTTCGGCGTCAATAGAACCGAACGGCGGAACCGGACCGTTGTAATAGGTCGGAAATTTAATGATGTTTTCTTTGCGAAACGCAACCAGACGCGGACATTGCGCGCAGTTTCTCGGCGGACAGACAAAAGCCATAAAGCATCTCCTCTAAACTTTTTTATATAATCTAACAGATTCTTTGCCCGATGCACTCTTTAAATGCCTTTTTTCACGACTATATCCACAAACAGAAAATATTATAGCCTGTTTTTATAATATTTCCGACTGCAGTTTTAGAGCGCCAAAGCGGTTTAGAATTGCAGAATATATTCAAACTTAATTTATAAATGGAGTTTACAATATGAAGAAAACATTACTTTTAGCAGGCGTTGCATGTCTTTTCTCTTTTGGCGCTGATGCTGCAGATTACAGCCTGAGCGAGCTCAGACCCTATGTCGGTCTGGATTACGTATATACGGATGCCAACATCAAAAAAGCCACCCGTATTAAAACCGACTACAATTCAGGAGCAATCAACGCCGGTATCAGATTTGGCGACTATGTAGGATTGGAAGCCTTTTTCCAGCAGTCCGGCGAAAGAAAATCAATGAAAGGCACCCTGGATCAGACCAAATCTGAATTTTATGCCTATGGTTTAGACTTATACGGCTATATGCCCATCGGTTGCGACGGCTTCAATCTCGTCGGCTCTCTGGGTCTCGCCAATTACAACTTCAAACTGAAATACCGCGGTCATCAGGGCAGTGACGACAAACAAAGAATCGGCTACCGTGCCGGTATCGGTGCCCAGTATGATTTCAACGACAACATCTCCGCCCGTTTAATGTACAGATATACGCAGTTGGGCATGAAGGAAGTCAAAAACCTCAACGAAGTTGTTGCCGGTCTCAGATATTCTTTCTAATCGGGCATTGCTCTCAATCGACCGCCTCGGTAAACCTCCGGGGCGGATTTTTGTTGACTGTTTACCGCGGAAAAGATAGCCTGAGCGCAGGAGCAAACGTTATGAAAGACCTGCACGGTTTTATTGAAATTATGGGTGGCTTGAGGGAAGGGAACCCTTCTGCCGCCGCTTCAGGATTCGACGTCGCATTTTTAGCCTGGCTGTGCGCGCCCGAAAATCTCAACCGCGACCAAATACTGCATTTATGCTTGTTTTCCGTATTTGAAAAAGACATCAAAAAACTTTCCATAATCGCAGACTCCCCGCAAAACACGGATATTTGCAATATCGACACTCCGGAAACAAACTTCGTCCGCTTCATCAGACAGGAAAAAGACGCCCGAGCTTATCCCGAAGCTTCGCTTTACATCGACCGGCACAGCAATGAGATCTTCGGCATTCTCAAAGACATTCACAACCTCAAGCGCAGCGGTTGGCTGACCCACCGGGTTTCACACCCGGAATCCGTCGCCGAACACAGTTGTTCGCTGGCCTTGTCCGCCTTGCTGCTTACGCCGCAAAACATGAATCGCGGCAAAACCGTTACCATGGCTCTGCTGCACGACATACAGGAAATCCGCACCGGCGACTTCACACCGGACGACAACATCTCTCCGGAAGAGAAGGGGCACTTAGAACAAAACGCCATCCGGAAGATTGCCGGAGACCTGAACAAGCCGGAAATGCTTGAACTGTTTACGGAATACGAAAAATGCGCAACCCCGGAAAGCCGATTTGTCAAAGACCTTGACCGTCTGGACGCCGTTCTGCTGGCGGCCTGTTATGACCGGCACCGACGTGCGCCGCAGCCGCTTTTGCCGGAATTTTTAGCTTATGCCGAGAAAAAATACCTCGGCGGCTACGGCTGCGAAACCGTCAAAGACATATATTGCCGGCTCAAAAACGAAACCAATAACCACCCTTGTGCAAATCGCGAATAAACATTGCCGCCTTCTGCCTTTTCTGCTATCACCGAAGAAAGATATTTTCGGAGAAAAAGCATGAAGAAAAATACCGCACTTTATATTCTGGCCGCCATCATCTGCCTGCTGCTGGCTGCCTTTGTATTCCACATTCCGGCGCTCAAACATCTTTTTCACAATCTTTACGGCATGCTGCAAAGCCCATACATTCTGGTTTCGGCTGCCGTCTGCGCCTTTTTGTTCATCAATACCAAAAACTATTGGCTGATTATCGCCGGCTGCGGTGTGGCGGCGGCGCTGATAATCCAGTTTGCCGTCATCGGTCACGGGGCAGGGCTGTATACCATAGCCGTCCGCGCTTTGGCTTTTGTCACGGTCGTTTATCTGCTGAATCTTGTTAAGGTTATTTTTACAAAATAGACAACCTAAATTTGTTTTATGTATGACACCGAACGTTTTTATAAAAGGCGTTCGGTATTTTCTTCTTTACATTTCCACATTCAAAAGCTAAGCTGACTTCAGATGCATAGATAACGCGTCCAGGGCGTCAGAAACCCTTTTATTACCAGTCGTTTGCATAACGACTTAAAATTTTATGCCGACTTCTTATGTCTATATTGGACGGATGTCGGCTGAATAAGGCTTCGAGCCAAATAGGCCGAGCCGTCTGGTAATATACGGTTTCTGAACATCCGTGTAAAAAATAAAATAATCCATTGAATCAATGAGTTAATTTTTACAGATAAAATTTGCTGTATCATCCTTCTGTATCACTTACCATTTAATTTTTTGTTATTTTTATAAAGATGTCAAGTCTCAAAATTTGATGTGTAATTAATCTCAATTGCACTTTATGAATATATTTCGGTAATATTAAGGCATCTTCCTTAATCGGTATTAAAAAAATTTTAAAATTAAATTGTATAAATAATTAAAAGATATTTTTTTCGAGCTAATTAAATTGTAGATAATTTTTATATCGATTTCTCAATCGGTTGTCTCATTAAAATTTCTTATGTGACAATTTTGTGAATGCAAAATAAGATATTATTTTAAATTCCATTCCTTTAACTAGGCACATAGAATATCTGTCTGTTCACATTGAATTACTCTTGAATTTAAATAATATATAAAATTTTCAATTTTTACTTGATATTGAGGGTCGTTAAAGACTTGTAACGACCACTCTATTAAATTGTTTGCGAAAGCTTGCATATATGGACTAATTTTACTCAACGGAGTTTCTTCTTTATATTTTTTTTCTGGAATTGCTAAAAAAAATTTTATTTTGCTATTTTGTAACAATTCATAATTATTATTGAATAGATACAGCATTGTATCCTTTATTTTTCCTGCTACCTCTGAAATCTCAATATTCTTCGGGGGTTGATTTTTTATCTCTAATAAAATAGTAGTTCCATCTTCGGATACTCTAATACAATCAACTGATTTAATTGTACCGTTTCCTGTTGCTTTTCTTACTTTTTTAACTTTCTTATCAAAATTACAATACAATAAACTTGTTTCTAATGGAATAATACATTTGTTCTCGCAACACTCACACAACTTCTTGTTAATTTGACCGCATTCTTTACATTTTTGACTAGCCATATCAAAGACCACCCGTACTCTTTTTATAGATTTCAGCATATATACTGTTCAACTCTTCTATCGGAGCATACAAACTTTTAAATATTTTACTATCATCAAAGTTGCCGTTAGAATCGCGCACATTTTCTATAATGCTATAATTTTCTGTTTTTGTATCAGGTGCTGCAAAATAAAAATTAACCTTATTCTCAAAAATACCTTCCTTTTCCGAATAAGTTTTTAAGGCTTGTATCATATATGGACTGTGAGATGTTAATAGAACATAAAAACCATTTTTAACCATTTTACATATAATTTCAGCATACTTAATTTGCCATTCAGGATGCAAGTGATTTTCAGGTTCATCAAAAACAATTAAACTATCTTTTGTAATTACACCTGTTTTCAGTAATATATATAGTAAACCAAATGACTTACAACCACTCGCTATATTGGATATTTCCAATTCTTTTGAGGTTTTATTTACCTTGTATTTCAAACGATTATCACTTGTACTATATTTAAATTGTGCCTTACTAAATACTTTTTTAAATTCGCCTAATAAGTCTTCATAATAACTATCTTTATTAAGTTTTTTTGCAGCTAGCCGTTCTTTTTCGACTAAATCAGTTGTTGTGTCCAGCCTTTTGATTCCAGCAATGGTGTCAAATTCTAATGTATAAAATTCCTTATAATCATTATAATTATTATAATCATTTTCTAACAAAAACGGATTATCAATTAAAGTCGCATCAGAGAATGTATGCAAGACTTCATTAAATTCATTACAATTTAATGTGTCATCTTTTGAACTCAGAGACAGTATAGTACTTCCATCACTTTCAAAATTGATAAGAGATACATCTTTTTTATGGACAGAATTGTTAAGACTTCCTTCAAAAACATCTTGAAAAATACGACTTGCTATTAATTGAATTTTACCTTTTGCATCATTGCCCTTATTCAGAAATGCAATTGCATTTTTAATTAACTCTTCAACTGTTTCTTTATTTCTAAAAAAATCAACATTATTATAAATATTAGTCAGCAATTTGACTTTTTGCTCATCAGTTATCCTCATCATTGAACGAGAAAAAATTCTTCTAATATTTTCCAATAATCCCTGTAATTTATTTTTATCTATATCTGGCTCATCAAAAAGCGTAGCTACATTACTTTTTTTTCGAGAAGATAACATAATCAATCTATCTATCTCTCGTAATTCAAGTCGTAATGGTTTTAAATATTCTCTATATAGCTTTTCGCTATTAACTTGGTTAAAATAATCAGGATAATTAGCTATTGACTTAATTATAGCAAAAAGTGCCTTTCCTACCGTAGATTTTCCAGAATCGTTTGGACCTGCAATAAGTGTAAGACCAGATAATTGAATATCTGCTTCTTTTATCTTCCCGAAATTTCTTAATTTAATATCCATTTTTAACCTCTGTTATCGTTTTACAGCATATAATTTTCTTTATCAATAAAAATTAACACTTTTTTAAGATTTTTATATGGGGGTAAAAAATAAATATTTTAGTAAAAATCTATATCTTATCTTAAAAATGCAATATTATTTAATTCGTCTACAATTTTATTGTGATTTAACATATAGGTAATATTAAAGCATACCTTATTGTCCCCATCAAAAAACATTAAAAATAGTAACATTAAGGTAATATTTATGTTGACTTTTGTAAAGTAACGCATATACTAAGACTATAATATTACTTTATGGAGTTAATAATATGAGATTTTTATATGCAAGGGTTATCAAAAGCAATTGAATATGATAAAACCCCTTATGAAATTATAAATCTAGGTGGGGGTTCTCCGGTAACATTATCCGGCATGATAGAAACAATAGAAAAAGTTTTAGGTAAGAAAGCTCAAATAAATAGATTACCAATGCAACCTGGAGATGTTAATAAAACCGTTAGTGATATAACAAAAGCTAGAAAATTGTTAGGTTATACAAGGAGTTAATAAATATGCGGCAAGGTATTCTTAAATAAACTGTCAATTTGATAGTGGGAACAAAAAGTAG
>CALXTV010000013.1 GCA_944391505.1 uncultured Alphaproteobacteria bacterium | reverse complement strand
GGAGCGCTTTGTCATCCTCACCGCTATAAGCTTTACTGAACCACGCGTCTAACGCGTGGTTTTCTAGATACAAAAAAAGCCGTCTGACGAACAGACGGCTTTTTCTCCTTTATATTGGCCTTATGCCACTTTGGCGTCGGTTACTTTGGCGTCAAAAACAATTTCGGCACCCTCAATATCGGCTTTGGTACCGTCGGTGCAGTTGTTGCTGACTTTCACAGCCAGAACCTGTTCGGCAACATAAGCCTTGTTTTCTTCCAAAGCTTTGTTCAGTTCGGCATTATTCGTGGCATAGCAAAGCTCGATGCGGTCAGAGATGTTGAAATCCTTGTCTTTGCGCAGGGTCTGAACCAAACGGACAAAGTCGCGCGCCATTCCCTCGCGTTTGAGTTCGTCGGTTACGTTCGTATCCAGCGTGACAACCGCCTTGTTATCGGCAAAAGCCTTACCGGCAACGCCGTCTTTCATATCCAGACGGACTTCGAACAAATCCGGCGTCAGGGTTTTGCCGGCAATCGACAAAGTGCCGTCGGCATTCAGTTCCCATTTGCCCTGTTTATAGGCGCCCATAACCGGCCCCATATCCTTACCAAGCGCTTTGCCGAGCAGCGGCGTATAGAGATAAACGGTTTTGGCGGCATAAGCGGCCAGATTATTGTCAATTCTGATTTCCTTGACATTCAGCTCGTCTTTGATGATGTCCTGATACTGTGCATTCAAAAAGCCCAGATTGTCGCCGACAACCGTCAAACCGGCCAGAGGCAGACGGTTGCGGAGATTTTTCTCTTCGCGGATAAACTTACCGGCCGAGCACAAATCCTGCAGGAAGTCCATCTCGTTAACCAGTTTTTCATCCAGCCTGATGTCGGCAAGCTGCGGATAATCGGTCAGATGGACGCTTTCGCCGCCGGTCAGGTTTTTGTAAACATATTCGCAGAGGAACGGCATCAACGGTGCCATAATCTTGCACAGGTTGACCAAAACCGTATACAGCACGTCGAAAGCCTGTGTGTCGCCGACCCAGAAGCGGTCGCGTGTGCGGCGAATGTACCAGTTGTTCAAAATCTCCATAAAAGAAGCAATTTCATTGCAGGACAACGCCATATCATAAGTATCCAGCCCCTGTTTGACAATTTGGCTCAGGCGTTTGAGTTTGGAAAGAATATAATTGTCAATCGCCTCGTTTGAGCTGCTGACTTCTCTGGCCTGATAACCCTCGGCATTGGCATAAAGCGTGAAGAAATAGTAAGCGTTCCACATCGGAATTTGAGCCACGCGGGCCGCTTTGGAAATTTCTTTGCCCTCTTTGTCCACGGCCAGGTTTCCGCCTTTTAAAACCGGAGAGGAAACGAGGAACCAACGCAGTGTATCGGAGCCGATGGATTCAAGAACTTCGTTCGGGTCCGGGTAGTTCTTAAGCCGCTTGGACAATTTCTGTCCGCCCTCGGCCATCAGCAAACCGGTACAAATACAGTTTTTGAACGCCGGTTTGTTGTGCAGCGCCGTTGCCAGAACGGTCAACGTATAGAACCAGCCGCGGGTCTGATCCATGGCCTCGACAATGAAATCGGCCGGGAAATGGTTTTCAAACCATTCTTTGTTTTCAAACGGATAGTGAACCTGCGCATAAGGCATGGAGCCGGATTCAAACCAGCAGTCGAAAACATCGTCAACGCGGCGCATCATGGTTTTGCCGGACGGATCGTCGGGGTTCGGATAAACAACCTCGTCAATATAAGGCTTGTGCAGGTTGGTAACCTCAATGCCGGTTTTTTCCTTAATTTCGGCAACGGAGCCAAAAACATCAATACGCGGAAACTGCGGATTGTCTGACTTCCAGACCGGAATCGGCGTTCCCCAGAAACGGTTGCG
Source organism: uncultured Alphaproteobacteria bacterium (assembly GCA_944391505.1). GTDB lineage: Bacteria > Pseudomonadota > Alphaproteobacteria > RF32 > CAG-239 > Scatacola_A. The sequence goes on along the minus strand of CALXTV010000013.1, from coordinate 47,297 downwards.
GGAAATCGACCAGTCGCGTGCGCCTTCCAGCCATTTACCGAAACGTCCGTCCTTAATGTGTTCCGGAACCCAATTAATCTGCTGATTGTTCTTAACCATATTGTCGCGAAAGTCGGTTACTTTGACAAACCAGCTCGACATTGCCTTATAAATCAGCGGCGTATCGGTGCGCCAGCAGAAAGGATAAGAGTGGGTATATTGCTCTTTTTTGACCAGAATACCCTTCTCCTTCAAAAGCTGCATAATCGGCTCATTGGTCTCAAAAACCTGTTTGCCCTGATAATCGGGAACTTCGGCGGTAAACTTGCCGGCCTCGTCAACCGGGCAGACAACCGGGAAATTCTCGTCATAAGCGCGGCAGGCTTCAAAGTCGTCCTGACCGAAACCGGGCGCAATATGAACAATGCCGGTACCGTCTTCGGTGGATACGAACTCGCCGGAGAGAACCCGGAAAGCGCCTTTGTCTTTCAGATGTTTGAAATAAGGGAACATCGGCTCATAGGCCATGCCGACAAAGTCGGCGCCTTTCATCGTGCCGACCTGAGAGGCGTGTTCCAGTTGCTTTTTATAGCGGCCGAGCAGCGCCTGCGCCAGAACATATTTCTGTCCGTCTTCTTCCATAACCGCATAATCAATGTCTTTGCCGACCGCCAGCATGAGATTGGAAGGCAGCGTCCAGGGCGTGGTGGTCCAGACCAGCATTTTCATTCCGTTTTCGAGCTTGAACATAACGGTTATGGCATTGTCGGTCTTGTCCTGATAACCCTGATTTACCTCAAAGTTGGACAACGGCGTTTCGGCTGCCCAGGAATAAGGCAGAACGCGATAGTCCTCATAAACCAATCCTTTTTCCCAGAGCTGTTTGAAGTTGTTGATGACGCTCTCCATAAACGGCAGGTCCATGGTTTTGTAATCGTGACTGAAATCTACCCAGCGGCCGATGCGTTTGAACATCTCGACCCAGATACCGGAATATTTCAGGACATCGGAACGGCAAAAGTCATTGAACTTTTCGACGCCGTATTCTTCAATCTGCTTGCGACCGGAAACGCCGAGCTGCTTTTCGGCGGACATTTCGGCAGGCAGGCCATGGCAGTCCCAGCCCAGGCGGCGGTCAACTTTTTTGCCGTTCATGGTCTGGTAACGGGCGACCACGTCCTTGACGTAAGAAACCATGATATGCCCATAGTGCGGCGTGCCGTTGGCAAACGGCGGACCGTCATAAAAAACAAATTCGGCAGCGCCGTCACGATTGTGAACGGATTTTTCAAAAGTTTTGTCTTCGTCCCAGAATTTGAGGACTTCCTTTTCGATTTCGACAAAGTCGGCTTTGGCCTTAACTTCCTTATAATGTTTCGTCATCAGTAAACACCTTGAGATTTTAATTATTTAACGTAATGCGGGCGCGCCGGACAACGGCGCCTTGATTGAATGAAATATGTATGAAAAAATGCCATCCCCTAAGGGATAATAATCGAAGATACGGAATGTATTATAAAAAAGCGCATTTTTTGTTCTTTGAAAATTGATTAAATCCGGTGTTGAATTTAATACAAGAATCGCGGTGAGTCAAATATTAATTCGCCTTGAAAACAACAAAAAAAACGCTTCAATTCCTTTAAGGAAAAGAAGCGTAATTTTTGTTCAGAAGCGCAGTCCCAGCGCAACATTGACGCCGGCATCGACAGCTCCGCGGGCATTTTTGGCTATGCGGCTGCCGATGGAATTGCCCCAGTTGGTGGTGTTGGCAAAGACGGCGGCGCGGACAAATACCCTTTCCAAAAAATCAAAACGGGCACCGAGTTTCAAGCCCGCAATGAAGCCGCTTTCGTTTACTTTTACCAGCCTTTCGGAGGGAACGTAGATATTATGGTCTTTTTCAATATATTTTGTTGAATAGGGCGTGATTCCGATGTAAGCGCCGGTAAAAAGCGTTAACATGCCATATTCAAAAAAACCATAATCCATGCCGACACGGAAAGACGGCGCCTTGTATTTGATGCCTCCGTATTCGGCGCCTAAGCGTTCGGAAAAGAACGACACCTCAAAATAAGCCGTGAGCGGTTTAATTTCGTAAGCAATCTGAGCTCCGAAACGCTCTTCGTCCGCACTCAAATAGCCGACGGCCGAAACTTCAAGACCACGGTCATTATCGTCTATATCGGTAATCCGATAAAACTCCTGCGCATTCAGCGCACCAGCAAAGCTTAACAACATTGCCAGAAAAAACAGCTTTTTCATAATTTTATAAATTTAATACATACATACTGATAACAAAACAGTTGCAGGGTAGCATACTTTTTCGGCAAAGTCTAGACAAAAAAAAGAGACGCTCTTCACAGAGGGTCTCTTCCAAAATAACACAAACTTTTTAATGAAAAAAAACTTTTTCAAATAAAAAGGCAAATAAAGATTTTTTCGCAAAAACCTTTATTTTAGTTATGACTAAAGTGCATCAAAGTAAATTTTCCATATAAAAACCGGCGGCGGACATTTCAAATGCAAAAACATGCGGCCGGGCATATATCAAAGCAAAATACAGTCAAAAAAATATCAATTCGGTCTTTGGTTTAATCTTTTTTCATTTTTTTGTCAAGAATAAAAAACTATCGAAACAACAAAACGCCTGTTCCGAAAAGCGGAACAAGCGTTTTGTCTTTGTTTAGAAGCGATAACCAACGGCAAAGTTGGCACTGACATCATAGACGCCGTGCGTACCCTCCGTGCGGGAAGTCCCTACCAAACGATCAAAGTCGTGCGAGTTTACCAAAGCTGCAGCCCTGACAAACATTCTTTTGCCGACATTGACTTTAACGCCAGCCTTTATTCCGACGGTCAGCGCATTGATATTGCCGGCCTCGTAAATATAGGCATACTTAAAGTCTTTTTCTTTGCCCAAGAATGCGGTATAACCTGCATAGGCACCGGCAAAAAACCCGACTTTTTTCACTTTTGCAAACGTATAATCCGCACCTACACGAACGCCGGGCGTTTTGTAAGACAGATTATTTATATTGTAAGCCCCGAAAGAACCTTCAACATAAACGTTTACAGACTTGTAATTATACCCGAGCTCAAGGCCATAGCGGTTTTCCGTTCCGAATGAGGTATTCAGAGCAGCGGTGAAACCGTTTTGATTCTGAGCACTCAGGTTTGTTACACTCATAATAACCATCGCAACGCATGCAATGAAAAAATTTTTCTTCATAATAATATACAATCTAGTTTAGTTAAGGACTTTAGTATATCACGTTTTGCTCACGATGACTACACAAAAAGATATGACAATTTTGTTACAGATTAAACGGATTGAAAAAATTACGGCTCGGAAACCTGGCCGCAGACCATAGGTTCGGCCACGCCGGTGGTGGACGGGAAAGTGGCCGGCAGATGATAAAGCCTACGGACGGCCAGATAGGCAAAAGCCTGCGCCTCCAGCGCATTGACGTCAAAACCTTCTTCAGCCGCGGTTGAGATATTAATATCCGGCAGACGCTGGCGCAAAAAGCGCACCAAGGTCGGATTTTTGGCTCCGCCGCCGCAGATAATCAGCTTGCCCGGGATTTCCGGCAGGTAGAGCAACAGAGAATAAGCCACGGCTTCGGCAATGAAAGCGGTTGCGGTTGCGGCGCCGTCTTCCAGGCTCAGCCCTTCGAGATGTTCGAGCTTTTCGTTGAAAATCGTCCGGTCGGCCGCTTTGGGCGGATATTGGGCAAAAAACTTATGCCGCATCATTGAGGCGACTATCTGTTCGTTGATTTTTCCGGTAATGGCCAGTTTGCCGTTATAGTCCATGTGCATGCCGCCGTGTTTCATAACCCAGTCGTTGATGGCGGCATTGCCGGGGCCGCAGTCAAAGGCTATCATGTCGCCGATGGAGCCTATCCAGGTAACATTGGCGCAGCCGCCGATGTTGACCACGGCCAAAGGTTTGCCCATATCGGCGCAAAGCGCCTGATAATAGACGGGTGTCAACGGCCCTCCCTGTCCGCCGGCCAGCAGATCGGCGTTTTGAAAGCGGCTGACGACTTTGGTTTGCGTCAGTTCAGCCAGACGTTTGCCGTTGCCGATTTGACAACTGAAATGATTTTTGGGATCAAGGCAGATATTGTGACCTTCAAAGCCGATGACATCGACTTTTTCGTCCTGAGCAGCGATAATCTCATTGGCAATCTCGGCATGAAACGCGGTCAGCTCCGCTTCGACCTCGTTAATAGCCGCTTCGTTTTCGGGCGTATCCGGCTTTTTGCCGAGAACAGAACGGATTTTGTCGCGGAGCTCCTCATCATAAGGAATACTTTGGGAAAGGCCGAAGTCATAAACATCGACGCCGTCGGTTTTCAGCAAGGCAATATCAACGCCGTCCAAGGCCGTGCCGCTGCTCATGCCCAAAGCATTTATGGGTCTGATGATATCCATGCCGAAAAAAATTTACCTCCGTTGTTGCACTATTTTATTTATATGCTAATATTCCTTAAAATTACGCTAATAGTTTATTTTTATCATAGCAAGGAAAGGAAAAATGAGCAAATTTAAATCCGAATTTTTTAACCTGATGCTGGAACGCGGCTTTTATAATCAATGCACCAACGAAGACGGCTTTGACACCTATCTTTACGAGTGCGAAAAAGCAGGCAAACCGGCCGTCGGTTATCTCGGTTCGGATCCTACCGGCGACAGTCTGCACGTCGGGCATATCGTTCCGCTGATGATGCTGCGCTGGTTTCAGAAATGCGGACATAAGCCGATTACGCTGGTCGGCGGCGCGACCGCCCGTATCGGCGACCCTTCGGGCAAAGACAAGCTGCGCCCGTTTTTGAGCGAAGAAACCCTGCAGCACAACATTAAGGGGCTGAAAAAATCTTTCAGCAAATTTTTGAAATTCGGCGACGGCGCCAACGATGCGATTATGGTCGACAACTGGGATTGGTTTAAAGACATTAACTATCTGGCCTTTTTGCGCGATATCGGCACCTGCTATTCGGTTAACCGCATGCTGACCATGGACAGCGTAAAAACACGTCTGGAACGCGAACAGCCGATGTCTTTCCTTGAATTTAACTATATGCTTTTGCAGGGTTATGACTTCTGCGTGCTGTACAACCAATATGGCTGCCGGGCCCAAATTGCCGGTTCCGATCAATGGGGCAACATTACTTCCGGCACCGAGCTCGGCCGTCGTCGTTATGACGTTGAACTCTTCGGGTTTACCAGTCCGATTATTACCGACGCAAGCGGTAAAAAAATGGGCAAATCGGAAGGAAATGCCGTATGGATTAACGAAGAAAAACTGCCTTCTTATGATTATTATCAGTATTTCCGCAACATCGGCGATACCGAAGTCGGCAAATGTCTGCGCATTTACACCGACCTGCCGATGGACGAAATCCGTCGTTTGGAAAGCCTTAAGGACAAAGAAATTAATGAAGCCAAAAAAATTCTGGCTTTTGAGGCTACCAAAATCTGCCGCGGCGAAACGGAAGCTACGGCAGCGCAGGACACGGCCGTCAAAACCTTTGAAATGGGCGTTGCCGGCGGAGATTTGCCAAGCCTGCAAAAAACGTCTGTTGACGGGCTCAGCATTTTGGACGCTTTTTTGGAAATCGGCTTTGTTGCCAGCAAAGGTGAAGCGCGTCGCCTGATTAAGCAATCCGGACTGAAACTGAACGACAAGGTTATCAGCGACGAGAATTATGTCCTGTCTGCGGCGGACGTCATTGACGGCCAGATTAAACTCTCACAGGGCAAGAAAAAACACGGTTTGATTAAGGTGGCTTAAAAAATCTTAATCTTTAAGTTTGAAAATCCGAAGGTTCCGGAATCTTCGGATTTTTTCTTTATTGAAAATAAAAAAATGTTGATTATGCAAAAATATCAGCTCAGGTTTAATGAACTCCGGCAGATGAACCGCCCGCAAAAATCCACCCTTTGGTTTGAGAAAAACGGCTAAGCCCCTAAGTAAAACATTACACCCCGCCCGAGCAGGAAAAGGATGGCACAAATTCCGATATATAAATATGGGCGTTTGAGCAAGGGAGAAACTATATCCGGCTTTTTTTCTTTTCTTCCTGGGAAGAACAATAAAAGAAGGATGGCAAATATGTATACAAAGACAAAGCCACCCCAAACATATTCTAAAACTTTGGGTAAAGTTATATGATCATAATAATCTGTCAGCAAAAAGGTTCCGGTATAAACTAAAGTAATGATTGTACCTTTGTGGTTCAAATCTCTACATCTTTTTTGGATACCGGCAAGTGTTGCCCAAAAAGCCACAAAAGATGCAATAGCTGTCAAAGCTCCAATGTTTTGTGCTTCAACAACCTCGCAAAATAGATTAATGGTTATCAAAGCCCCCCAAAATTGGAGTTGATTAAATCTTCCGTCAAAGGAAAAATAAAACGTCAGCGGATTTTCGCCCCAAATTTTATTGAACAGAAAATTAAACATTTGCGTTGCAATATTGTTTTTCATGGCAGGTTCTTTGACGTTTTCAACCGGTGTTCAGAATATTAGACACCGGCTGAAAAGTCAATATTTTGCTTATTTTTTAAGTTTTAGTCCTTTCTTTATTAAGTTAATGCCCTTTTTTCGTAATCCTCGTGCACCAATCTCAATAGCATAATTGGAATATTTGTAAAGTTTGCCTAAATCTTCTTGCTTAGATAATTTTTCTAATTCATCTTGCTTTTTTTGATATATTCCTCCTAAGAACTTATCATTCATTCTTTTATAAAGATTACGAGTAAATGAATTAAGAGCATACTCAACCCCACCCTCAATACCTTGTCCGAAACCTTCCAATCCGCTTTTGACAATTTCGCCGGACGGAATACGACGCGGGTCGGGATTTGTATATTTCGGTTTTGAAAGAATGGTTGATTTCCTCTTACAAGAATTATTTTGCGACATAGGAGTCTGCCAGGGCTGGTTTTTCTCCGGGTCTTCCTGTATGATATATTGAATTAAGTTTCCCATTTTATTTTCTCCTTTTAAGTTAACATTTAAAACAAAAAAATCCGAAGAAACCATTCTTCGGATTTTAGATACACTTGCGGCAAATAATATTTGCATTAAAGCTCGGGGCTACAAACATAGAGCATATATGTCAATACAAATAATAAAACAGCACTACTTGCTTTGATTACGGTCGTTATTCCGATTATCTTTCCAGCTTTTATTAATATACTTTTGGGTAATTTCATCACAATTTCCATCCGGATATTTTGTTCCGAATGTTATTCAGGCAATTAAAATACTCTATTTTTACAGGTTTCTTCGCTGAAGCCGCGATCAATACATTCCTTGATTTGTTGTTGCGCTTGTTTCCTGTAGCTATAATCGGCACAAAAATAAAAGGAAATGCCTGAAACTATGCCGATAATGACTAGAGAACATAAAAATAAAATTGTATATAAGCCATATTTACCAATTTTTTTTAATATATTTTTCAATAAGGGCATTACAATCTCCTTTAGGGTATTTGCTTCCCAATAATCTACCTACTTTATTAGCATAATTGTCTCCTTTACTACTGTCAAGGGTGTTTGAACCTGTTCTAACATCATTCCATTCTCTTAAGTCAGAGGCCAATTTAGCAATGTCAGCCCCTCCTTTACCATATTGTGCTGCATTACAATTTATAAGTGCATGTTTATACTTATCGGTAAAGTTTATTTTTCTCATCGGAAAAAAGTTTTTACCTAAATTTAAACTCCCTTTTGTAGCAGATACGATATAATCTAATATGTTTTGATCTTTTGGCTTAACCTTTCCTTCTTTTTTTACAACATAATCGTAAACCTTTTTTCCATCGTCTGCTGTTTCCCAATATCTTGGAATATTACTATTTACTTTTTCAAAATCGTTGTGCATTAAATTCTGTTCTAAAATATTTTTGGAATGGGAAGAGGCTGACCGGAAAAAATTTTTTCTTCTAAATTCAAGGTTTTCTTTCTCCGGATCTTCCTGTATGATATATTGGATTAAGTTTCCCATTTTATTTTCTCCTTTTAAGTTAACATTTAAAACAAAAAAATCCGAAGAAACCATTCTTCGGATTTTAGATACACTTACGGCAAGCGATGTTAGGATTTTATTCTTATTTTATTAAAATTTCAAGACCTTTGTTACAATATCAACAACTTACTTTATTCATAAAACAAATATGCCAGCACAACGGCAGAAGCAATACCGACCAAATCGGCCAGCAGAGCACAGGGAAGCGCACTGCGGATTTTGGTAATTTTGACGGCACCGAAATAAACGGCCAACACATAAAACGTTGTTTCGGTCGAACCCTGAATGACCGAAGACACAAACCCCGGAAAACTGTCGGCACCATAAGTCTGCATGGTTTCTATCATCATGGCGCGGGCGCCGCTGCCGGACAACGGTTTCATAATCGCCGTCGGCAAAGCCGGCACAAAATCTGTATTGATACCCAGAAAATTGAAAAAGTTTTCAAACCCCAGAACAACCATATTCAGGACGCCGGAAGCGCGCAATACCGCTATGGCCACCAACATGGCGACCAGATAAGGGATAATTCTGACAGCAATATCAAAACCCTCTCTGGCTCCCTGAATAAAAGTCTCATACACATTGATTCTGCGAATTAAACCTGCCGTTATGAAGCTTATGACAAAGGCAAAAAGAATAAAATTTCCCCAGGCGGCAGAAGTCTGCAGCCGCTCGGCCGGCGGCAAGCATTGAAAATGCCAAGCCACGGCCCCGATAAAGGCAGCAAAGCCAAACAGCCAACCCAGAACGACCCGATTGAAAATATTGAGTTTCTGCACCCAGGCCACAGCCAGAAAACCGCTTAACGTCGACAGCGACGTGGCAAACAAAATCGGCATGAAAACCGCTCCGGGATTCACCGAACCAAGTTCGGCACGGTACATCAAAATCGTAATCGGGATCAGCGTAACCGAAGAGGTATTAATAACCATAAACAAAATTTGCGCATCGGAAGCCGTATCTTTTTTCGGATTTAACTGTTGGAGCTGTTCCATGGCCTTAAGCCCCATCGGCGTCGCGGCATTGTCCAGTCCGAGCATATTGGCGGCAATATTCATAATCATCGACGACAGTGCCGGGCTTTCCGCCGGCACGCCGGGCATAATCCGCCTGAACAGAGGATAGAGCGCCCTGGCCAGCAGTCCGGTTGCGCCCGAAGCTTCGGCAATTTTCAAGAGCCCGAGCCAAAAGCACAGAATACCGGTCAGGTTCAACGCTATCGAAAAAGCGGTTTTAGACGATGCAAAAACCGCATTGACCAATTCCGTCCAGACCATAGCATCGCCTAAAAACAAAGCCCGATATAAGGCCATCAGAAAAGCAGAAACAAAAAAAGCAATCCAGATAATATTCAACATTTATCTTCCTCCGGCCCTGCGTCAATTTTAATGAAACCTTTTGACTGCATATCGTAAAATCCGTGGTACAGGCCTTTTTGCCGCAGCAACTCGGCATGACTTCCGGACTCGGCAATCCGCCCTTTGTCCATAACGACAATCCGATCCATTTCTTTCAGGGTCGACAGGCGGTGTGCAATGGCTATGACGGTTTTGTCTTTCATCAGCTCGCGGATTGAGGTTTGAATATATTTTTCACTTTCGCTGTCCAGTGCCGAGGTCGCTTCGTCCAAAATCAATATCGGCGCATTTTTCAGAATTGCGCGGGCAATGGCTATTCGCTGGCGTTCTCCGCCCGAAAGCATGACACCGCGTTCGCCGACTTTTGAATTATAACCGTCCGGCAGAGACATGATAAAGTCATGAATATGCGCCCGCCTTGCCGCGGCAAAAACTTCTTCATCCGTCGCACGTAGGCTGCCGTAACGGATATTTTCCATAATCGACCGGTTAAACAGCGACGGATCCTGAGGAATAAGCGCTATCGAAGCCCGGAGGCTTTTCTGCGTGACGCCGGCAATATTTTGGCCGTCGATGGCAATTTCGCCGCCCTGAATGTCGTAATAGCGCGACAAGAGCTTGACCAACGTCGATTTTCCGGAACCGGAGCGGCCGACCAAACCGATTTTTTCTCCCGGAGCAATATGCAGGTTGAAATCATTAAACAAAGGTTCGGAATGTTTGTAATGATACGTTACCTGATTGAAATCTATCCGCCCTTCCCGAACTTTCAGACGGTGGGCGTCCGGCGCATCGGTTACCTCAAAGGGACGCGCAAGCAGCTTCAGCCCGTCTTTAATGCCGCCGTACAGCCGGAAAAAGTTAATGAAGTTCATAGACAACATGTTGTAAATGTTGCTCAAAACGGCAATCAGCGACTGAATCAGCACGAATTGTCCGACATTAATTTCGCCTTTATACCAGTACCAGACCGGCAGCGCATAAAAAACCGCCTGCATCAAAGCCCGCAAAATTCCCTGCGCGATAAACAAATGCCCAAAACGCAGGTTTTCCTGCCGGTCAGCCGCCGCGGCCTTGCGGACGTAGCTGAAATAATGGCGCTTTTCATAAAGAAAATTGCTGAAATTTTTAACCAGACTGGCATTGGTAATGCTGTCGACCAGCACGCCGTTGGCCTCGGACATCAGTCTGGCTCTGGTTTCGGAATAAGGCGAAAGCTTGCGGCTTAAGACATACAATGCCCAAACAAGCAAAAAATTAAGTCCGAGCATTATTAACGATAAGGTCACATTGATATTAAAAATAAAGGCAAAACTGATGGCAACGGCTATCGCCGGTGAAATAAAGCCCCACAAAATCGTATAATAGATGCTGTAGCTGTTATCAATTATGGTTTTGATTTTACCGGACACGTTGCCGGCCATTTCTTCGGCGAAAAAAGCCGTTGAATGGCGATGCGCATAATTAAACAAATCTTTGGAAATACGGCTCATATAGACCGGCAAAAACCTCGCCTCGATAAAAATCAGCGCATTCAGAAGCAGGCCTTTGGCAAACAAGAACAGCGACGCCAACCCAGCAAGCCCCAGCGCCGATAAAAGCAAATTGCGGCGAGCGCCGTCCATAGCCAGGACATCGACAATTTTGGAAGCATAAAACAATGAAAGACGGACGCAAAGCTCACCGGCTAAAACAGACAACAGGACGCTATAAAACAATATTTTTAACTTGGAAAGGTATTTCCACAAAAATTTCCAGACCGACGTTGTCATCAATTAACCTGCACCTTAAACATTTGAGTATAGTTTAGAGATTAAGCGACAAGTTAACAAGCGATTTCTGTGTTCTGAAAACAATTATTTTATAAAGCCGTGCTTACGTCGAACTATATTGCTGTTTTCTAAATCAGCTTCTTGATTGGAAATACGGGAATATTCTTTTGAATCATTATAGTTAACCAAAGCTTTATCAATAAATACCGGTTTGGTGTGTTTGGTATAGGTTAAAACTAAATCCCAATCAACAAAACGCTTCAAATTTTCATCAAAGCCGCCGTATTTCAGATAAAGTTTTTTGGAATGAACAAAAGCCCCCATATCAATATAGTTTGATTTTTCCAAACGTTTGTATTTGAATTTTTTACCAATTTCGATTCCCTTACTGGGAATTGAAATTTTGCAATAATAACATTCTGCTTTTTTAGCAATCATCGTTTCTGCAAAAAAGCGTAAAAAGCCTTTGACCATTATATTATCCGTATCCATATAAGCAATCCACGGATTTTTTGCCAGCCGCAAGCCCATATTCCGGGCATGACTGACACCAATATGTGCAAAACGTGCAAATACAATTTTGCCGTTTTTTATTTCTTCTGGATAAGTTTTTAATATAAGCTCTTCGGTTCCGTCTGACGAACCGTCGTCAATAATGAGCAGTTCAAAATTCTGATAATCTTGTTCCAAAACAGAATCAACGGCATTTTTAATACAGAAAGCGCGATTATATGTCGGCATGATAATTGAAAAGTTTACAACCTTATTCTTATGAAACATAATTTGACTTTCTTTATAGTTTCGAGGATAAGGTATAAGAACATATCAACTAAAGACTGTCAACATTAAATTAATTCGATTAACATTTTGTCGACAATATCATTAACAATTTTCGGAACTGATTAAAGTTTCATGTTTTTTCGCTGTTTGAGCTTGGTCAGCTTGTCGCTGACAATAGACGTGTCGCGTCCGGTTTTGGCCAGACGTTCGTACATGCGTTCAATCTCTTTTTCAAGATATGCGGTTTCGATTTCCTTGACCAGTTCCGCTTTTTCCTCCGCCGTTCCTTCCGCGGCAATACGGTTCATTTCGGCGATGATATGCTCAACAAAGACCGTATTGTCGACTTTTTTCTTGATGAAATAGGGCAACTCGTAAATCAACTGCCGGGTATTGGCGTAAGCTTCGGCCGTTGTGGTTCCCTTTTTATAGCGCAGCTTAAGCAGGCGGAAAACAATGCCGATTTCGTCACTGTTGTCAACGACGATAAATGGTATCGGGTCGGCAAAACCCTCCTGCGCAATGGCCTTCATATATTCGAGCAAATGATGAAAATAGCCGTTAATATTATACAGGATAAACGGCTTTACCTGCAAAAAGCCGTCCTGCATGGCTACGCAGTCATAGGCCAGTTCGTCCAGCGTACCAACGCCGCCCGGCGCAAAAACGACAAAATCGGCATTCAGCAGCTTTTGTTTGCGCTCTTCCAGAGTTTTGGCCAAAATAAGATTTTCGATACGCGAGATAATCTCGTCATCGCGCGGATAAAGGTCAAAATAAGCCTGCGTGGTTACCGCCTGAATCGGATAGCCTTTGTCTTTGCACTGTTTTTTGTTCCAGCCGTCCATAACCCCGCGGGCAACGGCGCCCATAATACCGGCATTGGACAGTCCGAAATCCAGTTTGAAATCCATTTTGATAATCTGGCGTCCGAGGTTATAAGCCTCTTCAACATAAACAGAATCCGTACCCGGACGGCTGCCGCCGGCGACAAAAACCCGAAGTCCCTCCTGCCGGTTTTGTTCGGCAAAAGAATCTATCATCTCATCGCGGTCGGTATTACAGGCTTCCACCATTAATCAAATCTCCTCTATATCGCCCAAAGCCTGCAGACGGTAGAATTCGGCGGCAAAAGCTTCTAGCCGTTCGTCCTCTATGGCCTGTCTAAGTCCCTGCATCAGGCGTTGATAATAGCGTATATTATGCCAAGTCAGCAGCATAACGGCAAGAACTTCATTGCACTTTTGCAGATGATGAATATAGGCGCGCGAATAATTGCGGCAGAGCGGACAATCACATTCCGCCTCAAGCGGGCGGGGATCTTCGCGGTGACGGGCGTTACGTATATTAACCGGGCCGCGGGCGGTAAAGGCCTGCGCCGTACGGCCGCTGCGGGTAGGCATGACGCAGTCGAACATATCAACCCCGCGCAGTACGGAACCGACAATATCATCCGGGCGGCCGACACCCATCAGATAACGCGGCTTGTCTTCCGGCAACATTCCGGGAGCATAGTCCAAAACCTTAAACATGGTTTCCTGCCCCTCGCCGACTGCCAGTCCGCCGATGGCATAGCCGTCAAAACCTATGTTTTTCAACTGTTCGGCCGACCAGCCGCGCAAATCCTCATAATCGCCACCCTGCTGAATGCCGAAGATGCCGTAACCGTCGCGATCAACGAAAGCTTCGCGGCTGCGTTTTGCCCAGCGCATGGACATTTCAACCGACTTTTTGACCGTTTCATAAGGCGCCGGCAGTTTAACACATTCGTCCAGGCACATGGTAATGTTTGAATCCAGTTTGTGCTGAATTTTCATCGACTCTTCCGGGCTTAAGAAATATTTTCTGCCGTCTACATGCGAACTGAACGTGACCCCTTCTTCCGTCAGTTTGCGCAGGCCGGTCAGGCTCATAACCTGAAAGCCGCCGGAATCGGTTAAAATCGGTTTATCCCAGTTCATAAACTTATGCAGGCCGCCCATCTTTTCGACCAAATCGGCACCGGGACGGAGCATCAGGTGATATGTATTGCCAAGCAGAATCTGCGCGCCGGTCGCGGCCACGGATTCCGGCATCATTGCCTTGACGGTGCCGCAGGTGCCGACCGGCATAAAAGCAGGCGTTTCGACAACGCCGTGTTTGGTGTGCAGACGGCCGCGGCGCGATTTTCCCTGTTTTTTCAAAACTTCAAATTTCAGTGCCATAATCTTCTCTCAATCCAATTAAAAAATTGGTTTCAATATGTCATCAAAAACCCATAAAAGCAAGGATTTTTATATTGACAATTCGTTGTTTGCGCCGATAATCGGGACAGTAAAATTCCGGAATTTGAGGTTTTATGCAAACGCAATTAACAATTTTGGAAAATGGCCTGCGCGTTGTTTCCAGAAAAGACGAAACAACCGGCATGTTCAATGCCGGAATCTGGTGCCGCTGCGGATCGCGTTTTGAAACGCCGCAGCAGAACGGTATTGCGCATTTTTGCGAACATATGACTTTTAAGGGAACAACCACCTGCTCCGAATTGGAAATTAACGAACGGATTGCGGATATGGGCGGCAAGTCAAACGCCTGGACGGATATGGACGCGACCGCTTTTTCGCTGGAGGTGCTGAACGAGGATCGGGAAGCCGCCATCGAACTGCTTGCCGATCTTTTGCTCAACTCGACTTTTACCGAAGAAAACATCAACAGCGAGCGGCAGGTTATTTTCCAGGAAATGTACGAAGACGAAAACGACAGCGACGACTTTTTCAACGACGCCTTTTCGCAACTGGTTTACGGCGAACAGCCGCTGGGACGCGATATTCTCGGCAGCAGGGAAACGCTGAACCGTATCGGCAAGGCCGAACTTGACGACTGGCGGCGGCGCAGTTATTGCGGCGAAAATCTGATTTTGTCGGCAGCCGGAAATTTTGAACATGACACGTTGGTGTCTTTGGCAAAAAAATATCTCGGAAAACTTCCCCGCGGGCAAAAATCCGTTCGCAGACCGCAGCAATATATCGGCGGTTTCCGGCACATAAAACCGGAAGAAACCGAGGTCAAATTCGAACTCGGATTTGACCTGCTGGCCGGGAATCCGCTGTATAAACGCGAAGCAAAATATCTGGCGCTGCAAATTCTGGGCGGCGAAGAAGTTTCGCGCCTTAATACGGAAGTGCGCATCAAGCGTTCGCTGGTTTATGACATCAGCGCCAGCATCGTTGACGAAACTGACGTCGGCTTTGCCGGAATTACCGCCGCGGCGCAAGCCGAAAACATTAATCAGATTTTGGACATTGTGATTAACGAAATCAGAAAGCTGGCAACCGAACCCGTCTCATCACGGGAACTGGAACGCGCCAAAAGACAGATGATTGTCGCCCTGACCAAGAAGGCTGAAGACAATGAAGACAGCATTGAGGTTTCGGCAGAACAACTGCTTAATTTTGACCGGCTGTACAGTCCGGCGGAACAGATAAAACGGATAAATGACGTCAGCGCCGAAGACGTGCTTGCGGCGGCTGCGGCAATTTTTGCGACCAAACCCTCATATCTGCTCCAGGGCCGCATTGCCAACTGTTACAACTATGAACAAATTAAGGCCAAACTGCGTTAAAAAAGCCTCCGCAAGGGAGGCTTTTTTCAGTTTTTGTAAAGACCGGGCAACGGTTTGTCCGTCGCTTTATCCGTCGTTTTTTTTGCATCGGCCTTTTCAAAAGCTTTTATGAAAGCCGCGCTGTTCCATTCTTCGCTGCCTTTGCCGTAGAGCTCCGCCGTCAGAATATCTATCTGCTTTTCAAAATCCTTGGCGTTTACGGCTCGGACAACATCGCTCATATTGGTTATGCGGCGGTTTTTAAATTTTTCTTCCGCCCAATTCAGCAAGGCATCGCGCAGACCGCGGAAGTCATTGTCTTTTGCGCAGCGGACAACAGTCTTGCGGCTGTCGCGAAGGCCCGGCTTCTCCTCGTTTTTTGGCTGTCCTTTTTTCGGTGTGCGAAACAGCAGCCAACTGACTATCAGCCCGAGAATAAAGGCGGCGATTGCCGTATAATAAGCACCGAAACGGCTTTCCGGCTGAGCAGGAGTTTCCTTTGCTGCCGCGGCAGTTGTTTTTTCGGGATTGTCGGGCAACATCTTTTCAGACTGTTGTATATCCGGCTGCGGCCGGGTTGCCTGCGGTTGTGCGGCGGCCGGCGCACTACCCGGCTGCACCTGAATGCTTGTCGCCGGAAGCACCGCGCGTTCCAGCCGTCCGGTTTTAACATTAAACCAATCGACCGAGATTTCCGGAATGGTAATATTTCCGGAACGGTCGGGAATATAGACATTGGCAGTTTTCTTCACGGCCACGACCTTGCCGCTTTCAACCGCATTCTGGGTTACGGGACGTTCGGGATACTGTTTCAGACCTTCCGCGTTTTTGAAATTAATATCCGGCAGTTGATTTTCAACCACGCCGACCGCTTTCAGATAAACCGTCCGGCTGACCGCTTCGCCAACCTTAAAATCCGGCCGCTGAGGGCTCCATTCGGCATAAAGTCTGACGCTCTCGGCCGGGAGCCACCAGTTTCCGTCATTTTCAGACGGTATCGGGCGAACGTTGACTTCTATCGGCTTGGTATTGAGCACAACCGGGTTGCGGGTGGCAAACATGCTGCCGAAACCAACGCCGGCATCAAAAAGCGAACCGCCGAAAATCTCTTCAAAAGGATCCGAACCGCGGCCGCCCTGAGTCAGATAATAGCCGTTAAACCGCATAACCGGGGTCTTAAGCCGGCCGCTTTTCTGCGGAAACATGGCATAACGGAACCGAATTTCGCGCAGGCTCCGTCCGTTAACGACCTTGCTGCTGATTTCCGGCTGTCCGAGACCTCTTATCAGCCAGTTGTTGCTGCCGTCATCAATAAATTCCGGCTCACCGCCCTGCAGACCGCCGGCGTCATAAAGCGTCAGCGTGTAGTTTATCTGCTGCTGAACATAGGGGTTCTGATTGTCCACACTTCCCTTGACGGCAAAACGCGGTCCCTGCTGCGGCGCCTGATAACCGGGATTATCCGAATTATCAGGGTGAGCCAGGTTTTGCGCATCAAGAATCCGTAACTGAACCGGATTGCTCTGAACCGATCCCAGCTTAATCGGCGGAACGGTTACCGTCATTCCGGCCGTTGCTTTCGGCATCAGACCGATTTGCCACTGGCGCTGCTGTGAAACCTGACCGTTGATGATATTGGTCTGATAAGAATTGGTAACGGAATAAATGGTAAAATCCTTATCCAGGACACCAAGCTCCGGAACCGAAGAATCGCTGCCGTCATAATCCAGCGTCAACAAAAAAGCTTCGCCTTCCGGCAGATCGGTACGGCTGGTTTTGGCAACCAACGTCTGGGCAAAAGCTTCGGCACAGAAAAATATGCCGAAAACCAAAATGCTGATAATTTTCTTCATATTTCTTATTCCTTATATCTGTTTTTGCGATATTCTTTTTGAATAAAAGCCCGCAGCAGACCGCCCGGATCTTCGGGGATATCGCGGTATTGCTGCGCGCGTGCCTGAACTTCTTCATCATATTTGGCGTTTTCGTCGCCTTTTTGCAATTCCGCGGCCGCAGATTTTTGCTCTTCCGGCTGCTTTTCATTGTTTTCGCGACGGTCGCCGGTTGTTTCGTTCTCCCGGAGGCCGGACTGTTTTTGCTCGTCTTGGCCGTCTTCCTGTCCTTCAGCAGCCTGCGGACGCTGCTGCCGGCTTTGCCCGTTTTCGCCGTCCGGCCGCTGATTTTCCGGATTGTTTTGCGCTCCTTGTGACTGATTATCCTGCTGTTGTTGTTCCTGTCCCTGTTGCTGATTATTTTCGGCGCCGCTTTCCGGCCGGTTCTGCTGCTGATTTTGCTGCTGTTCCTGTTTATCCTGATTCTGCGCCTGTTGATTTTGCTGTTCTTCCTGTTGTTGTTTCAGGTATTCAAGATTAAACTTTGCATCTTCATGACCGGGATTTTGTTCCAGAACTTTTTCATATTTTTTGACGGCTTCTTCAATTTTTCCGCTCTTGGCCAACGCATTTCCCTGATTATAAAGCGCTTCAACATCGTTGCTTTTGGCAAATTCGCGGTAAGCCGCCTCATAGTCACCGGCCTTATACAACGCTGACGCTTTCCAGCGGCTGTCTTCAAATTTCCGTACCGCCGTTTGATAGTCTCCGTCGTTATAGGCTTTCAGCCCCTCCTGATTGCCGTTGAGAAAAAATCCGGCCTGTGCGGAAACCGTGCCGCCGAGCACAAAGACCAAAACCAAAATTCCCCGGCGGAAAAAATACAGACAGCATACAAGCGGAACAACCAGCAGCCAATAGCCGAAATCCTCCCAGCTTGAGCGCAGATTTTCGCTGATTTTGAGTTCGTCGCTGATTGTTTTTTCAATTTCGCGGGCAATATTTTCCACACCGGTGGTACCGCTGCCGACACAGACTCCGCCGCCGGCTTCGGCGAGCAGCTTCAGCTTTTCGGGAATCTGCGAAGTCACGGCCGCCACATTAAGCACATAACCCGCGGCTTTGGCCTTTTTGGCTTCTTCCAGCGCCAGTTCGAAGCGTTCGCCGACATCGGAGGTAAAAACGACAATGCTGCCGGAAGCATATTGTGCATTCCGAAATTTTTCGACAGCCAGCGCAATGGCGCGATCCAACCGGTCGCCGTTGGCCGGCATAATGTTAAATTCTACGGAGGGCAGCAGATTTTCAATCAGTCCGAGATCTTCGGTTATCGGCGTAATCAAAAACGGTTCGCGCGTATACACAATCAGCCCGGCCTGAACTTTTTGCAACAGTTTCAGCAGGTCGGAAATGGCAAATTTGGCGCGCGTCAGACGGTTGGGCGTTATGTCTTTGGCGGCCATGTCGGTCGACATATTCAAGAGCAGCATAACCGGGTTTTCCGGCGCCAAATCAGGAACTTCCTTTTTCTGCCAGGAAGGCCCGGACAATGCCAGAATCGCACCGATGAAACCGGCGAAAGCCAGATATGAAACGGCCTTACGCTGTGCCGAACTGCCTTTTATCAGCAGGAAGTCGAGCAATCGTTTGTCGCAGACTGCCTCCCAGGAAGATTTGTTTCTGATGCCGCGGAAATATTTCCAGTAAAACAGCAGCGGCAAAAACAGCAGCAGCAAGTACCACGGGCGCAGAAAATGAAAATTGCGGATAAACTCTTCCATCAGGCCGCCCTCCTCATTCGAAAAGCAATAACCGACGCCAGGAGCAGTGCTGCCAAAAGCGGCAGATAATAAAGTTCCCGGGTTTCCTGAACAAACTGATCCTCATTGACGCTCGGCTCCAGCTTGTCTATCGCATCATAAATCCGCACCAGCGACGATGTGTCTTTGGCACGAAAATAAGTGCCCTTGGTTTCGTCGGCAATTTTTTGCAAACTGGCTTCATCCAGCCCCGGACGTCCGCCCAGCAGGCCGAAGCCAAAGAAATCGCGGCTCATGTCCGAACCGACGCCGATGGTATAAACCTTAACGCCTTCTTCCCGTGCCAGATTTATGGCCTGCGGCAGCGAAAGCGCACCGTCGTTGTTTTCGCCGTCGGTCAGCAGAATAATGACTTTTTTATCTTTATCCGGGCTGTCTTTAAGCGTTTTCAGCGCCAATCCCAGTGCATCGCCGATAGCGGTCGAATCGCCGGCCATTCCGGCATCCATGGTGTTGAGAATTTCCTCGACCGACTTTTTATCATAAGTTACCGGCGCCTGCAGATAAGCGCGGGTGCCGAACAATATCAGCCCGATGCGGTCATCTGCGCGTTTGCGGATAAAATCGGAAGCAACCAGCCTGACGGCCGTCAGTCTGTCAATACGCCGGCCGCGAAGCGCAAAATCAGGCTCCTGCATGGAGTTGGAGATATCCATAACCATCAAAATATCGCGGCTGTAATTTTTTATCCTTACCGGTTCGCCGACCCACTGCGGACGGGCGGCGGCGGTTACCAGCAGCAGCCAGACGGCATACAACAAAATCAGCGGCAGCGGAAAACGTCCGGAAACTTCGGACGTGTGCCCCCAGAGGCTGCCGGACTTGAGGCTGATTTTGGTCAAATCGCCCAGGAAAGGCACCCGCAGGGCATCACCATGCAGACCTTTGACCACAGGAACTACAGCGCGAAACAAAAACGGCAGCAGCAAAAGCCAGAACATTTGCGGATAAGCAAAATGATTCATAGATTTTCTCCCGTCCAGGCATAGCAGAACCGGCGCAGTTCTTCCAGTTCGGCAATCGTATATTTTTCGGTGTCCGACGGTATGTAAGGCGCATTGACCAGAAGTTCGGCGGCTTTTCCGGCAAGGGCTGTTTTGGCATGAGAATTCAGAAACTCGAGCCAGGCGTGTCCGCTTAATGCGGCAGCTTCGGGATATTTGTAAACGCAAATGCGACGGAGAAGTTCGGACATCTGAGCCGCGGCATTAACCGGCGAAGATGAGGTAATGTTTTTCAATAAGCGGCGGGCATAAAGTTTTTTGCTGGTACGGCGCAGAAGCATAAAAAGTTCAAACAGCAGGAACAGACCAACAACTGCCGCCAGAATGACCCACCAGCCATAGGCCGGCGGAAACGCAGAAACCCCTTCGGGGATATGTATATCGCGCAATTCCGGTAAATTATCCATTGGCAGCCTCTCTTGTTCACCACATAAATTTAAGAGTTTATGGGGCAAATATCAAGACCAAAAAAAAGACACCCCGCTTTGCCTTATGGCAAAAACGAGGTGTCTTTTGTTATTCCTTGTTCTGTTTCAGGTAATCCTCCGTTGCCTTCTGCAACATTTCAGAATCAATATCCAAAAAACAGTTTTCTACTTTCAAGACCTCTGAATCCATAATATTGGGAGATTTGAGGCTGACAATGTTGTTTTCCTTGTCTTTGGCATAGGCTTCCGCCAAAAGGATGATGTCGGCAATAAACTCTTCTTCCGCCTTACACATCAAAACAGCCTGTTGTCTTTCTAAGTCCAGCTTGCGGAATTTTTTTATATATTCCAAGCCAAGGTTGCCAAGCGCTACTGCTAACGAACCACGTGCGACCTCGTAGGATACCACATCATTCAGATTTTGAGGGCGGCAGAATTTTTTGCCAATTTCCAAAAACAGGAAAGCCCTTGTTTTCATAATCTCCGGCAAACGCGCCACCAGAGGGTCTTCCTCCTTCATGAACTCATGTCTGGCATCTTTTTCCAGAATATCATTCAACAAGTCCAACTGACGCAACATGTCCGAGGTGATGCGATTGATGACTACTTTGCCATCAAACTCTATCTTTTGCAAAATAACTCCATGGTAGAAATGGTAGCGGACGCTCATTCCTTTTTGAGGAATAAAACCACCTAGCTCTATCCGCAGAATGTCTAAGACCGAATTATCAGTCATATGCAAACGATAAGAGGTCAAACGTTCTTTAACATTGGCTATCTTTAAGCCTTGAAATTTCTTTGTTTTCATATGCTCTATGTATTATAATAATTAAACAATCTGTAAAAAAACAGCGTTCTTCCTTTCCACAAATGGCAGAAAGAAATTCATAAAATCGCTTTTCTCAAGAAGTAAAGCTACCCAAGCCAAATTTCGTCCAAATAAAGCTCTATAGCCTCTTTTGCTCCACATGAAATGTGAATACTTTTCCCATTATAATTTAAGATTGCAGACTTCTTATAATCCGTAATTTTCTTAAAACAGTTACGAATATCCAACCTTAGGGCGTAGGATAGCTGCTTAGCATCGAATAGTTCTTTCTCTGTCAAACCGTTTGTTTGAAGCAGGCCTCGGCTTTGTTTTATATCAAACATTGATACATAAGTCTCTGGTTGTGTTGCTAAAAACGCGGCAACTTTACAAACATAAATCTGCTGTAATAACTCTCGTGCTGAAAAATCATTTTTCAGTACTGCTTTTAGCAACCTCAGCCTGTGACGAAAGCCTAAGGGTAAAGACGTGAACTCATTTGAGCGCTCAAGAACATCTATTTGCGCTTGTTGCGCTGATGCTTCCTTAATCTGAGGGTTAAGTTTTGCTAAAATTTCCAGAAGTTTCTGAGGTGATCTGGAAATTATAGGTTTACCGTCCAACATGACATCTTGTAGGATTGTACTATTAAATAATTTTATTTTAACGCACATACCTACTTTGGGAACAACGTTGCTTATTTCAGCCTTGTTGAGTTCCAGTTTTAGACCATCGTCTGTTTT
Source organism: uncultured Alphaproteobacteria bacterium (assembly GCA_944391505.1). Classification (GTDB taxonomy): domain Bacteria; phylum Pseudomonadota; class Alphaproteobacteria; order RF32; family CAG-239; genus Scatacola_A. The sequence goes on along the minus strand of CALXTV010000013.1, from coordinate 25,150 downwards.
GATACGATAGCAGTTGTGATGATTATGCACCCTCACAATAATGGATTTGTTTTTTACTGTTTCCATAACATTGTTTTTTATGATTTATACTAATTTCTATAATTCTTAATTTTGAGGATTCTTTTTTAGCACAAAATAGACAAAATGCAAACTTTTTATTTAAAAAGCGAAACCGCACGACTTTCCCAAGCCATGCGGTTTTATTCAATTACAAACATAATTTAAGCAATCTGCTCGTCGTTAATAAATATTGAGGTGACGAGCCGGCCCTCAATTTCATTTTGCTCAAGCCGAAAAGCATCTCCGGAATGCGGTTTTTCGGCAAACAGCGTCTTGGGCAAATCTACCCGGATATTTTCCCTGCCGACATACAGACTATAGCATAAGCCACGAGCCGTTACTTTGCGAATGTTCAGATTCTCCGTTTTCATCGTTCAAAAACTTTGAGTTCTGACATAGTAAAGAACATCTTCCCGGTTTGCCGTGTATCCTTTTCGAGCGATATCGCCGCAAACGGGCAGATACATTATCGGCCATTTTACCAATTCCGGCAAAAGCTCTTTTCCGCTCATGCGCAGCAGTCCCTCGGGGCAAATTTGCAGTGCAAAGGCCATCGCCAGTGCAAAATTTACCGGACAACCGCCGACAAACCTGTAGTCTTCGCCAAGCAGCGTATTTATTGCGGCAAAATCGGCTTCGGTAAGCAACGCAGTCCCGTTGATGAGCTTTTCATAGACAGCAACCGCCAGCGCACAGCCCTGAACTTCCTGCTGCAAATCCCACTTGATGAAATCTTCGCCGGCATATTCGGCCAACATCTTAATCCGGTGCTGGAAAATTTCCGGCAAAGCATCAATGCCTTTGAGCGGCGGAACGGGCTTGAGCAGGAAGATTTCCGGATCGCTGCTGCGGATTATCTGAAACTTTTTACCCCGAATATATAAAAATTTGAGGTCGTTTCCGACAAATTCCAGCGTAATTACCTCGCCGCGGCGCAGCTCGGTTTCCTTATCTTCCAACAAAAAGCCCAAAGTTTCGATGCCTTCGGCAAAAACCTCAAGGGTTTCGTCTTCCGGTTTGAGCCGAGATTCTATCGAATCGGCATTAACCAGGCGGAGAACCAAATGTCTGTTGTCCAGACGTTCCCACTTTACGGAAAATTTAAGCAAATTCTTCATAATCGTAGAATTTTAAAATTAATAATAAGAAATTGATTCTTTATTTATCATCATTTTAGACAAAAATCAATCTTTTTCACAAAAGACACTAAAAAAAGGCGGCGCTTTTTGGCACCGCCTAGGAAAACAAGGGATTATTCATCTGCTCCGATATCGTCAAGCGGCTCGTCCGGCGTATCAGAGGGCGTGGTATCGATGGAGTAGCCGGTGGCCCTGACCGTACGGATATAATCCGGGCCGAACTGATTCAGCGATTTGCGTAGCCGACGGATATGAACGTCGACCGTGCGGGACTCGACATAAATATTGTCGCCCCAGACGGTTTTAAGCAGGGTTTCGCGAGAGAAGACCTTGCCCGGCGTTTCCATCAGCATGCGGAGCAGGCGAAACTCGGTGGGGCCGAGATGAATGTAGTTATCGCCGCGAAAAACCTTTTTTTCGACCAAATCCATGCGGATATCCTCAAAAACGAACTCCTTATGCCGAATCAGCTCCGGCGCGCGGCGCAGATTGGTTTTGACCCGCGCCATGAGTTCGGGAACCGAAAAAGGTTTGGTCACATAATCGTCAGCACCGGCAGAAAGCCCTTTGATTTTGTCTTCTTCCTCGCCTTTGGCGGTGAGCATGATAACCGGAATATTTTTAATATCCGGCTTGCTGCGGATAAGTTTGCAGATTTCGACCCCGGAGATTTCGGGCAACATCCAGTCAAGCAGAATTACCGACGGGCAATGTTTTTCTATTTCGGCCAGCGCTTTGTTGCCGCGCGGCTCCCAGATGACTTCATAGCCCTCTTTTTCCAGATTATATTTCAAAAGCAGAGCCAGCGCTTCTTCATCTTCTATGACCATTACCAAAGCCATGACTTTTCTCCATAGACAAAGTTCTTTTATGCGGAGTATAGCCGGTTTGTCTTAAAATTACCTTAAAGCCTCGATATTCTTATGAAATTCGCGGCCGGCAAAAACCGACGTGCCGGCAACCAGAATATCGGCACCGACAGAGATACATTCGGCCGCGGTCATCGGATTGATACCGCCGTCGACCTCAATTTTGATATCGCGGCCGCCAATCATATCCTTAATCCGGCGGATTTTCTCCAACTGGCTTTCCAGAAAATTCTGCCCGCCGAAACCGGGGTTAACGGTCATGACCAAAATCAAATCCAGCTTATCTTGTACATATTTCAGCGCTTCTTCGGACGTGGACGGGTTAAGCGAAACACCCGCGCTGCAGCCGCCGGAACGAATGACTTCAAGCGTGCGGTCCAGATGCGGACAGGTCTCCGCGTGAACGGTAATAATGTCGGCACCCGCCTCAATAAACCAGGGAATCATTTCATCAGGGTTCGACACCATCAAATGCACGTCAAAAGGCAGCCGGCTGTAAGGGCGGAGCTGCTTGACCACCCCCGGGCCGAAAGTGAGGTTCGGCACAAAATGTCCGTCCATAATATCCCAATGAATAAGGTCGGCGCCGGCTTTTTCAAGTTCCTCAATATCTTTGCGAAACGCCGTATAATCGGCCGACAACATGCTCGGGGCAATCTGAACCATAATTTTTACTCCTTTTTATTCATAATAGAGAATCATAAACCAGAGCTCTGCGAAAAGCCAGAAAAAATTATAATCTCCGGGACGTTGATTTTCCAGCGGCAATGATTATTTCCTCTCCAGACAAAAGCTTAACTTAAACATTTTGGAGAAAAAACATGGGACAGATGGCTCAAAAAATCAGCAAAGTCAACCGCGGCGAACTTTTGAAAGCTTTGAATGAAGCGTTATCGGAAGAATGGCTGGCCTATTATCAGTACTGGGTCGGTGCACTGGTTGCCAAAGGCCCGTCGCGTACGTCCATCGTGGCCGAATTTACGGAGCACGCCAACGAAGAACTTGACCATGCAAACCAGCTCGGACAGCGGATTATCGAACTAGGCGGCACGCCGGTTCTGGACCCTAAAAAATGGGACGAACTCGCCCGCTGCAAATATGACGCGCCGACAAACGACTGGATTATGGAGCTGGTTAAGCAGAATCTGGTGGCCGAACGCTGCGCGATTGCCCGGTATCAGCAAATTTGCGAAATGACATTCGGCAAAGATTACGAAACTTTCAAAATGTCGGCCAAAATTCTTAAGGACGAGATTGAACACGAACAGGAAATGGAAGATTTTCTGGCCGATTATAATGCCGGCATTGAACACAGCGGCGAAAAAATTGACGATCCGGCCGATAAAAAATAGGCTTTCAGACCCGAAAACCGTCTGTCTGCGCAGGCGGTTTTTTTATTATTAAAAACTTATATTGACAAATTTCGAAAAATTCGTCAATATAAGGCAAAAATTAACCAACAACAAGATTCTATTATTCCGTCCGGATATTATCTAATGCGTTCGCATGAATCTGAACAAGCTGACATCTAAAGCAAATTTTCATAAAAAGATTTCTCTGAACACATGCCTAACTCCAAATAAACGTGAAAAGTGTTCGGGAAAAAGGAGAACCTGCAAATTTGATTATTTGCAGGTTCTTTCTTAAAAAATTTTTCTTTTGTTTGCGGAAAAATCAGATTTCCCCATCAGCATAACGCTTGGCCATAACCGACATCGGAATAGCCTTGATTTTGTCGGCATGACCGGCCGCGCCGAAAGCAACGTAACGCGCTTCGCAGACTTTCTGCATTTCTTCAATTGCCGGTTTGAGGTATTTGCGCGGGTCAAATTCTTTCGGGTTTTCGGCAAAAACTTTGCGAATCGCGCCGGTAATGGCCATGCGGCAATCGGTATCGACATTGACTTTGCGAACGCCGGACTTGATACCGCGGACGATTTCTTCAACCGGAACGCCGTAAGTCTGCGGAATGGCGCCGCCGTAAGCGTTAATCAGATCCTGCAATTCCTGCGGAACCGAAGAGGAACCGTGCATTACCATGTGGGTATTGGGCAGAACCTTATGAATCTTCTCAATAACGTCAATGGCCAGAATTTCACCGTCCGGTTTGCGGGTAAACTTGTAGGCGCCGTGAGATGTTCCGACGGCAACCGCCAGAGCGTCAACATGGGTTTCTTCAACAAATCTTTTGGCTTCGTCAGGGTCGGTAACCAGGCGTTTCTTGTCAATAACGCCTTCGGCGCCGTGACCGTCTTCCTTGTCGCCTTTGCCGGTTTCCAGAGAACCGATGACACCGAGTTCGCCTTCAACAGAGGCACCGACCGCATGTGCACGGGCAACGACTTCTTTTGTAACCTTAACATTATATTCATAAGAAGACGGGGTTTTGCCGTCGGCTTCCAGAGAGCCGTCCATCATAACCGAAGAATAGCCGTTAACAATGGCAGACTGGCAGATATTGACCGAAGAACCATGATCCTGATGAATACAAATCGGCAGCTCGGGGAACATTTCGATACCGGCCGCAACCATGTGGCGAATCATCGGATCGCCGGCAAACTTACGGGCACCAGTAGAGGTTTGCAGAATAACCGGGGCATTGACTTTTTTGGCGGCCTGCAGAACGGCAATAACCTGTTCCATATCGTTAATGTTGAAAGCCGGAACGCCGTAATTGTTCTCGGCGGCATGGTCAAGAATCTGACGCATTGTTACTAAAGGCATAGTTTTCTCCTTAATCAGGTTAATATTTTTGCTATGAGGTAATATAGACTTTTGCCCGCGTTTTGCAAGATTTTTCTCATCTGCTCACAAACACCGTGGAAATCCGCCCCGACAGCATTATATTGAATGCAACGGCTTGTATTGCGGCCGAAAATATGTTATAATAATGAATGTTTTGCCGGAGAGTTATTCGAAAAGGAGAATAATGTTGCCGCAAACGCAGAGACTCACTCAGAATTCGAACAAGCTCAAGCTTGTATCCCGGCTTGGCTCCGCTTTGGGCTGGGGAAAACCTTCCGACAGCCGCATGAGAAGCGAAACCGCCGCCGGACAAGCCGTGAATTCCATATATGCTTCCCGAAACGATAAAGAAGACTTTCGTCTTAAACTTCTGGAAATCCGCCTGAACGACATCGCGCTTAAATATTGCAGCGAAAAAAACGTATTGCCGATTGCGGTTAAGGTTATTTCCGTAAAAGTTACGGCTACCAAAGACGCCGAGCGTGGTTTTGTTCCGGTTTATGCCGAAGACGTCCCCGGCGACGGACGATTGCCGCAAACAAAATTTTACATGGGTGCGGAAAAAGTTCCGGGACTGATTAAGATTTTTGTTTTTGAGGCCGATACCGAAAAAATGAAAGAAAATGCGGCCCTTTACCAGGAAGAGCTGAACAAAGAGTACAACAACACGCCGAAAATCGAAAAAGCCCTGCGTCGCGAACTCTGGCGGCATGTTCTGCTGGAACGCTGCCGGCAAAAGGGCCTGGTTACCGCCGATTTGGCCGGTTTGGACATTATTCAAATTATTCAGGTTCACGACGCTTTCATCAAATCGGGGCTGTTGGAGGAACTGCTTGAAGAACGCGAAAGCTATTTACCGAAAAATGACATCAGTCAGATTGACGACAAGTTTTGGCTTTATAAAAAAGCTTTGCGCGACCGGATTATCAGCCCCTCTTCAGATGAGCTTTCCGCCGACGAGGCGGCGCTGATGGCCGACTGCGTGCAGGATTTGTTCAATTCCCGCGCCGACAGCGATTATATGGCAAGCCGGATAAAGACCGTGATGTTCTGCCGGCGTCCGGGTTTTGCTGCCGACGAAAGTCCGGCCGGCGTTTTCGATGCCTTTATGCAAATCTGTTCGGAACATGACGTCAACGGGAAAAAGGTTAATTTTCTGTTCAAACAGAGCAAAGAAGACCATATTTCGCAAAGCACCATCGAAACGCTCGAACAGTTGGACGGAAGCATTCTCGTCAGCCGCGACAAAGAAGCCGTTGCCGCCTATTTCCGTTATGACAAGGCTGACCTGCAGGATACTCTCGACAAGCTGAAAAAATCTATTCTTAAATTTTATCAAACCGAAGCAAAGCCCAAATAGCTATTTCCGACGATATTTGACAATCATTAACAGCACGGGAAGCGAAAAGCACATGGTGATTGTGTTAAACAAAACCATTTGCACCGAGCCGAGATAAAATCCGTAAACAATCCAGCAGAAAACACCCAGATTGTAAATACCGTAAGTGCCGAGCGAAAGCCCGTTGATTTCCTTGGTCTTAAAGGTTTTGTATGCCTGAGGGATAAACGAAACGGCCAGAAAAATACCGCCCAGATATCCGATTGTTTCAAAAAAGAAATTCATATTTTTTTCCTTAGCTTAATTTTATGCCGCTTTCTTTTTAAATTGGGCATTATAGAGCGCCTTATAAGCGCCGTTTTCAATATTCAGCAATTCTTCATGCGTGCCTTCCTCAACAATCTGTCCGTCGTTGATGACAACAATCTTGTCGGCGTTCTGAACCGTGGAAAGCCGGTGGGCAATGACAAAGACGGTTCGGTCACGCATCAGGTTATCGATGGCTTTCTGGACGACCGCCTCGGACTTGTTGTCCAGCGCCGAGGTTGCCTCGTCAAGAACGACTATCGGCGCGTTTTTAATGAAAGCGCGGGCGATGGCCAGACGTTGACGCTGGCCGCCGGAAAGCAAGGCGCCCCGTTCGCCGATTTCGGTATCAATGCCATTTTCCAGCCCGGCAACAAAATTATCCAGATATGCCATTTTAAGCGCCTGAGCAATTTCTTCGTCGGTTGCATTTTCGCGGCCGAGAATGATGTTGTCGCGGATGGTTCCTTCAAATAAGAAATTGTCCTGAAAAACGACGGCAATTTTATCGCGCAGAGATTCCAGGGTTAAATTGCGGATATCCTGCCCGTCAATTTTTACGGCGCCGGCGTTTACATCGTAAAACCGAGGCAGCAGATTGACCAGAGTGGTTTTACCTCCGCCGGAATTGCCGACGATGGCGACCGTCGTTCCCGCCCGGACATTCAGACTGACATTTTTCAACACCGGCGTTCCGGGAACATATTCAAACAAAACCTTATCAAAACTGATGCCTTTTTTTATCTGCTTCAAGGTTCCGGCGTTTGCCTTATCCTTAACCGCAGGTTCCATCTCCAGAATATCCATGACACGCTCAATGGCCAGAAAAGAAATCTGAACATTGTTGAAGTTTTTGCCGATGCCCTTAATCGGCGTATAAAGCATGACCAGCGCGGTAATAAAAGAAACAAAGTTGCCGCTGGTGATGGTGCCGTTGACAATCAGGTAGCTGCCGTAACCAATGACCCCGCCGATGCCGATGGAGATGATAATGTGCATCAAAGGCGTCATCCAGGCGGTTTTCTGAATCATTTTCATGGTCAGTTTGAAAATGGTGCGCAGCGTATTGTCAAATTTATTATAGATTTTCTGCTGCAAATTGTAGGAATAGATGGTTTTGGCACCGGAATAAGTTTCGTTGTAATTGGTAAAAATCTTCGACGCCTCGGTAACGTTTCTGAGCACAATATATTTAATGCGGCGTTTGACGGACGCCAAAGGCATCAGCGCACAGCCCAAAACGATGATAGCAATAATCGACAACTGCCACGAATTGTAGATTAAAACGCAAATCAGCGATATGGAAGAAAACAACCTGGAAACAAAGACTTTCAGATTTTCCAAAAGGCCGGTGCAGGCCATGTCGGCATCGCTGGAAAAACGCTGCATGATGTGGCCGGAGTTGTTTTTATCAAAAAAAGCAATTTCAAGGCTGACCAGTTTTTTGAACAAGGCGCGTTTCAAGTCATGATTGATTTTGGTGCCGACCCAGGTATTAAGGTATGTCGCCGCATAGTTCAAAAAGCCCTGCAAGGTCGTAAAAGCCACAATCAACAGCGGAATATAAGCCGGCGACCGGTCCGTTTTGTCGACCAGAACCAAATCCATATACGGCTTAAGAGCCAGCGCCACGACAGAATCCAGGGCACCGATGGGAATGCAAAGCAGAATTCCGATCAAAGCACGAATCCAATATGGCTTTACAAAAGGCCACATCTTTTTGTAATGCTCGGTAAACTTGATTTCCGTTCCTTCGGTTATTAATTTTTCAGCCATATTTTTTTCCAGGTTATTTGCAAAAACACGGGTATCATACTGACAAAGCCGGTTTTATGCAAGTTTAAACTAAAGCAATCCCAAATAGCGGAGAATAACATATACGGCGGCCGCCTGAAGCAGGAGAATAAACCAGAACATCGACTGATAACTGCGCTTTTTGGTCTTATGACGAAACAGCCTTTGCGCCAGCAGCGCACCGCTCCAGCCGCCGAGGAATTCCAACGTGTGAAGGTTGATTTCCGGCACGCGCCAGGCACCGCGAACAGCCGCCCGCTTATCCACCCAGTAGGCCAGAACGGTTACGATATTAATCGACACAAACTGAAAAACGACAAACAGGAGCAGCGTTTTGGCACCGAAAACCGAAGCGCGGAACCAGTGCGTTTCAATATAATAAGCAGCCAAAATAACCAGCGCGGCGTGCAGAATATAAAAGCTGTTTTTTTGCAGCGGCCTGATTAAAAGCAGCAAGCCGATTAAAATAATCGAATAAGTAATTACCATAGACTGTTTTCCTTTGTCAGATCCGGTTTTCGACGAAGATGCTCATTAACCCGCTCAAAATCGGGATACAATTCGGAACGCTTGTCGCCGAGCGCAAGTTTCAAATCAATTTCTTTTGCCGTTTCGCGAGCCAGAGCCAGCCGTACCGATGATGACGGGTGCGTGCTTTCGGGATCGCTGTAAACATAAATTTCCATCGGCGCCAGCGATGCCAGCATTTTCTGTATTACGTCCGCATGTTTGTAATCATAACCGGCGCGTGCCAACAGATAATAGCTGACATAATCGGCCTCCATCTCAAATTCTTTCGAATAGGCGTTGTTTCCGATATATGCTCCGGTTGCCATAGCGCTGCCGTCGCCGCCGGCGGAAAAATCAACCGCGGCACCGAGCAGCATTCCGACCAGCATATTCGTTTCGCCGGCTTCGCGGTGGCCGAGAACATTATGCGCCATTTCGTGCGCGACAACTGCGGCCAACGCTGTGTCGTCTTTGACATAATCCAACATCCGCGCGGTTACGAAAATGCTGTAGCCATTGGCATAGGCATTGATTTCCGGCGCATTTTCGTCAACGGCAACCGGGTACGGACAAAGCATGTCCGGCCGAAAGGAAAATTTTTTTATCTGACCGCCGCGCTCCACTTCGATTTCTACCGGCTGCTCTCCGCCGCCCTGTGCCAGATGTTTGTACAGTTCGGCAAAAGCATTGTCATCTTCGGGCACCGCAAAACCGTTGACGCTGACCAGGCGGTCGCCCTTTTTCAGGCCGGCCTTTTCGGCCGCCGAATTTTTATACACGCCCTCAATCCAGATTTCTCCGGTTTGGCGCCGATAAACCGTCCGGGCATCTTCATGTTCCGCACTGTAAATATCATAGAAAGACTTCCATTTGGGAACCGTCAGCCGGTTAATACGCATCAAATCGACCCCGATATCGGGCTGCAGCCGACGGTCGCACAGGTCTTCGCCGACCGACTTGCGAAGATTGTAGGCAATCTGCCCGAGGCGCTGACGGCGGCGGGTTATTTCGTCATACGAAAATTTGCGAAGTTCCCGGCGGATTTCGCGCATATCATAACTGTCAACTGAAGGAATGCCCGGCCGGCGGGTGGTCGGAGCAGCACAGGCGCACAAAAGCAAAAGCGGCAGCAAAAAAACAAAAAATCGCATCATATCGGCTCTGAAACAGGTTTGGACATCAGCGCTAATCTAGCCGATATTTTTGTAAAATGCAATTAGTGAATAACTTAAAAAACATAATGTGAAAATCTGAAAAAGAAGTTATAGTAAGGGAAAATAAATTTAACACAGGATTGTTACCGATGAAAAAACTGTTGTTTCTGTCTGCCGCTTTTTGCCTTGCCGCCTGCGAAGGACCGATTTTCGGACGCAAGCAGGCGCCGGTTTTTGTTACCGAAAGCCCTTATGCCGAAGAACAAAACCATGAAATGATGACGCCCGACGTTTACGCTCTGGCTGCAACGCGCTCCGTGAATCGGATGCTTGACGAAAGCGCCGAAGTTTATGAAAAGACACCGGCACCGAAAATTTACATTACCGAGTTTAAAAAGCTAAGCAAAACCCTGCCAGACGGTCTTTATTATGCCAAAGACGCCACTCGTCAGATTATTGACGGTTCGCGCACTTATGTTGTCGTCAACAATCTGAATGACGCCGATTATTATCTGGAAACCCGGATTAAGGAAATTCCGGTTCAGGGCGCGGAAACACCGATTATCGAATATAAAATCGTTCTCAACGACAAAAACAACCAAAAAATCGGCGAATGGACCGAGACCATTCGCCAGCTTCAAAATGACGACAAAAGCTGGTGGTAAATGAGACTGCTTCATTGCGGAACATATTTTTTTCTGGGCTTTCTGTCTGCTGCTTTTCCACTCCGGGCCGAAGAAGTTTCTTTCGGAAGCGGCGATGACAATGCTATTCACATCAGCGGAAAAGCCTGTGAAAAATTTACGCCGAATGAGGCAAAGTCAACCGTGCGCGTGCGTGTTACCGACAAGGCGAGTTTTTTGGCAGTCAGTTCAGTGCCTGAGGTCAGTTCGTTTCGCAACGACCTAAACGAACATGATTATAACGTTTTGGTCTATAATCTGGTGGACAATGCCATTGAAGACCTCTCCGTCCGTACGACCAAACAAACTGCCGAAGAATTGTGCGTTGAAGCCGACGGTTACATCAGACCCGACAGCATTATTCAGGCTGCGGCAGAACAAGCGGAAGTTGCGGCCAATAGTGCACAACCCGAAGAAACGATGACCGATATTGTCAATGAAGTTAACACAAGCTATTCGGAAATCGGCGGCGGACAAACGACCGTAATTCCGCCGACCGACGAGACTGAACTGGTTAAATATAAAGCAACGGAAGACGGTCAACCGCCGGCGGCCGTAGCTAATCGTGCAGAAAAAAATATTTCCGTTCAGGAACCGGTGCTTCCTGATGACTCCAAAGGGCTTGTTTACGTTGAACCAACCGAATTTTTTGACAAGAGCACTTCTGTCGTTCATGCAAAAACCGTTCGCGATATGTTTGCCGAAGACAACAATTATTTTATTACCGACAAAAAAGAACTGGCCGATTACATTATCAAGACCAAAGTTCTTAAGGCTAAAGTCGACTCAATAAATTCCAGCACCAACCGGCTGCATATGGTTGTTTCGGTCGAAGCGGAATTTCCGGAGGAGAAATCGTCGGCAATAGAGCATCAGAACCGTTTTGTTCTGTTTAACAGCGACGAAAACGAACAGGAAGTTGCTTTCCGGCTGATGAAAAAACTTTTTACGGCCGCCGGAGAAAAGATTAAAGACAAAGTGAATCAGGCAGAACGGCGGAGACGTCCGGACAAGGCGTTGCCTGACATTATCACGCCGGCAGCTTCTACTCAGCCGGTTTGATATATTCGTCGACCGGACGAACAACAAATCCCAAATTGTTCAGCCTTTTGTTTCCTTTGGCGGTGCAGGCGGCCGATATCTGGAGTTCCAGGCGTTCTTGCAGACGGTTGCAGTCGATTGTCTCGTTACCGGTATACAAAAGAATTTCCAAATCGGTAAAACCCCGGTCGGTATACAGGTTAAATTCATAAGTGCAGAGTGTGTCCCTGACATTGTCGAGAACCGTTCGTTGAATGCTTTTAAATGTATCAACATAGTTCAGATAGCGGTAAACTGCGGCAAAATCCGTCAATGCCTTGCGCATTCCGGCGGAAGGCAGACGCACGGCAATTTTTTCAATAACGTTTAATTGTCCGGCGGCAATGGCATATTTTAAAAACAGGTGACCGTATTCTCCAATATAAACATCGGTTTTCTCAAAATACGGGCGAAGCAGAACCGAGGCCATTTCAATCAGTCCCAGATTTAACAAGTCGTCAATATAACTCTTTTCCGATTCATGATTCAGTGCACCGCCGATTTCCCAAATCCGGTTGGCAATGGCTTTGGCTTTCTGATGATTTCCCTGCATCAGCTGAATGCGCAAAAAAGCGACCAATCCGTCCAAATTCTGCGGACTGGAACGGAGCAATTCATAGACCTGACGTTCATAGGCACTTATCTGTTCTTTGTCGGAATAAGACAGCGTTGACAAAAGGCGCAAAACGCCGGCAAATTCGGTCGGCCGCTGCGGCGCCAAAGAACCGGCCGCATTGTGCAGCGGCTGCGGCAGATTGTTATTATCATCAGCCATTTTATTTTTTCTCCAACATAAAGGTTACCGGGCCGTCGTTTATCAGCGAGACCTGCATATCGGCCTGAAAAATACCGTTTTCAACATGCAAACCTCCGGCTCGCAGACAGTCCGAAAAATATTCATACAAGGGTCTGGCTTCCTCCGGCCTTGCGGCATTGTCAAACCCCGGACGATTGCCGCGGGTGCAGTCTCCGGCCAGCGTAAACTGCGAAACGACAATGATTTCGCCGCCGACATCCAGCACCGACAAATTCATCTTTTGTTTATCGTCTTCAAAAATACGCAGGTTGGCAACTTTGGAGGCCAGATATTCCGCCTGCCGACGGGCATCACCTTTTTCGACGCCTATAAAAACAAGCAGTCCGGCAGACACCGATGCCACCGTTTTGCCCTCAACCTCGACAGAGGCCTTTTTTATTCGCTGTACCAAAACTTTCATTGTTGCAACTCTGCATATAATTTCTTTCGTTCAATTTTCTTCATCGTATTATATCAAATTTGTACTTAATATTAGATTAAAGACACATCATTTTCTTGCCAAAAATAAACCCCACTTCAATATTTATTGACTTTTAATGAAATTCATTGTATCATAAGTTTTGATAGGTGTGGATTGTTAGAACGCCTGTTCTCTGAGTTACTCGGAGAACAGCATTGAGGTTTGTTTGCCGTTAAGGCTTCAAGCCGGACTTTCTTTCACCTCCAGCCTTTCGGGCTTCGGTTCTTAACTTTGTCGCGAGGTGATATTATGAAGAAATCTCTGTTTTATTTTTCTTTACTTTCGGAAACCGCTCTTTTGTTCCCGGAGTTAACCATTGCCTCCGGCTTCCCTACACACACATACACACCCGAACCGGAGCCCATCTTTGAATTTGAACAACTAGGACATGCTTTCAAAACCGCAGCGGTTTGTTTTCTGGGGACGGAAGGCTGTGGCGATGCCGGGTTCGGTTCCATGGGTGGCGATGACGGTTATCAAATCGACACCGCCCAACAATGCCGGAACGAAGGTTATACCGTTACGTCCTGTTCCCTACCCGCTTATCCTTCCGGGCAATGTCCCTATAATGACGGTTATTTTGCCAAATGCGTCGAAGACAAGCCGCGCGCCTGTGAAGAAACGGGTTTCGGCGAAACGGACTGTGCGGCCGGAACGGTGATTGAGGCGACTTGTTCTTATGATGCCAATTACAAAAAATGCAAATGCGATCCCTGCAACGGATACGACTATACCTACGAACAGGCGACGGCTCAGGGTTATATCACGGACGGAAGCTGTCAGAGCTGTTCGGAAACAAAATACAAGCGTAAGGAAAACCCCTGCTCCGGTTATTCGGTCTGCGAATGCGGCGGCGAAGTCGGCGCTTCACCCTGTTACACAGGCTCAACAAAAAAATTCTCCCGGTGCAAAAGCTGTGATCCCTGTCCCGGTTATTATGATTGCGGCGGAAGCTGGCAATATTGCACCGGCAACACCTGTTCTGCCGATGCGTCAAAATGCAGTGTTTACTGCTCCAGCGACTATTTCCCGAATAAATGCGACAATGCTTCAGACTGCAACGGAATTTACCGGAACGGGTACTGTTCGGGCGAATGTGATTCGACCCCTTATTGCGAATATACCGAAATTCCTTTCGGATCGGCATGCAGCCTTTATGAAAATAATCCGACTGTCGGCTGTTATAGATCTTGTCTTCCGGTGGTATCCGGCGTGCATGAAACGATAACTCTTGAGGATGCCATAGGGTGGAACGGCGAACATTGCACTGGATATTTTGGTTGTACCTGTTTTTATGAAAATCCTGCCGATGGAAACGGAATACTGCTTAGCGACAGCTATCCTTTTTATAGCAATTGGGAGCTCTCCTCTAAAGCGGAATGCGAAGCTGAGGTTGGTTCTCGGCTGAGTGCTGCCAATGATTTTTGCGCCAATGCCTGCGTAGAGTACAGGCAGGAACACTTACGTATATTTCCTTACTACTAAGACAAAGCCCCGCGATGCGGGGCTTTGTCTTACTTCTTAAGCAGGTTTTTGACGCTGTCGACAACTTCATCTACCGTAATACCGAAGTAGTCATACAACTGCTCGGCCGGTCCTGACGCGCCGAAACCATCCATGCCGATAATGTCACCATGCAAGCCGACATATTTTTCCCAGCCGAATTTGGAGGCGGCCTCAACGGCAATGCGCGGCGCCGTGCCGAGAATCTCTTCCTGATAATCTATCGGCTGTTTGTCAAACAGCTCGGTACAGGGCATGGAAACGACCGCAACCTCAATTCCTTCCTCTTTTAATTTGTCGCGGGCGGCAACGGCCAGAGAGACCTCCGAACCGGTAGCTATCAGCGTTGCCTGACGATTATCTTTGTTGCCGCGAATGATATAACCGCCGCGAGCAGACAGGTTCAACCCGGCAGCCTCGCGCAGCATGGGCAGGTTCTGGCGGGTTAAGGCCAGAATACTCGGCGTATGTTCTTCTTCCAGCGCCAACTGCCAGGCTTCGGCCGTTTCGACCACATCGCAGGGGCGGAAAGTGAGAATATTGGGCATGCAGCGATAAGACGCCAGATGTTCAACCGGCTGGTGGGTCGGACCGTCTTCTCCGACGCCTATAGAATCGTGTGTCAGTACATAAATGACCCGAATCCCCATCAGTGCCGCCAGACGCATGGCCGGGCGCATATAATCCGAAAAGACAAAGAACGTGCCGCCGTAAGGAATTACGCCACCGTGCAGCGCCATGCCGTTCATAACGGCACCCATTGCATGTTCACGAATGCCGTACATAATGTTGTTGCCGTTGTAATCATCACGGGTAACGGTTTTCATGCCATCGACAAAGGTCAGGTTGGAAGCGGCCAAATCCGCCGAACCGCCGACGATCTGCGGAATATGCGGTACAATCGCCTGCAAGCAGAGCTGCGAGGCCTTGCGGGTAGCAACTTTGGTGCCTTCGGCAATGGATTTTTCCTTAAGTTCGTTCAGGGCTTTGTCCCAATTTTCGGGCAAACGGTCATTAATGTAATCCAAAAATTTTTCGCCGGCGGCAACGGCCTTTTTATCCCAGGCCTGATAAGCGGCAATGTTGCGGCGGCCGGCTTCGCGCCAGGCGTTCAAAACATCTTCCGGAAGTTCAAAAGGCTCATAGTTCCAGTTCAGATTTTTGCGCATGGCGGCAATTTCTTCGGCGCCAAGCGGCGAACCATGACATTTGGAAGTGCCGCATTTGGTCGGCGCACCGTAACCGATTTTGGTTTTGCAGGCAATCAGGGTCGGACGGCTTGCATGCTGCGCCTGCAGAATTGCCTGTTCTATCTGCGCATAATCATGACCGTCGATTTCAATCGTGTTCCAGCCGACCGCCTGGAAACGCTTAATCTGGTCTGTGGAATTGGCTTTGTCGACCGTTCCGTCAATCGTGATATTGTTATTGTCCCAGAAAACAATCAGCTTGTTTAAGCCCAGATGTCCGGCCAGAGAAATCGCTTCTTCGGAAATGCCTTCCATCAGACAGCCGTCGCCGTTGATGACATAGGTATAATGCGAGCAGAGGTCATCACCGAATCTGGCGTTGACAATGCGTTCGGCCAGCGCCATGCCGACCGCCGAGGAGATGCCCTGCCCCAGAGGCCCGGTCGTCATATCAATCCCGGCAAGGTGTCCGTATTCCGGATGGCCGGCGGTTTTGGCGCCAAGCTGGCGGAAGTTGCGCAGGTCGTCAATATTAATGTCTTCGTAACCAAGCAGATACAACAGCGAATAGAGCAGCATGGAGCCGTGGCCGGCAGAGAGAACAAAACGGTCACGGTCAAACCAGCGCGGCTCGGACGGATTGATTTTGATAAATTTTGTAAACAAAACCGTCGCCACATCGGCCATTCCCAGCGGCATTCCCGGATGTCCGGATTTCGATTTTTCGATTGCGTCGGCACTTAAAAACCGAATCGCATTCGCCATTTCGGGAAGTTTTTTGTCGCTGAAAAAATTCATTGTTTCTACTCCTTAATTATTTTTAGAAAAAACTATTCATCAACGTAACGATAATCGATGTCAAACGTCCGCCGATTATATCTCATTTCTTCCGGGCTGATAACCAGGCCGAGGTTAATGTCGAACTCATATTTCATCTCCGGGGGAATTTTTACCTCAACGGCCGGTGCCGTATAAATTTTTTCTGTTTCATCGAAGGCAAGGGTTACAGCCAGATAGTAAGTCTTCTTGCCCAAGTAAGCCGGCGGACCTTTGACGGTTTCGGTATAATAGGCAAAATGGACATCTGTTTCATCGCTTTTGCGCAGGCGTTTGATTTTGAAAACCGGGTTGATTACCGCTTTGTCACGGTTAACGCGCGTATCAAAATAGCAGTGCCCTTCGTAGCCGAGCAGAGAAATCTGAAACTCTTCGCGATAATTGACAATCTGCGTCAGGTAAGCCGTATCGCGCGGAATGACCACCCGCGGACAAATTGCTTCGTCCGAGCCGCCCAAGCGGCAGCCTGCGACGGCAAAAAACAAAATAAAAGCAAAAATTCGGCAGCGCATTTTTTTCTTTCCGGTTTTAATTTTTTTAACTATATCCAAAGCCGTTTATTTTGTAAATAAGGCAACAAGTTCGCTGTGGTTAGAATAGATAAACTGGTCAACCATGGTTACTTCAACGAGTTTGTACCCGGCGGAAAGCAGTGTACCGGCATCGTTGACAAAAGTTCCCGGGTTGCAGGAGACGGCAATAATTTTTTCCGGTCTTTCGCCGTCCGGCAAAGCGGCCAGCCGGGTCGTCTGTGCTGCGGCTCCGGCGCGCGGCGGGTCAAAGACGACAGCGTTGAACCCCTTAAGTTCATTTTCATCCAACGGATATTTGAAGAGGTTTTTGGTCTTGATTTCAATATTGGAAATCATGTTTTTATTAACCGTACGGCGAAAGCCTTCCAGCAGACGCTCCGACGAATCGACAGCCAGAATTTTATTATCGGGATTGCGGGCAAGCGGATAGGAAAAAGTGCCGACGCCGCAGAATAAATCGGCAATGCGGCCGGAGGTTTCGCCCAGATATTTCAGTACCAGCGCAACCAATGCCCGTTCGCCCTCGCGAGAAGGCTGTAAAAAAGTTCCGGCCGGGATATAAACAAAAGTATCGGCAATTTTAACATAAGGCGTGGTTTTCTCAACAATCGGTTCTGCTTCGGCATCGGGGCGGCGGCAGTGCGAAATGCGGATAATACCGTCAAACTTCTGCGCCAACTCAAATATTGCCATCCGGTGACCAAGCTCCAGAGGAAAAGCGAACTCCAAAACTATATCAACACCGTTGTCAGCCTCACAGAGCCAAACGTCGCCGCTTTCCAGAAAAAACTGAACAGACTTCTTGCCCTTTCTTTTTTCAGTAAACGGCAGAGCGCAGACTTCAGACAAAAGACAACGAATGTCGGGCAGCACGGCGTTCAGTTTCGGCGTCAGCAAGGCGCAGCTTTCACAGTCGACAACATTATCACTGGCCGCCTCGTTGAAACCAAGCGTGATTTTTCCCTTGCGGCGGCGAAAAGTCATGGCTGCACGGCGGCGGGTACCGTCGGCGACAAATATCGGTTTGCCGAAAGAAAAGTCTGTCTTTATGCCGGAAAGAATCCGCCGGAAAGCCGCCGTTTTGGTTTCCCGGTACTGTTCTTCGGACATTCCGCGGTGAGGACAACCGCCGCAGGTTTCGGCATAAGGGCAAACCATGCTTATTTCATATCCTCGTCGTCAAGCCCCAGAATCGGATAAGCATTATCCTGATTTTTTCCGGTTTCCTTGCGCTCTTCTATATTGGTATTGTTTTCGGCAATATGGTTGGCGCCCACACCGTCAAGCAACGAAATTTCCTGAACGCTCTCTTTTTCAAAAACCGGGTGCAACTGACCGGTTTCCGTTTTATGGGGCGGTTCCTCCTGATTATGGAAATTGGCCAAATCTGCCTTTGTAAACACCTCACAGCGGTTGCGCCCGTTTTCCTTGGCGCGGTAAAGCGCTTCGTCGGCCGTTTTAATCAGCGTGTCAATGTTATCCGATATTTCGGAAGACGAAATACCGATGCTGATGGTGAAGCCGAACGGCTTTCCTTCGTCCGAATAGACGACGATTTTGGAAATGGTTTCGCGCAGCCGGTCGGCAACAATTTTTGCTTTTTCCGGCGTTACATCGGAAAGATAGCAGACAAACTCTTCGCCGCCGTACCGGGCAACGATGTCGCAGTCTCGCAAGGCCCTTTCGGCCGTCGAGGACAATTCTATCAACACTTTGTCGCCGACTTTGTGACCGTATGTATCGTTGACGTTTTTGAACTTGTCGGCATCAATCATCAAAACGGAATAGCAGCCGCCTTTCATTCGCGACAGGGCTATGCGTTTGGTAACTTCTTCTTCAAAATATCGACGGTTATACAATGACGTCAACGGATCGCGGACAGCCTGGTTTTTAAGCAGGGCTTCGCGGTTTTTGCGCGACGTAATATCTTGAAACGCGGCATAGAGTGCAATGTCGTAGTTATAGTCGATGATATTTGCCGAAGTCAGCAACCAGAAAGGCGTGTCGCCGGTTGAGGTTTTGACCAGAATTTCAAAGTCCTGCACTTCTTTTTCCTGTTCCAAACGCTCGTTGAGAAGCCGGCGGTTTTCCGCATCGGCAAAAAAGTCTCTCAACCGGTAACGGTCAAGTTCGGACGGCTGAATTCCAAACAGTTTGACGGCGTTGTTGTTGGCCAGAATCAGCTTGTCGTCGCTCAGGCGGGAGATGATAATCGGAAACGGCGAAGATTTAATAATCTCTTCAATGCGTTTGTTGTATTTTTCGATTTCAATATCTTTGTCCTCAATTTTTTTGGACATAAAATCAACTTTTATCATCAGCAGAGCGACAGCCAAGCCGACATAGACCAAAGCGGAGACATACCACATCGAATTGACGATTTCCGGTGCAATGCCCAGCAGACGGCAGACGAGCAGAACCGCGACGCCTGCGGTCAGGGCGCCGCCAATCAGAAAGCCGGTTTTGAACCGGTGGCCGCTCTGCGACCAGAAACTGGTTGAAATATATGCAAACCCCGTCAGCGGGAAAATCTGGCGCATATAACTAACCATTGCACCGTCCTGGGCTATTAAGCAGAAATAGATGATAGCCACCAGACCCAAACCGGTAATGGCGCCAATCACCGGCGTATCCGGAATGTTGGCGACCAAAAGCTGCGAAGCCGACAAGGCCAGAAACATCATGGAGAGCAGCAGCATGAGCAGTTCGAGAAAAGCCAGAAAATTAATTGAGATACCCAGCTGATAATATTCGTTCATCTGATAACCAAACCAGGAACCGATAAATTCCAGCGCCAGACCGAAAAACATATATTTTATGCCCTTGCCGATTTTTATGTCCTGACTGCTGTACCATACGGACAGCAACAAAATAAAAAGCGCTGCCAGCGTAATCAGAAGGTTGGTTCCCGAGTTAAAAATTTCTACACTACTCATTACATCACCCCGTTAAATTTGGATTTATTGATGCCGATATTATATTCATATCGTTAAAATAAATTAAAGCTTCCCGTTATTTTGTAAAAAAAAGATTTTACAAAAAAAAGATGATTATTTGAAAAAAATAATATAGCATGAGAAACAGAAATACCACATAAAAAAAAGAGGATCAAACGAATGACCGAAAATGCGCCCAATCATTACAGCCACAGTTTTGTGCTTAATCTGGAAAAACTGCCGACCAAAAAGTCGGACAGAATCGCTTTGCATATTCTTTATCCGGGGCTTATTTTCGGCACCATTCTCATGCTGCTCGGAATTTATGAACTGTTTAACGGACTGAGTCACAGCCGGACGGATTTTGATTTTATTCCGGAAGACGAGGCCGACGTTATCTATCAGCCGTTTATGAACCCGACTTTTTTTGACATCATCATTATTCTGGTCGGAGCGGGAATCGTATTGTCGCTGCTGTTGTCTTATATTCGTTACAAAAAAATATTCTTCGACGGCAAAAAAGTGCAAATTATTTACCGGCCGGCTTTCGGGGCGAAAAAGGTCGTCAAAGAATCGATTGACAAATATGAGGGCGTAAGGTTCAGAATCGAGTTTTTTCAGTTCGGGTTTATGAACAAAAACAAATACATTATTGAGCTGTATCATAAAAATCCGCAAAAAACAGCGCCGCTTTACATTTCGACCAAAAGCAAAAACATTCGCAAAATCTGGGAATATTATGCCCAAAAGCTTAATCTGCCGGCGGTCGTTCTGACCGATGAGGGTATGGTCAGACGGGAAGTCGCCGACCTTGACAAGTCCATTAAAGAACTGATTGAAGAGGGAAAGGCCGTCAACAGCTATAATGACCGCGAACCCCTGCCGCCCTCCATCGCTTTCGTCCGCAAAAGAGACAAAACCGTTATTAAAGCCCGCAAAATCTTCTGGGACGCTTATAATATTATCGCATGGTTTTGTCTGTTGTTGTTCGGCGGACTTCTGTTGTTCGCCGGGTTCAATGCCGAAACCGTCAAAAGTCGTTTTTCAACCGACGTTATCCTGACATTCTGCATTATCGGCCTGTTTATCATTGCAGTTTCGGTCATGGCTTTGTTCCGCAAGGACAAAATCGTGGTCAAGCAGGACAAGATCGTTATCGTTCACAAATTTATGCTGTTTTCCCGCAAAAATACGGAAATCAAAAAAAGAGACATTGAGGCCGTGGACGTTACCGTTAATCCGGCCACCGGCAGGTATTACCTGTCAATCATTTCCGACGCCAGAACCGCCATTTTCGGCAAAAAAATCCCCATTGAGGATTTACGCTGGGTCAAAAAATTTCTGATTAACGAGGTGGTCAACAGCTAAAAACTGTCAAGTTCTTAAATATTTGATTTGCCAAGAACCGGTTTTACGTTATAAATAGATTAGCTTATTGCAATAGTGAAAAGGACAGAACAACCATGAAAAAAGAAATCGATGCCGCCGAGCAGGAGGCATTTATCCGTGAAGTTACCGAAGAGGTTAAAAACGACAACCTTAAACAAATGTGGGAAAAATACGGCCTTTATATTATCCTGCTGGTTGTATTGGCAATTACCGGCGCCGTCAGTTTCGAGGGATTTAAAAGCTGGCGCCGGACACAAAGCGAAACATGGTCGGACACTTATGCTTATGCCCTGAACCTGGAAAATCAGGGAAAATATGACGAAAGCCTCAAAGTTTTGGAACAGATGGAAAAAACCGGCGGCAATATATACAGCGACATTGCCCGGCTGCAGACGGCCAATATTCTGCTGGAACAGGGCAAAAATGACGAAGCAGTCAAAATTCTGGAAGAAATTTCTGCCGACAAGAGTATCAACAAAAAGCTTCGCGACGTTTCAATCATCAAACTGGCTTCTTATAAACTGGACAACGCGCCGCGCGAAGAAATCGATGCTCTTTTGCAGCCGCTGATTAAAGAAAACGGCAGTTGGACAAACATTGCCAAGGAAATGACCGCCATGGCGGCAATCAGAGACGGCAAAATTGACGAAGCGCAGGCAATTTACAACGAAATTTTGAATACGCCGAATCTGCCGGACGGTTTGAAAATGCGTGTTCAGGACATGCTGTCGGTTTTGAACGGTGCCGAATAGAATCACAGGATTATGGAGATACAGATGCAGTTTCTGAAGTTTAGATCTTTGCTGCCGGTTACGGTTTTTGCTCTGTTGTGCGGTTGCAGCATGGTTGAGGAAGAAAAAATTACCCTTGACGGCGAACGCATTTCGGTTTTGGAGGGAAGGACTGCCCTGCAGCCGGATTACGCCCCCGGAGAGGTTAAGATTGTGCTGCCGGCGCCTTATGTGAATACGGCCTGGTCGCAAAGCGGCGGCAATGCAACGCACATGATGGGGCATTTAAGCTCAGACAGCAAACTGAAAGAACTCTGGGAATCCGGTTTCGGTGAAGGGAGCTCCAAACGCGATTTTCTGATTGCGGCTCCGGTTTCCGCGCATAAGGCTGTTTTTACCATTGACGCCGACGGAATCGTCAGCGCATTCCGCCTTGACGACGGACGGAAAATCTGGAAACGGCGGCTGAAGCCGCTGATTAAAGATGATATCAGCACGTCGTTGAAAGGTGCGGGTTTGGCCGTTTTTGACAAGAAAGTTTATGCAACGACCGGGTTTGGCACGGTTTTTGCGCTGGATATGGTAACCGGCAAAAAACTGTGGCGTTATGACACCGAACTGCCGATACGAATCGCCCCGACGGCAGAACGCGGCGTTGTGTTTGTTCAAACCATTGACAACAAGCTGATTGCCCTCAACGGCGTCGACGGAACGGTTCTCTGGGATTATAAAACGCCGTCCGAAGAAACAACTCTGGTCGGCGGCGCCAGCCCGGCATACAGCCCGCAGCAGGACACGATTGTCGCGGCTTTTTCCAACGGAGAACTGCGCGCGTTCAAAGCAAGTACCGGTTCGCCGCTGTGGTCGGATATTCTGGTCTCTCGCAAACGGACAAATTCGCCGGCAAACATCAATGCGATCAAAGCGAATCCGGTTATTGACGGGGCAACGGTCTACGCTATCGGCAACAACAATATTCTGGTTGCCATCGATTTGCGCAGCGGCGCCCGAATCTGGGAGAGAGAAATCGGCGGCATTAATCAGCCGTGGATTGCCGGTAAATTTATGTTTGTGCTGAGCAATAACTATGATTTATTTGCCATTGAAAAAGCAACGGGCAAAATTGTGTGGAACACCCAAATTCCATTGGGCAAAACCAAAGAGGACAAAGTCGGCGTTACGGCAAGCGGCCCGGTACTGACCAGCAACAGACTGCTGGTTGCAACATCTAACGGCTATGCTTTTGCAATTTCGCCGTATACCGGAAAAATTCTTGGTTTTATCACGCTCAGCGACGGCGTCAGCCTGCCGCCGATTGTGGCCGGAAATACGGCGCTTTTTGTTACGGATGACGCTGACCTGACTGCTTATAAATAGGATTTTGCCATGTCTTTGAAAACAGCCATTGTCGGACGACCGAACGTCGGAAAATCAACATTATTCAACCGGCTGGCCGGTCGCAAGATAGCCATTGTGCATGACAAGCCGGGCGTTACGCGTGACCGCAGAGAGGCTGCGGCAAAGCTGCAGGACATTGATTTGCAGATTATTGATACGGCCGGGTTTGAATATGCCAAGGACGACAGTCTGGAAAAAAGAATGTGGCAGCAGACCGAGCGTGCCATCAAAGAATCGGACATCTGCCTGTTTTTGTTTGACGCACGCGCCGGGGTTCAGCCGTATGACGAACTTTTTGCCGGACTGGTAAGACAGAGCGGGAAACCGGTTATTTTGCTGGCCAACAAATGCGAAGGCAAGCTGCAGGAAGACAGTATTCATGAGGCTTACAAACTCGGCCTGGGTGCTCCGATACCTTTCTCCGCGGAACATGGCATCGGTTTGCAGGATTTGTACGACGCTCTGAAGCATTTTGACCGAAAGACGGAAGAAGAAATTTCGGCAGATAGAGATGACGAAGCCGAAAGCGAAGCGCTCTCGCAAGAAGAAAAAGACAGGCTTGAAGACGAAAAATATAAGTCTCGGCCAATCCAACTGGCGATTGTCGGCCGGCCGAACGTCGGAAAATCGACCCTGATGAACGCTTTGCTTAAGGACGAAAGAATGCTGACGGGGCCGGAAGCCGGGGTTACCCGAGATGCAATCGCCGTTGACTGGGAATGGAAAGGCCGTAAAATCAAGTTAGTCGACACGGCCGGATTGCGGCGTCGGGCAAAGATTGAGGACTCGTTGGAAAAAATGTCGGCCGCAAGCACAAAACGGGCTGCCTTTACGGCGCAAGTCGTTGTTTTGGTTTTAGATGCCGATGCCGTTTTGGACAAACAGGACTTAACAATTGCGCGTCAGGTTATCGATGAAGGACGGGCATTGGTTATTGCCGTCAATAAATGGGATATTGCCAACCGCAAAGAGGCATTGCAAAAACTTAACGATAAGCTGCAAACATCGCTGGCGCAGGCGGAAGGCGTGCCGACGGTTACGATTTCCGCGCTTAAGAACGAGAATTTGGACAAGCTGATGAGCGCCGTGTTAAAAGTTTATGATCGGTGGAATACGCGTATTCCGACGGCGCCGCTGAACAAATGGTTTGCCGACATGATTGACAACTACCCGCCACCGCTCGGTAAAAACAAGCGCCGGATTAAGCTGCGTTATATTACACAGGCCAAGACCCGGCCGCCGGCATTTTATATTTTTTCAAGTAATCCCGAGGGACTGCCGGATGCTTATTTGCGCTATTTGATGAACAATCTGCGTGAAACTTTTAATTTGGGAGGAATTCCGCTGCGGATAACCGTGCGAAAAACGGAGAATCCCTACGCCGAAAAAGACAAACGTCATTCCAAATAGCCAAGTTTTTTCATTTTCAGTTGGATGTTTTGTTATGTCTGAAGCATTTCTTTTATTATCCTTTCCCTGCCCGTAAGCCTCGAACTTCGCTTATTGCCCGTTCTCGCCAACTATCGACTCCAAGTCCGAATATGACAGAAGAGAAAATATTTTTTATCGTCACCCTCGGGCACAACTCCAGTGAAGCTACGAGCAAACCAAGCCCGACAATACTTCCAGACATACGACAAAAATAAATCCGTCTTCATTATATGTTGACTTCTTTCC